>CBFHTO010000006.1:0-81506 GCA_965658765.1 Glaciecola sp. | reverse complement strand
AATGTGCGTGTATTCATCAAGATATTCTGAATATGACGATGCAATATCAAACGCTGATTGGCGACATGGGCTCAAGCCTTAGTGGAGGGCAAAAGCAACGACTTTTGCTTGCAAGAGCCTTATACAAACAACCTCGCCTTTTAATTTTAGATGAGGCCACCAGCCACTTAGATGTGCAAACAGAAAAGCAAGTGTGTGCTCAACTTAAGCAACTCAACACTGCAATTCTAATGATAGCTCATCGCCCCCAAACCATAGCGCTTGCCGATTCTGTAAAGGAATTGAAAGAAGATGGTTTACACCCTTCATTATTTACATTTACTAAAAGGACTTAGTCATGATCCAAAAAATAGAATGCTTGTCGAAACGTGAAAAAGAAATCGCTCTGAAGATTTTAGAAGGCTTACCAAACAAACTCATAGCTTGTGATTTGTTTATCAGTGAGCGAACAGTAAAATTTCACTGCGCCAACATTTATCGCAAGTTAGATATACGAAATAGGAATGCGCTTGTTGCTCGATACTATCGAGAGCTAATGTTACTTACACACAAGATTGATTACTTAACTTAGGCTAGCTACGCCAAATAAAAATCAGATAGGGTACGTTAACATAAGCACCCTATCTGCATTTTTAAGTCAACAAAACCACATACGAAATTATGACTCGTTGCGAGTTACCTCATAAAATAAATCTACGGCGCTGTTCACACCACTTTTTGCCTCTATAAATAATTTAGGCATTAATTGGTATTTCAAAATGACCACAGAGACCGAGTCAAATAAGCCAACGCCATAGGTAACTTGGATTTTGTCTGATATTCTGCCGGTTACTTGCAATTGTGTGTTATTGCCTTGACCCGCCGTTTGTAAATTAAGCGAATCAAACCCTAAGCTTTGACCAATTTTATTTACTCGGTTTTCACTGCTTCCTACGCCGTAGTTCACCAATGCGTTAATCAGTTGCACGTTTGTAGAAGTGCCTGGTCCACCGGTGATGTCTGTGCCTTGCAAAAGATAAGAAAGCTGTCGAGCTTGGATCATGTTCGGCTCAGAAAACAAGTCTAGCTTCGGTGAGACTGGGTTGCCGCTAATTCTAACGCCTGCAATCACCTGATCTTCAGTATTCAATGGATTACGGATGGCAGTTACATCGAACTGTGGCAAACTTGGCGCCCCGTTAAAATGAATGCTACCGGAGCGCACCTGCAACATTTGTCCATAGGCTTCATAATTACCCGACAAAATATTTACCGTACCGTACAAGTAGGTTTCCAGCGGAGTAAATTCGTTTTCTTTCTTGGCTCGCTTTTGAATCACTTTGAGGCGCAAATCTCCTGCCAATACAGCCTCTAAATCTAGTGCATTGACTTCAACTTTAGATTCTTTTGCCTCATCAATAAGTAGGTTTAAATCAATGTTAAGTCCAATTGGCAAAATGGGAGGCTCAGGCGGTTTTCCGATCACAATTTGGTCGGCACTCGGAGTTTTTGCGCTTTCTGGCAACTCATTCAATTTAAATAATGCTTTGGGTATATTGAGCGAACCTTTTAAATCAAATTGCTCTGGCGTCAGTTGAATTTGTAAATCAGGCGATATCTGTATTTGATGATCTTGGACTGCTAATTGAATATCCTTCCCTTTTATTGCACCTTTGAATTCAATGTTTTCGTTTACTACTAGTCGCCCAGAGTATTGAGCATCGCCTTTGCCCATCTTGAAGTTACCCTCGATGTCAGCCGTATTATCTACCACCGTAACTTTTTGGTTAAAATTAGTCAGCGGATAAGGGTAACTATTCACCACTAACTCACCGTTTCCGATAGTTAAGTCGCCATTAAAAAGTGGGGAAAGCAATGGCCCAGTAAAGCGCAAATCGCCATCAATATTGCCAGACAACTTCTCCACTCTTGCGACAAATTGTTTGAATTTATTTAAACCTAAGCCGTCAATTCGTAGCCGGCCAGAGTGTATCCTTTGTTCGCTTCCTAGTTCAATCTTACTGCTGACGCCAATTGCCCCGACACTTTGTGTACCCGCAAAAATATTGGATTGCAATATCTCGTCTTCCAAATCAAGATTTGCAACAATCGCAACAAGCTCAATTTCATGTTCTTTGGTTCTAATTTTTGCGCCAGTAATCACATTATAGGCGTCTGCCTGAACGCGCCCTGTATCCTCGATACTGACCTTGATGTCACTAAAAAGTGGAAGTTCACTGCCTGTTAAAATAAGCTCTGGTGAAAAATGCATTAGCACAGGCGCAAGATCATATGACAATTTCGCGTTTATATTTGTTTGCGTGTCAGAACGCTTTATGGGCTCAATACAAAGGCCCTGCTCGTCGATTGAGCTGACTGTATTAATATTCGTAGATAGGGAAGAAAGCCAACAATGTCCGTCAATTAATAGTGTAGAGGCCGAAAGTTCAATATCAAATTCATTAGCTAGCTTGAATGTATCAAATGGCGCATTAATCTCGCCTTCAATTAATCGCCCTTGCCAAGCCATAGCATTTCTATCTAATGCACCATTGATAGCCAGTAAACCACTATATTCAGGACTAGTTGTGCTAAATGAGAGCTGGTGTTTAGCTAAATCGCCATTAATACTCAGTATGGCATCGTTTGCTATTACAGCGCGATCGTCTCCCCTCGTTACTTGTTTAATATTCGCCTTTAATTGAGTAGAGAAATTTGCACTTAGGTCACTATCGAAATCAAGTTTAAGCTGTTCAATACTAATGTCTTGGAAGGCAAGCTTACTCGCCAGTATCGTAGCATCAACCTTGGGGGAAAGGGCATTACCAACTATTGAGCCACTGCCCTTGATCACACCTTCTAGAGTTTGATTTTTACCAAGCAAATAAGAAAGGTCTTGCAAGTGCTCAACATCGATAGAAAAGGTAAAATCACTCTGAGCTTGCTCAAGTGAAGATAGTGCGCCACCCTTATTGCTCTGATTTTGAATAATGGCCTTAAATCGCCTCGGAAGCACAATTTGCCCTGATGCTGAAATCGAATTACTGGCTTGAGCAAGATTAAATTTACGCACTTTCACAAGGCCATTATCTGATATATCCACATCACATTCAGTTGCAAGTTCGAAGCCTTCGATTAAACCTTTAATTTCTTTGCAATCAACACTCGCGGAGAATAGATCATCCGAAAAAGTGGAGCGAAGCGCTAATTGCCCTGAAAGTTGACTGCTCAGAGACTCCTTTACTGCGCCTATATTTAAGCCATCAAAACGAATATCTGCGCGGCTTGCTAGTTGTAGTTGTTGATTAATCTCAATTCGTGAATTTAGCAAAAAATCGCCAAGCGCACCTGAGCTTTTCAAACGATTGACCTCTAGAACACTATTGGCGAGCGAAAAAGTAGTGTTAAGTTCTAGATTACTCACTTGCGGCGATATTAACTGAGCTGTAGCATCTAATACATATTGCTGTGTAGTACCTGTTAGTTTCAGGTCCACATGATCCAATATCTCAATAGAAGCCAAATCCCAATTAGCCGCAAATTTACCTAAGCCTTGACCGCTTAAGCTAACATCGACAGGTAATTCCGCTGTAGCAACATTTATGTTCGCCATTAAGTTTAATAAAGGTGCATTTTCTTTTGTGCTTTTTAGTTCAAGTTGGACACCTTTTAAGTTACCGTCTACGTGTATATCAAAAGCGAGCGCGCCACCTTCTCTAAGACCTTCGTTTGGCGTGACATTAAGATCCAAGCTATGTTTAAACTGCTGGTCTAAATCCATTTCGAATGATAACTCGGCTTTTTTAAACAGCTGTTCTACGCCAGATAAAGCGAGCTGTAATTTGAGTATCTGCTTTTGTAATTGAACGCTAAGTTGAAGATCCTCTACGCAATCTTGTGACGCTTGTTCGACAAGGCAAATACGATTAATTTGGTTATTATCTGCGTTTAAATTAATTGGAATAAATACCTGCGGCGCATCAAGTGGCACAAATTTAAATTGCTTTACCATTTTTATGAGTTTGTCTAACTCAAAGCCTTTTTCCTCTGTGCTTTCTTTCGTTTGAGGGTCTGCCATCTGATTAATAGCGAGAGCATTTATGCTTAACTCTTTTACATCAAGCGACTCAAACATGAATAATCGAGTATACAAACTTTCGATTTCAAGCATTTTTGTAGACTCGTCTGCTTTATCAGGATCCTCAGAAAATAAAGAGAATGAGGACAGATAGAGGCGCTCTAATTCAAACTCTACAGGCAAAGTAATATAATCGCGTAAACCCTTTGGCTCGGGAGCTTGCTTATCCTCAGAATTGAGAAGGGTAAGGTCAAAGCGAGCAAATTCTAGGTTTTGAACACATATCTTTGCTACAAATAAACAATTTAAACTAAGGTCGAGTTTTAAATTTTCAGCATCGATCAACATCGCATCTTGTTTTATAACGACTTTTGAAATGCTTATTTGCGAATACAGGCTACCATCGACACCGTCAATTGTTATACCATTTTGCTTATTGGCAAAAGACGCCATTGTCGAAATGCCAATTGGGCTGAAGGCCAACGCTAAAGACAAGAAAATAAAGGCCACTAAAGACAAAAAACCATAGGCACACCATTTACTGAACACGCGATAATTCATATTAAATACCTGGCCCTATGATCAAGTGAAGTCGCCACGCACGCTCAAAATCAGACTTACCTCTAGCGATATAAACCTGCACATTGCCAATCGGTGACAGCCAATGCACGCCCGCCCCAATACCTGTTGCGGTATTTTGGACAAATTCTGAGCTTGCACTGCCCGCATCAAAAAACGCGGCAACTCGCCAGCTTTCAGCAAAGCGATAAGCATATTCGACACTTGCGACCGACAAATATTTTCCACCTGTCAGCTCAAATTCGACCCCCTCATCGGTTTCTATTTCACGTACATCTGATACTTCATTATGACCAAAGCCTCTTATTGATTGATCGCCACCTGCAAAAAAACGATGGGACGAAGGAACTCGCTCAAAGTCATTCGTGGAAATAGCGCCAATGTCTGCCCGCGCAACCCATCGGTGTACACCAAATTCACGCAACCATTTTGTGCTTGCCTCAATTTTATATAAATCGATGTCAGATAAGAGATCTTTGCTTGCACCCTCGATAGTAATTTGTTGGCGATCCCCCCAGCTAACAAAAATATCGCCTTGTTTTCTAATTCGATTGAATGAGAAACCTGGCATAATTAAACGGGTGGTTTGTTCATCCAATAAACCTTGAATAAAGGATTCACGCTGAAGGTTAAGAAAGGCTATTTTATTCCAACTTTCTTCGTCTCTCGCACCCCACTGCCTCTGAATACCTGCAGACAAGATGTCACTTTGCGTTTGGTTCTCGTTCACACGTTTTGCAGCAACTTGTAGATTAATAAAGTCAATCAGTGGGTTATCTTTTGGGATTCTGTAACTCAGACCAACGCTTTTTCTAGGATTCGATAGGTATAGTTCACCTCCTAGAGAGTGTCCCTTTAAATTGACCCAAGGGCGACTCCAATCGATACTGATCCGAGGACCAGTGTCAGTTGAAACACCTAAGCCAAACTTAAAAAGATCTTTTGGTTTAGGTTTTAATATGACTTCAATTGGCACTTCATAATTTTCTGCTCTTTCGGAGTTTGCCCGAGCAATAGCATTATCAAAATAGCCAGTAGCCGACATGTTAAGAGAGAATTCACCTACTTTGTTCTGATCAAAATACTCTCGCTGTTTGAATGTTTTTACTGAAGTTGCTAAGTCTTGACCTCGTGTATCATCTAAGAAATCAAGCCTACCGAAACGATATCTTTGTCCTAAATTAAACAACCAGTGCACGGTTGCACTGCTTCCACGTTTGTCTGGCTTGGGTAGAATAATGAGTTTATTAAGTAAAAATTTAAAATCGAAATAGCCATAGATCAGAGCGAAGGTATTGAGCTGACTTTTCAAACTTTCATATTTTCCATGATCAACCGCTTTTCCCTGCATTTTCCGTATATTGTCGATGACATCTGCGAGACGTTTTGGTAATTCTTCTAAAGAGTCATCCGTTTGAAGAATTACACGTTCAACATAGGTCAACTCATTAAGAGTGACATCTAGATAAACCATTAGTTGTGCTTTATTTGCTTTGTCTTTTGTGCTCGGTACGCGCGTCTTTATGTCAATATCCGCATTATAATATGCATAGGCGTGAAGCCCTTTTTGAGCTTGTTTTTCTAAAGTACTTTGATATTCGTCTGCATCGAACTCGGTTAAGGGTGGATTGATTTCTGACAAAAGAATGAGCAGGTTCTCACGTATTTCAGACGACTCAACGCCGCTGATCTCAAAGTGAATATTTTCTTTGCCGCATATCGAATTGCTGATAGTAACAGACAGCAAAAGTAACGCTATGCGTAAGCAATTTTTCAAAGCAATGTCCCGTTTCAGAATTTCAGATCCTTTGTTCAGTTACCTTCGAGGAGGCTTGCAGCTATTATTACTACCACTGCAAGGAAGCAGAAAATACACAAGGATGTGACCCATATTATCGCTACTCTGGCAGGAGCTTAACACTCAACTCTAATGACTATTAAGGAATGTTTTTATGACAAATGATACTCAGCAACACTCACTATTGAACAAGCTAGATTTAGAAAAAGTAAATGGAGGTGTTAAAACTCGAGGCCCTTTAGGACCCGCCTTGGACCCCCAAAAT
This sequence comes from Glaciecola sp., assembly GCA_965658765.1. Taxonomy (GTDB): domain Bacteria; phylum Pseudomonadota; class Gammaproteobacteria; order Enterobacterales; family Alteromonadaceae; genus Glaciecola. The sequence continues at coordinate 74,807 of CBFHTO010000006.1, read as the reverse complement.
ACGGCATCTGATCTAGAATGTGGAAGCTTTAACAGCAATCTCCAACTCGACTCTCAGCCTATCGTTTTTGTTTCATGATCCTAGACAAAAGAAAACCTCATAAGTTCGTCGACTTATGAGGTTTAACTAACCTTTCGTATAATATCTCACACTGATAGTGCATGAAGATAGTATATGAATAAATTAACTCGTTATTTACTATAGTATAAATCGAGACAAATCTTCGTTATCGACTAGGGCCTGAAGATGCTCATTAACGTAATCCTCGTCAACCTTGATGGTTTCATTCGATAGGTCGGATGCGTTAAACGAGACCTCCTCCATTAACTTTTCAAGCACGGTATGAAGCCTACGGGCACCAATATTTTCAGTTTTCTCGTTGACTTGCCAGGCAGCCTTGGCGATTTTCTCTAGGCCAGACTCAGTAAACTCTACATTTACACCTTCGGTGTTCATTAATGCTTTGCATTGCTCGGTTAAGGAAGCATTTGGTTCAGTCAGGATCCGAACGAAGTCCTCGACTTTCAATGCCGATAATTCAACACGAATAGGTAAGCGACCCTGTAACTCTGGAATTAAGTCAGAAGGTTTTGCCATTTGAAATGCGCCAGAGGCGATAAATAAAATGTGGTCGGTCTTTACCATACCGTGCTTTGTCGAAACCGACGAGCCTTCTACTAAAGGCAGAAGGTCACGCTGAACACCTTCACGGGAGACATCTGCGCCGCTGGTCCCCTCTCGTTTACAAATCTTGTCAATTTCATCAATAAAAACGATACCATTTTGTTCTAGTGTCTCTATAGCCGTTTCTTTTAAATCTTCATGGTTGATGAGTTTTGAAGACTCTTCTTCAATTAAGAGTTTGAAAGCGTCCTTAATTTTCAGTTTCTTCTTCTTCTTTTTATCGCCAGATAGATTTTGAAACATCCCTTGCAATTGGTTGGTCATCTCTTCCATTCCTGGGGGCGCCATGATCTCAACACCGACCTGAGGAAGTGCAAGATTTATTTCAATTTCTTTATCGTCTAATTGACCTTCGCGCAGCTTTTTCCTGAATACTTGGCGAGCTCCCTTTTCTTCTACCGGTTCTTTGTCCCCGAAATTATTTTCAGGTGGCGGAATTAATATATCTAATATACGGTCTTCAGCCGCTTCCTCTGCTCGGTATTTTACTTTTTTCGCAGCGTCTTCTTTGGTCATTTTTACAGCGATATCCGCTAAGTCTCGAATGATCGTTTCGACCTCTTTGCCAACGTACCCGACTTCAGTAAATTTTGTCGCTTCGACTTTTATAAAAGGCGCATTTGCAAGTTTCGCAAGCCGCCTTGCAATCTCAGTTTTCCCCACACCCGTTGGGCCGATCATAAGAATATTCTTAGGGGTAACTTCCTGCCTAAGTTCAGGCTCAAGTTGCATCCGTCTCCAGCGATTTCTCAATGCAATAGCCACGGCTCTTTTTGCATCTGCTTGACCAATAATGTGTTTATCAAGCGCGTGTACAATTTCTCTGGGCGTCATTTCAGACATATATTCATCCTATCATTCATTCTGTAGCGCAAATTGCCTAGTAATCTAAGCATTCTACCGTTTGGTTCTGATTGGTATAAACACAGATATCACCTGCAATAGTAAGGGCTTTCGTTGCAATATCTTGTGCATGGAGCTCGGTATTATCAAGCAAAGCAGAGGCAGCTGCTTGAGCATAAGGCCCACCAGAGCCAATCGCGATAAGGTCATTTTCTGGCTGTATGACATCACCATTACCCGTGATGATTAATGAGGCAGTATGGTCAGCGACCGCTAGTAAAGCCTCTAGCCGTCGAAGTGCTCTGTCTGTTCTCCAGTCTTTCGCAAGCTCGACCGCTGCTTTCGTCAAGTGCCCCTGGTGCATCTCTAATTTACTTTCAAAACGCTCAAACAAAGTAAATGCATCGGCAGTACCACCAGCAAAACCGGCAAGCACTTTATCGTGGTATAAACGTCTGACTTTTCGAGCATTGCCCTTCATGACGGTGTTTCCAAGTGAGACTTGACCATCACCTGCCACAACCACTTGATTTCCTCTTCTGACGGAAACAATCGTTGTCATTTCTTACTCCTGATATGTTCGTCGCTGATGCGACTTAATAAAAGGATATGTGGGGCGATAGTTTTGTTTTTCAAGTCTATTTAGAAGTCAACCAAATTTTGCAGTTATTAATATTTGCGCGCTTAAGTTGGTGGCGGTCTCGCTCTGCTTGGCGTTTTCGTTCATAAGGCCCTAATACGACTCTGTGCCATAGTCCGTTTTTATTATTGCTAGTCAATACTCTTGATTCAAAGCCTTGCATGGCGATCATTGCTTTTAGCTCATTCGCTCTTTCACTGGTTCGAAACGAACCACATTGCATAATAAAATCGCCATTAATTTGTTTTGGACCATCTACATCTACCTCAACATCATAGTTTGGAAGTGAATCAATATAATCGTATTCTTCGTCTTCTAAAATGGGGAGGTCGTCGAGTTTGACGGTACTTTTATTATCTAAATCATCACTGTTACCGTTGTTTGGATCTGTTACTTTGCCTGATGATTGCTCGGTGTTCTGTTCAGGTGCTTTTGCTCCGTTCTGCACCGAGGACAATAGATACAAAGCATATATAAATCCGCTAATCAGCAGCAGCGCTATTAGGATCCGTATCCAAGGCACGGATTTAACTGGTTTCTTCTTGGGTTTAGGTTTACGCGAGCGAGTCACATAATCTTTTGTCGCCATTACTGCCTTCTTAGTTTAATCAACTCGTGCCGAGTATAAAGTATCTGTTGTACTAACAAAAATCGATCGGCATAAAGTCTATCGCCCAGCGAACTTTTGGTGATAATTTGTGCGTTATCAGAGTCTTTTTGGTTTGCTGCAAAGCCTTATTTAAATAGTCGACACGCGCACACTGAGACACCACGATAAATCGATAGCGCTTTTGTTTCTTTTCTACTCCTGCCGGAAAAGGCCCAAGGGTTTTTAACATCGAAAATTGCGCTAGCAAGGATACAGCAAAATGCAAAAATTCTAATACGTATTCTTTATCTATATGTTCCGCGCGCACCGCTACTTGCCATTGACAGGGGGGTAAATCAGCAGCACGCCTGTCATGTAATAAAGTACGCGCAAAATGCGAGTAGCCATTGTTGACTAAATCTTGTAATAAGGGATGACCTACCTGATAGCTTTGTAACCAAACTTCTCCGGGTTTATCAGCGCGACCTGCCCTACCACTGATTTGAGTGACGAGTTGCGCTAACTTTTCTGGCGCACGAAAGTCTGAGCTAAACAGCATAGAATCGACGTTAAGTATGAGCGCCATCGTAACGTTGGGGAAATGATGCCCTTTTGACAAAATTTGAGTGCCAACCAATATCTGGTGCTTGCGACTATTAATTTCATTTAATAAATCATGCAGCCTTTGTTTACTTCTTGTCGAATCGCTATCAATCCTTACGCATGAAAATTCGGGAAACAGCTGCCCCATTTTTTGTTGTATTTGCTCTGTTCCAACCCCTTCAGTACTGACATTGAAAGATCCACAAGCACTGCACTTTTCTCTGTAGTCTTCATATTCTCCACATCGATGGCATTGAATATTTTGGCTACTAAGATGCAAAGTGTAAGGCATATCGCAGTCATCACAACTTTCAATGTGTCCACATTGTTGACAGATTAATGAGGGAGCATAACCACGCCTATTTGCAAAAATAAGTACTTGATTACCGTTTTCTAAATGTATTTTGAGGCGTTTTAGCATAGGTGGTGAAATACCTGCTGCCATTTGTAATCCTGTCACATCGACTAAATGTTGACTTGGCATAGACGCTTGTGCGGCTCTATGTGGCAACTCAAGATGCGTGTATTTTTTTGATAGAGCATTGTAGAGGCTTTCAAGTGAGGGAGTGGCGCTTCCAAGAACAACAGGGAGATTGAGGGATTTTGCTCGGTACAAAGCTAAATCTCTTGCATGATATCTTAGACTATCTTGTTGTTTATATGACTCGTCGTGCTCCTCATCCACAATCAGCATACCAAGCGAATAGAAAGGTAAGAATACTGCTGAGCGAGTGCCAATTACTACACCGTTAAGACCAAATTTACTTTGCTTCCAAACTTGCAAACGCTCATTGTCGGTCATACCTGAATGCCATACCGAAACCACATTACCAAAGCGCTTTTCGAAACGTTGCACCGTTTGCGGAGTGAGTCCAATTTCAGGTACTAATACAAGAACCTGTTTTCCCTGTTTTAATATTTCCTCAATGATCTGCAAATAGACTTCGGTTTTACCACTCCCTGTAACGCCTTCAATCAAGAAGGGCGAAAAACCTCGACTGTTCACAATCGAGGAAATTGCTATGGCTTGATAGGAATTGGGCCTCTGGCTTTCCTTAAGCGATAGCCTATTTTTCCAGGTGTTGTGTTCTGGATAATTAGGTACTACCGACGCGATATTCTTATCCAATAAGCCTTGTACAATCGCATTGGAATAGTCTTTCTTTGCGTCCGAGAGTTTAATCGCTACTTGTTGTAGCGCTTTGGCGAGCTCTGCTTGGCGCTTGCTGTTCTTTAATTTTTCAAATATGTCGTTTGAACCAACTAGCTGCTTACTTATGGTGAGTTGTTCTTCTGCTAATAATTGAGCATCCGCACCTTTTTTAATCAGTGCTGGCAACATTACTGCTACGACTTCGCCTATTGGGTGTAGGTAAAATGCAGATAACCAGTGCGCAAGAATGAGTAAATGGGATTCAAAAATGGGGGTTTTGTCAATGCACTTTTCAACGCTTTTGAGTTTTCCTGGCTCAATATCGGAGCCTTCGGAAGTATCCATCACAATGCCAATCATCTTTTTTTTACCGAATGGAACTTCTACTCGGGTACCAACTAAGCTGTTCAAATCATCAAATTCAGAAAATTGTTGCTCATTGAGGCTGTAATCAAACAAGCGTTCTAAAGGCACCGGCAAGGCAACCTGCACAATTCGAGCAGTAGCAAAGTCTGATTGTTTAGTATTACCTTGCGTTTCAATATTCATATCGTCTAGTGTTGTGTCATCAAGAGATAGCCCACTCATGTGTCCCGAATTATCGTTGTTACTGTGATGAATGATAGTGAAGGCGTTTATGCACTCAAAACGCACATTTATGATTTATGTAGAACAAAAACAGATATTTGTACATCGTCTTTAATTTCAAATTTTGAAAACTTTGGTGACGCCCGTTCATTGTAAACGCTAACAAAAAAATTCACTATACCGAAATGATTATTGTGTGAACTTACAGTAGCTTTATAAAGTGATCGTTATTCAATAATCTTCCTTAGATCACTGTGTAAAAAATGAATTTCATACTACGACGCCTATAAAAGCAAAAGGCGATTGATGTTTTCAATAATAGCCGTACTAGGCTAAATGGTACTCAGCACGAAAAGCTTGCTCATTGGGCGATTTTTCTATAGACTCCGCGCTCTAGAATTTCAAAGCTATTCGAGCTTTGGCGAAAATTAACATCGCTTGGTGTGCAACTTCGGGTTGTATAGCGAGGCGGCCTTAAAATAAAAGGTATTCCATGAAAGCTGATATCCATCCTAAATACGAAGAAATTACAGCAACTTGCTCTTGCGGAAACGTAATGAAAGTACGTTCTACCATGGGCAAAGACATCAACTTAGATGTATGCTCGTCTTGCCACCCGTTCTATACTGGTAAGCAACGTAACGTTGATACTGGTGGTCGTGTTGACCGATTTAAGAAGCGTTTTGGTGCTCTTAGCAAGAAGTAATTTTACTGTTTACGAAGAAGCCGCTTTTAAGCGGCTTTTTTTTGCTTTGTATATGTTTTATCTATTTTTTTTCAAATTTTCTGCTATGTTAATCGGTGCAGTACAGTATCGAATAAAAAGGGCAATTTGGCGTTTTGTTAATCGCTAAATATCCAATCAAACTTTGCTGCATAATTCATGCACTCTATTTCTTTGAGCACAATAATAATAAACAAAGAAAAGAAGCATGCTCATAACATTTTTACTTTCAAAGTAAACAATGCAAATCATTAAAAGCAAGGATTTAAAGTATGACACACAACAATAATACTTTTCGTCTGCACATATTGAGTCTCGCTATTCTGAGCTCGATAAGTACAAGTACGATAGCGCAAACAAACAATGAAAAAGAAGAAGATGTCGAGACCATAATGGTGACTGCAACAAAACGCAGCGCTTCCATTCAAGATGTACCTTTTTCTGTGAATGCTCAAACACAAAAAGACATTGAGCGTTCGGGTGCAATGAACTTAGAGGATATCGCTCGTAATGTGGCAAGTGTATCTATTCAAAATTTAGGCCCAGGCCAAAGTCAAGTTGCAATGCGTGGCGTATCAGCAGGGCAAGTAGTAAGAGACCAGCCAGGAGTTAAGGAACAAGTTGGTGTATACCTAGACGAAAGTGTGATTTCCTTATCTTTATTTACGCCCGATTTGGACCTGTTTGACTTAAATCGAGTGGAAGCACTTAGAGGCCCTCAAGGTACTCTTTTCGGCTCTGGTTCAATTGGTGGCACCCTTCGTTATATTACTAATCAGCCTGAACTTGATGTTTTTGAAGGTAAATTTGAAGGTAATTTAAATACCGTTACTGACGGTGGTGCGGGTAACCATCTTAAGGGTATGCTTAATATTCCCGTCATTGACGACACATTGGCTTTTAGAGCGGTAGCTTATCGAACAAGTTACGCGGGTTATATTGATGCAAGGCAAGAAGATGGCTCTGTTAGAGGTGATGTGAATGATGGTTTTCGTTCTGGTTTTCGTTTGTCAGCGGTATTTACCCCAAACGATGACTTGACCATTACACCCCGTGTAATTAGACAACGTATCAGTATGAATGGTCTCAACCGTCAAGAAGAATTTAACCTTTTTGCAAACCCATACACAAGCACACGACCGCCGATTGATTTGGGTGAGAGAGAACAGTTTTTATTGTTAGAAGAAGGTTTTGAAGACGATACCTTAATCGCAGACCTAAGTGCAGAATATAACACTGATGGTGTGGATTATACCTTTGTGTATAGTTTCACAGAGCGCGATATTTTGGTGAGCCGCGATGCAAGCGCGCTTACTGGTAGTGTAAGTGTTGATCTTGGATATCCTGACGCCGCAGTTTTGTTACCCTCTAACTTGCGCGACGGGACGCACGTTGAACAAGATACCTTCGAGCTGCGTGCAGCATCGAACACAGACAGCGATCTTCAGTGGTTAGTCGGAGCTTTTATGTCTGACACTGAACGATTTTACCAACAACGTTTACCAACCCCAGGATATGATAACTTCACAGATTCCGTTCTCGGCTTCGGTACAAGCTTTGCGGTATCAAATGGTTTTGAGCTCAATTCTCCATACAACGCCAACCTACCTTATGATCTTGAACAAACAGCCCTATTTGGTGAGATAAATTATGCGGTAAACGACCGCTTAGATTTGACCTTTGGCAGTCGTTTTTATGATTATGAAGAAAGCAGACGATTCACCACTGGTGGACTATTCTCAAACGGTGACGACCAAGTCGATTCAACAAAATCTGACGGTTTTACCTCTCGTGTCATTGCAGAGTATGAGTGGAATGAAAATACTAACTTGAATGCTCAAATTGCACAGGGCTTCCGATTAGGCGGTGTAAATGACCCATTGAACGAAACTTTGTGTAATGCCCAAGATTTAGAGGTATTCGGTGGCTTCCAAGATTATGAAGATGAAACTTTAACGAACTACGAAGTTGGCGTGAAAACCAACGGCCGAGCCTGGGGATTGAACGCTGCAGTCTTTTATACTGACATAGAAGACTTGCAAGTGACCTTGGATGCGGGTTCATGTTCTTCAAGGATTTCATTTAACGTTCCAGAAGCTTCAACAAAAGGGCTTGAGCTAGAAATGACGCGTCAAGCAACAGAAAATCTATTCGTTAGTTTCGCCGGTACGTATGTTGAGGCAGAATTCGATTCTACCGTTTTAGATAGCTCAGCTAACGTAGTCGGTGGCGTAAGAACGGGAAATAGATTAGCGTCTGTTCCTAAAGTATCGTTCGCGCTTGCTGCAACTTATGAGTTTACCAACCCACTTCTAGGCTCAGACAATACTTACATCCAAGGATCTTGGCAATTTGTTGGTGACCGAATAACTCAGCCAAGCGACCAAGTTTCGGGAGCAGGTATCTTTACCTCGGGGCTTCCTTTTGGTGGCGCTACCGGTAATGAAATAACGAATGTTGAGCTAGAACTTGGTGATTACAGAACGTTAAATATGAGTGCCGGTCTTAGCTACGATAGCTATGAGTTTCTGGTCTATATCAATAACGCGTTTGATGAAAACGCTCTCTTGTCCTTCGACAGAGAGCGCGGCGGACGAGCGCGTTTAGCCTATCGTACAAATCAGCCAAGAACGGTTGGTATCACTTTTAGAACTTATTTCTAAACTTAGGCACCTTTGTTAATAAGTAAAGGGAGACACCAAATGGTCTCCCTTTTTACTATTCATTTAATCAATAAAAAATATATTTATCATTCGCGCCTCTTATTACTGCGCGTAAGGCACTGTAAAAGCTTAATTTCATAAATAAATAAGCGGCTAAAAATTTACATGAGACGTCTTTTTTAAGGGCGCATTTATGCTATTGTAATCAACGAAGCCTCTTTAATATCAACTTTCTCGCAAGGACTTAAACTGAGATGTCAGATTTTCGCCAACGTGCCCTCGATTATCATGAATTTCCTAAACCAGGGAAAATCAGTGTTGAATTGTCTACTCCTGCCGCAACGGTGGACGACCTTGCGCTTGCGTACAGTCCGGGTGTTGCTGAACCAGTCAGAGAAATTGCTGACGATCCCAATGAAGCATACCGTTATACAGCCAAAGGTAACATGGTCGCAGTAATATCAAATGGCACTGCAATACTTGGTCTTGGTAACTTAGGCCCTCTTGCTTCAAAACCAGTGATGGAAGGTAAAGCCTTATTATTCAAACGCTTTGCTGGGTTAGATTCAATCGACATAGAAGTAAAACATCGCACAACTGAAGAATTCATTAATACGGTAGCGAATATAGCGGATACTTTCGGTGGTATAAATTTAGAAGACATAAAAGCACCTGAATGCTTCGAAATCGAAAGAGAATTGGTAAAACGATGCAAAATCCCAATATTTCATGACGACCAGCACGGTACAGCAATCGTCACAGCCGCGGGAATGCTCAATGCACTAGAAATTCAAGGTAAAAACATAAACGAAGTAAAAATAGTGTGTTTAGGTGCTGGAGCGGCGGCTGTTGCTTGTATGGAGTTACTGATAAAGTGCGGGGCATTACGAGAAAAAATTTACATGTTAGATCGCCAAGGCGTTATTCATACTCGACGTGATAATTTAACTGAACATAAAGCACTTTTTGCAAACAACACAGATGCCAGAACCCTTGAAGACGTAATGAAGGGAGCAGACGTTTTTCTTGGCGTCTCCGGACCCGACTTACTGTCTCCTGATGACCTAAAACTAATGGCAGAAAAACCTATCATTTTTGCATGCTCTAACCCTGACCCAGAAATAAAGCCAGAGTTAGCACATCAAGTAAGAGATGACATCATTATGGCGACAGGCCGCTCTGATTACCCAAACCAAGTCAATAACGTTTTGTGTTTTCCTTTTATATTTAGAGGTGCTCTAGACGTTCGAGCCTCACAAATAAACGATGAAATGAAGGTCGCAGCAGTTGAAGCAATAAGAAGCGTATCTAAAATGTCGGTTCCTGAAGAGGTGCTAAAAGCAAGTAATATAGACAAGCTGGAATTTGGTAAAGATTACATCATTCCAAAGCCAATGGACCCAAGGCTTTGCAATACAATCGCAGGGGCAGTTGCCAGAGCAGCGATAAAATCAGGCGTTGCCTATATCGAAGAATTACCAGAAGCCTATCAGGAATAGCAAGGCTAAAAGACCTTATCACATAGACATGCCAGATAATGCAAAAGAACTGTTATAAAATGAGTAGCAGTTCTTTTTCACCTTTTGGTGCTGTTTGCTTTCGCCTAGGATCACACACTTCATGAACTTACAACAAGTACTAACAGAGGCGGTTTCTCTGCATGGACAAGGCCAGTTAAATGAAGCGGAAAAACGCTATCGATACATTCTGCATCACAATCCTAATCATGTTGATGCAACGCATTATCTAGGCGTAATTGCTATGCAGGTTGGTCAGCCTAAAGCCGGAGCCGAATTGATATCTCAGGCATTAGAGCATCTCCCTGAAGATTCTGGAATGCTGACTAATCTAGCTAATTGCCAACACCAGATGGGTAATCTCAAGGCCGCAATCTCAAGTCAAAAAAAAGCATTAAGTAGCCAGCCAAATAATCATCTAGGGCATGCTAATCTCGGCAATATGTTGATGCAAGCAGAACGATTTGAAGAGGCAATATCGCATTATCAATGCGCGCTTGAAATCGAACCCAGTTTAGTTGATGCAAGACGAAATCTAGCCCTGGCATATTGTGAGCACCACCACTTCTCCCAAGCGATTGAACAGATACAGCTCACGCTTGAGTATTCGCCAGATGCTCTTGAAGTTCGTTCAGCATTTGCAGATATTTTAAAGCGTACAGGGCAATTGGAGCGTTCAAAAAAAGAACTAGAAGATCTATGCAAGCAATTCCCTGATAATCCGCATCTTATTCACAACTTTAGCATTACACTATCAGAAATTGGAGAACACGTTCTAGCAATTCAACAAGCAAGACTTGTTGTTACTTTGGCACCAGAATTTATCGAGGGAAAACTTAACTTAGCAGCTCTGTTAAAAGAGCTTGGTAATTTTGAGGAGTCTGAGCAGCTTGCGCGTCAAGTGCTTGAATGTGAATCAACTCATCCTAAAGCTTTGGTGTTACTTTCCCAAATTAGGCAGTTTGACAATGCCAATGATAAAGACTTTGCGGCAATGCGCGCGGCTCAACAATCTCCATCCCAAACTCAAAGTGATAGAATTTCGCTTGGATATTCGATAGGTGACGTATATCACAAATTGCAGGAGTATCATTCTGCATTCTTACATTACGAACAGGCTAACACCTTAGCCAAAACTCAGAAAAATTATAATGTTGAGGACGATATTGCGGCCATCCGCAATGTGCAAAATTGTTTCGATAAAGACATTTATGAACGAACTTCATACCGAGGTGCACCAAGCATTAAACCTATATTTATCGTGGGTATGCCTCGCTCGGGCAGTACGCTTGCTGAGCAAATCCTTGCTAGCCATTCAAATGTTGCAGATGCGGGTGAGGTACCTTTTTTAGCAAGAAGCATTAACGAGATTTGTGAGCTTAAACATGGACTAGATAGCAGTATAGCTCTGGCACAGTGTAGTGACTCAGATTTAGACAAAGTAGCAAAAAGTTATACCAAGGCTTTGTCAGTATTTTCTAATAATGCCTCACACATAACGGATAAGATGTTGATCAACTTTGTCCACATTGGATGGATAAAATTACTTTTCCCAAATGCAAAAATAGTACATTGTCGAAGGGAAGCTCTAAATACTTGCTGGTCGATATATAAGCATGACTTTTCGAAACATGGTCACTATTATGCTCACGACCAAGTTGATATAGCCCGGTTTTACAAAGCATACGAAGATATCATGTCGCATTGGAGTGGCTTATTTAAGGAGCAGATTTTTCATCTTGATTATGAAGCATTAGTCGCGGATCAAGAGGGAGTAACTCATTCTCTACTCAATTATTGCGAATTACCATTTAAAGAGGAATGCTTACGTTTCTTCGAGCGTAGAAAGCGGGTTGCCACTCTAAGTGCCACCCAAGTGCGTCAGCCGATTTATCGTTCATCAGTAAACAGTGCCGAGGCTTATCAAAAATGGCTCACTCCGATGATTGACGTTCTAAAGAAAACACAATGAAAAAAGCGGGGCCCAGAGGCTCCCGCTTTTAATCTTTTTTATATGAACACTTATTTATAAGGCAGTTGTCGCCATCGTTCACATAAGGACTGTAAAGCAGACCATATTAATTAAGCGGCTTCAGTACTTGTCTCTTCGGCAAGTTCTTCGCTTGGGGCAGGATTCATCAGCAAGTAATCAAAAGCTGCTAATGATGCTTTTGACCCTTCGCCCATTGCAACAACGATCTGCTTATAAGGTACAGTAGTCACGTCACCACATGCAAAAATACCTTCCTCACTGGTTGCGCCTTTCTCATTGATCAACACCTCTCCATATTTGCTCAATTCGACAACACCCTCGACCACTTTAGAGTTAGGCACAAGACCAATTTGCACAAAAATACCCTGCAATTTTTGTTGCTGGACCTTTTCAGTTTCACGATCTTGATATTCGATTGCCGTCACTTTGCCATTTTCAGCCAATATTTGTTTCGTAGCAGCGTTTGTCACGACATTTATATTGTCACGTTTAGCAATCTGCTCTACAAGCACCTTATCCGCTTTCAGCTCAGGCAAAAACTCATATACGGTTACTGATTTTACAATCCCCGCGAGATCAAGCGCTGCTTCTACGCCTGAATTACCACCTCCGATTACAGCAACGTCTTTACCTTTGTAGAAGGGGCCATCGCAATGTGGGCAGTAGGCAACTCCATTACCGATATTTTCTTTCTCACCTGGTACGCCGAGCTCCCTCCAGTTCGCGCCGGTAGCAATAATTATCGAGCGCGTGCGGACTTTTTCACCATTGCTGAGAGTAAGTGTTTTAATAGGACCTTTTTCAATATTGTCGACTCTTAAGTGCTCTTTCTTCGTAACTTCGTGTTGGTCTAGATGCTCTACTAATGAACCTGTTAGTTCTGGTCCAGTGGTATACTTGACACTAATAAGGTTTTCGATACCCATTGTGTCTTTGACCTGTCCACCGAAACGGTCTGCGATAATAGTCACGTTCAAACCTTTACGCGCAGAATAAATAGCAGCCGAGATACCAGCAGGCCCACCGCCAATTACTGCAACATCTTGCAATGGAAGCTCTTCTACATCATCGTTTGCCGCCAGCATTTCAGGTCTAGCCGCACTTAGCTTTTCAATGATCCCAGCTAACTCTACGCGACCACTAGCGAACAATTCATCGTTCATATATACCGTCGGTACACCTTGGATATTCTTCTCTTCTACAAGGTCTGGATAAACACCGCCGTCAACCATCTCAACCTCAATATTGGGGTTAAGCACTGCAAACTGATTCATAGCCTGAACTACGTCTGGACAAGCATGGCAACTGAGACTGACAAACACTTGAAATTTTAGCTTTTCGTTTACCTTCTTAACCATACTCTGAATGCTGTCGTCTAATTTGAGCGAACTACCGCCTGCATGCAGTATGGCAAGGATCAAAGAGTTAAATTCGTGGCCGCCTGGCACACCCGAAAATGTAATGCCTGTATCTTTGCCGTCTGCTTGTAGCAAAAAGCTGACTGGACTGCGCAAGATGTCTGAACGGTCTTCTTCTTTGACTTCTAAATTTTGTGAAGTCTCAGCGATTTGAGAAAGCATCTCCATTAACTCTTGTTTCTTCTCGTGCTCTCCGACTTGTATGACAAACGAGATACGTTTGGATAAATCTTTCATGTAGCCTGATAAGGCTTGTAAAATCTCTTTAGATAACATGCTCATACTCCTTTGGTTGAGTTCTCAATGCTCGTAACACTTTCCGCTTGTTTTGCTTTGTGCTACTTGCTTTAGTTTGACAAAAAAAATTTGCCAAGCTGCCTTTGGCCATGAGTCGCCAAATAAATTAACGTTTAATAAGAAAGTAAGGAATGGTGACTAGTGAATCGTCTTACACATTTTAAATCGCGTATAAGTCGCTATTCATTACTTCCTGTCTGCTATTATTTTGTGTTGCACCTGTGGTAAATACCACAGGTGCATTCTCTTCATGTCGCTTGATAGACTTAGATTTTACCAACTAAGTCTAGGCTAGGAGTTAAGGTAGCTTGACCTTGTTCCCAAGCGGCTGGACATACTTCTCCGTCGTTGTCTGCAACATACTGTGCAGCTTTTACCTTACGAAGCATGTCTTTTGCACTTCGACCGATGCCCAAGTCGTGAATTTCTGCTACTTTAACAACACCCTCTGGGTTTGCTAAAAAGGTTCCACGCAATGCTCGACCTTCTTCTTCAATTAGTACATCAAAGCCACGAGATAAGGCAAAAACGTTATCAGATAATAGAGGGTAAGTTACTTTACCAATTGCTTCTGAAGTGTCGTGCCATGCTTTGTGTACGAAATGTGAATCGGTAGATACACCATATACTTCTACACCAAGATCATTTAACTCGCTGTGGATCTTAGCCATATCTTCTAGTTCAGTAGGGCACACAAAGGTGAAGTCCGCTGGGTAAAATAAGAAAATTGACCATTTACCTTTTACGTCGTCACTTGTAATAGTTTTGAACTCTCCATTGTGAAAAGCTTCAACTGAGAAATCTGGAATCACTTGGTTAATCATAGACATATGTTTTTCCTTTTTTAGTTGTCATAAGTTAATTAGAGAATCGTTTTAAAAATACGTCTCTGTTTACGTTGGTGATAAGAATATAGATGTTTTTCTTATCGATAAAACGAAAGAAACCGATGCCCTTCATTAATAAAACCGATTAAGAATTTTTCAAGGTGACAATTCGGAAAAATATATACATAGATTTCACCTATTCACTCGTCTTGGTGATAGGTGGTTTCAGATATTAGCGCGCTCAGCGGCTTTGTGTTTTGATTGAATAAAATCACTATGTGAGACATACAGCAGTTCGGAAATTTTACGCACTACACTGTCTTCAAACTTATCTAAATTTCCATCAGCGTAAGCGATTTCCCAAAGCATTTGTACCAGTTGAACTCTTTGCTCGTAGGCAAAACTTTTATTTATGGTAGATGTAAATGGATAATATGAAGTCGCCTCTGAGCTATGAGCTGTAGCAAACTCCATAATTTCTTTGAGACTCGTTGCCTCCAAATTAAACAATTTACTTAAAGACTGTTCTATTTTTAAGAGTTCTTCGTCACTTAATTCATAGTCAGCCCTCGACACTTCAGCCAACATCACTGCGCAAGCTTGTTCGAGACTTAGCGTGCTTTCCTCTTCTAAGCTCTCACTTTGTAAGCTTTTCTCTAAGAAATTTTTTATTTTAGCTAACATGTACTTGCCCTCAACTCTACCAATATGTTTCGGCGTTCATTGCCACTTCACGTGTTCGCTCCATAACATTTATGATGCTATGAGTCTTGTCTTCCACCCAAGCCTTGAATTCGAGTTTATCTTCAAACTCAACGTTCTCCAAGGCGTCGTATAAGAGCTTTATGGCTTTCAACTCGTCAATTCCAGAAGCCAAATCTAACCATGGAGCTCTAAATTGGCCTCTACTGTCAGCAAACAAATCAGCCAACAAGAATCCGTTTAACAATGATTGACGAAGAATCACCTCTAATGCTAAGTATTGCTTCTCATCCATTGCATTAGAGCTTGGCAATGATTGCAAAACCGTTTGCCACGTTTGTGACAACCAACCATTTGCGTGTTTTTTTACGTCAATATCGGCTCCAGAATTCTGTTGTCGCCATGGTTTCTCATACAAAATACGAGATGCATCGAGTTGCACAGACGCACTTTGCTCAGACATATTGAGAGAGTGTGGCTTGTGGGCATTTAATAAACCCTCTCTGCGCCCCATTAAATAATTCATCAAACTTTGGCTTCGAGGAAGACGCTTACAAAACGGCCCTTTTTTTGAACGAAGTTGATGAATACTTTTTATTTGTTCTTGCCAAGACCATGCTTGTGTAAGTTTTATAAGGTTTTTGTGTAACTGTAAAAGCTCTTTGCATTGCAATACGGGTAAATACAAAGACACTCCCTGCAGAAGGAGCATCACGCTTTCTCTCACTTCGTTTAAGGCTTTTAGTTTATTTGTTTGAGAGTAGATGTATTGATGACGTTGCCAATGGGCGAGAGCAGTTTGTAATGTTTTACAAAAAGCTGCCTCAGTTGTATCGTTTTGCTTTAGTGGAAGGAACTCAGGTAGGCTTTTTATATCCAAGTCTTGCCCGTGTAACAGCTGATAGCCACGCTCTGCTTTCGTAACGTTGCTCAATCGACAAGACACATGCTTTATAAGTGTTCGCGCAATATTGAACAAATCGCTAATCTCACCTTCGACAAGCTCAAGTTCGATCTCGCAAATCTCTTGCGACTCCAACTGGCGTTTGACGATACCAACGTCGAACACCAATTCTACATGTGAACCATTTTGCTCAATCGAAAAACTTGTTCTATGAAAATCAGTAGAAAACAGAGCTTCTAGTTCTTTATTGACGCGACTGACATGAAAGTTATCACCCCAAATATCTGCGTCAAAAAGTGTTAAATCCGGTACTGCTGAACTCAAATCTATGTTGTATTCTGGCCGTTGGTGGAGACCGCCATGCACTTGCCCTTTAGTCTTAACCGTCTGCTCATAATGACCATCTTTACAGCGCACACGAAAGCCCATTTTACGTTTTCCGAAGTCTTGGCTTGGTGTGTCGTAATACTCATTCAAAAGTTCAAAGCTCTCTTTAGTAAGCGAGGCGCCTTGCGACTCCAGTAAAGGGATCACCTTTTTCTCGAAAAGCGCCAAGCCGTCAGTTTCGCATGCAAGTTTCAGCTCTATTTCCATTCAATACTATCGCCGTTAAAACCTATTAATAGTATATGCTCCCGAGATTTTAGAGTCTATTCATCATCTTCTTCAAGGGTCATTAATGATGTATTACCGCCTGAGGCCGTGGTATCGATACTAATGGTTTTTTCAGTCAATAAACGCTGCACAAGGTTGTCTTTATGTTCAGAAGTTATTACTGGTAATATCGCGCCTTCTCTAGATGCCATTTTTTGCACAAAGCGAGCGGTTCTCGAAGTATTCGAATCGACTACCATGCCCGCAATATTCTCATCGTCCAGTAAGGCTTCTAGATGCTTCAATTTTGCCACCTGAAATACACCTTTAGGCACTCCAGTACCCTCAAACTTCTCTTTGAATGCAAGTGCTTCTTCATAGAACAAGTCAGAAACTACGGCGATTACTATATTGCCGGTCGCTAAAGCAGTTACCACTGATAACGTCCAATACTCGAAGGTCACTTCCTTATCAGCAAAAGTTACCAATATGCCTCTTGGTTCTAGATGTAAGGTGTTTGATTCGCCAGTTGGTCCTGGTAAAACAGTCGGTTTCTTCAGCCTTTTTTCAATAGAAATAAGCTGCGAGCGAGCACTGGCAAGCGTTTTATTTAAATCCTCAGCGAGCTCTTCAACGATATCAACCGTTGCAATTTTTGCCAGTAATTGGCGCACTGCCGATATCCTTGAAGTTAAGCTTGTCAGACGCCAGTCTTGAGATACCTCAAGCGCTTTGGTCATCATCTTTTTGGCATCTTTGAACGCGCTTTCATCGCTGGCAAGAGCTTGGTCGTCATCAAAGTCGTCTGCCCCTGAAGAAAGCTCTGGGGTCACTTTTTCCATCATTAAACGAGGCAGGTAGTTCGGCCCACCCGCCTTCGGACCCGTTCCCGATAAACCTCGACCACCAAAAGGTTGAACGCCCACTATCGCGCCAATCATATTGCGATTGATATAAACATTACCTGCTCTAGAAAGCTTCGCGAGTTCATAGGCTTTTTCTTCAATCCGCGTATGAACGCCAAAGGTCAAGCCATATCCAGTTCCATTAATTGCATCCATCACCTTTTCAAGATCTTTGCCTTTAAAGCGTACTACGTGAATACATGGACCAAAAACTTCTTTCTCGAGAACCTGAATATTGTCTATTTCATAAAGGTGTGGAGCAAAGAAATGACCATTAAGCTTTTCGTCAAGCTCGCATTTGTAAAGCAGTTTGCCATTTTTCTGCATAAAGGCCTCGTGATCTTGCAAAGTCTTGAGTGCTTTTTCATCTATCACAGGCCCTATATCGGTCGATAACCATTGTGGGTCGCCAATACTCAACTCTTTCATGGCCCCGATGATCATATCGATGATATCGTCTGCCACATCTTCTTGTATATAAAGCACTCTTAAAGCTGAACAGCGCTGCCCAGCGCTTTGAAAACCCGACATTATGACGTCGTCTACTACCTGTTCGGGTAAAGCGGTCGAATCAACAATCATACAATTTTGGCCGCCCGTTTCAGCGATCAGCGGTACTTGCATTTCAGTACGTTGAGCAAGCACTCTCGAAATATGGGTTCCGGTCTGAGTAGACCCTGTAAACATCACGCCTTGTATTCGGCTATCTGGTAGTAAACACTCACCAACTTTCGGACCTTCTGCGACTATTAACTTCAAGGCATCACGCGGCAAACCAACCGAGTACATCAAATCAACGGCGCGCTTGGCAATTAGGCTAGTTTGTTCTGAAGGCTTAGCAAGCACTGTATTGCCAGTAGAAAGCGCTGCAACGACTTGCCCCAAAAATATAGCAAGAGGGAAGTTCCATGGACTAATACACAGGATTACGCCACGCGGCGCCAAGCGATTATCGGGATCTATTTTCTTAGCTTCGACCGCGTAATATCGGCAGAAATCAACAGCTTCTCGAACTTCATCAATGCCGTCTTGCGTCGTTTTTCCTGCTTCTTTTATACACAAGCCAATCAGCTCGTCCATGTGCCGTTCTAAAATATCAGCAGTATGCATCAAGATTTGTGATCGCTCTTCAACGTCCGTATTTGACCAGTCGCTAAATGCCTTGTCTGCCGAATCGAGTTTCTCGAGCATGTGAGCTTGAGTATCAAATTGATGATATCCAACAATATCGCTTTGATTTGCTGGGTTTTTGACCTCAAAAACATGCTCACCTTCAGGCTTAAGCAAATTGCTTTGATGCATTGAATACCAGCGCTGCAAACGAGACGATAAATCACTTACGCGAGTGATGTCGTAAATATCGAGTCCTCTCGAGTTGTCGCGACTTTCACCATACAAATTCAAAGGCATTGTGATTTGCGTATTGACTCTTCTCACCAATCGTTGAGTGTGCTCCACTGGGTCGGTAAGCAGCTCCTCTACTTCTTTTGTGTCATCGACAATGGCATTAACAAAAGATGAATTCGCTCCGTTTTCAAGCAAGCGACGCACTAAGTACGCAAGTAAATCCTCATGCTGTCCGACCGGCGCATAAACACGACATTGAATCTTATCCTCCGACACAATTTGGTCGTAAAGCGTATCGCCCATACCGTGCAAGCACTGAAATTCAAAACCTTCTTTGTCATCACCTGCAAGCTCTATGATGACAGAGGCTGTATATGCATTATGCGTTGCGAACTGAGGATAGATAGAATCTCGATAAGCAAGCAGCCGATTTGCACAAGCGTGATAAGAAACATCTGTTGATGCCTTACGTGTAAATACTGGGAAATCTTCAAAACCACCTTGCTGACTGTGTTTTATCTCTGTATCCCAATAAGCACCCTTAACAAGGCGTACCATTATTTTCTTGCCGACTTTTTGAGACAATTCACGCAACCATTCAACGACGAAAATCGAACGTTTTTGATAAGCTTGAACAGCAAGCCCAAAGCCCTGCCAGTCACCCAAATCGGGGTCGGAAAAGACCTTTTCAATAATATCGATGGAAATCTCGAGGCGTTCAGATTCCTCTGCATCGACGGTTAGGCCTATGTCATATTTTTTCGCTTGCAAGCAAAGTGCCTTTAAGCGCTCACTGAGTTCATCAACGACCGTTTCATGCTTTAAGAAATCGTAGCGCGGGTGTATCGCCGAAAGCTTGACCGAAATACCTGGGCTGAGTCTTGGTCCTTTGCCTTTTGCGGCCTCGCCTATTATTTTTATTGCATGCTCGTACGACTTATAATAACGCTCTGCGTCTTTTGCAGTGCGAGCGCCTTCACCAAGCATATCGTAACTATATACATAGCCTTTGCGCTCTTTTTCTTCGGCCCGTTCAACCGCATCTTCTATATTTTCACCCATGACAAACTGTTTACCCATCACCTTCATAGCGATGTTCATTGCTCGCCTTATCACAGGCTCACCCAAGCGTCCGAGCTTTTTCTTTAGTATTCCGACTTGTCGCTTTTTCTTTTTCTCACTCGTGTAGTTGACCATGTTGCCAGTAAACATCAAGCCCCACGCTGAAGCGTTTACAAAGACCGATTCGCTTCTACCTAGATGCGAAGCCCATTGTCCTTTAGATAGTTTGTCCCTTATTAATTCGTCTTGAGTTGATTTATCTGGTACACGCAGTAAGGCTTCAGCCAAACACATAAGGACAACGCCTTCTTCGGTAGAAAGCGAATATTCATTCAATAGTGCATCGACACCACCATGCCCCTCTTGCTCTCGGCGTATACGTAACACCATTGTCCGAGCGCGATCCCAAGCTCGGCTCCGTGCACGCATGCTTACTTCGGCTTCAGGCAAAATGAGCTCCACGGCCTGCGCCTCATTTATTCGATAGAACTCACGAATTTTTTGACGAACAACCGAGGTGGTCAGGAAATCAGAATGAATTAGCATATATAAACCTCTTCATTGTGGCATACACAATTTTTTAAAAATGAATTGAACAATTTGGCGCTACAATAAAGCCTAACAAATTGAATGGCTAGTGAAGCCTTAAATTAATTAATCGCCGAAATGACCAAATCGTCAAGTTAATGAAACTTGCATGCATTGAGCATTGAGTCAAAATTATAGCGACAATTCACATGAAGGGCTTTGTGCGATATTATCTATTAAAGTTCAATCTTTAGTTCTCGTTGATATTTTCGCAGCAAAATATGTTTAAAGTGAAGTTTGCGTGCTTAATTCTTTTAATCGCTTAACAAGAAGGTAACTATTGCATGAAAAACAAATGGATTCTTCTTTTGTTAATTATCTTACTTGCAGGTCTGCAATTCCGTTTATGGATGGGCAAGAACAGTGTAAGTGAATACAAAGAAATGAAAACTCAGATTGAAACGCTCGAAAAACAAAATAAAAATCTTCGGCAACGCAACCAATTATTGCTAGCGGATATAAACGATTTACAACTTGGGATCGAGTCAATGGAGGAGCGCGCTCGTAACGAGCTTGGACTAATTAAAGAAGGTGAAACCTTCTATCGAATCCTCCCTAAAGACCAATAGGTTTATAATTAACATTCAAATCAAATTATAATAAGACCGCGTCGTAATCATAAACAATTGAGAGTAATGTGAAAGAAAGGACATACCCGGTCATCATTCCTGCTGCAGGCATCGGTTCTCGAATGAACAGCGACACGCCGAAGCAATACTTAAAACTAAACTCGCAGACTGTCATTGAGCATACTATTGAGGTGTTTATTCACCACCCTTCTATTTCAAAAGTGATTGTTGCGCTTCATCCGAATGACTCTGTTTTTAACACTCTTGCGGTTTCTCAACATTCAAAAGTAGTGACAGCAGTAGGCGGAAAAGAAAGAGTAGATTCTGTGCTTGCCGGATTAAACTGTCTATCATCAAAAGCTTTGAGCACCTGGGTACTTGTGCATGATGCAGCACGGCCTTGCGTTGATGGCAAGGATGTTGACAAAGCCCTAGACACACTTGAACAGTACCGAGCAACGCACGATAGCAGCACTAACTTTGGTGGAATTTTTGCCCATAAGGTTGTTGACACGGTGAAGCGACAGAAGCTCAAGAGTCACTCCGAGGCAAATGAAGTCGATACAACGCTAGACAGAGATTATTTATGGTGCGCACAAACACCACAAATCTTTCAAGGTTTAGCCTTAAAGTCGGCCATTGAAACAAGCAAAGAGGAAAATGTACAAATAACAGACGAAGCTTCGGCTATGGAGCGGGTAGGCACAAATGTTTTACTTTTACCTAGTAGCAATAAAAACCTCAAAATAACGCTTCCGAGCGATTTATCACTGGCTGAATTTTATTTAAGTCAATAATTTAATAAATCAAGACGAGATAAACTGTGATTCGAATTGGACATGGATACGATGTACACAAGTTTGGCGGGCACGGCCCTATAACGCTGTGTGGTGAAAGAATCTCATATGAATACGGCTTAGTCGCGCATTCAGATGGTGATGTAGCAGTACATGCTTTATGCGATTCTATTCTTGGGGCACTTGCGTTAGGAGACATCGGGAAACATTTTCCTGATACCGACCCGCATTATCAAAACGCAGACTCCTTACAACTTTTGCAGAAAGTCTACGAACTTGCTCTTAATCAGCACTTTAGATTATGTAATATTGATATCACCATCGCAGCTCAGGAGCCAAAACTTGCACCGCATATAGAGTCGATGCGCGGCAATATTGCAAATGCACTTGAACTCGCTATAGACCAAGTGAGTGTAAAAGCCACAACAACCGAAAAGTTGGGATTTGTTGGTCGTAAAGAAGGGATAGAGGCACACGCGGTAGTGCTTCTTCAAAAGGAAAACAACTCTCATGCAACTTAAAGTCAACGACTGGTTAAGACTAAACGGTAGTGCACTTTTTGAATCGAAACTAAAAGCCAAAATGTCGGACTTCAAGGTGCATGAGGAGCTTAGCTTTGAACCTTCTGGCGAAGGCGAGCACATAATGCTATACATCGAGAAAACTGGGCTAAACACCGCTTATTTGGCCGAGCAACTGGCTGCCTATGCAAAAGTGCCACTTCGCTGCGTAAGCTATGCAGGTCGAAAAGATAAATTCGCTGTTACTCGACAATGGTTTAGCGTTCAAGTTGGCTTAAAAACTAAAGTGGATTGGCAAGGCTTGAATTGTGAGGGAGTTATCATTGTCAAAGAAACGCGAAATGATCGTAAGTTAAGAGTTGGCGCCATAAAACAGAATACTTTTGAGATCACGCTAAGAGAGTGTAGCGTCTTGTCTGAGCCAGATATTGCAAAAAGAATGGCCTTGATTGCGGAGTATGGAGTGCCAAATTACTTCGGTCCGCAAAGGTTTGGTGAAATTAGAAGCATGTCACCTCATCAAAATAAGATAGATGAGGCGAATATAGATAATTTGGCGGCGCTTAACACAAATGTCGACCAAAGAGGCGGAAACTTAGTTTTAGCGGAGCGCATGCTCAACGGAGAAACCATCAAGAATCGCAATAAGCGTTCTATGGCAATATCTGCGCTGCGAAGTTGGCTATTTAACGAATTTGTGCATCGACGTTTGTCTTTAGATGCCAATATACCGCTTATGGACGGCGATGCGCTCTCACTTGCTGGCAGCAACAGTTATTTTATTTATGACAGCATAGATGGAAAGCAAGCAGAGATAATTCAACGAGTCGAAAACAAAGATTTATTTATCACCTCTCCAATGTGGGGCGCTGGCGACTTACCAACACGTTCTCGCGCATTAGATTTTGAGAAGGCTACATCAGAAGATTACAAAACATGCTGTGATATGCTTGTATCGCTTGGTTTAAGGCAGGAGCGTCGCGCTGCTATGCTGCTCCCTCAAAACTTGCGCTATACTCTTTCTACGGTAGATAATACGATTAACCTAAGCTTTGGTCTTCCCTCTGGCTGTTTTGCTACGTCTGTCCTTCGTGAGTTGACAAACGTTTAACTAGGGTCAGAGATCCTAAATTAGAGCTTATGTTTATATTTTTAATGACCAAGCTCGAAGACAAGCGAGTTGTATGTGAAATGACGGCTTATGAATCTTGCGTATAAACATTTTATATCTTGAGTCAGCCATTAATTTGAGACTATGGTCACATTACCTTATCAATTTTAAAGACTCGGTTTTTACTATGGTAAACTCATACTTTGATTTAACTTAGGCTGCAGCAACCGTCTAGGTCAACGTGAAAATTAAGACTGTGATAGAGGTGCGCTTTCAACTAATATAAAGGTGCATTTAACATTAGATACTATGAGACCTTGGCTTGAGAAAACATAAATGTCCATAAATAGAAAAAGCCAAAAGTTAGCGCTAGAACTTCAACAATTAGGTATTCAGAATCCAGCTGTGTTGGAGGCAATAAAGGCGGTGCCTCGCAGTGCTTTTCTCCCCCCAGCCCTACAACATAAGGCCTATGAAAATACGGCTCTGCCTATTGGTCAGGGTCAAACGATCTCTCAGCCTTATATGGTTGCCCGCATGACAGAACTACTCTTAGACAAAGTAGGAGCTGATGGGAAAGTCTTAGAAATCGGTACCGGTTCAGGATATCAAACAGCAATCTTAGCGTCTTTATTTCGTCATGTGTTTAGCGTTGAGAGAATCAAAAGCTTACAGTTTCAAGCAAAACGTCGTCTAAACCAATTAGATTTACATAATATAAATATGAAGCATGGGGATGGCTGGCAAGGCTGGTCTAGCAAAGGCCCATTTGACGCAATAATTGTAACTGCCGCCGCAGAAAGTTTGCCAAATGAACTGCTTCAACAACTCAGTCCAATAAGTAGAGTCGTGATACCCATCGGAAAATTAGAGCAAAAACTGATTTGTATAGATAAGTATAACGATGACCTAAGCTATCGTGATATTGAAAGCGTAAAATTCGTCCCCTTGGTCGCAGGAGAGCTTCTTTGAAAATATTCACTCCCATGTACGACGCTTGCCTATCGTGGGCAAGGCATAAACATGCTGAAAAGTACCTAGCCGGATTGAGTTGCGCAGAAAGCACATTTTTTCCTATTCCTCCTGATGTCATGCTTGCTCCGATGGTTCTGAGTCAAACCGATAAGGCTTGGCGATTCGCATGGATAACAACAATTGCATCGGTGGTCGGAGGCATATTTGGCTATTTTCTTGGCTACTTTGCTTTCGAATCGCTTCTTGCTCCTCTTATCGAGCAATGGGGATACGCTGAAAAACTCAGCTTAGCGGAAGCATGGTTTTCTGAATATGGTGTTTGGGTAGTCTTTATTGCCGGCTTTTCGCCCATACCATATAAAATATTTACAATCAGTGCAGGGGCTTTGGCGATGGCTTTTTTCCCATTTGTGCTCGCGTCGGCGGTGGGCAGAGGAATGCGTTTTTTCTTAGTTGCAGCTTTCATGAAGTATGGTGGCCCGCCAATGGAAGCTAAATTAAAAAAATACATTGAATTCTTGGGATGGGCCGTAGTTGTACTTGCAGTCATTGGATATTTTTCAACGCGATGAGTTGGAGTTGAAGTGGCGACTTTAGTACTAGTAACGTGTTTGGATTAGCATGAGACTTAAAGAACCCTTTCCCCCAAGCAAGTGTTTTGCCGCTCTAAAACTATGCTTAGTATTTATTGCACTTTTTCTTTCTGCCTGCAGTGGACGCATCGAACCAGCGCCTGTTTTATCACTGTCGACAAAAACTGCCAGCCCTCAAAACTTAACCGAAATTAGTGGAGAACAATATACTGTCCAGCCAGGCGACACTTTGTTTGCAGTGGCATTTTACAGTGGTAATGATTACCGCGATCTAGCAAGACTGAATAACATTCGTCCCCCGTATACCATTAACGTAGGTCAGACATTACGTTTGAGTGACATAAAAAATAATGTTTCAAATAGCTCAAAAAACTCTAAAAACCTTGCGCTAGCACAAAATAACAAAGAATCAAACCCAAAAACACTTGACCGCAAGAATATCCCTGCGTATGGTGGGGATAAGGAAAGGCTACATCGAAAAAATCAACAAGATCACAAAAAATCATCGAAAAATTCTAATAACGATTTATCTTGGGAATGGCCTGCACTAGGTTCACATACTATTGCAAAAGTTGGTAGCGACGGCAGCCGACGTGGATTAGACATAAGAGGTCGTAGAGGATCACCGATCACTGCGGCAGCAAGCGGTAAAGTTGTATATGCTGGAAATGCATTGAAAGGTTATGGCAACCTGATCATTATTAAACATAACGATCAGTACTTAAGCGCCTATGCCCACAACGACAAGATTTTAGTTGGTGAACGTGCATATGTTACAAAAGGGCAAAAGATTGCAACAATGGGAGACTCAGGAGCGAGCTTTGTCATGTTGCATTTTGAAATTAGGAAGCGCGGTCGCTCGATTGACCCCCTCAAATATTTGCCTCCTCAATAAGTCAACTTTTTTCGAGCAGTTTGGCAAACTCCAGGTAATAGGATATTAAAAATGGTCAGTCAAAGCTCAAACAACGATGATAGCAGCGCACCGAATCAAGAACTCGGCGCTTTCGAAATAGACGAAGTAGAACCAAGCGAATCCGAATTACTTGAAGAGGACGAATTTGCGGCTGCAACGAAAGATGTACCAGTGCCAAAACAACTGGACGCTACCCAAATCTATCTCAATGAAATAGGATTCTCTCCACTTTTAACTGCACAAGAAGAAGTCAGTTTTGCTAGAGCAGCACTAAAAGGCTGTGCGGCCTCACGCGAAAGAATGATTGTAAGCAACCTTCGCTTAGTTGTTAAAATTGCCAGACGCTACAACAATAGAGGGCTAGCTCTGCTTGACCTTATAGAAGAAGGTAACCTTGGTTTAATTAGAGCAGTAGAAAAATTTGATCCCGAAAGAGGCTTTCGCTTCTCCACTTATGCGACTTGGTGGATTCGACAAACGATTGAACGCGCATTAATGAATCAAACACGAACCATTCGACTGCCGATTCATATTGTAAAAGAACTTAGCTTATATCTTCGCACTGCTCGAAAACTATCGCAGGAGTTGGATCATGACCCTACACCTGAAGAAATAGCAAAAGAGACTGGTGAACCTGTCGCAAGCGTCCAAAAAATGCTTAAACTTAACGAAAGAATTAGCTCTGTGGATTCACCTGTTGCAGGAGACAGTGCTAAGGCAATGCTAGACATGCTTGCTGATGACAACGACGCTTCACCTGACGCTCAGTTTGAAAATCAGACGATGAAGTCTGACATAATCGAATGGCTAGAGCTCTTAAATCCAAAACAACGTGAAGTATTGGCAAGACGTTTTGGTTTAATGGGCTATGAACCGGCAACCCTTGAAGACGTTGGCGTAGAAATAGGTCTCACCCGAGAGCGCGTTCGACAAATTCAAGTAGAAGCGCTCAAACGTCTGAAAGATATCCTGAGGAATCAAGGTCTAAGTTTAGAATCTGTATTTGCTAAAAAATAAGATCTGACTAAGTAGAGGCTATATGAAGGGAAGCACGCTTGTTCGTTTAATTCTATCGGGTGCAATTGCCTTCTTGTTCTATTTTGCTTGGGCATACTATGCTAACAGTCTTGTAACGAATGAAACTTCCATCATTTTAAAAGCTGCATTTGTCCAAGGCACATATAGCGGATTAGCTACGCTTATTTTTACAGCTTTATTAGAGCTCAGCTTTAAAAAGTATGCTCACAAAGAATTCTGCTTAGCCTTCATAATGCCAAGAATATCGCATGAAGGCCTCTCTGACGACCAATGCTCAAGTCGACAAACATTTATGGATAGCATTCGTTTATCCAGAAAAAAGTATTCAGGAAGCGCAATTCCAGGAGCCTTGCTTTCGCCCTTGCCTGCGCTTTTTGTTCAGTCAGTGCTAGTTATTACAGTCAATTTAATATTTGCGACGCCAAACTTATGGTTAACGGTTGCGCCATCCATTTTATTCAGTCTGATATATGGGTACAGCTACAGCATTAGCTTAGCGAAAGCTGGAAAAAATGCTATTTGCGGCGATAGTTAACAAACGAATAATCGTAAGGGTTCTTGTCATCGGCAGAATGCCTTTCTCGCGCTATTTCTTCCCATATTGCAACAGCCTCATAATCAGGGAAGCGAGTGTCACCCTCAATATCTGCGTGAATGAAAGTCAGAAAAAGCTGTTCTGCAAGCGGTAAAAACGCTTCATAAATAGCGCCTCCACCAATGATCATGACCTCAGTGGATTCAATTGAAGCAACTTTTAATGCTGCTTCTGTTGAACCTACAACAATCGCATCGTTGAGTGCGTATTCTTGGTTTTTAGATATGACGATGTTTTTTCTGCCAGGTAGGGCTTTCCCAATTGATTCGTAGGTTTTGCGGCCCATAATGACAGGATGACCCATTGTTGTATGCTTGAAATGTTTGAGATCGGCCGGCAAATGCCAAGGCATCGTATTGTCTTGACCAATAACACGTTCATTCGCCATTGCCGCTATCATGCTTATTTTCATATAGTTTTGCCTACTTCAGAGCATTTATTATTTGTCGTCTCTTACATACACTACGTTTGGATGGTCATCGTCTTCATCCCAGTCATCATCTGATTCGTCGTCATCTTCAGGGACTTGACTATTGTGATGAGTATCCCAGATAAAACCTTGTTCGGGCTCCTCATTTTCGCGCTCTTCTTCAGGCGGTAAGGCGTCTAAAAAGTCCATAATATCCTGACATATTTCCATCGTTCCATGCTTGTTAAAAGCAGAAATCTGATAGTAGTCTTCTTCCCAACCCATTTGATCCGCAATCGATTGGCAAAGCTCGTCTGCTTCTTCTTCGAGCATTAAATCTGTTTTATTAAACACCAACCAGCGTGGCTTTGAAGCTAATTTTGGGCTGTATTGTTCAAGTTCATGGATGATTGAGAGCGCGTTTTCTACTGGGTCACTTTGATCCGCAGGCAGTATGTCAACTAAGTGCATAAGTATTCTGCAACGTTCTAGGTGCTTTAAGAATTGAATACCAAGTCCGGCACCATCTGATGCGCCTTCAATTAATCCTGGGATATCCGCAATCACGAAACTCGCTTGAGAGTCGAGTCTCACAACACCTAAATTTGGCACTAAGGTTGTGAAGGGATAGTCGGCGACTTTTGGTTTAGCTGCCGATACGCTGCGTATAAACGTCGATTTCCCCGCATTTGGCATACCGAGTAAGCCTACATCGGCAAGTAACATAAGCTCGAGGCTTAAGTTTCTTATTTCGCCGGGGGTTCCGTTGGACTTTTGTCTTGGTGCGCGATTAGTACTGCTTTTAAAACGAGCGTTACCCAAACCATGAAATCCTCCTTGCGCAACTTTCAAACGCTGACCATGTTTGGTTAAATCACCCAAGGTCTCTGCGGTCTCTTTGTCTGTCGCACGGGTACCTACAGGCACTTTTAAAATCAAATCTTCGCCTTTACGACCAGTACAATTGCTACCTTGCCCATTCTGGCCCCTTTGAGCTCGATGGAAACGTTCAAAGCGGTAATCTATTAAGGTATTGAGGTTTTCATCAGCTTCTAAATATACGCTGCCACCATCGCCACCATCACCACCGTCAGGACCGCCTTTAGGTATGTACTTTTCACGCCGGAATCCAACTACCCCGTTTCCACCGTCGCCGGCTTCCACTCGAATTTCAGCTTCATCAACAAATTTCATTTTAAAATTGACCTGTTTCAGATATTCATCTGACTTGTGTTACGTTTTATTAGGATACGCTCAATACCAAAATGGCAAGCCAACCCAGTTACATCTGAGTATTGTTCATTGTGTTTAAGTTCTGAGCGACTGTCAACGTTCATGTAAACGTTGATACAGGACACTGCTATCACTATTCTGATAATCGAATAGTGATAGCAGTGTTGTCGATACGCCTTGCTTCTATTCTCGCAAGACATTTTGACATAGTCAGCAAGCTTATGCTTTACGCCCTAGCCTTGCTAGCAAGCAAAAAAAACCCCGCGGTAGCGGGGTTTTTAGATATCGCTTAAATATCTTTTATTCGCTAACAATGCTAACGAATTTGCGGTTTTTAGGACCGCGAGTCTCAAACTGGACTTTTCCGTCAGTAAGAGCAAATAGAGTGTGGTCTTTACCAATACCCATATTGTTACCAGGGTGGAACTTAGTACCACGCTGACGCACAATAATATTACCTGCTAACACGTCTTGACCGCCGAAACGTTTTACGCCAAGGCGTTTGCTTATTGAATCGCGACCGTTTTTAGTACTACCACCAGCCTTTTTATGTGCCATGTGTTCGTCTCCTAATTCGTTTAACTGTTATGCGTTTATAGCAGTGATTTTCACTTCAGTGAACCACTGTCTATGTCCCATCTGCTTGCGAGAATGCTTACGTCGACGAAACTTAACAATATTTACTTTATCACCACGACCATGGTCAACTACTTCAGCAGTAACTTTGCTGCCAGCGACATAAGGCGTGCCAATTTTGATATCTTCACCATTACTTACCATCAAGATATTATCGAACTCTACGGTTTCACCCGGAGCCACTTCGATTTTCTCTAGACGAACGGTTTGGCCTTCAGCCACACGGTGTTGTTTACCACCACTTTGGAAAACCGCGTACATATATTTCTCCGCTCTGCGCAATCATGCGCTCAATTCAAAAAACAGGGCGCGAATTATAGGTAAACTTTTGTTTCCTTACAAGCAGAAAATGCACTTTATTTACACAATTATCAACGCTGTCAACAAATCCTTCGATATTCGGCTTATAAATGTAAAAAATATGATGGGATCGCGCTAGAGATAAGTGAGCTTTTCTGTAAAATACAGGCCAAAATAATAACTGCTTTTGTATAGAATGAATTTAAACGCGATTAAAGCTCTATCCGACCAAGACATGAGAGACGTGAATCAACTGATTGAACGACAAGTTGATTCTGATGTTGTTCTCATCAAACAATTAGGGTTTTATATCGTTAACAGCGGCGGTAAACGCCTTAGGCCCTTGTTGACAGTGCTGGCTGCAAGAGCCTTGAACGTTGAAAATTCTGACCACCACACGCTGGCAGCCATCATAGAGTTTATTCATACTGCCACTTTATTACATGACGATGTCGTAGACGAATCAACGATGCGCAGAGGCAAAGAAACAGCAAACGAAGTATTTGGTAATCAAGCGAGCGTGCTCGTTGGTGATTTTTTGTACTCAAGAGCCTTTCAAATGATGGTTGATTTAAAACGCATGAGGGTAATGGAAATACTTTCTGACGCAACCAACCGGATTGCTCAGGGCGAAGTTATGCAACTGATGAATTGCAACGACGCAAGTACAACCGAATCGCGCTACTTAGACGTTATTTATAGTAAGACAGCTCGGCTTTTTGAAGCCGCAACACAACTCGCTGCCGTCATAACAGATCAGCCCACGCAAATAGAAAAAAGCATGCAAGACTATGGCAAACATTTAGGAACTGCCTTTCAGCTCATAGATGACGTACTTGATTATACTGCTGATGAGTCAGAAATGGGTAAGCAGGCAGGTGATGACCTAGCAGAAGGGAAGCCAACTTTACCGCTGCTTCACGCCATGTGGAACAGCGCTGATGACGATGCTCAACTGATACGAGGTGCAATCGAAAACGCCGACGGCATGGCGAACTTTGATCGCATAATCTCTGTAATGAGAAGCGCAGGCTCTATTCAATACACTCAGGACTTGGCCAAAATTGAGTCGCAAAAAGCCAAACAAGCGCTTTCAGATATTCCTGATTCAGAATATAAAAAAGCCTTAGTCGGCTTGGCTGACCTTGCGGTCAACCGAAGTAATTAAACGCTTTTTATAATTTCTGTTCGAAATCTCGAGTCATATTTTCGTTATGGCTTCTGTGTACAATAACGTCATCTTCAATACGAACTCCACCAAACGGCTTTAGTTGCTCTATTACGTTCCAATTGACGTACTTTGAATGCTCACTACCTTTCAAATCCCTCAATAATGAATCAATAAAGTAAACGCCTGGTTCAATGGTAAAAACGTGATTAGCTTGTATCGTGCGCGTGCAACGAAGAAAAGGGTGCAAGTCTGGTGGCGGGTTTGGCGTGCCGCGATCGTCGAGTACGTGGCCTGCTACGTCATGCACTTGCAAGCCAAGATGATGCCCTACACCGTGAGGGAAAAAAGTACCTACAATATTTAGATGCACAGCATCTTGAGCACTCAAATTTAATATGCCGTGGTCTTCTAGGATCTGCCCTACTCCTTGATATGCTGCTTTATGAACATCGACATAACTTGCGTTCGGTTTCAACATATCAACTAACGAAAGACAAAGCTTATCTACCGCATTAATTAGGTCCAAGAAAGGCCCTTTATCTGTTGTGTAAGTTCTCGTAATATCAGCCGCATAACCGTTGAAGCTTGCTCCCGCATCAATCAGAAATGAACGCGATTCCCTTGGCGCTATATTGTCTAGAACCATGTAGTGCAGAATAGACGCGTGTTCGTTTAACGCAACAATATTTGAATACGGAATGTCGTTATCACCCTGGCGTGCAACGCTGAGATACGCCTGATTAATGTCGAATTCACTGAGTCCTTCGAAAAAAGCTTTTTTGGCCGCTTTATGTGCAGTAACTGCGTTTGCATTGGCAACGCGCATACAAGAGAGCTCGTATTCGGTTTTTTCTCCCCGATAATAATGTAAATAATGCATAACTCTATCAGGGTTTACTAATTCGAAGCCAAGCGCCTTCGCGACTTCAATATACTCTCCGACATAGGCGTATTTTGATTTATCGTAGGGTAAATATTTTTCGACTCTGTTGGCTTGATTCAGAATAACTAGCTCAAAAGCATCTACCCAATAATCGCTCGGCGTTTCGGGGACTTTGTGCCAAAAATCAACTGGTTGATAAAAAATGAGTTTAGGTTTGTCGACGCCATTAACCACCAACCAAGAATTAGGGTTATCGATCACAGGCAACCAAGCTTTGAACTGTGGGTTCACTTTGAATGGATAGTGGTTATCATCAAGGAAGAGCTTTTTTGCTTGGCCCGAATGAATGACTAAGCCATCAATACTTTCTCTAGCAAGCGCATCTCTTGTTCGCGCTTGTAAGATGTCAATATGGTTTTTATATTGTGATGTTAATTCAGCTTGGTCCATTGATTGCCTCTTATTGCTTTTATTTACAGTGGAGTCAGCGTCTTTACGCTGCTAAGTAATAGGGTAAAACACTTGTGTACTATTTGCATGTTTTGTCGCGAACAAATATTACAAAGTACTTGGTATATTTGTGTCGATCAATTCGGAGAAAACCTCAGGCACTTGCAGAGAAATAAGGCTGTGTTGATTGAGTTGTGCAGAGTATATCTGCTTATATGCGTACACCGCTTTGACATAATTTCGAGTTTCTTTATAGGGTATAAGCTCTATCCAAATATCGGCTTCTAACGGCTGTTTCTCTGGTAACCAAGCTTTGACGTTTCTCCAACCAGCATTATAAGAGGCTGTTGCCAGCAAGCTATTGTCATTTAGTTTGTTCATTAAATAGCGCAGATATTTATTGCCCAAACGAATATTAACATCGGCATCTAATAGTTGACGAGACGATACCCGTTGACGGTCGATGTAGCGAGCAGTACTCGGTAGTAACTGCATTAGGCCGCGAGCATTGGCAGGAGAAACTGCGTCTTCCATAAAGGAACTCTCTCTTCTAGCGATGGCAAAAGCCCACTCTGGTTGAATGCCATTCTTTTTTGCTTCCGCAATCATTTTGCTGTCATACGCGGTTGGAAAACGACGCGCCACATCGTTTGTATAGCCTTCTCGTGAAAAGGTAAATATCGCCTGATCATGCCATCCCCATTCGCTCAGTATTGCGGCTGAGGCAAGTTCATCTTGGTCAGACATTCTGCGCTGAGCATAGCGCCATTCCAAGCGTGCCTCATGCATCCTTCCCATTTCCCGAAGCTCCAAGGCGCGTTTTACTCCACCCATTGAGAGTATGCGTTGCAAGGAGTCAGTTTGCACTTGCAAGGTTTGGTGGCTTAATTCGTAGGCTTGATTAAGTCTCGCGCTTGCCATAAAGCCATAGTAATTTCGCCCCTCAGCCAATTGCCGGTATAAGGTATTGGCCTTGTCGTTTTGTTGAAGCTTTTCATAGGCGCGAGCTAACCAATAGGAAAACTCATTATCAGACACCGTTTGTGGCTTCGACTTTTCAACCAACAGAGTAATTTTGTTCCAGGCCTTTTGTTTTAAAAGGTAGGCGAGATGCCAGCGAGTAACTTCTACGTTGTCGGATTGTTCGGCTGATCGGATTAACCACTCCTCAGCCTTGACATGATTATCAATTGCCAACTTTATTGCGAATCTTGCATAAATCAAGCTTCGCTGCTCGGAATTAAAACTGATTTTTTTGTCTGCTTTCTTAAACGTCTTTATCGCTTGTTCGATATCTCTCCAAGCAAACCGCTGTAATGCATATGTCATTATTTCGGACTCGATCAATGGAAACCGAGACGGGAAACGATTCAAATCGGAGACAGATTGAGGGTTTCTACGAGCACCTCTCCATAAGTCAGCAAGGTAGCGCATGTGTTCGGGAAGTAAGCCTCTTAGATATGGGATGAGTTGATGCTTGCCTCCATCTGCAGATTTTTTTATCCGCATTAGCACTAAATCTTCAGTAAAAAACTCGCTCTTCATCCATGGTTTAAACACACTATCGCAATTATCTACCTGTGATTTTCCGACATTCCACAGCGCTGCTATATCTGTATGCACTTCTGCAAGCAAGACACCTAATTCTAACTGCGCGTTAATGAACTCGCATTTTATGTCCGAACGATTCGTAGGACGATAAAACTCGACAAATAATGAGTATTCTTTTCGTCTTGCCAGATACTTGAGCCACTTATGACGCAAACGTCTTGCAAAAGGCGCTGATTCATATTGTTCTAAAAATACTCGGATCTGTTCCGTGTACCTCAGACTGATTCTTTGCTCTAATTTTCGGGCTAACAAGTAAGGACTTAGTGGGTAATCTCCAAGAGCATTAATTGCACGTGCTAGCTCATCAAAATCCATTTTCCAAACTTGTCGCTCAGTGCGCAAAAACATCGCTCGTTGGTCAGCAAAGTGACTCGAATCTATCATCACTTGCTCTCGTAATGCTTGTTGTTCTAGTACTGTGGGTACAGGTTCAAGCGGGCTGATAGCTGGCATTTCATGCGCATTAGGCGAGATGGGAAACGAAAGCACTAAGGCCGCAACTGCACTTAGCAGGAATATTAAGGATTGAGTAAGACTTATCATACAAGTTTTACATTTTAATGCTTTCACAATAGACAGCGGTCGAAACCTCACAACATCATCCGTATTTGTGCTAAAGACTGGAATTCTGACTCATTCATAATTTCAATATGCCTTATTTGCCGCAAAAAATACAGCACGACGGAAAATCCGTTTATTCTGCATCAGTATCCTTAGCTCCATTTTAGATGTGTTTATAATCATTACTCATTTGAATGATACATTCATAAAATAAATATCGGCGCTAGACTGCAATAAACTTCAGATTAGACGGTATTTATGAAATTTTTGGGTGGATTTTTCCTCACTGTGTAACCATAGTATACAGATACAAAAATCACGAACTAAAGCATGTCTATTGGTGTATAAGAAAAACAACAATGTAGCGCTCTTTAATTATCGGTTCACATCACTTGAACCTTGAGCGACACATTCCATGTTCATTAGAGGAGAAAAAAATGATTTATGAGGGCAAGAGCATACGCGTTTCATTGGACGATGAAGGGATCGCGGATCTCGTATTTGATGCACAAGGCTCGGTCAACAAATTTGACCAGCAAACAGTAGAAGAGTTAGACAAAGCAACTGCAGCGATACAGACGGCAGAAGGCGTAAAAGGCGTCTTGGTCAGTTCGGCTAAATCCACATTTATTGTAGGTGCCGACATCACAGAGTTTACTGCTTTGTTTTCGATGCCTGAAAATGAAATCTTAGAGTGGGTAGGAAAAACGTCTCAAGTATTTGACCGTTTTGAAGATCTTCAAGTGCCTAGCATCTGCGCAATCAATGGCTTCGCACTTGGCGGCGGTTGTGAAATGACATTAGCATGCGACCTGAGAGTTGCAGACACCACTGCACGTATCGGCCTACCTGAGGTGAAGCTTGGCCTTATGCCAGGCTTTGGCGGAACTGTTCGCCTTCCTCGTCTGATCGGCTCTGACAATGCTCTTGAATGGATGACTACCGGTCGAGATAGAAACGCTGATAAAGCATTAGCAGAAGGCGCTATAGATGCTGTAGTTAAACCCGATAACCTGCATAACGCTGCTCGTACCATGCTTCAATCTGCGATTGACGGTAAGCTTGATTGGCAAACGAGAAAAAACACGAAGAAAGCGCCGTTAAGTTTGAATACAAATGAGTCAATGATGAGCTTTTCGACTGCAGCTGCAATGGTTGCAGCTCAAGCGGGTAAGCACTACCCAGCGCCACATAAGATGGTTGAAACAGTCCGAAAAGCAGCCGCAACTGGTCGCGATGGCGCATTAAAACTCGAAAATGAAGGTTTTGTACAACTTGCGAAAACCGATGCATGTCAGGCACAGGTCGGTATCTTTTTAGCTGATCAACTTGTGAAAAGTAAAGGCAAAAAGATGGCGAAATCAGCCACCAAAGATGTCAAACAGCACGCGGTATTAGGCGCTGGGATCATGGGGGGCGGAATCGCTTACCAAGGTGCGGTTAAAGGCGTACCAACGGTTATGAAAGATATAGCTCAACCAGCTCTTGATCTTGGGTTGAATGAGGCGTCTAAAATCCTGAGTAAGGGAATGCAACGCGGCAAAGTGGATGCTAAGAAAATGGCGGCCACACTAAACAACATCGTACCTACGCTCGATATGAAAGCCATTTCAGATGCAGATTTGGTCATCGAAGCTGTGGTAGAAAATCCAAAAGTCAAAGCGAGCGTGCTTA
Source organism: Glaciecola sp. (assembly GCA_965658765.1). Taxonomy (GTDB): domain Bacteria; phylum Pseudomonadota; class Gammaproteobacteria; order Enterobacterales; family Alteromonadaceae; genus Glaciecola. The sequence continues at coordinate 38,123 of CBFHTO010000006.1, read as the reverse complement.
AAGAAACCGAAGAAACCGTATCTGACGACGCAATCATTTGCTCGAACACTTCAACGATTTCTATTGATTTACTGGCACAGTCACTTTCTAAGCCAGAGCGTTTCTGTGGCATGCACTTTTTTAATCCTGTGCACAAAATGCCGCTAGTTGAAATCATCAGAGGAAAAGACACAGACGATGCAACGGTTGCATCTGTGGTTGCTGCTACGCTTAAAATGGGTAAAACGCCAATTGTCGTTAACGATTGTCCAGGTTTCTTAGTCAATCGAGTTCTCTTCCCATATTTTGCGGGCTTCAGCAAACTTGTGCTCGACGGTGCAGATTTCACAGCCGTTGATAAAGTGATGGAAAAAGTGTTCGGCTGGCCAATGGGCCCTGCTTACTTACTTGATGTAGTAGGCATGGATACCGCCGACCATGCAGCAGGCGTTATGTCCGACGGTATACCTGAACGGATGCAAAAAATTGCAAACGACCCTGTCACACTGCTTTATACGAATAAACGACTCGGGCAAAAAAATGGAAAAGGCTTTTATAATTACGCCACTGATAAGAGAGGCCGACCGACGAAAACAGCAGCCGATGAAGCATATGCATTGTTTGATGCACATTGCGCTGAAAGAAAAGAATTTGACGCTGAAGAAATCATTGCTCGTGTCATGATCCCTATGGCAAACGAAGCAATTAGATGTCTAGAAGAAGGGATTGTAGGAAGTCCTGCTGAGGCCGATATGGCTCTTCTGTATGGATTAGGCTTCCCTCCGTTTAGAGGAGGAATATTCCGTTATATCGATACAATGGGGCTTGAAAACTTCGTAGCCTTAGCAGACAAGTATGCTGACCTTGGTCCAATATATCAGATAAGTGATGGCGTGCGCGAAATGGCATCGTCTGGCAAATCATACTTCGCTGAATAATAAGGAGAATAAATATGAAAGACGTAGTAATTGTTGATTGCATTCGCACCCCAATGGGTCGCTCAAAAGGCGGAGTATTCAGAAACGTTAGGGCGGAGACTTTGTCTGCGCATTTGATGAGTAAATTGTTAGAGCGCAACCCGTCGCTTGACCCTTCTGAAATCGAAGACATTATCTGGGGATGTGTGCAACAGACCAAAGAGCAGGGCTTCAACGTCGCTCGTAATGCCCAGCTTCTTACAAGCATTCCAAGAACAACAGGCGCAGCAACTGTCAATAGGTTATGTGGTTCGTCCATGCAAGCACTTCACGATGCGGTGTCGGGCATTATGTCTGGCAGAGGCGATACTTACATGATTGGTGGCGTTGAACACATGGGGCACGTACCCATGACCTACAACATAGATTTTCATCCAGGTCTCGCAAAACACACAGCTAAGGCCTCCGGTAGTATGGGCATGACAGCTGAACTTCTCGGGCGACAAAACGGCATTAGTCGAGAGATGCAAGATGAATTTGCTGCACGCTCTCATCAAAAGGCTTATGCCGCTCAACAAAACGGCGGTTGGGATAAAGAAATCGTTGCCATCGAAGGTCATGACGAAAATGGTTTGCTGACTTTAGTTGAGCAAGATGAAGTTATTCGGCCTGAAACGACTGTTGAAACGCTTGCAGGATTGCGTCCAGTTTTCGACCCCGCCAACGGCAGTGTGACTGCAGGTACATCATCTGCTATTTCTGATGGTGCCGCCGCTATGCTAGTGATGTCAGCAGATAAAGCAAAAGCGCTGGGTTTAAAACCCCGAGCAAAAATCAGGTCGATGGCAGTAGCAGGCTGTGATGCGGCAATCATGGGCTATGGCCCAGTTCCTGCGACCAAGAAAGCGCTAGCTAGAGCGGGTTTAAGCATGGATGACATTGAACTTGCCGAGTTTAATGAAGCATTTGCTGCGCAAGCTCTATCTTGTATTAAACAATTAGGTTGGATGGATAAATACGATGATAAAGTTAACTTGCGTGGTGGCGCGATCGCTTTAGGTCATCCGCTTGGTTGCTCAGGTGCTCGTATATCAACAACGCTTATCAACAACATGGAAGACAACGATAAAGCTATTGGTTTGGCTACTATGTGTATTGGACTCGGACAAGGTATTGCAACTGTATTTGAACGGATGTAGTTGCTTTAAAGTTAAGCACTGAAATTGCTTTTGAAAAAAAAACGACTCATGATGAGTCGTTTTTTTATTTATAGAAGCATTTAACAGGAAATAACAATCTGAATATTTTTCAGGCCTTTTCCATAGGAAGCTAAACAGTTTTTTCCAAGCTAAGTCTTCTGTAATGCGAATAGCTAAGATGTCACGAGAGGATACTAGAGTCGCGGTTTTGTGCTGATAGATAAGTCTTTAATTAAGACAAATAAAAAGCGGTGCCCTTTTGGACACCGCTTTTTACATCTAAACTTTTTGTTTAGAAGGCTTTGACTTAGATAGTCTCGACGTTAGCCGCTTGTAAGCCTTTTTGACCTTCTTCTACTTCAAAAGATACGCGTTGACCTTCTGGAAGAGTCTTATAACCTTCAGCAACGATAGCTCGGAAATGTACGAATACATCCTTACCACCATTATCTTGCGTTAAAAAACCATAACCTTTTTCAGGGTTGAACCACTTAACTGTGCCTGTAACTTTAGACATGTAAACCTCAAATAAATATAACTAACGAGCGCACAAATGTACGCAAATGGATTTTTGCCAAGAGATTGTTTAAGAATCTTTGAAACTTAGGAATAACAGGCGTTGACACAAGTCTAGCAGGTGGAACAGTCAGTTATATAACAGCTAAGAATGTTTCTACAAATCATTTTCTTACCAAAAACAACTATAGTTTAGCACATATTTAGAAAACAACAGTTTTTTTAACGCTTATTTTCAATTAAATTAATAATTAATTAAATACTTCGAAGCTAAATATGAAAAAAGCCCAATAATTTCATGAATATATGGGCTTTTTAAAGTGGCTTACGCAACTACAGTACAAACCAGTTGTGTCAGGGTCGAAGTGCTCTATCTCCTCGAGACAAGCCACAAACACCAGTTCTTGCAGATTCTGTAATATCAGCTGATTGATTTAGCACATCAGAAAATGCGCTCAGTTTCTCGCTAGTACCTGTTATTTCAATTGTGTAATGTTGGGCTGTTACATCAAGTATCCGCCCCCGAAATATATCTACGTTCCGTTGAACTTCAGCACGAGCAACTTCAGTACGTGTCGCTACCTTTACGAGCATCAATTCTCTTTCTACATGAGGCGCTTCTGTCAATTCGGTTACACGAAGCACGTCAATGAGCTTGTTGACTTGCTTGGTTATTTGCTCGGTTACCTTATCATCAGCTTGAGTGATGATCGTCAAACGAGAAAGGCTTTCGTCGCTTGTCGGTGCCACACACAAAGAATCAACATTGTATCCACGTTGAGAGAATACACCAACGATCCGAGAAAGCGCACCAGGCGCATTTTCCATTAATACAGACAGTATTCTTCTCATTATGTACGCTCCGTTTTACTCAATCGCATGTCGTCCATCGCGCCATATTTAATTTGCATTGGATATACATGCTCATTTTGATCAACCAGAATATCCATAAATACCAAACGATTTTTTTCTGCAAAACACCGTTCCATTGCCTCGTCTAGCTCATCTAGTTTATCCACTCGAATGCCAACGTGACCATATGCCTCTGCCAACGCCACAAAGTCAGGCATTGAATCCATATATGAATGAGAGTGACGACCTTTATAAATCATATCCTGCCACTGTCTTACCATTCCTAGTGCACGGTTATTTAACGAAATTATCTTAACCGGTAAACCATATTGCAAACATGTAGACAGTTCCTGAATATTCATTTGAATACTACCATCACCGGTTACTACAACAGAACATGCTTCTGGATGCGCGAACTGAACACCCATCGCAGCAGGCAAACCGAATCCCATGGTGCCTAGACCACCTGAATTTATCCAGCGTCGAGGTTTCGCGAAGGGATAATAAAGTGCCGCGAACATTTGGTGCTGACCTACATCAGAACTGACATAAGCATCGCCATCTGTGTGTTTATAAAGCGATTCGATGACTTTTTGAGGCTTGATCACCTCGTCACCCTGGTCATAAGACAAGCATTGTACTGAACGCCATTCATTTATCTGCTGCCACCAGTCTTCAAGCTTAGCTTTTTGAGCCTCTTGATCAAAACCTTCAAAACGCTCAAGCAATTGCTTACATACTCGATCTACTGAACCAACGACGGGTATGTGTGCGTTCACTGTTTTTGATATTGAAGCAGGGTCAATATCTACGTGGATAATGTCCGCATGTGGGCAAAATTTATCAACATTATTCGTCACTCGGTCGTCAAATCGCGCCCCTAGTGCCAAGATACAGTCTGCATTGTGCATGGTTTTATTCGCCTCAAGCAAACCATGCATCCCAAGCATGCCCACAAATTGCTCATGGGTACCGGAGAACGCACCGAGCCCCATTAGAGTACATGTGACCGGAGCATTAAGTGTCTCTGCTAATTGAGTAACCAAACTGTCTGCTTCTGCTGCGATCGCACCACCACCGACATAAAGAACCGGGCGTTTTGCTTTTTTCAAACTAGCAATCGCTTTAGAGATTTGTTTATTGTGACCTTTAGTGGTCGGGCTGTATGAGCGCATCGTTACGTCGTCAGGGAATACGTATTCGTGCTCATCTTGCACATTCACAATATCTTTTGGCAAGTCGACTACTACTGGGCCGGGTCGGCCGGTATTTGCAATATAAAAAGCTTTCGCAATCGCCATCGGAATGTCAGTTGCTTTTTTCACTAGAAAGCTATGCTTCACGATTGGACGGGAACAGCCCACCATATCGGTTTCTTGGAACGCGTCTTCACCAATATGCATCGAGGGAACTTGTCCTGATAGCACTACCATTGGGATCGAGTCCATGTAAGCGGTAGCAATACCTGTCAGTGTATTTGTAGCACCGGGGCCAGAAGTTACAAGCACTGTACCTGTTCTGCCTGTCGACCTTGCATACCCATCTGCCATATGAGCAGCGGCTTGTTCATGGCGGACTAAAACGTGCTTTACGTCATCTTGTGCAAACAAGGCATCATATATATCTAGTACGGCACCACCTGGGTAACCAAAAACATGGCTAACCCCTATATCTTTTAAGGCTTCTACAACCATTGCAGCGCCTGACATCATCCTCACGTGAATGACTCCTTAATCTGAAAACCCAATAATGCAAATATACCTTAGCAAAGGAAAAGAAAAAACAGTTAATGGGGAAAAAGTGAGATGTTTATCCCGATATATGGGAATATTAGGATAAATATTCTAATTTAAACAATTTTAGCAAGGCAAATAAGGACAATAAGTTCGATCTTTACATGCTTGCAACAAAAATCCAAAAAAGCCTTAACATTTCAAGATTTTAGTTAAGCGCGGATGATAACACCTTATTTGCTCATTATGTGATCAGATCACTAACTGTGAGTCAAAAAAGATCATCACTTTTATTAAGGTCTGTTGATTTTTAACAGACCCAAGTAGTATCATTAATATTCAATTTCTATTAAGACTTCGTTATGTTTTAAAAATGGCAAGGTTAATGGGCCGTTGTAACCGGCCTTTACAGGTGGCCCCACTTCCTTGTAACCATTGCTCTTTATCCAGTCTCTCAAAATATCGGTATGGTGTTCGACATTGCTGTCGCTTAAAAAGCCGCTAAAACCTATAGCAGCGACTCTATATGATTTCAGTTCAGTGACGCTCAAGGTAGGATCTTTAGGTATAGGCGTGTTCTCAATTGTAAAATCTTTTGGCATCACAAATGACATAGAAGGCTCGCTTACCTTGTCGGACATGAACACTGGTGCTGTCATGGCAATTTCAGTACCCGATGTGGTGTCATCCATAAAAACAGGCGCAGTCATGGCAATTTCTTTTTGCCCCTGGTTGTATCCAGATATATATCGAAACAATTTTCTAAACGCGTTGTTCTGGCCATCATCGCCCATACTTGCTGACACTAGTATCATCGAATCATAGTTTCTTAGCTCTACACCTAACTGACTGTCTTCAGACAATAAAGTATAGGGTGCTGATTCCACACCGTTGTCACCAAACACCGAACAAGCTGATAAACTAAAGATAAAAACAATTAAAATGACGCGCTTCATAAAAATAACCTGGTTTACTCATAACCAGAATGCATACGCAAATATTACGCGCAGGTATCATTTATAAACACGCCATTATATTTTAAACGTTGTTACTCGGTTTATAGCTTGGGGCAATCTTAGAGTTAATCGTCCAAATCCAAATCTAAATCATCGTCAAGCTCATTTACTAAGGCCTCATTACGGTCGGATGATGACGTTTTTCTCGTACCATAAATACTGCCTGTTTTAGGGCGATTAATACGCTTTTGGTATTTAACCCAAGCCCGCTGAACTACATTTTGTGGTTCAATTTCACCGTGTGCGGCGGCTAAATAATTTAGATCATCGTCAGATTCAGCTTTTATATGGCCATCCACGAGGGCGGCGATTAATGAACCATACTCGCTCAATGCCTTGCTTTCCGATATAGAAAAGTCACCAGACCTTGAAAATCCGTATGGATAGTTTTTTGTATCTGTAAAAACTCGCTTTAGTAAAGAATCTCTATTAATATTAGACACTTGCAATCACTCCGCAATAAAATTGGAAACAATCAACTATGAGTAATTTGCAGTAATACTCTCGAATTTAAACCTTGTCAATAAAATAGTGTGTAAACAGCGAAAGAACAATAAAACTTCAAAAAAGTGTCACAATTTGGAATAAAGAATTCCGCTAGTTTTTAGTTATCCAAGCCCAATTCATCTCACAAATAATCGGCTCCTCTTTACTTTCGTCGAACACTGTCACCTCTACTATGAGATCGCCCTTTTCTTCCTCTTCTAATCGTCTTATTTGTTCATTCGTCAAACGGGCGATGGCTGTCAGAGAGCCTTCAGAACGCCTCACATATTTTAGATTCATACTTTTAATAAGTGGTAGTTTACCTGCTGGAAGATTAACGCCTACCACAAAGCCCGTTGCTGATTCGGCAAGAAGTGCCATAGCCGCCGCATGCACTCCACCAATGTGATTTTGTACCTTTTTGCGATTTTTCTGAAAAAACGTAACAGACTTTAAATCAGTCTTGAGGATTTTCAGGCCAGCTGTGCCAACAAATTTAACCTTTGTTCGAAAGATAAATGTCAAAACAGCCATAGATAGTTTTGTAGGCAGTTTTAATACCTTTTCGGCAGTTTTACGCAAGGGGTTCTTTTTATTCATCTAGTTTCACCAAAGTTTAATTGAATGCTGGCCAGTCGTCGAAAGCCGAAAACTTAAAATACACATATTCATATATTAAAAGCCTACAACAGTATTTGTTTGCACACTTCAACTGGTCTGACAAGCTGTGTTGTTGCGATGCTACACGAACACGCAACCTTAAACAAACTATGTATTAGGGATTATAGGGATAAGGGTGGTCATGATGCTTTCGGCCGTCTGTTTAAGCCTCAAAAAAAACATTTAGCAAACATACATTTTTTGTTGGAGTAATGAAAAGAGCGAGGTTACTAAAGGTTAATATATCGTTTTTACGAACACCGGATATAAATACTATGTCAGCGATTAAGCCAATAAGACGTATACACTCATTCAAGAAATAGAGAATTAACAAAAAAGAAGATAGAAAATTTAAAAAAGGGGCAACCTTCGCTGCCCCAACACATACACATCAATCTAGGGGAAACACTTCTTAGATTAAAATACCGATTAATATCCTTAAAGATGCTTCATTCACACAGAAGGTGTAAACAAAATAGCAATTTGCCACTTTAAAATCTTAATCGATTAAGTTATGCTATCAAAATATAAACTTGATGTAAACCTAATGTTACTGAAATAACATTAAGCCAGAGCGATACATATGAATTACCAAAAAGAAAGCAAACTTACTCTAGATAGAATATTGCGTTCATCCGCATTCCCTAAACTAAGAAAATCTGAGAAAACAATATTCGCTTCTCGACTAGAAGAGCACTTCGAGCGCTTATTTACGCTATTTCATAATGTTTATGGTTGGCAATATGATTTTTACTATCATCTTGAAAATCTGGTGACCACGCTTGCTGAAAATTACAAAGTTAGGCCGGCGAAGTTAAAAAAGAAAGACCAATCTAAACTTGCCTCGCCCTGCTGGTATAAAGACGAAAAAATGATTGGAATGGCTTGTTATGTCGATTTATATGGTGGGGACTTTGACTCACTAAAACAACGAATTCCCTATTTTAAAGAGCTAGGTATCACCTACTTACACCTTATGCCTCTATATAAATCCCCCGAAAGCGATAGTGATGGCGGATATGCCGTTTCAAATTATCGAGAGACCAATCCTGCTCTTGGTACTATTCAGGATCTTAGCGCATTAGCAGAAGCATTGAATAAGGCAGATATCAACTTGGTACTCGACTTTGTGTTTAACCATACGTCTGACGAGCATGAATGGGCATGTAAAGCCAAAGAAGGTGACGAATACTATCAGAACTACTATTACATGTTCTCGGACAAGACCATTCCAGACCAATATGAACAAAACCTTCGAGAGATTTTTCCACAAGTCAGGCGCGGTAATTTCACCTTCAACCCAGAGTCTCAAAAGTGGGTTTGGACCACATTCAATAACTTTCAATGGGATCTAAATTACTCGAATCCTGAAGTATTTAATGCAATAGTCTCAGAGATGTTATTCTTGGCTAATGTTGGCTGTGACGCTCTGCGTCTCGATGCTCTTGCTTTTATTTGGAAAGAAATGGGCACAACATGTGAAAACCAAGACAAAGCGCACTCTCTAATACAGGCTTTTAATTGTTGCTTGCAGATCGTTTCTCCAGCCTTGGTCTTCAAAAGTGAAGCGATTGTGCATCCAGATGAAGTGGTCAAATACATCCACAAAGATGAATGCCAATTATCATACAACCCACTTTTGATGGCATTGATTTGGAATAGTTTAGCAACTCGTAAAACTCGTTTGCTGACTCACTCGATGCAAAAAACCGGTAATATTTCAAGCGAGTGCGTATGGGTAAACTATGTACGTTGTCATGATGATATAGGCTGGACCTTTGACGATAACGCGGCAGGTAATCTTGGCATTAATGGTAATGACCACCGTGTCTTTTTAAATAACTTCTACACCGGTAGATTTGAAGGCAGTTTTGCCAACGGTGTTGCCTTTGCCGAAAATCCGTCGACTGGCGATTGCCGCGTGTGTGGGAGCCTTGCCTCTTTATGCGGATTAGAGCAAGCTTTGAAAAATAAGGACCAACAGGCAATTGGTCTTGCTTACCAGCGAATTTTGCTGGTACATAGCATAATTCTGAGTATCGGCGGTATACCGTTATTTTACGCTGGTGACGAGCTAGGGGTGTTGAATGACTACAGTTACTTAGATGATCCAAGTAAAGCGCATGATGCTAGATGGGTCAATCGGCCAAATATCAGCAAGGAAGCTATAGAAAACCCGGCTCACCCATTCGTATACAATGGACTTAAAGAATTAATACAAGTTCGACAATCTACCAAACCTTTCGGTAATGGTCTTGCATACTATTTAGATTCACCAACACAGCACACTTTCGCTTATCTGCGTATTTTAAATAATGAGAAAGTATTGTGTATCGCAAACTTTAGCGAGCACGAACAAGAAATTGAGCCTCAAGTACTTGAAGTACTAGGTGCCTCAAAAGCACAAGATTTAAAAAGCCGTGATCTCATAGATTGCCAACAATCACTGAACCTAGGACCTTATGAATTTGTTTGGTTGCTTGGGTCTGAATAGACCGCTGAGTAATTAAAGATTGGAGCGGGAAACGAGATTCGAACTCGCGACCCCGACCTTGGCAAGGTCGTGCTCTACCAACTGAGCTATTCCCGCACACTTGAATGGGTATCACTTAAGCCAGAGGCTTGATAAGTGAGACGCGCATTTTACTGATGTAACGCGTCTCGTCAATATTTTTTTTAGTATTTGGCAATAATTCATTAAATCGAGAAAATAATCGTCTTGTTATTTCCAGAGCAAAGATATTTAGCTATATTTTAAACACCGTTTGACGGTAATACTTCATCTCTTCGATCGACTCTTTTATATCATCTAAGGCAAGATGAACTCCTTTCTTCTTAAAACCAGACACGATATCCGGCTGCCACCTTGCTACTAACTCCTTAATAGTGCTTACATCTATATTGCGATAATGAAAGTAAGCTTCCAAAGTCGGCATGTATTTCACCATAAATCTTCGGTCTTGGCCGATACTATTTCCACACATTGGAGAAACACCAGATGGCACGTAGTCTTTCAAGAACTCAATGGTTTGTTCCGCGGCTTGGACAACAGACACATCACTGTCTTTGCATCTTTGCGTCAGCCCGCTTTCACCGTGTGTCTTAGTGCACCACTCATCCATTCCCTCTAGAACTTCATCACTCTGATGAACGGCGATAACTGGACCTTGAGCTAATATGTTTAACTCCTTGTCGGTCACAATACTAGCTATTTCAAGCACGACACACGTTTCTGGGTCAAGCCCAGTCATCTCCATGTCGATCCATACTAAATTGTCATTGGCGAATTGTTCTGACATCCTGACTCCTGATATTGATGTGCGCTTGTCGGCGACTATGCTTACTCTTTGTAACAAGGTATCATGAACACAAATGTTCGCCAATTTTCAATCGGGATCTCGTGGCAAAAAAACCAAAATTATCTAAAAACCAACAACGCCAAATAGCTAAGAATAGACGTACTCGTCTTGAGGCAAAATCGGGGAGAAATACACAAGACAATGCCCTGCTTGGCGAATTGACCGAAGGTCGAGTGGTAAGTCGTTTTGGAAAACAAGCTATTGTCGAAACCATGGATGAGGCTCGTGCATTACATAAATGCTTTATACGGCGCACTATTAAATCAGTCGTTTGCGGGGATGCAGTAGTATTCAGACCCAGTCTTAGCAATGAAGAACGCGACCGAGGTATTGTTGAAATTGTACATGATAGAAAAACCACCTTATCCCGTCCAGATTACTATGATGGCGTAAAACCGATTGCCGCAAACATCGACCAAATTATAGTCGTCAGCGCGGTATTACCCGCTTTTTCAGCACATATAATAGACCGTTACATAGTGGCATGTGAGCAGGCTAGAATGCCACCTGTAATAGTGGTCAATAAAATTGAAATTTTAAGCCCCGAAGAAAAAACAAAGCTAATCGAAGATTTGAAAGTTTATCGAGATATTGGCTACAAAGTTTTATTATTAAGTTGTAAGACGAGGGAAGGAATTTCTGACATTGCGAACATTCTCATTGATAAAGTCAATGTCTTAGTTGGCCAAAGCGGTGTTGGAAAGTCGAGTATCATCAACGAACTATTGCCTGGCTCAGATGAATCAATCGGCGCTGTATCAACTAACTCTGGATTAGGGCAACACACAACAACGGCTGCAAAATTGTTGCCGTTTGACCTCGGTGGGGAGCTTATCGACTCACCAGGCGTTCGAGAGTTTGGACTTTGGCACTTAAAAGAAAACGACATCACAGAAGGGTTTGTAGAATTTAGAGAGTTTTTGGGAGCTTGCAAGTTCAAAGATTGCAAACATAAAAATGACCCTGGTTGTTTGATAACTCAAGCGGTAAAAGACGGCAAGATAAACGCACAACGTTACGAAAGTTATTTAAAAATCATTGAATCACTAGAACAAAACCGCCCGTCTTATATCAAACAGTAATGCTTTACATGAGGTTTTTGGCTGTCTCACAGCAGCTTTTAACGTAAAATACTGTGGTACTAACATTAACATCTTAACTTTTTATTCTCATAGGGATACATCGTGATTAATTGGATAAAGGTCCGAATACAATATATTTTGCCAAAACATCTTCTGTCTCGCTTAGTTGGCAGTTTAGCCGCTGCGAGAGCTGGCATAATTACGCAATGGTGCATAAAGCTCTTTATAAAAGCGTTTAATATTAATATGCAAGAAGCGATGTTTGAAAGCCCTTCAGCCTACAAAACTTTCAATGAATTTTTTACTCGCCCACTAAAAGATAATATCCGACCCATTGTTGAAGACCCTTCCAAATTAGCGCATCCTGTCGATGGCCGTGTGAGCCAATTTGGTGACATTGTCGGTGATAGAGTATTTCAGGCAAAAGGACATGACTATAGCCTTACGAGCTTATTAGGAGGCAACCCAGAGATCGCCGCGCCGTTTAAAGGTGGAAAATTTGCAACTATTTATCTTGCCCCTAGCGACTACCATCGCATTCACATGCCAATAGATGGAACACTAAGCGACACTATTCATGTTCCTGGCGAGTTGTTTTCGGTCAATCCTCTCACCGCAGCGAATGTACCAAGCCTATTTGCGCGCAATGAGCGAGTTGTAGCCATATTTGATACCGAAGTAGGCAAAGTTGCAATGGTGCTAGTTGGCGCAACGATTGTTGCAAGTATAGAAACTGTTTGGGCAGGAAATATCACACCACCGGCAGGGAAGTGGGTACAGCATTGGTGTAATCGTGATGAAAATATCCACCTGAAAAAAGGTGAAGAAATGGGACGTTTTAAGCTTGGTTCAACCGTTGTGCTGTGCTTTGAAAAAGACAAAATCGAGTTTAGCGATCTTGCACCTGCTACCATCACACGATTAGGCGAAGCACTTGCCAGCGTCCTTAAGTAATCAATTGTGATTAGCCAATCGTAATGGACCAAGTTCAAAAGAGCCTGGTCAACCTGCACCTAACGATTATGTTGCTGGGCGGCACTGCATTGTTTTCTAAACTTGTGCCTTTGTCAGCACTTGATATTACCTTTGGTCGCTCGTTTCCCGCGTTTATCCTGTTATTTTGCTTCGTCAAATTCAGCGGGCAATCTTTGCGTTTAAACTCTGGCAAAGATTACGCTATCGGCTTTGGTTTGGGCATAATTATGGCCGTGCATTGGGTTACGTATTTCGCCTCCATGCAATATGCTAGCGTTTCTGTTGGCATTATTGCACTATTTACTTTTCCTGTTATTACCGTTCTGCTAGAGCCAATTTTTGAGAAAAATAAAATCCTTTGGCAAGATATCGTCAGTGCTTGTGTCGTTTTACTAGGAATATGGCTAATTGTTCCGAGCGTTTCATTATCAAATGAGGTCACGCTTGGGGTAATGATCGGTATTTTATCAGCGTTTTTATACGCAATTAGAAACTTACTGCACCGCAGATATTTTTCACACTACAGTGGTGCTAAAGCTATGGCTTATCAGATCATGGTGATATGCCCCTGCCTTATCTTTTTTGTATCGGATGAGTTGTATGTCATGGACATAACAACTGCTGTCTTACTACTGTTGCTAGGCACCGTTTTTACAGCCTTACCTCACGCAATGATAGCCACCTCTTTAAAACACCTACGGGCCAAAACTTTCTCTTTAGTAGCGTGTATGCAACCTCTATACGGAGTGATTTTTGCGATAATTATTTTAAATGAATCACCTTCATGGAATACACTATTTGGTGGCTTGATGGTCATCTCAGCCGCTGTTTATGAAACAGTGAATACTCATAGGGAAAATATAAAGAACAAAAGAGACGCGAAAGATGAAGATAATTGCGCATAGAGGTGTAAGTGCTCACTTTCACGAAAACACGTTTTTAGCCTTTCAAAAAGCGATTGAATTTGGTGCGGATGGAATAGAGTTAGACATTCAACAAGTGGGTGATGAGTTTTTCGTTTTTCACGACTTTTATTTAAATCGACTTACACCGCTGGAAGGAGATTTGATTGACCTAAGCCCTACGCAGTTGGGCTCTCTGCGACTAAATAATTCAGAAAAGCTTCCTACTCTCGACGAAGTCTTTGATTTAGTAAAAGGTGCAACCATGCTTAACCTTGAGCTGAAAAGTGTTCACAACACTGAACTGCTAGTCGAGAAGCTAACGAGTTATCTTTATCGCTATCCTAGCGAGGTCGTCGTCTCTTCATTCAATCATTTTTTATTACGGGAATTCAAAAAGTCACTTCGTGATACTCGGTTCTCTAAAATGATACAAATCGGCGCGCTAATAGCGCATCTACCGATTGATTTAGGAAAATATGCAGTCGAACTCGAAGCAGACATCGCTGCTATTGACGCGTATTTAGTTTCCAAAGAGTTCGTTGAGTATGCACACATTCACAATTTAGAAGTATGGTGCTACACGGTGAATTTTGACAGTGGCTTTTTCAGACTAAAAGAAATGGGGGTAGATGCTATCTTCACAAACGATCCAGTGCTGATGAAAGAGCTATGTTAAATGAAGGTTGGGGATATCTTCCAAACGCAAATACATAAATCTAAGTCGCATAACACTATCGAAAGAAACTTTATTAATTGAATGAAACCTAGTACCTATTAGCAGCCTTTACATTGCTTGCATAATTTTAGGTTAATCAGATGCGCTCCAACTATCAAGACAGCGCCAATCGCAATAGTGAATGGTTCGTATTGCTCACCAAAAATGTCTTTATTCCAATAAATAAGCGCTCCAAGAACAAGGGAGTAGAGAGGATAAAGCTGCCGATGATATTTGAAAAACCCAATAAATAATGCAGTAAATCCCACAAGAATTGATGATGTTAAAATTACTCGCTCAAACCACTCAGATGCAACGAAACTACTAGCGATTAAAGGTGCCAGCGGGATCAGAACCGGTAGTAACAAACAATGCACAGCGCAAAGACTTGTGACCCATACGCCTATTTTGTCCCAAATGCGGTTACTTACCTTAATTTTAGGCACCTCGTTAGAGCCGTCTTCAGATGAAGTGATAACGCTATCACTTGTCTTTAAAATTAGTTGCTTCAAGTTTTATTGCCTTCAAAGTAAAAATATACGTCGACTTTTAGGCGCGAAGCGAATGAAACGAAAAGATAGAGCGCCAGTTGATGTTATAGTATAACGTCTATTAGCATAAAATGAAACATTATTACATATAGTTTTTGTCGTTCGTTTCTATCAGAAGGAAAGCTACTAAAAGCTTATTTAGGGCTAAGTAATTCTGATGGCTGTTTAACATTGCGTTTAGACTGGCTAGAAGCTGTGATTTGCTGTTGAGCTAAAAGAGGATTAATGCGGAATTTATTTTCTTCTTGCAAGTATTCACTTACTGTAATTAATTCGATGTCATCTGGTAATGACGCCACAAACTGTTTCAAAAAGCGAATCGTGATTGGGTATGGATGACCTATTCCAATCGCCTTGCCTTCTTTTCTAGCCCTAGCAACAAGCTTTCGAGCTTGAGCTTTTAAAAAATTTTCATCTTTATAATGATCAATAAAGATTTGGCGTTGAGCGCTTTTGATGCCTTTTCTATTTGCAATTACATAGGCTTTAGAAAATCGTGTGGTTCTGCTGTCCACGAAGAATAAATTACTTTGCTCAAGCACTTCCATAACCGAGTTCATCTGCAGCGTCATCTGGGTTAGTTTACTTCCCATGTGATTATTTACTCCAACGGCATGCGGTACCGTTGTTAAGGCATTTAATAGCGCCGTTTTAACCTGCTGCGGATACATATCCGACATTATTGCGCCGATGCCTAGGGAAGCATTATGCAAAGACTCCATCGGCATGTGTAACATAACCTCACGGTTTTGTTGAGCGGCCCATGTAGAAAAGTCAGTTGAATATTCTGTGTGCGGTAAAATGGAAAACGTAATATTTTTATTGAGGGAAAAAGCTTTGGCATCGGTGGGTTTGGCACCAATGTCATCTATGATGATCGCAATTTTTGAAGTTGTTTGTTCAGCAGCGTAAGTAAACTGCGAAAACAAACTGAACAACACCACAAGTAAACGAAATAGCACGTATTATAATCATTTTTATTGTTTGAAAAAGAATAACAAGTCTTTGCAAGAAATACACCTTTTTTAAAATCTTGCTGATTTTTTCTATTTTTCTTTACTAGTTAAGCCTTCTGACCACCTTGAAACCAAGCCCGACAATTCACTCAATATGACAGTGCATAAACTCAAACTTTAAATGAGACATATCTTAGTTTTATTCTTTTAAATCAGAGACTAAAGTATCTCTTATTTGACCAATTGGCTCTTTATTTTTGTATGTTTTTACCCTTGTTACATTTAAGGTGGGCACAAGAATAGGCGCTTGAAGTATACACTCTACTTCCGGTGAGATTGCGCCGGCAGCCCATAACCACTTCGTCAAAAATTCATCGTCTGGCGGCAAAAAAAAAGGAAATGCTTTTTCATGATAAGGCGTAAATTTTGGATGAGCGTCTCTAGTAATGACGGCGGCGCAGTAATCTCCGTTCGCAAGCTTTCGATACAAAGCACCAAGGAAAAAAGGCGAGTGACTCTGCATCAGAAAACGATGTGTGCTTTTACCAACTTTTTTCGACTCACCTAATTCGGAAGCAAGAACTACTGCTCTGTTATGATTTAGCGCTGTCTTCCAAAAAGGGCTATCTAAATTTCGAGCGTTAAATGTTGTTCTGCGCCCCAAGACTGATTGGCCTTGTTGGTCAGCAAAAGCATCAAACCACCATATTGCTTTTTTTACGACCAGTTGGCCATCGTCGATAACTACAATAGGAATGCGTTTGTGAGTATCACCACCAAAGGCAGGGTAAGCTCTGTAAGCCTCGACTAGCGAAACGATAGACTCAAGCTGTCCTGACAAACCGTTCCAAGGTTTCGATTCATAACTTACATAACCACACATAACTTACTCATCTTAAAGTGCCTCTTTGGTATTTTAACCCCTTAGCCTTTGTACAATATCTTGCAACATATCAAAGGAGCACGCAAAGTTGAGCCTAAAGTGGTTTGGATCGCCAAAGTCCCTTCCGGGCGAGGGACCAACACCTCTATCTTCGCACCATTTTTGAGTATCATCTACCTCTAGGCCTGAGGCATCGACCCAAAGTAAAAAAGTGGCGGCTGGCTTTACGGCAGTCAATCCTTCAATTTTATTGATTTCGTCACAAAGGTAATCACGGTTTTGTTTTAAATATTTGAGCAATGAGCTATACCAATCATCACACTCTGTGAATGCCGCTCGAGTAGCAATTAAACCCATAATATTTGCCCAAGGCACGATCCCTGCTCCAGCGCCTGAAAACTGTACTCGCAGTTTTGAGTCGGGAATGATGGCAAACGAAGTACCTAGACCTGCAACATTAAAAGTCTTGCTTGCTGCCATTAGTGTTACCGAGTTATCCGATAATTCTGTCACGCTGCCAGCGGGTATATGTTGACTGCCGTCTAATATTAAATCGCAATGAATTTCATCACTGCAAACACGCACACAATGCCGCTGACAAATTTCAGCAATCCTAGCAAGTTCATCTGAAGAAAGAACGGAACCAGAAGGGTTCATCGGATTACACATAATCAATAGCTTACATTCCGCCTTCGATGCCTCGTGCTCTAGAGCTTCAAAGTCAATTATATAGCGCTCATCTTTGATAATAGTCGGGATAGTCACTTGATTTAAGCGGTTAATTTTTGGAGCAGCAAGCAAGGGAGGATAATTTGGTGTTTGTACCAAAACAGAATCACCCTCTTTACAAAAGGCTTTGCACGCCATATTAAACGCAGGAACAACACCAGGAGTCCACACTATCCAAGAAGCGTCGATATCCCATCCATATCTCTTTTTACACCAATGAACAACCGCTTCGTTTGCAGGAGTATATTGTTTAGGTAGGGTGTATCCAAAGACCCCATGCTCAATTTCATTACTCAGGGCTTTAAGAATAGCTGGTGCGCATGTGAACTCGGAGTCAGCGACCCAAGCGGGGATGATGTCTTTACCTTTGTATTTTTCCCACTTAAAAGCAAAGTGGTCTTTACGGTCTTGCGAAATCTGGATCACAAATAAACTCTTCATGAGTAGTTAATAGTGAGATGAGTGTATCGCAGTGAGGTAAATTTTAAAATATTGGCTTGCCGAGATTTCAGCAAGCCAATATAACCATTATAACTAACTAGTCTTTTTTGGTTCTTGATGCGCGTTTTCTGTCTGATTCAGTCAACAGCTTTTTACGAATTCGGATGCTTTGTGGCGTGACTTCTACTAGCTCGTCGTCATCAATAAACTCAAGTGCTTGCTCCAATGTATAAACTACTGGCGGCACAAGTGTTTGTGCTTCATCAGTACCTGACGCACGAACGTTAGTTAATTGCTTGCCTTTTAAGGCGTTGACCGTTAGGTCGTTATCGCGACTGTGAATACCTATCACCATGCCTTCGTATACTTCAACACCATGGCCGATAAACAAGCGCCCTCGCTCTTGTAAGTTAAATAAGGCATTTGTTAGTGCCTTGCCGGTAGCATTGGCAATGAGTACACCATTCTTTCTTTGACCAATATTACCGCCTTTGTGTGGACCATAATGATCGAAAGTGTGATACAACAAACCTGAACCTGAAGTCATCGTCATAAAGTCAGTTTGGAATCCAATTAGACCACGACTTGGGATCATGAAGTCTAGACGCACTCGGCCTTTCCCATCCGGAGACATATTGGTCATCTCGGCTTTACGCAAGCCAAGTTGTTCCATTACTGAACCTTGGTTTTGTTCTTCAACGTCGACGGTAAGACTTTCATATGGTTCGAATATCTGGCCGTCTTCTTCCTTCAAAATAACTTCTGGTCGAGATACTGCAAGTTCATAACCCTCTCGACGCATATTCTCAATAAGGATCCCTAAATGTAACTCGCCGCGCCCAGAAACACGAAATTTATCAGGGTCAGAAGTTTCTTCAACACGCAAGGCAACGTTGTGAACTAACTCGGCTTGAAGTCTCTCAAGGATGTTTCTGGAAGTAACATATTTGCCTTCTTTTCCAGCAAACGGAGAGGTATTTACTTGGAAAGTCATTGTCACAGTTGGTTCGTCCACCGACAAAGCAGGAAGCGCCTCAACTTGATTGACATCACAAATGGTGTCAGAAATTTTTAACTCACCAAGACCGGTAATTGCAATGATATCACCTGCCGCAGCTGAATCGACATCGTGTCTTTCCAAACCAAGATAACCAAGCACCTTACCCACTTTACCGTTTCGCTTTTCACCCGCAGCATTAACGATAGTGACTTGCTGATTTAGCTTAACTGTACCTCTGGTAATTCTACCCACACCAATGACGCCGACATAAGAGTTGTAGTCTAGTTGTGAGATTTGCATCTGGAATGAACCGTTGGGGTCCGCGTCGGGCGATGCAACATTTTTAACAATCGTTTCAAACAACGGGGTCATGTCTGGGCTAGCTTCTTCAGAGTCAACTGAAGCCCAACCATTTAATGCAGAGGCGTATACCACTTGGAAATCCAGTTGGTCGTCAGTTGCGCCAAGGTTATCAAATAAATCGAAGACCTGGTCCATTACCCAGTCAGCTCGCGCACCTGGCTTGTCTATCTTATTAATTACCACAATTGGTTTTAAACCTTGTGCAAATGCTTTTTGGGTAACAAAACGCGTTTGCGGCATCGGTCCCTCTTGTGCATCCACCAGCAAGAGTACCGAATCAGCCATCGACATTACTCGCTCAACTTCTCCGCCAAAATCGGCGTGTCCAGGAGTATCAACGATATTAATACGATATCCGTTCCAGTTAATGGCGGTGTTTTTCGCAAGAATAGTAATGCCACGCTCTTTTTCGATATCATTTGAGTCCATTACGCGCTCTTCAGCTTCACCTCTGCTCTCGAGCGTACCCGATTGCTGGAGTAACTTATCTACCAAGGTAGTTTTACCGTGGTCAACGTGTGCAATAATTGCGATATTGCGAAGCTTTTCTAACTGTAACGACATTTTTAACTCTCAAAAATAAGGTGGGCCTAGCACTGTTCGCACATTTACCCATAAATAATAGGGGGCGGAGTTTACAGAACATTGTATGATTAAGCGACAAGATTTTAGGATTATGCGATTTAAATACATTATATGTGTAGTTCTGCAGCTGACTTTTTAAAGCCTGCACCATTCTGAAGAAGCAATTAGCGTAAAACGAAACCCTTCGACACCATTGCACCACAATAGAGCGGCGATGCACAAAAGTAGTGCATAGGATAAGTTAATTCTATAGTCTTACAGTTATATCTTACTGATTTATCGAACGATTATTAAATTGATATATGGCATGAAATTGGCTTATAGTGGTCAAGGTTGTAATTCACCTACTCGCAAAAACAGTGCACTTGTTACAATTAAAAATGCAAGCGCGGTGTTGATTGGCATTATAAAACTGGAGGACGCTATGTCATACGAATCAGTACTTGAACTGATAAAAGAAAGTGAAGCAAAATTTATCGATTTACGCTTTACCGATACGAAAGGTAAGGAGCAACATGTTTCTATTCCTTCTCACCAGATCAACGATGACTTCTTTGAAGAAGGTAAAATGTTCGATGGCTCGTCTATTGCGGGCTGGAAGGGAATAAACGAATCTGACATGGTGTTAATGCCGGACCCAGAGACCGCTGTTCTAGACCCTTTTGCAGAAGAGACTCAAGTCAATATTCGTTGCGATATTTTAGAACCATCAACTATGCAAGGCTACTCACGAGACCCTCGTTCTGTTGCCAAACGCGCTGAAGAGTACCTTAAGTCTACAGGTATTGGTGATACGATTTTATTTGGCCCAGAACCTGAATTTTTCTTATTTGACGATGTGCGTTTCCATACGGACATGGCTGGTTCTTTTTATAAAATAGAAGCCGAAGAGGCAAAATGGAACTCAGGAGCCGAATACGAAGGAGGTAACCTAGGTCACCGTCCTGGCGTTAAAGGGGGTTATTTCCCGGTTCCTCCAGTAGATTCAGCTAACGATATCCGGGCTGCAATGTGCTTGGTTATGGAAGAAATGGGATTAACAGTAGAGGCTCATCACCATGAGGTTGCAACTGCTGGTCAAAACGAAATCGCTTGCTTATTTAATACGCTTGTTAAGAAAGCGGACGAAATTCAGATATACAAGTATGTAGTGCACAACGTAGCTCATGCTTACGATAAAACCGCTACGTTTATGCCCAAGCCACTTGTAGGCGACAATGGTTCAGGTATGCATTGTCACCAATCTATTGGTAAAGATGGCAAGAACATCTTCGCTGGTGACAGCTACGCTGGTCTTTCTGATGAAGCCTTGTATTACATTGGCGGTATCATTAAACATGCAAGAGCAATTAATGCATTTGCAAACGCTTCTACCAACTCATACAAACGACTTGTACCAGGATTTGAAGCGCCAGTAATGTTGGCTTATTCAGCTCGTAACCGCAGTGCGTCAATCCGAATTCCTTTCGTAACTAGCGAAAAAGCACGTCGTATTGAAGTACGTTTCCCTGACCCAACGGCAAACCCTTACTTAGCATTTACTGCAATGCTAATGGCTGGCCTTGACGGGATCAAAAACAAAATACATCCTGGCGATGCCGCTGACAAAGATCTTTATGACCTTCCTGCAGAGGAAGCTGCTGAGATACCAACGGTTGCAAGCTCACTAGAACAAGCCTTGGCTGCGCTTGATGAAGATAGAGAGTTTTTAACTGCTGGTGGCGTTATGAGCGACGAAATGATTGATGCGTATATCTCGTTGAAAGCAGAAGAAGTTGAGCAAATAAACATGACCACTCACCCAGTAGAATTCGACCTATATTATAGTGTCTAAATCCTCCTGATAGGTATGTAAAATTATAAAGCCTGCATTTAGCAGGCTTTTTTTTTGCGGCAATACTCTTTATTATGATTATGTCGGGTTAAATTCAGGTCAAGGCAATGAAGCTCAAAACATTAGTATATTTATCGGCGCTAACTGTGTTTTCAACTGCGCTTGTTTCCCAGACGACAAAAATCTATAAGACTGTGAATGAAGATGGCTCCGTAAGCTTTTCGGATAAATACTCTGAAGGTGCGATACTTGTTGAGTTGAACGTCAATACGGCCATAGTACAAAGCCAGAAAGTTCCAGTAAAACCGCAAGTCAAATTAAAAGAATCACCTGTGTACAATGTTTCTATTACTCAACCGAAAGATAAGGCGACAATTCGCAACAACGCAGGCATTGTCACTATCGGCGCAAAAGTAGAACCCGCCGCCGCTGGCTTGTATCGTCTGAGCTTTTCCGGCAAAGAAATCGATTCAACTACCGGGCAATTTAAACTAGAAAACGTCAATCGTGGCACCCATCAATATCAAGTCTCTTTCGTCAGCAACTCAGGCAAGCTTATTGCATTATCTCCACAACAAGAACTGTATTTACATAGAGCTTCTAAATTAATCAACTAAGCCAAGTTAGTTAAAACCTAATTCATTAGTCTATAAGGGCTGTAGCTGAGGTAGTTTAGTATATTGAGCTAAAATAATAACTGCGTGCTCTCGTTAAATACATTAAGATAAAGTTTCGCACCAAAGTGGTGCGTGCTATTTGGAGCAAGCTTTTGGTCGCCGACAACCTTCATTACGAACTGTTTTTGAATTCGATGAAAACAGCACTAATACTCGTAGATGATTCGTTCAATATTAGTTTTGTGAATGAAGCCGCTTTATCGGTTTTGGAAACTGGGGTGAGTCAAATTACCGATCGCCCTTTTGATGACTTCTTTTTAGAAGACAGTTTTAACGTCGGTCAAATACAAAAAGCGCTGAGCTTTGGTGAGGACTTTAGTGAGACCGACCTACAGCTTTGCTTTAGAGATGGGCGCTCACTTTTAGTTGATTTGAATGCTAATGTCATTATTGCGAGTGACAAACATCAAGTTTTAATTGAGATTATTCCCGTTGACAAGCAACGAAAAATAACTCAAGAAACACAACAGCACGCGCAACAACTGGCTGCGAGAGAATTGATCAGAGGTCTCGCACATGAAATAAAAAATCCACTAGGCGGGATACGCGGTGCAGCGCAATTATTAGAGAAAGAACTCCCCAAGCCTGAGCTGAAAGAGTTTACCAATATGATCATTGACCAAGCAGATCGCTTGCGCTCCCTTGTTGACCGATTGTTAGGGCCTAACTCGTTGCCCCAAAAACGCACTTTTAATTTGCATCAAATCATAGAAAAAGTGCATACCTTAGTAAGCGCCGACCAGTCGATAGATATCGCTACAGACCGAGATTACGATCCATCGATACCAAATATCTATGCTGATTCAGATATGCTTGAACAAGTCGTCTTAAATATTTCTCGCAACGCACTTCAAGCTCTAAAAGGCGCAAATGTCGAACAACCGATGTTAACTTTTAAGACGCGAATTGAGCGACAATGCGTGATTAAAGGAGTACGCCATCCTTTGTGCGCGAAAGTAAGCATCATTGATAATGGCCCAGGTATACCAAATAGCATAAAAGATACTTTGTTTTATCCCATGGTCAGTAGCAAAGCAAATGGTAGCGGCCTCGGCCTCTCAATAGCACAAACATTAACTGACCATCATGATGGAAAGATAGACCTTGAAAGCTTTCCAGGATATACCGAATTCACAATCTATTTACCGATCATAAGTAAGGATGAAACATAATGAGTAGTACAGTATGGGTAGTAGACGATGACAGCTCCATACGTTGGGTTTTAGAAAAGTCACTCAAAGCCGCTGAGATAGAGTGTCTGAGTTTTGATAAACCAGAAGATCTGTTACTGCAACTAGAATCCGAGCAAGCACCACTTGTCATAATCTCGGACGTTAAAATGCCTGGAATGAATGGCATGCAATTGCTAGAGGAAGTACATAAACACTACCCTAATTTGCCAGTTATCATTATGACCGCCCACTCAGATCTAGACAGTGCTGTTAATGCTTATCAAGGCGGTGCATTTGAGTATTTACCCAAACCCTTCGATATAGACGAAGCGGTTTCATTGACCCAAAGGGCCATTGAACACGCACGCGAAAATAGTGATGTTAACGACCTTCAAGAGCCAAATCCCAGTAAGGAAATTATTGGTGAAGCACCTGCTATGCAAGAAGTATTTAGGGCGATTGGTCGTTTGTCTCGCTCAAGTATTAGCGTTTTAATCAACGGACAGTCAGGCACGGGAAAGGAGCTTGTTGCACATGCGCTTCATAAACACAGCCCAAGATCCCGACAATCTTTTGTTGCTTTAAATATGGCGGCAATTCCTGCCGACCTTGTTGAATCTGAGCTATTCGGACATGAAAAAGGCGCATTTACCGGAGCACAAAGCGCGCGCATTGGTCGCTTTGAACAAGCAGATGGTGGCACTTTGTTTCTGGATGAAATTGGCGATATGCCGGTGGGTGTGCAAACGCGACTATTGCGAGTGCTTGCAGACGGTCAGTTTTATCGAGTAGGTGGCCATAATCCAGTTGCGGTCAACGTAAGGATCATAGCTGCAACTCACCAGAATTTAGAAAACAAAGTGGAAGACGGAAGTTTCAGAGAAGATTTGTATCATCGCTTAAACGTCATAAGAATACATATTCCATCATTAAGAGAACGCTCTGAAGACATCCCAATACTTGCTCGTCACTTCTTAGTTAAAGCGGCTAACGAGCTTGGGGTTGAAATGAAAAGTCTCAGCAAAGAGGCAGCAGCCGCGCTTGCTACATTTAAATGGCCCGGCAACGTAAGGCAGCTCGAAAACACCTGTCGATGGCTAACCGTTATGGCCAGCGGCCAAGAAATTCTTCCGAGTGACTTTCCGCCAGAACTGTCTGGGGAAACGGCGCTGCAAGAAACCGGCTCACCCGAAACAAGCTGGATCCAATTGTTGAGTTCCTGGGCTGATTCTCAATTATTACAGGGTAAAAATAATATTTTAGACATTGCTCAGCCCGAATTTGAAAAAGTGCTTTTAGAAACGGCTCTCAAACATACTCATGGCCACAAGCAAGAAGCTGCTAAAAGATTAGGATGGGGTCGCAACACACTCACTCGAAAACTCAAAGAGTTGGATATGGATTAGACTCAAGTGCTAAGCAATTTTACTCGCAGGTAATTCGCAAAGGGCTTGCCATACATGATGTTGCTTAGCTATTTTGAGTTGCTCATGCAATATTTGATGCAAGTCATCTTCACTCGTAAGGGGGTTAGCTAATACAACACGAAATACTGTCACAGCCTCACCGTGATATCTTTCTACTTCTATTCTTGTCCGCGATACAAATGATTTCCCAGCTTCGCGCTGTTGCTTTTGGACTGAGACGGTCAGAGTGTCTAGCATTTTATTTATCGTTTGTACTTTTTGCGTAGGTAATGTTTCAAAATTCTCTAAACTTTTAGGTCTAATGCGATATGTCAGCAAGGATAACACCGGCGATGTAATTAACTCCAAATCATCGTTCTGGTTAATCAGCTCAGCAAAGCACTTCGCCATGTTCATAGCTCGATCAATCAGCAATTGATACCCTTCTCGTCCGAGTATGTGCAAAGACGAATACACCATCATCGCCATACCGTTTCTAGATCCCTCTAGTGTTGTTGAGCCTAAATCTTTAGAGCCTTCTCTGAGAATATACTGGGCATGGTGCTTGACCGCACTGGAATGATGCGGGTCTTTGAATAGAGTCATACCCGCGCCCATCGGAACATACATTTGCTTGTGCGCATCGATAGTCACACTATCAGCTTTCTCTATTCCTTTAAGAATGCCTCGGTGTTTGTTAGAAAACAATGTTGCACCGCCCCACGCAGCATCGACGTGGAACCAGCAACCAAGCTCTTTCGCAACATCGGCGAGTTCATCGAGAGGGTCAACGTGACCTGTCTCTGTTGTACCGGCAATTCCCACCAAAGAAAGTACTTTATTGCCAGCGTCAATATACTCTTTTCCAACTCTTAGGGCCTGCTCTGCGCTTAAGGTATAGTGACTACCATCAACGGTTATCATGTTCGAGCGCCCTAAGCCTAAAACATCTGAAGCTTTGGCAAGGGAGTAATGTCCACGCTTTGACGAAATAAGCCCAAGGTTTTTTATATTGTAGTGCTGATAGGCGCTTGCCAATCCTGCTTTTGAAACGCCGGGAAATCCTGGTTCTGGACCAAGACATTTATTGCGTGCAACCCAAAGTGCCGTGATATTGGCAATTGTCCCACCTGAACAAAATGCACCAAGAGAGTGTTGAGCACTGTGGATATACTTTTTATAAAAAGGTTCTGACTCTTGATAGATAGTGTGATGCATCATGCCAAGCGTTTGTCGCTCAAGTGGCGTGAACGCTTTTGACGTTTCAATTTTGACTAAGTTTTGATTTAAACCAACGAGCAGTTTCGCGAGCGATAAATGGAAATACGGCAAAGCGGAAGTCATATGACCGATAAAGGTGGGAGAATAAGTATTGACCGAGTGTGCTACGAGCTTTTCCAGCAAGGCTTCTGCATGACTAGAAACGAATTCAGGCGCGTCTGGAACAAAATGATCCATAAAGTCCATCTCTATTTCTTCTAGAGACGTTTTCTTCGTTACTACGTGCTGTGATAGAAAGTCAGACACATTGTCTGATAAATGACGCTCTATCTTTGCAAGCGTAGAATCATCGTGCTCAGGCTTTGTAAAAACCTTAAACAAATGCTCTAAGCTAACATCTGCCTTTGTCACATTATCACCCTTATGGCTCTCGCGAGAACGGGACTTTACCCCAAAACATGAAATATACCAAGAAATAGCTTGCAATGCTCTTAGACCAAGAAACTAAAATTATCGAGATATTTTCGATAATAATATTAAAGCTCTCAAGATTTGGTAAGATAACGATGTATAAGGTTATTTTTGTGGAACCAACGTGCAAACTCAAACAGTTGTCGATTCGTTTTCGCTTGAAAGAATAGTACCGTACTTTCAACCAGTTTTTAATTTACATAATCACAAAGTTGTACGCTATGAGTGCTTATCGAGATTAATTAGTAAAGATGAAAAGGTTTTTCTACCAAGTGAATTCCTATATATAGTTAGCAAGAATAAAGCCACTGCCATGCTGACCAAACAAATGCTAGCAATGAGCAGCGCATATTGTATGCCAAGACAAATGTCTTGGAGCGTGAATATGTTTGCTTCTGACCTGAAGGATTTTCAACTTGTCCAATGGATGAAAGAACTTTGCGAAGAGTTGCACAACGACTCAATGGGCGTTGAGATCTCTCTAGAACATGCCAGCCAAAACTTTCCAATGATTGCCAAGCTAAATCAGACCTTGCCCTATTTGCACATTACTATCGACGATGTGCATTGTTATAACGAGATAGTAGAAGACTTAGTTGAATCAGGTGTGCGAGCGTTAAAATTGAGAGGTTCATGCATTTCGAACTTAACAAACAAAAACGCCGACAAAACTTGGATCCATAAATTATTGGCGTTATGCAAAGCGAATAACTGCTTGCTGATTGCTGAACATATCGAAAATGAACAGACCTTAAAGGCCGTTCTCGATACCGGTATCACTTTAGGCCAAGGATATTATCTATCGGAACCTGAAGCGCGAATTATCAACTGATAACATGCTTGTTCAGAGTCTAAGTACTTTCGCTCAAAGGGCGTAAACGCCTCACCACGCACCTGCTCTAATGCACTGACTAGCCCATAGCTTTGCGCAGCCATAGCGAACTCGTTCAAATACACTTGCCAATTAGACCGGACCACAATCTTTGGACACACTTTAATGACAGTGGGAAACACTGGCATAGCGTGCCATCGTTTACCTAATTGCGATTTCTTAGGATAGGGGTTTGGGTATAATATATATTGCTCGCTTACTTTCCAAGCAACACTATTGTTACAAAGAAACTGCTCAAACTGCCGCCAAATATCAATTAAATCCCCACGTACTAAAATATAGTTATTAGGCTTATTCGCACTTGTTAGCAGTCGCTTATCTGACTTATCCTCTTGTAACTCAGTAGCGATATCGTTGTGATGCGTGTCAATGTAAGCATGGTGTTTACTCAGCCTTGCGATGGACTTATCAATCCCTATGATCCGCTTATTTGGATAAAGCTTCGCTAAATTCTTTGTACTTTCTCCTACCCCACAACAAGCATCAATGACCACATCGCCAGCAAAACCGTCCAAGTAATCAGAAATTTGCTTAAAAGCTTCTATAGAATGCTCTGCTATGGGGCGAGAAAACGTCGACTTTTTATGCTTTTCGACCACATTAAGTAAATTGTCATGCACATCTTGCTGGTTACTACTTATCGCTTTAGCTTGATACATCTTTTAACTTCTTATGCCCACGCCTTTGCTTAACAGTCGATAAGCAACTGATAACACAACAATATTAAAGCCAAGTAATAACAATAAGGATATGTAGTGATTTATATCTGATGTGCCTAAAAACCCATATCGAAAGCCATTTACCATATACACGATAGGGTTAGCTTGGCTAACTGTTTGCCAAAAATCAGGAAGTAAACTGATTGAATAGAATACTCCACCTAAGTATGTCAGTGGAGTAAGTACAAAGGTTGGAATGACGCTAATATCATCAAAGGTTTTTGCATAAATACCATTTATTAGCCCAGCTGTGGCGAACAAAACAGAGGTCAGAATTAGCGTAATAACGATAATAGGGAAACTATAAATTTGCACATCAACAAAAAACATTGATACACAGGTTACAATAACGCCGATAATTAGCGCTCTTGCGACGCCTCCACCGACGAAACCAAAAATGATGACCCAAGTAGGAACCGGTGACACTAAAAGTTCTTCGATATTGCGTTGGAATTTTGCACTGAAAAACGAAGACGAAACGTTAGAGTAAGAGTTCGTTATTATCGACATCATGATCAAACCCGGAACAATGAATTCCATATAAGTAAATCCACCCATATCCCCTATACGCTTTCCGATTAAACTGCCGAAAATAACAAAATACAAAGACATTGTTATTGCAGGGGGAACCAAGGTTTGCACCCAAATTCTTAAAAAGCGAGTGCATTCTTTTATCCAAATTGTTTTTAATGCGACAAAATTTCTACTACTCATTACCTTTTTTTCCCGTATTTGTTTGCTTTCCTGCTTTGACGAGCTCTACGAACAACTCTTCTAGGCGATTGGCCTTGTTTCTCATACTTCTGACAGTCACTTCTGTTTTAGAGAGATTTTCAAACACAGCATTCAAACCACTCTCTTTTGGCACGTCTACTTCAAGCGTTGTATCGTCGATTGCCCTACTTGTGAATTCAGGGATCTGTATTTTCTGTGCGCCAGATTCGACATCAAACACAAAGGTTTCAATATTAAGGGTCGCCAGAAGCGCTTTCATGCTCGTATTTTCGACAATCGTACCTTTATCTATAATTGCGATGTTGCGGCACAACATTTCAGCCTCTTCCAAATAATGCGTAGTAAGAATTATCGTAATTCCTTGCTTATTAATTTCTTTCAAAAACTCCCACATGGAACGACGTACTTCAATATCAACACCTGCCGTAGGCTCATCTAAAATGAGCATTTTAGGTTCATGCATTAATGCCCTCGCAATCATCAGCCGCCGTTTCATTCCTCCAGAAAGTTCTCGAGCTCTCGCGTTTCTCTTGTCCCATAACTCTAGTTGTTTTAGGTATTTTTCCGCGCGCTTTTTTGCTATGTCCCGAGGCACCCCGTAATAACCAGCTTGATTAACGACAATTTGTAGCAGAGTTTCGAATTGATTAAAGTTAAATTCCTGAGGGACCAATCCAATACACGATTTGGCATCAACTTCATTTGCAACAGAGTCGTATTCAAAAACAGATATAGAACCAGCCGTTTTATTAACAAGTGAACATATAATCCCAATGGTAGTTGATTTTCCTGCACCGTTAGGTCCTAAAAGGGCAAAGAAATCCCCTTCTTCAACAGCCAAATCAATACTTTTTAATGCCTCAACCCCACCAGCATATGTTTTTTTCAATCCACGGATATCGAGTGCTTTCATTTGTGTTCCGTTATTATTATTTGTTTGAGTAAACGAACTTTGGAAAAACCCTAAACGAGTTCAATTGTTTAAGCGTAGTTTCATTCTTTTGCTACTAGTTAGTAAATTAAACTGAAAGAATGACCTGCTTATCAGAAAAAAATTCTTTTTAATAAAGAGTACGATCGCTAATAACTCATAAAGAGTGTCAACTTGTAAGTATACACTCAGCGCCAACAAAAGATAAGCACAGAGCGCGGTCTATTACGTTTTATCCCAATGAATAATAGCGAGCAAAGATAAAAATTCTGTGACAACACATCTTCCTAAAACAGACTTACTTTAGCTTAGTGGTCAAAAATGGAAACTTGCAAATACGACCTTAGTATTTTTATTCAAAAATTGACTGAAAACTGCTCCAAAATTTTATAATATAGCTATTAACATAATCATTCATTGCATGTATGTTCGCTATATGATGTTAACCATGCCCGGCAGACGAGTGGTTTCGGAGAGATTGTTAGATGTCAGATTCAAAATTCGTGGATCCAAGATTACAAGCACGTGAATCTATGTTCCAGCAACTTCACTTAAGCACCTTTGAAACAATGGGCTATGCTCGCAGTATCCAAGAGCAGGTCGAGCAAACAGGTCGAGACATCGATCAAGACAATACTGAGTATCAGCAGTTACTTCGTGACTATCAGATAACGAAAAACTTAGCAGCGATTGATGGTTCACAAATAGAACCCTTGTGCAAGAAAACCGACCAAGTTCTTAAATCATCTCAACAGGCCTATGCAAACAGTGCGCAACTTTGTGCCGCTGCAACCAGTTCGTTAAATCATTGGCGGATCTTAAGCGAGATACCAGTAGATTTGCGTGACCAAGAGTTTGTGACGAAAGCGCTTAAAGATAAGTTCCATCAACATATGAGCACTTGGGAATACATATTAGACGATCTTTTTGAAACTGTTTAGATTTGTTCTCTTAAGGTATTTTATCTATATCGCCTTCTTAAACTTTTGCAATTAAAGCTAGCTCCTTAAATGCATTGTTTTAAATCGTTCCTTTCTTAATATTTAGTAAGCACATAAGTAAAGTAGTGGCATATGCGATAAAAAACTCCTACAAGCAGACTGCTTTTTTCTAATAAAACTTGTAGGAGCTAACGCAATTTGTTTTTCGTACAGTTTACTCAACCTTACTTCGGTCAGCGAACATATTGTCGCTTGAGAACTTACCTGCTCCCGAAAAAGCCAGTGATACGCTCACCGCCATCAAAGCTAAACCAAAAGCATAGCCATTGTTTGCCATGAATAATCCATTCGGTAAATGGACCGTCACGATTGCCACAAGCATAGTAAATGCAAGAACAATACTGACAGGTCTTACCGCTAGGCCTAATAGCAATAAAATCCCACCAAAAAATTCTGCGCTACCTGCAGCAAGAGCCATTAGATATCCTGGCGCCAAGCCAATGGATTCCATCCACTGTCCAGTTGCCTCTAGACCATATCCACCGAACCAACCGAATAGCTTTTGTGCACCATAGGCTACGAAAATAATTCCAGCGACAAAACGGATTGCGAGGGGAGCAAAATCGTTATTCTTTACAAATAGATGTGAAAGTATAGGGGTCATTTAATATTCTCCAATTTTTAGTATTAAATTTACGTTTAACGAAACCTGTGTCGTTGGATATAAATTTACTACTATTTTTTAAAAACAAAACTTCTTAAAATTGGATTATTCTTTCTAATTTATAGAAACGTTTAGACCTTACTCTTTTAATTTGAACTGCTCTACCATTCTTTTTTCTCTGCGCTTCCACATGATTTTAGCGAGGCGCTTCATACTAACTGTCGTATCTTGCTCATCCACTATCTCTATTCCAAGAAGGCTTTCTAGAAGGTCTTCTAAGGTGAGAATACCTTCTAATCCACCATACTCGTCAACGACTAAAAGCATATGAACGCGAGAATTTAGGAAATGGTCAAAGGTCGTCGACAACGGCATGTCAGCAAGCAAAGTAATTAGGGGCTTTGCAAAATCGCTCAGACTTTTTTCGCCATCGCCTGCGGCACTTGCTAGTAAAATATCGGTTTTCATGATGTAGCCGACAATACTTTCACTTTCGTTGTTTTCATAAATTGGGATTCGAGAAAACGCAACCTGCGAGTGATGCTCAACAAAATCTCTAACAGTTGTATGTTCAGGAAGCGAAAACACCACAGTTCGATGAGTCATTGCATCCTTTATTTGTTGCTCATGCAAGGACAATAAGTTTTGCAAAAACAATGCTTCTTGTTTTGCAAGTTGTCCCTCTTTCCCTGACAGTTCAGCCATTGCAAGCAACTCACTGCGACTCAAACCTTTAAGAGGACTTTCTTCTGTAAAGCCTGATGTCAATTTTTGTGACATTTTCACAAAGGGATATAAAAATAAAATTAAATATTTAAGGAAAAACGCCGTCGACGGGGCAAGAGCTTTCCAATAGGTCGCCCCTAAGGTTTTTGGAATAATTTCGGAAAACACTAATATCAATAATGTTAATACTGCACTTATTAAACCCAGGTAAGCATCACCAAATACTTTCGCCGCTTGCGCTCCAGCACCTGCTGCACCCATCGTGTGTGCGATAGTATTAAGAGTTAAAATTGCAGATAAAGGTCGGTTAATGTCGGCAGTTAACTGCTCTAGTAACTTCCCAGATGGCTTTTTCTCTTTTTTAAGTAATGAAATAAAGGCTTGAGATACGCTTAAGATCACAGCTTCAGCAACAGAGCACACAAAGGAAAAACCTAAGGCGATAGAAATATATAAGATAAGTAACAGCATAATGCCGAGCTTGTTTTATCCAGTTTGTTGATGGCTTAGCACTACTATACTTTGCTAGAACGCAAACCGCGACTTAAATATCGCTTACTGTGTAATAATCGTTAGACCCTACATTCTAACAACGTCGCACTCACTTTGTTCGCTCAACACACATAAAAAAACGACAAAGATTTCCCGAACCTTATATTTGTGGCTAAGCCATGTAGATTCGACTTAAAGTTTGGACCGTTTAAGGTAAATAAATATAAAGCCTACGAGCAACATGGTAAGACCAATCACGTCGGCACTCATATCCATTTTTACCTGAAAGAAACTAGGGTTTAGAAACTCGGTTAACACCGCTATGTAAATTATGGCTAAAATAGCGAAAACTAAACGAAAAACCACATTAGATTTCATAGTTCACATTCCCTCAGGGTTTAAATACCCTTGTTATTATTGTTCAAATACGATGTTTCACATTGGTGCATAAAAATCGAATAGACTTAAGAATATCACAAGTGTGTCAAAAATATGACAGTGCGATAGTATCAGCCTTACGCATAAAAATGCAAGGTTCAACTATGTGATATTACGAGTCTGACTGACCAAAATTTCATTTTCAAGTATATGTTAAGTCTAATGTTTTAAACTCTTTCTCTCTCATCCTCTTTTCGAAGTTCTCAGCACTGGTACTTTTTATTATTTTAAGTCACTATTGTAAAGATAGTGTACGTTTAAGTGATACTAGGTTGATTGGTATGACTCCCTATTCAACAGTAATAGCGATTAGTATATTGGCTTTATCATCGTGCAAGCTGTGTGTGTGGTTTAATGCTCGCAATGACATTTCAAAGCTGAGCGCTAATTCTCAAGAATTAAACGAACAAACACGCTCTTACAAAAGGCTCTTAAAATGGCAAACGTGACTGCGGCACCTTTGGGAATACACCATATTAATTTTGTGGTAAAAGACCTCGACAAACGGGTTGAATACTTTAGTCATCTTTTACAACAAAAGCCCTCTTTTGACGAACTTATCAAACGAAACGTTCGCACGGCAAAATTTAAGCTAGGAGAAAGTTTTCTTGTCTTAGTTGAACCTCTAACAAGCGAAGGTATTGTCGCTGACATTCTAAGAACCAAGGGAGAGGGCATCTTTCTCTTGTCATTTTCGACTCAATCAATAGATGAGACCTTGCACAATCTCGAGTTGTCTTATCAAGAGAAAAGAAAAGGGATCAATGATTGGGATATTTGCGATATTTCGGAGTACGAGCAGTTCGGTGCAATACTTCAGCTGACACAAATAGAGTAATCACTTTTTTCATTTAACAAACCTTAGATAGCTTCCATTATCGACATCACCAAAACACCCCCAAAATAATTCAACTTGAAATTTTTTATTTCATATTGAAATAAATGAGTCTAAGCCCTTAAATAATATTTTTTTAAATTATTGATATTAAACAACTTTAATTTTTAATTTTTTTGGCACGAAGCATGCTGTGAACCATGCAGATAATAATCTTGTAAAAACTTCGTTAACAAATAAATACTAAGTCGTATCAGAGGTGGATATTGTCCTTTAAGCGTTCGAATAAAATAAAAATACTAATTTTCGGTCATAAGGAGTTTAGTCAGCTTCTTAGTAGTGTATTGTCCGAATTCGAACGCGAGGCCGAGTGCAGAATTGTAGATGCTATTATTGGCACCCTAAATGAAGCCCACGCACATGTAGACTTATTCAATCCTGATGTAGTGATCAGTGCTGGTTCAAACGCAGCATACTTAAAAGCATCGCTGAAGGTACCCGTTTTAAGCTTACCCGTCACAGAGTCAGATGTGCTCTGCGCAATACAAAAAGCAGCGAAACTATCGAAGCAAGTTCATCTCATAACATTTGATGACTACAGTCATCTTGTAAAACTGCTCAATGAGACATCAGGGCTTGAGTTAAAACACTCACATTATGAAACAGCAGAAGAAGCTCGCCAAACTTATCATTTGAGCCAGATATCACAAGATGATTCTGTGGTCGGCGCAAGTTTGGTGTGCGGGCTTGCTGTTCAAGACAATATCAAATCTTTTCTAATTTACTCTAGAGCTTCGTGCAAAGGTTTGCTCGAAAGAGCAATCAGTCTAGCTAAAGAAGAGCGCCAAAAAGGCACTGCGCTTGCGCTTCAGCAGTGGTTATATGAAGACGCGAAAATTCCAATTGTAGTGTACGAGAAAGAAACCCAAAAAATTACCAGTAACATCGCCACTGAAAAAGACCTTGATTTAGATAGCAACTTTATCGAACTCTCGCATTTTTTAAGTGAACACTCACTTAATAATTTGACTGACGGTGAGTGTTATTTTAATCGCAAGCGATGGATATTTCATAAAGATTCATTAGAAGTAAACCAACAGCATTTTGATATTTATCAGTTTTATCCTGAAGAAAACAAGGGTCAAAGTGAACTGAATAATAGCCATGACAAAACCAACTTAGTATTTGAATCCAAAGTAATGGCGCAAGTGATTCAAAAAGTCGATATATATGCAAACGCACCAAGTCATTGCCTAATTATTGGTGAATCTGGCACCGGTAAGGAAATGATAGCTAGGAGAATTCACGCTAAAAGCCGGTATAACAAAGGACAGTTTGTTGCAATCAATTGTGCGGCAATGCCAAGCGAGTTATTTGAAGGAGAATTATTCGGCTATGTTGATGGGGCATACACGGGCTCTCGCAAGGGTGGCAAAAAAGGCCTTCTTCACGAAGCTCAATTCGGCGTGTTGTTTCTCGATGAAGTTGGTGAGCTAAGCTTACCTCAACAAGCCAAGCTACTGCGTGTTATTCAAGAAAAAAACTATCGACCGATAGGTTCACACAAAGAATACGATATCAACTTCAAAATTGTTGCAGCAACTAATCGCCCCTTATTAGAACAAGTGAAAGAAGGCAAATTCAGAGACGACCTGTTTTATCGCTTAAACGTTTTGAGTATCCAATTGCCTCCCTTGCGAGAGCGATTTGAAGACTTACCCGTTATCGCAGGGCAAAAACTGACTAAGTTAGCGAGCGAATTTACAGATACCTTAATATCAAAAATGAGTAACGCTGAGCTACTCGAAGCCGTTTTACCTTACTTTTTAGAATATTCCTGGCCCGGAAACGTACGCGAACTCGAGAATGTACTCGAACGCTTACTTGCTTTTGCCAACGCATTACCTATTGCAACCCAAGCCGACATTAAAACCTTACTAGAACAACTTGCACCAGAAATATTGATGGTCAACCCAGATCCTCAAGAGGGAATGCTGGCTCATAATGAGCTTGTGCTTGTTCAACAAGCCATGAGCCAATTCGATGGAAATAAAGAACTTGTCGCACAGTATCTAGGCATTAGCCAAACGACGCTATGGCGACGATTAAAACGAATAAATGACAATAATCAGAGGGAAACAAAACATGCCTAGATTTACCCAAAGCAAAGTATGCAGCGCTGTGGCTTTTGCCATGCTCAGTAGCTCAATAAGCTTGTCGACAAGTGCTCAAGCGCAAGAGGTGACTGCCGAAAACGGTGATTCGCTTGAAATTATCAGTATTTCTCGTAAACGCCCTGAAAGCTTGCAAGAAGTTCCCATTGCGGTAAGTGCTCTATCAGCGCGAGACATCGAAACCGCTGGCGTTGAGCGCCCCGCTGACTTCATTGGCCTTATACCGAATGTTAACATCGTAGATGCGGCAAACGTGGGGGACACTCAGGTCAACATTCGTGGGATCGTGTCAACTCGTGACGCCGAATCAACATTTGCATACGTTGTCGATGGCGTACTCATAACCAATCCAAATGGCTTCAACGAAGAGTTGCTCGACATTGCTCAAATTGAGGTTTTGAAAGGACCTCAAGGCGCACTGTATGGAAGAAACGCCGTAGCCGGCGCAATTCTTGTGACCACAAAAGCCCCAAGCGATATAGTAGAGGGGAGCGTTAAAGTCGGATTAGGTAATGCAGGCATACAACGCATAAATGGCATCGTAAGTGGTCCTTTGAGCGATAACATACAGGGTCGTTTAACCGCAAGCTATAACAGCATAGATGGTCACTACGAAAATATTTTTACTGGACAAGATGATGCGGTTGATTACTTAGAAGACACAACTGTAAAAGGTCGAATCAACTGGCAAGTGTCTGAAGAACTATCACTCGATATTAGAGCCGGTATGTCTAAAGTTGAAGGTGGCGCAATTAACTTTAACGCCGTCTTTGCCTTGCCTTCATTCGAAACCGCGTTTCAACAACCAGCCTACAACGCAGATGTAAACGACCATAATTTTATTTTTGCGTTTAACGTACCTGGCGAAAACGAACAAGACAGCACAGAGTTTTCTCTTAAGGCCGACTGGGACCTTGATGAATTTGACGTAACGGCAGTGGTAGCATACAACGACTTAGAGGAATACTTACTGTCCGATGGGACCAGCGCCTCATTTTATGGATACGAATTAACGCCTCAGTGTCAGACCGATCGCGCAACCTTAAATAACACTCCAAATGCACTAGGCGGCGCAGACCGTACCGATTTATTTGGTGATTTCTTTGCGCCTTTCGGAGTTTTCCCTCCTGGAGTAGAGTTTACTGGTGTTTACGGACCATATACACCGACCTCATGTGACGGATATCAATACCAGGAACGCAGCCAGTCCGACTTCAGCGGTGAAGTACGAATCACGTCGGACGACGATGGTTCCGGCCTTAGATGGATAGCTGGTGCTTACTTCGCAGAAATTGAGCGAGATGTCGTAGTGGCTTACGGAGCGGACCAGGGTCAAGGCTTCTTAAGACAACCATATGTACCGCCTACTGGCCCTAATCCAACAGACTTATTGTTTAACGATACATTCGATACTTCAGTTCTATCTGCATTCGGTCAAGTTGAATATGATATCAATGAAAAGCTTGAACTTGCCGTGGCACTTAGATACGACTATGAAGATCGCACTGTCTCAAATAACGTACCGAATGTGAGTGCTTCTGGTCTTAATATCAACACCATAGTCAATGGTGTTGTTGGACCAATCAATCCAGCGTTTAATGCAAATCCAAACGGGATCCCTGATAGAAGCCGATCGTTTTCTCAATTTCAACCAAAAGTTACACTCAGTTATGAGTTGACCGACCAAATGAATACATACGCAAGTTATGGTGTAGGTTTCAGAAGTGGTGGCTTTAACTCTATTGGTACTCAAGCGACTCTAGATTTCTGGTTTAACGCAAGCGGCAATGGTACTCCTGGTGATGCAGTAAATGCGCAACTCAAAGTCAGCGATGAATACGAGAAAGAAGTGACGACAAACATAGAACTTGGCTTAAAGTCTCGTTTCTTTGA
>CBFHTO010000005.1:0-82799 GCA_965658765.1 Glaciecola sp. | reverse complement strand
GAGGTAGTTAAGGAGTATAAACGCACCATATTAGATGAGCTAGACTTACTTAGAGAAGCTGCAAATGGTATACAAATTAAACGCAGTTTTGAAAATTCAGAAGCGCTTTATGTTCCCCATTTTTACAGCGATCATTGCCGAAAAAACGTGATCGTGATGGAAAGGATATACGGCATACCAGTGTCGAACATTGAAGCACTAAAAGCACAAAACACTAATTTAAAGTTGCTGGCAGAGAGAGGCGTAGAAGTCTTTTTTACACAAGTATTTCGAGACAGTTTTTTTCATGCAGACATGCATCCGGGTAATATCTTTGTATCTTATGAGCACCCTGAAAATCCCTTATACATTGGCATTGACTACGGCATAGTAGGCACTCTCAACAAACAGGATAAACGTTATTTAGCCGAAAACTTTATTGCGTTTTTTAATCGCGATTATCGTAAAGTTGCTGAGTTGCATGTCGATTCTGGTTGGGTCCCTCAAGACACCAACATCGACGAATTTGAGATGGCCATACGCACTGTGTGCGAGCCTATTTTTCAAAAGCCTCTGGCGGATATATCCTTTGGAAATGTGTTACTGCAATTATTCAATACGGCTCGTCGATTTAATATGCAAGTTCAGCCGCAGTTAGTTTTGCTCCAGAAGACCTTGCTTTATGTCGAAGGCTTAGGAAGAGGACTGTATCCTCAACTCGACCTGTGGCAAACCGCAAAGCCTTTTTTAGAAAATTGGATGAAGGAACAAATCGGTCCCAAAGCCATGTATAAGCAAATAAAGGAAAATCTACCTTTTTGGTCCGAGAAGCTGCCTGAAATGCCCGATCTACTGTTTGAATCTTTGCGAAGTATGCGCAGCCTGGGGCCGCAACTAGAGCAACAACACAAAGATAGGATGCGACAAAGTGCCAATATTCACAAAGCTAGGTTAGCAGGAAAATTTGCAATTACATTCACTGTGGTATCAACGGGTTTACACGCCTTAGATAAACATTGGTTGTTTTCTGTTTTAAGTGGCGGGCTTGCACTTGTTGCTTGGGCTTATTCTTATCGTAAACTAAGCGACTAATCGCTTAGTTTGATACTCAGGCTCCACCCTGCTTTATGTTGTAACCAGCACTCGTGGATCAGTTCAGTATGAATTAGGGGGTGTTTTGTTTTTAACGACCTTGGCATATTAAGCTCCCATGCATCTCCGTAGAGCTTAAGCGTTACTGATGGTATCGCTAAATTTTTGCGCCGACCAATTAGGATCACGCTTAAACGTAAAATCCGTAAGCAACTCGCCAACATTACTTGTAGGTCATTACTATAGTTTGATAACGCAAAGGGTGTCACGTCAAGGCGATGCAGTTTCACTAAGTCACGGATCATCATTCTTTGAAGACTGGTAAAACCCGTGATTTCAACATGATCAAGAATATAAGCTCCATGCTCATGATAAGACTTGTATCCTACGTGTAATCCCAGCTCGTGTAAGGCTGCGGCAGCAAGCACTAAACCTTTGGTGTCGAAATCACAAAATGAGGCTTGTTCGCACATTTGCTGACAAAGTGAATCCGCAACTTGCACTGCTCTGAGGCTTTGTTCCTTGTCGATGCGGAATCTCGAGATTAATTGATTAATCCCTTGTTGACGCCTGTCTACTTGCTGAAAATTATCAAGCATGCCATAAATGATGCCTTCCCTTAGCGCGCCACCAGAAATTTGCATGTTGTCTATGCCGAGACTTTCAAATAACGCGATGAGGATTGCCAAACCACTTGGGAAAATAGCTTGCCTAGTAAGAGGTAATCCTTCAATTGATAAGTCATCTACTTGCTTTTGTTTAATGCAGGTCTCTCTTAATTCGTAGAGATAAGATAATCGAATAGCATCGTTTATACCTTGTTTGACCAAAATTTGAGTGACTGCTTGTGGAGTGCCAGATGCGCCTAAACACTGTTGCCAATCAAAACACTGAAAAGCGTCTACGTTTGACGCTATGATCTCAGTTGCAGCGAGTGTTGCTGCCTCAAAGTTCTCTTGCTTTAATTCACCCCCAACAAAATATCTATCCATGAAGGTTACACACCCCATGTCCATGCTGACTAAGTGCAGGGCTTGCAAGTCTCTACCTATTATGACTTCAGTACTTGCACCGCCAATGTCAATTACTAAGGTATTGCCTTGGTTCGCTGAAGTGTAAGCCACTCCGAGATAGATTTGTTTTGCTTCTTCATCCCCGGTGATGACTTGAATTTTATGCTGAAGGAGTTGTTCTGCGGGTTTGATAAACTGCTGTGCATTGCTGGCTAGGCGAAGAGTGGCGGTCGCGACCACTCTTACGTTTTCTGGCGGTATGTCTTGTAATTTCTCTGCAAAATTACGGATACAGTCTAAACCACGCGCTATCGCCTCATCAGATAATTCATTATCAGCATTGAGACCACCAGCAAGCCTTACTTTATGCTTATTCTTGCTGACGACCTGTAAGCTTCCAGCTAGGATCCTAACGATCACCATATGAAAGCTGTTAGAGCCCAAATCGATAGCAGCGTAGTATTCGTCCTGAATACTTTTTGTGCTAAGTTCGTTAATAATGACTTGCTTATCTAACATTTATGGCTTCCGCTAAGGCCTTATCGTGCGCTCTTTATTGAGCTTTCTTTTTATGTGCACTCTGGCGCGGTCCGCGATTTTGATTACTGCGTCCACTATCTCTGCGTTGGCCCGAACGTGGACCTTTGCGCCCGCGGTTTCGAGTAGGCATCCGAGGTGGCTTCACGTCGTCTAACAAGTGCAATGGGTTGTAATCAGTTACTGGAATGTCATGCCCAATATATACCTCAATGGCCGTCAAGTTTTGAGCGTAGCGCTCGCAGGCAAAACTAATCGCGATACCAGATTCACCTGCACGACCTGTTCGGCCAATTCGGTGTACGTAATCTTCAGCGTCGTCTGGTAAGTCGTAATTAAATACGTGCGTGACTTTATCGATATGCAAACCTCTTGCCGCTACATCTGTTGCGACTAAGACGTCGATGTTACCATTGGTAAAGTCTTCAAGAATACTCATGCGTTTCTTCTGTTGAACATCACCGCTAAGCAGACCCACTCGGTGACCATCTGCTTCAAGCCAAGCCGCGACTTTTTCGCAATCCCACTTGGTGTTTGCAAAGACAATCGCTTTATCAGGCCACTCTTCTTCCATTAAAGTAAGCAACAAGAGGGGCTTGTCTTCATTGCTTGGATAAAAAAGTTCTTCCGAAATTCGCGTACCCGTTTTGGTTTCAGGTGCAACTTGAACATGTATTGGATTATTCATGTGTTCGTACGCTAGTTCTTGTACTCTGAAGCTTAAGGTTGCTGAAAACAGCATGCTTAAACGCTTGCTCGGTTCGGGCATACGATTAAACAAATACCTGATGTCTTTGATAAAGCCTAAATCGAACATGCGATCAGCTTCGTCGAGCACAGCAACTTGGATATGCTTTAAATTAAAAACATCTTGTTTGTAGTAATCAATGATGCGCCCGGTAGTACCTATTAGAATATCTACGCCTTTTTCTAATTGTTGGCGTTGACTTTCGTAACCTTCGCCTCCATAAATAGCAGCAACCGATAAACCAGTGTGCTCACTAATTAGTTTAGCATCATTGTATATTTGCACGGCAAGTTCCCTTGTGGGTGCCATTATGATTGCGCGAGGATTCGATTTGTGGTCTTCTATTGGGTTAGTGAGCAGATGATGGAAGGTAGCGACCAAAAATGAAATGGTCTTGCCCGTTCCGGTTTGTGCTTGGCCTGCAATATCACTCCCAGCGAGTAATTGAGGTAAACTCATCGATTGTATAGGTGTGCATTGGTCGAAACCAAGCGCATCTAGCCCTGCTTTTACCGTAGGGTGGATCGAAAGAGATGAAAATAACGTATCGGTTAAATGTGTTTGTGGCATAGCTTATAGCTTATCAATGCTTGCATTAAAAACGACTTCTATATAACACTATTAGGCATTGCTGAACAGTATCAGTATCATGTCCTAAACTGGAGAAAAGAATGAGCGACAAAATTCTCGCAATATCAGACGAAAAATTCGAAGCCGATGTACTCAATGCATCAGGTCCTGTGTTGGTTGATTTTTGGGCAGAATGGTGCGGCCCCTGTAAAATGATCGCCCCAATTCTAGAGGAAATTGCGAACGATTACGATGGCAAAGTAACAATTGCCAAGCTAAATGTCGAAGAAAATAATGAAACACCGCCGAAATACGGCATTAGAAGTATTCCAACATTATTGCTTTTCAAAGACGGAGCACTTGCTGCGACTAAGGTTGGCGCTTTGTCTAAGACGCAATTGCAAGAATTCCTCGACGAACATATTTAGATAAAACGTTTCGAAATAAAAAGATAAAAGCGATCAATTAGTCTTATATGCAGGCTTTTTCATCGCTTTTTTATTAAAATATCTGAAAGACTGGACGATATGTAAATAAAGTGTTAGCTTTACCACACTTCCCGGTAGTATCCTTATTTTCACACTTTCTCAAGCAAATGTTTTCGTTAGCAAAAGGCTAAATACTCATACCGCAAATGAAGGTGCAGGAAATACAGATCGCCAAACTCTGAATCTAGCGTGAAACAAACTGGCATTGGATTCGTGCCGAATACAAACCGAATAATCAATCAATTGTTCAACTATTACTAATCAAAAAGAATTACAGACCCACCAATATGAATTTAACAGATCTAAAAAACAAACCCATCAGCGAACTCGTTGCATTATCTGAATCGATGGGCTTAGACAACCTAGCAAGAGCAAGAAAACAAGACATTATTTTTTCGATTTTGAAAGCGCATGCAAAAGGCGGAGAAGATATTTTTGGCGGCGGCGTGCTCGAAATTTTGCAAGATGGATTTGGTTTTCTTAGATCATCCGATTCCTCTTACTTGGCCGGACCTGATGATATCTACGTTTCACCCAGCCAAATAAGACGCTTCAATTTGCGCACCGGTGACACTATTGCTGGGAAAATACGACCACCTAAAGACAGTGAACGTTATTTTGCCTTATTAAAAATCAGGGAAGTGAATTTTGATAAACCTGAAAATTCTCGCAACAAAATCTTATTTGAAAACCTGACCCCGTTGCATGCAAATGAACGTTTTAGGCTTGAAAGAGGAAATGGCAGTACTGAAGATATCACTGCTCGGGTGCTTGACTTGGCGTCTCCAATTGGTCGCGGACAACGCGGTTTAATAGTGGCTCCACCGAAAGCAGGTAAAACATTACTATTGCAGAATATTGCACAGTCTATTGCGGCTAATCATCCAGAATGCCAATTAATGGTTTTATTGATTGACGAACGACCAGAAGAAGTGACCGAAATGCAGCGTTTGGTACAAGGTGAAGTTGTCGCGTCAACCTTTGATGAACCTGCTAGCCGACACGTTCAAGTGGCTGAAATGGTAATTGAAAAAGCCAAACGTTTAGTTGAACATAAAAAAGACGTGGTCATACTACTTGACTCGATCACAAGGCTTGCCAGAGCATACAACACTGTCATTCCATCGTCTGGTAAAGTTCTGACGGGTGGTGTTGACGCAAACGCGCTACATAAACCGAAGCGATTTTTTGGTGCGGCTCGAAATGTTGAGGAAGGTGGTAGCTTAACTATTATCGCGACCGCACTGATTGATACCGGCTCCAAAATGGACGAAGTGATTTATGAAGAGTTCAAGGGCACAGGTAACATGGAATTGCACTTGAACCGAAAAATTGCCGAGAAACGCGTATTCCCAGCTATTGATTTCAACCGTTCGGGAACGCGTCGCGAAGAGCTTCTTACGTCTCAGGATGAGTTACAAAAAATGTGGATTTTACGTAAGATTGTTCATGAGATGTCTGAGATAGATTCGATGGAATTTTTGATCAGCCGCTTGTCTATGACGAAAACAAACGACCAGTTTTTTGATTCAATGAAGCGACAAAAATCTTAAACCGCCTAATAAAACTGGCGTAAATACTGAAGCGGCCTTAGGGGTCGCTCTTTTTTTTGTATTCTCGTATAATCACGGGCTTTTCTTTTTTAATATTTAGCGGCTAAGAACATGACAACAGTTTCGATAGTAATGGGTTCAAAATCTGATTGGCCTACCATGCAAAAAGCGGCACTAATGCTCAAAGAACTAGGTGTTGAATATAAGGCGCAGGTAGTTTCGGCTCATCGAACACCCAATTTACTGGTAGAGTTTGCTGAAAATGCTGCAAACAACGGTACTCAGGTGATAATCGCGGGTGCAGGTGGTGCAGCTCACTTGCCTGGCATGATTGCTGCTCATACCCATATTCCTGTACTTGGTTGTCCAGTGCGCTCCAGTCAGTTAAAC
Source organism: Glaciecola sp. (assembly GCA_965658765.1). Classification (GTDB taxonomy): domain Bacteria; phylum Pseudomonadota; class Gammaproteobacteria; order Enterobacterales; family Alteromonadaceae; genus Glaciecola. The sequence continues at coordinate 76,429 of CBFHTO010000005.1, read as the reverse complement.
GGTCTTGATTCTTTACTTTCAATCGTTCAAATGCCCAAAGGTGTTGCAGTTGGTACGCTCGCAATTGGTGAAGCAGGGGCAGCTAATGCCGGGCTACTCGCTGCGCAAATCGTTGCTTTACAAGACGAAACAGTTAGACAAAATATAATTGATTTTCGAGCAAAACAAACCGAAACGGTATTGTCTAATCAGACATTGGAGCTTGAATGAAAGTTTTAGTCTTAGGTTCGGGCCAATTGGCTCAAATGATGTTCCTAGCTGCTGCGCCGCTTGGTGTAGAAGTTATGGCATTTGATGTGAATGCGCGAGAGCTTGTGCACCCAGTTAGCAAGCAATCCTTAGATATTAGTTTAGCAACTGCCATCGACGACGCAAAAGCAATTACGGTAGAGTTTGAGCATATACCAGAAGATTTGTTGGAAACGAGCTCAGAGAGCGGCAAGCTTTACCCAAACATTCAATCCATACTGGCTGGCGCGGATCGCGTTCGTGAAAAGGCGCTTTTGTCTGCAGGAAAAGTCGCGAATAGCGATCACGTAATTATTGATGCACTCGAACAATTAGACGATATTGAACAAAATTTGGGTGAAAAAGTCATATTTAAGGCTAGTCGAGACGGCTATGATGGGTACGGCCAGTGGCGAATGTCAGCGATTTCCGAGCTGCCGACCTTGCGCGATATTTTTGCGAAATTGCAGTTGAGCAAAGTACCACTTGTAGCAGAGCGAATGGTTGCCTTTGACCGAGAAATATCAGTAATCGGGGCACGCAATATCGAGGGAGATATCTGTTGCTATGACATTGCCGAAAACTTGCACTACCAAGGGCAACTGCATGTGTCTGTTGCCCCTGCGACCAATATAAGCAAAGAGCTACAAGCGCGTTCAGAAGAGATATTTGCAGCTATCGCTCAGGCTTTGAATTATGTTGGTGTTCTCGCAGTTGAACTGTTTCAGCTTGGCGACACTCTTCTCGTTAACGAAATTGCACCACGAGTGCATAATTCTGGTCATTGGACTCAAAAAGGTAGCGATACTAGCCAATTTGAACAGCATATTAGAGCTGTACTCGGTTTTCCTCTCGGCAGTACAAAAGCGAGCAAAGTGACTGCGATGGTTAACATCATTGGGTGCACAGCTTTTAGTCGTGACTTAATCGGCATACCGGGTTGCCATTTACATTGGTACGGTAAAACTTTAAGGGAAAAGCGAAAAATGGGCCATATTAATGTGGTTGCTGATTCTTACCGTGAGTTGGGTGAAAAGCTTGAATGTTTACTTGACTACCTACCAGAGGAATATTTTCCACTACTGCGCGCGGAATCAGAACGACTAAAGGCGCTAAATAGCCATTAATATTTTTGCCAAATTTAAACAACGATGGACTTTAAAACGACATGTATACCGACACAAGCTCTAACTTAAAATCAAAGCTAGTCACTAGTTTTTTCATTTTAGTATCGTTGTGCATAAGCAACTTTGTGAGTGTTGGCGCTCAGGCTGGTTCGCACAGCGAAGGCAAGGGTGTGGAATTAGAAAATGGCATAAAAATAAGTGATTCTTGGGCTCGTGCTACATTCGCACTTGCGAAAACAGGGGCCGCTTACATGACGATTAGCAATCACTCAAACAAAGATATTACGCTCTTAAGTGTTGATGCCTTAAATGACATAGCATCGATGACGGAAATCCATCATACGGTAATGAATGGCGATATGATGAAAATGCAAGAACTCGAAGACGGTGTTGAAATAAAAGCTGGTCAAACTTTAGAACTTAAGCCTGGTGGCATACATATCATGTTGATGGGACTTAGTGGGCCGTTAAATGCAGGGGAAGACTTGCAATTAAAGTTGTCGTTTTCTGATAATACTTCAGCTACACAAACATTTAATATTTTAGATATGAGTGGCGCTCAAAGTAAAAGCAAAAAGGCTATGGATTCATCCCATAAGGGGCATTAGCCGACTTTTAGCCTTATCTTAGGTGCACTTAGTGTGTAATGAAAATATAAATTAGGATAAAGCTAATAAGCAGGGCCTCACTTTTTGTTTGTAATATAGTGAGGTACAGTTGGATTTATTAGCTTGCAGATTTGGGCTGAGCTGGTCGGTACGAAATATCTGTTTTGAGTGCGCTAGCTAGTTAATGTTTAATAATTTGGCATGCGTCCTACTATTACTAACATGCGAGGCCATCTATGAGTGAGCATCGACTACACAAAGAACTGTTATCCCTTATTCAAAACGACCCGAAAATTTTTGATTTTATCGAACAAAGTTGTCTAGATGGTATGTGGTACTGGGATTTAGAAGATCCCACACAAGAGTGGATGAGTGACACTTTTTGGTTAACTCTTGGTTACGAACCATCAGAAAAACAACACCTTGCATCAGAATGGCAGGAGATCATTAACAAGGATGATCTGGCTATTGTAAAAGAAAACCTCCAAAAGCATTGCGATGATCCTAATCATCCATACAAGCAAACGGTTCGCTATCAGCACAAGCTTGGGCATACGATATGGATGAAATGCCATGGCTTAGCTATTAGAGATTCAGAAGGGCGAGCAATAAGAATGCTTGTTGCCCACATAAACGTAACTGAGATCAAAAGTACGGAAGAACGCCTTAGCAATATTATGCAAATTAGAGAAGATTTTTTTGCACGAATGTCGCATGAAATTCGCACACCTCTGCATGGTATTCTAGGGATTGCTGACCTTTTGTTGTCGAAAAGTAAAGGCAAGGATATATCTGAAGAGGTTCGCACAATAGCGGCATGTGGTGAGCAGCTACTAACTCTGCTCGATGATCTCTTAACGATAGGCTCATTGAACGAAGACAAACTGGAGATGAGTATCGAAGCGGTTTCTGCTGCTGGTATTTTTGAATATATTGCAAATCTATATGGCGCTAGAGCCTTGGCAAAAGGCCTAGAACTCGATATAGGCTTTGACAAAGAGCAAAAAAATGTTGCTTTATTAACTGACAAAATACGCTTTACCCAAATCATAAGTAACCTCGTAAACAACGCTGTGAAATTCACTTCCCAAGGGCGTGTTGAGGTAAATTTTAGCGTTAGTGGAAACGTTGCGACAGTTGAGATCAAGGACACTGGCAGAGGCATCAAAGATATTGCAGGCGTGTTTAAGCCCTATGTGAGAGAAGATTCTAACAACATCAAAACTTCTGGTACTGGCCTTGGCTTAGAAATCGTAAAACGTTTATGTGATGAATTGGGGCACGGTATCGATATGCAGTCAAAGGTTGGAGAAGGTACTTGTGTCAACATAACATGCTTTGTAACCGATGAGCATCATTTAAATTTAGCGGACGCCGAGAACTTTAGTTTTGATGATGAAGAGAAGGTCAACTTTGGTAGAGTGATGGTTGTTGATGACAACGAGATCAATCGAGATATTGTCGTGTCGATGCTGAAAGGCGTATGCGAGAGTTTAGTGGCCGTAAAAAACGGGCAAGAAGCGGTCAATTTAGTTAAGCGCTTAGGTAACTTCGATATGATTTTGATGGATTTGAATATGCCAGTCAAAGATGGTTATCAAGCTACAATAGAAATTTTGTCCTTGCTCGACCTAAAGGTTCGCCCCCAGATTATAGCGGTATCGGCCGACGCTTTTCCAGAAACCATAGAACGTTGCTCGCAGTGCGGTTTTACTGGTCACTTGAAGAAACCTTTCAGCAAAAGAAAGCTTTTAAGTAAAGTAAAAGAGTATCAATCGTTTATTGATTAGACTTTTCGAATATTTTAATTTTTCCTACTAATATGTCTTTGAACATTACCCAGTCTCCCATAAAACTGTAAAACGGATATGTGAAGGTTGCTGGTTTGTTTTTCTCAAAAAAGAAGTGGCCTACCCAAGCGAATCCATATCCAATTACGGGAATGAGCCACAGCAAAATAAATTTTGATTGAGTGACTGAGTAAGCGATTAAAGTTAAAACTAACAAAGATCCGATAAAATGCAAAAGTCGGCAAGTACTATTTTCATGTTCACTCAGATAATATGGGTAAAACTCCGCAAAACTTTGAAACTTGTGTTCTGTCATTACTCATCTCTATATTAATGTAGGTATTAACAATAATTTAACACCATGTATGGATTAATGGAAGTTAACAAATTAACCAAGTTGTTAAATGTATTGCGAAAACTTGTATGGACTTTGTATGGCGCTTGTAGAGATTAAGTAAAGCGCGTGTGAGCTCAAGATTAAATGGGATTTGATGTTGATCTAGCGCAAGTTATTCTAGCGATTGCTGCTTTTTAGTTCTCTTGAATACACGATAATTGTTGTTAATTAAAACAACCGTCATCAGGATAACTTCATGGACATATTAACTGGGCTAACAGTACTAGCAGTATCGTTTTCAGCCAATGTACAAACCAAAGCAAACAACACCGCTGTGCTTACGGCCAATGATCAGGGCATTGCTTCTCAAATGTGTATCGTTGCGGTTCGTGATGGTTTAAAAGAAGTGCGTAAACTTGCTGTCGAAAACAACCTAAATTATGGTCATGTACTAAGTAATTTAAGTTGTAACGGCAAGCTCGTGTCAGCCTTTGCAAAACAATATTCTCAAAACCCAAAGCAGGTGGTAGTAAAAGCAGGCGATAAAAGCTTAGAGTCACAGGTTTGTGTTGACGCACTTAGCCTTGGTGAAAAAGCAGCCAGACAAAAGCACCATGCTAAGAGCGAACTTGTAACTTGCAACGGTGAAAGTATCAGCGATTTCGTAAGGAAGTACGCAGACCGTGATTTAGTGCTTAACCAAGCTAGGAATATCGCTCAAACGAAGTAAAAATAGCGCAATGGTGATGTCTGCGGTGATATTAGCGCAAGTCTAGCACCGCAATATTTTCGCCTTTGAGAAAACCTAGATATAAGCTATTTTGATGTGGAATGGCGCTTGTGATCCCATGAACGCCATCGCTCGCCTGCAAATTGTACTTGATCTCTGCGTCGACGCTAATACCCAAAACCATTCCGTACTTAGCTGTTTTTCCCAGCAAGTTTAATGGTAAATGTGCGATCAGCCGTCGAAGGAGCATAGACTCTGCCAGACTCTCAAGTCGCCAGTCGCGCAAAGTAATGAGGCCAAGCCAAAAAGTACCGTTTTCATCATAATAAATATTATCTGGTAAGCCCGGCAGACTGGATATGAATGGGGTGATCGTGCCTTTCTTTTCCCCGCTAAGAAACACTTTCATGATTCGAGACTTGCCGGTTTCGTTAATAAGCAAATACTCATCATTTGGGCCTAAGGCGACACCATTGGCAAAAAATAAATTATCCGCAACCACTGTGATTGCTTGAGTCTCAATGTCGTACTTAAATACTCGTCCGGTCGAACTCGCTTCAATGAAATCCAAAATATGTTCATCTAAGTCAAATCGCGCCGAGGCATCTGAAAAATAAATATCCCCATTAGCAGCTATATCTAAATGGTCGACTAATAGTAAGCGTTTTTGTTCGTAACTATCAGCAAGTACGCTTAATTGACCGCTTTTGATGTCAAGTTTGATGAGTCCTTTTATGGCATCTGCGATAATGAGGTTTGAATCTTTATCGAAACGCATACCAAGCGGTCGCCCTTGTGTATTAGCAAGCTCAGTCTGTTCGACAAAGCTCGGGCTATGTAGCTTAATAATGAGTCCATCACTTAATCCTGTGTATAAATGCCCATCTGCGTCAAACACCAAGTCTTCGGGGCCATCTCCGTTAATATCTATGATTTTTGCTTCGCGTAGTTTTTCATTTTTCGCATATACACCGCTTAGCTCTTGACTCGGATCTGCTTGCCACGAGACGGGCTCAACGGGTGAAGTGATAAACAAGATATTCAGTAAGGCAGAGCTAATAAGAAGCGTCCAAATTATTTTTTTTAGCAAAGGGTGCATGCAAATCAAACTCGTTAATTGTATAAGCTGCCATCATATTAGCTTAAGTATTAAGTCACAAGCTTGGAGCAATTTCACAGATAAATATATCCTTTGCATCCTTGTAAAAAAGCGATATGCCACCATACAATTAACAAGAAAAAACAAAGGTAAAAAGAGACAATGAGCCAAAATCAAGTCGATCTTACGCTAGAAAACTTCCGAGATGTTATGCTCGAAACCTCTGCACAAAAGTTAGTGGTTGTGTATTTTTATTCATCGCAAGTGCCGGAGTCGATGCAGCAGCTTACGGTTACAGAGCAGTTTCTTGCTGCCTATCCCGAAGCAGTCCTATTGGCGACAGTCAATTGCGACGCTCAGCCTCAAATCGTACAGCAGTTTGGCGTACAAGGCTTGCCAACCACTATTCTTGTAAAAGATGGTCAGCCAGTGGATGGGTTTGCCGGTGAGCAAACACCTGAAGAGCTACAAAAGACCTTTGCTGATCATTTGCCAAAACCAGAAGACGAGTTGTTTGCAAAGGGCAATGAACTCGTTGCGCAAGAAGATTACCAGCAAGCGTTTGCCTTGTTCAAACAAGCATACGACATAAATTCTGAGCGTGCTGATATTAAGATTGCGCTTGCGGACGCAGCGGTCGAAACAGGCAACCTAGATTTATCTAAGTCGCTTATAAATGATATTGGGTTGGTAGATCAGCAGTCAGAATATCAAGTCGTGGTGGGTAAAATCGAGCTTGCAGAAAAAGCATCTGAGTCTCCTGAATTACTTGAGTTACAAGAAAAGCACCGCCAAGACCCCTCTAATCTGCAAATTAAAGTAGATTTGGCTATTCAATTACAGCAGGCTCATAAGGCTGAAGAGGCTTTGGCGCTTATTTACGAGGTCGTAGCTAAAGACTTGGCTTTTGGCGATGCCAAGAAAATGATGTTAGATATGCTAAACGCGCTAGCAGACGGAGACCCTCTCAAATCAAGTTACCGTCGGAAATTATACAGTTTGTTGTATTAGACAATGATAGAACTTTTTTTGATTGGCTTTTGTATGATGTTGATTTTTGAGGGCTTAGGCCCTCTTTTGATACCCAATAAGTGGCGTAAATACATGCAGGAGATGAGTGAAATGCCAAGTACCGTCTTACAAAAGGTAGGTGCAGTGCTGGTGCTTTTAGGTGCACTTGGTGTTTACGGCTTACTTCCCTAAGCGTTTTTTCTCCATTGCGCCATATTCACTACAATTTGCTCTAAGTAATACTAATTTATATGAAACAATGCGATAACTTGGTCAATTTTATGGTCAACTTATCGTTTTTTTTTTGCTAAAATCGCGTCCTAATTTATTTACCGTTAATTTTCATGGCTAAAAATGTTGTTGTGCTTGGCACCCAATGGGGTGACGAAGGCAAAGGAAAAGTAGTAGACCTGCTTACTGAACAAGTCTCATATGTCGTTCGATATCAAGGCGGACACAATGCAGGACACACGCTCGTTATAGATGGTGAGAAAACCGTTTTACACCTCATCCCATCAGGTATCCTTCGAGATAACGTAACCTGTGTTATAGGCAACGGGGTGGTGCTAAGCCCAGAAGCCTTACTTACCGAAATGAAAATGCTCGAAGACAAGGGTATTCCCGTATCTGAGCGACTGAAAATTAGTGAAGCTTGCCCTCTTATACTTCCTTTTCACATTGCATTAGACGTTGCGCGAGAAGAAGCGCGCGGTAACAAAGCTATTGGCACGACAGGCCGTGGCATTGGTCCAGCATACGAAGACAAAGTGTCGCGCAGAGGTTTAAGAGTAGGTGATCTTTTCAATGCAGACGATTTTGCGGCGAAACTTAAAGAAGTCATGGAATACCATAATTTCATGTTAACCAATTATTATAAAGCTGAAGCTCTTGACTATGATGTAGTGCTAAAAGACGCTTTATCCGTTGCAGATTTATTGAAATCGATGGTCGTAGACGTCACCGAGATGCTCGATGTTGCGCGGCTAAATGGCGATACAATCATGTTTGAAGGCGCCCAAGGAACATTGCTTGATATTGACCATGGTACTTATCCGTACGTAACTTCCTCTAATACGACTGTAGGCGGCGTGGCTACAGGTGCAGGTTTTGGTCCTTTAAATATCGACTATGTTCTTGGTATTGTGAAAGCATACACCACTCGCGTTGGCTCTGGTCCATTCCCAACTGAATTAGCTTGTGATGTTGGACAGCACTTGGGTGTGAAAGGACATGAATTTGGGGCGACGACGGGCCGTAAGCGTCGCACAGGTTGGTTTGATGCCGTTGCGATGAAACGCGCGGTGCAATTAAACAGTATTACTGGATTTTGCTTGACCAAGTTGGACGTATTGGATGGGCTTGAAACGCTTGAAATTTGCGTTGGCTATAAAGACGCAAATGGAAACGTATCGACAGTGCCTCCACTTGCAGCTGAAGGTTATGAAGCGATAAGCCCTGTGTACGAAAGTATGCCGGGGTGGTCAGAAAATACCTTTGGAATTACTACATTTGATGATCTGCCCAAAGCCGCTCAAGCTTATATCAAACGTCTCGAAGAGCTTACTAATGTACCCGTTGACATAGTCTCAACGGGCCCAGATCGTGCTCATACTATGGTGCTAAGAGACCCTTATTCAGTCTAAGCGTCTAAGTGCTCTTTGAAAAACGCAATTGTGCGCTGCCATGATAATTCGGCGTCTTCAGGGCTGTAACGACTAGTAGAGTCGTTATGAAAGCCGTGCTGGGCGCCTGCATAAAAATGCGCTTTGTAGTTTGCATTGTTTGCCTTTAGCTGAGACTCATAGTCAGCCCAAGTTGCATTCACTCGCTTATCGAGCTCTGCAAATTGGAGCAATATAGGGCCTTTTACTTGTTTTTGAAGCTCTGTATTAGCTGGTGTTCCGTAATATGGCACTGCCGCATTCACTTTTTCAGGCATGGCTGCAGCTAATAAGTTACTAATGTAACCACCAAAACAGAAACCGACAACGCCAAGTTTGCCGCTACTCATTTCATGTGATTTCAAATAACTTGCCGCGGCCATAAAATCTTGTTCAATCTTGGTTCTTTCTAGGCTGCGTTGCATCTTGCGACCCTCATCGTCGTTGCCAGGGTATCCACCTAGTGGATAAAGTGCGTCTGGTGCAAACGCAATGAAGCCTTGCTTTGCTAACCGTCTAGCAACATCCTTTACGTAGGGATTTAATCCTCTATTTTCATGTACTACTAAGACCGTAGCCCTAGACGATTCCATATTTTTAGGTACGACTAAGTAACCTTGTCCCTTACCGTGTCCATTTGGAGAGTCAAACTCCTGATAACGAGCAATTATGTCTGGATCGTTAAAGCTAACTTGCTCAGCTTTAGCGTAATCTGGCAATAATGCGCTACTAATGACACTCATCGACAACCCCGCTACTGAAAGAGACGCCAGGCGAGACAAAAAGGTTCGGCGGTTTATGTCACCATGGGCATATTCGTCGTACCAATCGAAGGCCTTTTGCGGGATCAAATTCTTTGTATTATTATTTTGGATGTCGCTCATGTGATTGCTCCAAGATGTTTATTATTTTTATTTTGAATAATACATACGCAGAATTGGCATATTTAGACCTAGTTTGCTTTGTGTAATTCAGGCAATCTTTTTAGCCTTAGTAAAGCAGAAAATGTGGACTATATGCTGTAAAGATGTGAACTAATTAATGTGCTTTAAAACACGCGAAGAGGGCGTCGTTAGGAAGAATCCCAAGCCGTTCAAATGAGATATTACTGATAATCGCACTGAGTTTCTGTTTGTTTGTATTGGGTATATCGGTTAAAAGCTCTAATAGTACCTGATCACCATTTAAGGAACGGTAAGACGACAATCTCACAGGGAGTATGTTTAGCATACTGCTCTGTTCCAATGCTGTTTTACTGATCACTACTTGATTTGCGTCGACTCGCATTTCAACCTGTCCGTTTATTTCTGTCAGTGAGTGGGTGTATAGTTCAACCGAGCCCAACTTACACAAACGAAGTTGAGAATTTGCTAAATGTTCAACACAGGCGTGTTCTACGGATAACAGTGAGAATAATGGGTGTGTTGATATTGTGCGTTTATCAGTATTTTCATCTAGTTGCAGATGACTTAAAAGATCTGCTTTTTGGGCGTTTGCAAGTACTTTACCCTCATCAATATGCAAAAGATGCTCACACACCATAGCGAGTTCGCGTAAGGCATGAGATACGAAAACAAGATTCAAACCCTTGTTTACCAGCTCAACAATATAAGCGAGAACTTTTTGTTTGAGTCGTTTGTCTAGCGCTGATACTGCCTCGTCCATTAGTAACACATCGGGACAATTTAATAGAGCGCGAGCAATTGCAACTCTTTGTTGTTCGCCACCGGATAAATGCTCTACTTGATGATCTAACAAATGCCTAATTTCTAGAGTGTCTAATAGCGTATCTTTATTCAATTCTTTAATACACTTATGCAGACAGTGTTTATTTTTGAACTTTTCTGCAAATTCAAAATTTTGGGCGACATTCAAATGGGGAAAGAGTACACCTTGTTGAAATACGAGAGATATTCGAGGCTTGGCAGCTTGGGTATTTATTGTTTCTAAGTCCCATTTGACACTCCCTTGCATCTGAGGCTCTAAGCCGGCAAGGCAACGCAAAAGTGAGGTTTTACCCGCTCCCGAGGCCCCAAAAATCCCTAAACTTTTAACGTTTTTAGGGATGTGAGCTTTAAGCTCTAAAATTGACTTTTGCTGCTTACACAAAGAAATACTTAAGTCCACGAAGTTCCCTTTTTGCCATTCACGCGATAAAGCAGGCTTAATAGTATTAAGGAAAACACAAGTAATACGAAGGCAAGTTCATGAGCGCTTGCATAATCCAACGCTTCTACGTGATCAAAAAGTGCAATTGAAACAACTCGTGTCTCGCCAGGAATGTTGCCACCGATCATTAATACGACGCCAAATTCGCCCAATGTGTGAGCAAAGCTTAATCCGATTGCAGTCAGAAAAGCATTCTTTGTAATTGGCAAAATGACGTTAAAAAAGCGTTGCTTACGAGTCAAACCCATGGTGATTGCGACATCCACGTATCGGTGGTCAAACTGTTCGAATGCGTTGAATAAAGGTTGTACTGCAAATGGTAAAGAATAAATCAAAGAGCCAATAAGAATACCAGCGAAACTGAATGCCAATGAGCTACCTGTTACGAGCATCCATGTGCTCCCTAACCAACTATCTGGCGAAAATGCGACTAACAAATAGAAGCCAAGGACGGTAGGTGGTAATACTAGGGGTAGGGCAATGATCGCATGTACTACGGGTCTAAATGAGTGTTTCCAATTCGCGAGCCACCAAGCTAAAGGCGTTGCGATGATGATAAGTAGAGCGCTGCTCAAAGCAGCTAGTTTTAGGGTGAGTATAATCGCATCTAAATCCACTACGAGCCGACCTTTGCATAGCCCAAGTTATGAAGTTGATTTTGTACCTCCTCGCTGAGCAGGTAATCAACAAACAAACGACTTTCTTTTTGTTTATTACTCGATTTTATAATCACTAACTGTTGCTGAATCTGCTCATATAAATGTTGCGGAATGACTATTAAGTCTGATTCTCTTGATAGCAGGTGATGCGCGACAATGGCCGTGTCCACATTACCCGTTTGCTTGAACTGGAAAGCCTGAAGCACATTATTACCTGTCACTATCCTGCCTTGTAAATCTTCCCATAGGTCTAGTCTTTGCAACATTGTTTGTGCAGCCTCTCCATAAGGCGCGGTTTTAGGGTTCGCAATAGAAATACGACTAGATGACTTAAGGACTTCCCTTATCAAAGGTATTGACTCTGTTTCTAAAGCTGAGGCTAGGCTTTTAACTACATCAATACTAGGCGTTGTGGTTTCCTGCTCATGAAAAAACATATCTTGTGTTTTTACTTGTTCTTGTTCATTTACCCAAAGTGCCAGTAATCCTCTTGCGTAAGTTTGGCGTGAATCAAGAACAATCAATCCATTATCTTCAAGGCGCTTCGGTCTAAATGCATCGGCAGATAGAAAAACGTCGAATGGCGCTCCTCGCACTATTTGGGCGTACAAGGTGCCACTAGAGCCGCTGCTGATACTAATATCAATGGGGTGTTGCTGCATAAAATCTTCAGCGAGTGATTTTGCGGTATGAGCAAAATTAGCAGCTACCGCCACCCTGATGGTTTCTCTTGCAGACAAATTAGAAGAGAGCACAACAATAAAAAAAAGAAATAAAACTACTCTTTTAGTAATCTGCCATAAACCAAAGTTGTGCAACAAGCTTAGCCCCACTGTTGGCCTGCCTTAACATCACTATCTTTTACTGCGACCCAGTGTGATTCCCCCTGCGTATTGATTTCTTTCTTCCACAAAGGCACATCGTTTTTTAGCCTATCCATAATAAATTGGGCTGCCTCAAACGCTGATTTACGATGTGTACTGCTGACACCTACAAAAACAATTTGTTCGTTTGCCGCTAGGTAGCCAACTCTGTGGATCAATACAATGTCACCTATACCATCAAATTGAACGACCGCTTTATCTGCCAATACTTGCATAGCGCTTAACGTCATTTTTGGATATTGTTCTAACTCAATGGCTTTAAGTGCGCCAATGCTAGAAAAATCTCTTACTATGCCGGTAAATGTAACGATCGCACCAAACTTTGCGGTAGTATGCAATTTTTCATAGCACTCAATATGTTTGAAATCTTGCGTTTGTACTTTCACATAGTTCATTGATCAACCATCCATTTCACTGGTTATCCACCTGTTACAGGAGGGAAGAATGCGAGCTCGTCACCATCTTTCAGTGGATGAGACTGCTCCACTAAGGTTTGATTTACAGCACATAATAAGGACTCTTCATTAATCATCTGAGTCCAATTAGTGAACTGTATTTTTAATAAATCGATGGCATCTCGAACCGTCTGAACATCACTAGTGCTTAGTTCCGTCCCTGTGGATCCTAGCACCTCTCTTACTTGAGCAAAAAAGACTACTTTTATCACTTTATCTTTACCTTTTTTATTCTGCTAAGAGATGTTTGGTTAGATGGCCAACGAAATTGCAGGGTTTATGTGCAACATCTAATTGTTCGACCAATATACCGTTCCAAGCAGTTCTGCAAGCGCCTGTAGAGCCAGGCATGCAGAAGATCGCTGTATTGTTTGCCAAACCGGCAAACGCGCGAGACTGCACTGTCGAGGTGCCAAGTTCTTTGTAGGACAAATATCTGAACAGCTCTCCAAATCCTTCTATTTGTTTATCAAACAGGACTTCTAGCGCCTCTGGTGTAGAGTCGCGAGTGGTGAAACCTGTTCCCCCAGTCACCAAAATAGCATAAACGTTTTTATCAGCAATCCATGACGACACTATGGCACGCATTTGATAAACGTCGTCTTTGACGAGCGTGCGGGCGACGAGATGGTGACCAGCTTGTTTAAGAGCGTCCTCTAAAAACTGGCCTGAAGTGTCTGATTCTAGAGTCCTAGTATCGGAGACGGTAAGGACGGCAAGGTTTAATGGTTTACTTGTCAAAAATTGACTCCTGAATATTTTAATGGCTTAGTTTTATGAAAATTTTTTACAGTGTTGAATGACTAAAGTCATTAAGGATAATTTAGATTGCTTGGCATCTAAGGGCAAGGAATGTAGTGTCATAGCTAAGATCACTTTCTTCTGAGTGCTTGCATTTAAATTTGTGTACGCTTAATGGAGTATATAGAGTATTTTTCTAACATCAAACACGAGGCCCTATTGATGACTGATGAATGTGTGTTACCTGGCATGTTGCAGGTAGAAGATGCCATACAAAATATGATTGAGGCGGCAAATGAACAAGCTATAAATCATAAAATAGAATCGCTATTGTTGCGCGAAGCACTTCATAGGGTTACGGCTGAAGACATTCTTTCTGATATTGATGTACCGCCACATAACAATGCAGCAATGGATGGTTATGCCTTAAAGGCCGTCGATTTAGAACAGCGTGAAACACTACTCCTTGTTGGGACAGCTTATGCCGGGAAGCCCTATCCAAACACGCTAGAGTCGGGTCATTGTATTCGCATTATGACAGGCGCTGAAATTCCTAAGGGTGCCGACACTGTTATAATGCAAGAGCAGACCAGTAAGATAAGCGATGACCATGTTCTGTTTTCTGTTAAAAAAAATAAGGGAAACAACGTTCGCAAACAAGGCGAAAGTGTTGCGAAAGGTTCTATTGTCATTAAGCGGGGAACACGACTAAGCCCTGGGAATTTAGCATTATTGGCTTCCCTTGGAGAATCTTACGTGTCTGTTTTTGAAAAAATAAAGGTAGGCATATTAGCGACCGGTGATGAACTGGTGGAGCCAGGGAAGAACCTACAAAAAGGGCAGATCTTTGAAAGTAATAGCTTGGCAATTCAATTACTGCTTCAACAATATGAGGTGGATGTGTTTGATTACGGCATTATCCCAGATCAGCCAAGCTCCGTAAGAGACGCGATTCAAAAGGCTGATGCTGAATGTGACATCGTTATAAGTAGCGGGGGCGTCTCGGTAGGAGACGCTGACTTTGTAAAAGATATTCTCGATGAATTGGGTGAAGTTGGGTTTTGGAAAGTCGCAATGAAGCCAGGCAAGCCATTTGCCTTTGGTCGTCTGTCGAACTCGTGGTTTTGTGGTCTACCGGGTAATCCAGTTTCCGCGTATGTTACTTGTGAAAAACTCGTGTTTCCTTTTCTAAGGGCATTACAGCATGAAATACCCTTGGATCCGAGTAATTTAATTGGTCCTAGTTTTGATGCTATCGCTAGCGTCGACATCAAAAAGGCGCCCGGAAGAAAAGATTTTCAAAGAGGCATATATTTTAGAATGGATGATGGGACGCTAACCGTGCAACCAAAAGGGCCTCAGGGATCTGGAATAATGAGTTCTATCGCGGGAGCGAATTGTTATATCGTACTTGAACCACAATGCAGCGGGGTTGTAAAAGGTGAGACTGTTAAAATTCAGCCCTTTGGCCTTAATTAACTCACTCTCGTTAAACCGATAATATAGGGTAGGGTTATCAGCAAAAAATTACTAAAGAAATGTGATACTGTTAGAAGAGACGATTACTACTAATGCTCATTATTACACTCTATTTTTATATTGTTAGTGTTTTGTGGCCGACCTTAGAGGCACATCGCCACTGAGTTTAAATGAGGTTAACAATGCGGTATCAGTAAACGTTCACTCGAAGTCATTGACTTCGGTACTTTGTGCTCCGAGCCTTCTTATCTAAGTGCGTTTTTACCCATATGATATTGAGGCCTCGAACTAAAACGTTGGTTCGAAAGGGTTGGAAAAGAAATTAACCAGCCTCCCGAAAGTGTTGTTTTGGCTCTCTAATACAATGATACAGAGAGTTAACACGCTTTAATTTGGAAAGGTGTAAAATATAATGTTAGAAGATAAATTTGGGCGTCGCTTCCATTATTTGCGGCTGTCCATCACAGATGTGTGCAACTTTCGCTGTACTTACTGCTTGCCAGATGGGTATCAAGGTTCAGAACGCTCGTTTTTGTCCTTGAGTGAAATAGATACGGTTGTAGAAGCCTTTGCTGGGCTTGGGACGTCTAAAGTCCGTATCACAGGTGGTGAGCCCTCATTGCGAAAAGACCTCCCTCAAATCATTGAAAAATGCGCTTCTACAAAGGGCATTAAACACGTCGCGATGACAACGAACGCATTTAAGTTAGAAAAAGACGTAGACAAGTGGCACTCAGCAGGGCTCAACTCATTGAATATTAGCATCGATAGCTTTGATCCTCACATGTTTCACAGTATTACAGGCCACGATAAACTCGACAGTATTCTTAGAGGGATTGAGAGGGCAGCTGAATTAGGTATCAAAGTTAAAATTAACGCTGTTTTAATGCGCCAATATAATGGTAATGAGATGTCGCGCTTTCTCAAGTGGATAAAGGACAAGCCGGTTACGCTGCGCTTCATTGAGTTAATGCAAACTGGCGACAATGTTAAATTTTTTGATGAAAACCACGTGTCTGGCGAACCCATCAAAAAACAACTTATTGCATCCGGTTGGGGGCAGGTCATTAGAGATAAAGCCGCCGGACCCGCGCAAGAGTTTCAGCATCCGGAATATGAAGGCCGGATTGGGTTAATTATGCCTTACAGCAAAGACTTTTGCTCTACGTGCAATAGGTTGCGGATAAGTTCAACGGGCAAACTGCACCTCTGTTTGTTTTCAGAAATGGGTATCGACTTGCGCCAATATATGCAAGAAAACAAGCCCACTGCATTACAAAATGCTTTGGTTGATTGTTTGTCAAATAAAAAGGCGACACATTATTTACACGATGGGTATACTGGAGCGACCAAACACCTCGCTATGATCGGTGGCTAAAGTGGATTGCTTATAGGTGCTGTGATGCTAGCTCGCCGCAAGTCGCGAAGGTGTAACGTAAGATGACTACTTTAAATAAAAAAGAAATCAACATGAATAAAGAAACACAAACTGAAATTGAAGCAGCTGCTTTTAGACGTATGCTTTCACATTTAGATGCAAACAAAGATGTTCAAAATATTGACCTAATGATCGTCGCAGATTTTTGTCGAAATTGTCTAGCTAAGTGGTACTCTGCAGAGGCGCAAGAACGCGGTGTAGACATAGATTATGAGGCGGCGCGAGAGCACGTGTATGGTATGCCGTATTCAGAGTACAAAGATAAATACCAAACGAAAGCAACGCCAGAACAACAAGCTGCATTTGAAAAACGACAAGCTGCAAAAAAGTAATCAATAACTGGCTCGAGTATGGGTACGAATGTTGACAAGAATGTTGTAAAAAACATTCGCAAGAGTATCAACAAGAATATTAATGCGAGCGCTAATAAAAGCACGCTTAGGTATTTCTACGTTACCGACCAATCTAAATGATGGGTTTAGAGTTCTGGTTTTTATCGTAAGCCCCCAAATCACTTATGTGAGCAATCTTTTTGCACTCGTTAGGTGTATTTAAAGTAAAGCTCTAGCGATAGAACCTAAGTTCGTTCTTTGATAATCTACATCTAAAGCTGTAACTCAAATCTTTAAAAAGGAAAGACGCCACATGAGTAATAAAGTCGCATCAGTTGTGAGTTTGAACCAACAACCTGAGTCTTTATCCGAGACAGATTCGATGCTCGCTTTACAGATAAAACAGGTTAAAGAAAAACTTGATACTTACTTTGCCAGTGGTGCTACGCGCTCTGCATCATGGAGAAAGCGTCAGCTTACAGCGTTTCTGTCACTACTTAAAAATGAAGAAAAAGCCATTGCTGAAGCGCTAAATAAAGATCTACATAAGTCATATGAAGAAGCTTTCTTAACCGAAATCGGCTACCTCATAAAAGACGCACAATTTTTATTAAAAAACCTCGAAAAATGGATGAAGCCTCAAAGACATTCAACGCCGATGCTTGCCTTTCCTGCTAAGAGTTACATACAGGCAGAGCCACTTGGAACTTGCCTTGTCATTGGTGCCTGGAACTATCCGTTTCAATTGTCGTTGAGTCCGATGCTAGCGGCGATATCAGCAGGTAACTGTGCAGTGGTAAAGCCTTCTGAACTGGCACCACAAACGTCTAAACTGATTGCAGAGCTTCTTCCTAAATATTTAGATATGAATGCAATTGCAGTGGTAGAGGGAGGCCAAGAACCGACGTCTCAATTGCTAGAGATGCCCTTTGACCACGTGTTTTACACTGGTGGCGAGCGAGTTGGCAAGATCGTGATGAATGCTGCAGCAAAGCATTTAACACCGGTGACCTTAGAGTTAGGTGGTAAAAGTCCTTGTATCATCGACAAAAACATCAATTTGAAAACTGCGCTTAACAGAATAAGTTGGGGCAAGTTTATGAATGCAGGGCAAACATGTATAGCGCCAGACTATTTAATGGTTCACCACAGCCAGTTAGACAATGTTGTAGATGAGCTAAAGAAAGTGATCACGAGACAATACAAGAAAGATCCGCAAAAAAATCGCTTCTATGGACGAGTAGTTAATTCCCGTCATTGTGAGCGACTTGTGTCATATTTGGACAATCAAAACGTAGTCTTTGGAGGGGAATACAATATTGAAAATCGTTATTTAGCGCCGACAATAGTCGTTAACCCTGACCCCAATAGTCCAATCATGCAGGAAGAAATATTTGGGCCGATACTGCCCATAGTTAGTTTTAATGGTCGCAGTGACATGCTCGAATTTATACGCGCTCGCGCTAAACCGCTAGCAGCTTACTTGTTTACCGAAGACTCAGACTTTGAGCAAAAATTTGTTCAGCGAGTGAGTGCAGGTTCAATGTGCATCAACGATACCAGTATGTTTATGCTCAACCCTAAATTGCCTTTTGGTGGTGTTGGTACAAGCGGTATGGGTCGTTATCATGGCAAATTTGGTTTCGATGCTTTTTCGCATCAAAAGTCAGTAATGCGCCGCAGCTTTAGTTTTGAAAATTCATTGCGCTACATGCCTTTCAATAAGTTAAAGCTTTGGGTCTTAAAGCGCTTTTTAAAGTAGGTGAGTATTGATATGTACCCTTTTCATTTAGCCATTCCAGTTGATGATTTAGATAAAGCTAAGCATTTCTATGGTGATATCCTTCACTGTGAACAGGGGCGCAGCGACACCTGCTGGGTCGATTGGAACTTTTTTGGTCATCAATTAGTGACGCATCTTGTGGGTAAAATGCCAAGCCCCGTTAAGCCAAATGAAGTTGACAATAAAGCCGTCCCAGTACCTCATTTTGGTTTGGTCATGGACAAAGTAAATTGGACAAATACCGCTGAAGCTCTCAGACAACACAAGGTGGCGTTTGAAATCGAGCCCTACATTCGCTTTGAGGGTGAGGTTGGCGAACAGGGTACGTTTTTCGTTTACGACTTTGCGGGTAACGCACTTGAATTTAAATATTTTAACGATCCGCGTAGTCTTTTTGCAACATGAGCGTTAAGCCACATAATGCGCCCCCTATATCATCAACACACTCAGTGCTATGTAAGCAACGATCGTCAGAGCACCTGCTGTTAAAGCGTAAGGCAGTTGCGTTTTTACATGGTTTAGTAAGTCACAACCTGCGGCTAAGGAAGATACTGCTGTTGTGTCTGAAATAGGAGAGCAATGGTCACCAAAGATCCCTCCACCTAATATTGCTGCCAATATAAGTTCTGGCGGCAAGCCAAGAGCCTGAACAAGTGGCATACCTATTGGAATAAGAATCGCAAAGGTGCCCCAAGAGGTGCCCGTAGTAAACGAAATTATTCCTCCTGCGAGAAACAACATCGGTGCGACTAAGAAAATCGGCAAATAGTCTCCCACAATGCCGGCTACAAATACGCCTGTACCCAATTCTTTTAGACTGCTGCCAAGGCTTATGGATAGCATAACAATACTGACTAAAGGCAGTAGTTCACTCATACCATTAAAGCCGAGTTTGAATGCGCCTTGATGGCCTTGTTGCTTACTCATGATGACCATCGAATATCCTACAATACAGGCCAAAAAAGTCGCATAGAGTACAGAACGGCTGCCACTGCCTTGAGTAATGTCGCCATCGCCAGTGTAAAACATGAAAGCAACCATACCTACTATCATGACAGTGAGAGGTGCAACCATGTATCTTGCTTTGCTTGCTTTTGCTATTTCAATATTACTGTCTATTCTTTCGAGCTTTTGCTCGGCTTCTTTCATCGGACCATGCACTTTGTCAGCAAAGATAGTATAAGCCACAAATACAAGAGTAAGCCATGCGTAGACATTATATGGCAACGTACTCCATAACACGACCAACGCGTTTTCAGGTAGTTCGTATGCGCTTAGTAAACCCAAAATGTATGCGCCCCATCCGTTAAGCAAAATTAGAATACAAACAGGTGCACTCGTGGAGTCAATAACATATGCCAAACGTGCTCGGCTCATTTTAAATTTGTCGAACAATCCGCGAGCCATAATTCCAGCTGTTAAGACACTTAAATTCGACTCAATAAATACGATTACACCAGTAAACATCGTTATGCCACCCGCTCGTCGTTTAGTTTTTGCTATGCCGGAAGAAATCAATTTCTCTACAAAAGCTGCAACGCCGCCCGAGTCTCTTATAAACGCTAGCAAGGCTCCTACTAATAAGCTAAATAATAGAATACGCGCGTTGCCTGGTTCACCGACGGTACTGACCACTCGTTCGATGGTATTGATTGGGGCAAACAAAACCGAAGAGCCAGAAGCTCCTGATATCAGCAGCAAAAGCTCTGATGCAAAAACAGAAAGCAACAAAGCCAAGATGACTTCTTTTTTCCAAAGCACAATAGCAATGGCAACGATGGGAGGGAGAATGCTAAACCAATCCAAAATAGTTCCTGTTTTTCTTATTGTTAAACGTCAAATATTAGGCCCTGTAAAACAGACCCTAGGGCATGTTGAAAATTAACAGGCCCTAATAAGATAGCATAACTCAATGCTTCGATTTATGTTTTGCATTTGCAGATAAAATTGCTTCATAAACCTGCGTCATTACTTTTCCATAACGGGCGCTATCGTAATCGTTGCCTGTGAACCTTATATTTCCAGACTGTTCAACGATCGGAGAGTGGCGTTTATTGCTTAGATAAATCACAATGAGATCTAGTTCAGGATCTATGACTGAAGCGGTGCCAGTCCAACCCGTGTGACCGAAAGCCCTGCTACTTGCATAAGGGCCAAAGTGCCAAGTTGTTTCATCAGACGCAAGGCGCCATCCTAAGCCAATCGAGTCATCTATATGATCAGGGTGCGTAAATCGCCTTACCACAGTAGGACTTGCAAAATAATAACTGCCATATCCGCCCTCGTTTAATAGCATTTGTGCAAGAATGGCAAGCTCATCCACATTTGAAAACAAGCCCGCGTGTCCAGCCACACCTTGCATAGCATAATGGGCTTTTTCGTCGTGTACTTCGCCTCTTAATACGCCACTTCGAATATTTGGAAAATCGACCGTGCCTTTACGTGTGTTGCCGTAGATTTCAGTAGCGGCAACATTTTGTGATGAGATCCCCTTTTGAAGTGGTGTAAATAAGGTATTAGTAAGTCCAAGCTTTGCATAAATTTCTTGTTCAACATAAACATCAAGTGGCATGCCTGTGACACGCTCAACCAGCGCACCAAGGATCATAAAATTGGTGTCACTGTAGCGTTGAGTTTGGCGCCTTGGTTCGACAAAGGGCAACGCAGTTAGCAGTAATTCTTCCGTCAAGGCTTTATCTTGAGAGTACCAGTAGTTGTTGCTGTTAATGTCTTTGTAAAACTCAAAACTACTCGTATAACCGGAGGCATGGCTGAGTAAATCTGAAACAGTGCGCGTATCCCTGCCACTGCCTTGGTATTCTGCCAGATAGTTTGCGAGCGGCGAATAAAGATTGATTTTTCCTTCATCGACGAGTTTCATAATCGCTAGGGTCGTTGCAAATACTTTGGTGTTTGAAGCTAAGTCAAATAAGGTTTCTGGTGACATTGCGCCTGGATTTACAAGCAAGGATTCGTCAGATGAGTATTTGTTAGCATAGCCATACGCACTTCGTTTGATAATTTCACCTTTGTGTACCACGAGTATTGCTGCGCCAGGAAACCCTGAGCTTACATCTTGATTAATCATCTTATCTAACTTGGAAAAATCGTATGTTTTGGCGCTTTTTTTGGCGTGAAGGCTCGGAAAAGAGATACTGATTGTTAAGTTTGCGTCTGAACTTACCTGGCTTGTATTTTCTTGTTTATCTTTGCTCGAACTATGATGAGCGTGGGGTATTAGATCTTTAACCTCAAGTGAATTTAGACCGCTTACCACCCGCTTAGTAATATCGTATTCAAAGACTCCTTGCTTGTTGAACACTTCGCTGAGCTTTAATTGTTGATTGTTAATAAAAATCTGAGCGCTTTTAATGTTTTCAGCTTTTATTTTAAGGGTAGTCTTTTTACTGTCCCCGATAAATGCGCGCTTTTGACTACGTCCTTTAGTTGCCTCGTCATATAAGAAAGAAAAATTTAATTGATTTTGCTGAGCGCGTCCGACATTCTTTGCATGCTCCTGATAATTCTCATAAGCACCAAGCAAGGCTTCAAGTCGTTCTGGAAAATATTTTTCGAGCAAGGCAAAAATGGTAGCAGAAGTTTGACTATTGGCTTTGTTATCGACCTGCCAAGGTAAAAAGTGCATTTGAAAAGCACCAAGCACATCTTGTGTTTGCTTGTCCATAACACCCGTTTGGAAAATTCCATAACCGTAAGTATTTAATGCCTGTTGGAGCAGTCCAATAGGTAGAGGCTTTTGATTAAATTGACGCCAGTATTTAGCGACAGTCTCGTCGTCGTACCATGCGCCAATGCCTGCTTCATAAAGTTTCTGCCAAGGAAATCGTGGACCAGGATCGTTTTTGCGTGAAGGGGCAATATCTGAATGACCGACCACCGCTGTGGGTTCGATATCAGGGTTACGAGCTAAGATGTCTTTACTTAATTCAATTAAAAGTTCTATTTGTTGATTTTCGAATTCAGGAAAAATACACATTGATTTTGGTTTAATGAAACCTTTTGGTACCTCTCGTTCGAAGCATTTTGGAACGTTGACAATTTCGATCCCTATAGAAGAGTCATTTAAGCCTTCTCGACCCTGCCAATAACTCACGCCTGCATGCCATGCGCGGTTATTTTCATCAACTAGTTGTAACACTTCTATTTTAGTACCAGGATAAGTGTCATCATCGATTTGCGGGATTAAGTAATGTGAGCTTACTCCTCCACCTTCTTTGACGAGATACTTCACCGAATCCTCGTAGTTTACCGCTGTAAAATGCATTATCAGTGATTTAACTCGAAAACTATGGTTACTTGAAGGTAGTTCAGTGTATTTGGTAGTCGTGCAACTTAGCAAAAGGCCCGTGCCGATGAGAATAAAGAATAGACGTTTAAGAAAAGACATGACAATTGAACTCGTTTATTGTTGATTAAGATAAGCGTTTAAATAGGCTTTATGATCGGACATGGTGTTGACAGCTTCCTGCATTGCGCCTTTTATCACTTTTATGTTTTTTGCTAAGTTTTCTGATGGCATATTATCAACGAAGGGATGATACGTTTTGGCTTTGATCCCTTGCCCGTTCAGTACTGAGAACCAACTAATTTCATTAAATAACTCGTTATTGTCTCGGTATATGTTTCCACTTGCCTGATATAGTTCGATTTTGTGTTTTAGTCCTTCAGGTATGTCTATTTCATTGCAGTATTGCCAAAAATCTGAGTCCTTTCGCTCGCTTGCAACGTAATGCAAG
Source organism: Glaciecola sp. (assembly GCA_965658765.1). Lineage (GTDB taxonomy): Bacteria > Pseudomonadota > Gammaproteobacteria > Enterobacterales > Alteromonadaceae > Glaciecola. Next base: position 53,141 of record CBFHTO010000005.1, on the reverse strand, counting down.
ATAACAAAATCTCGGATGCGATCTATCTCTTCATTAGTGTAGTCATTGAAGCTTTGTCTAAGTTTTTCGGAAACAGGGAATCGAGGAAACATTGATAATAGCCGCATAATTGACGATTGAATCAACTGTAAGCCGGTGGATTCCAGTGGTTCAATAAAGCCAGCAGATAAGCCAATGGCAATACAGTTTCCTTTCCAAACTTGTTTGCGCTTTCCATTAACCCAAGTAAGTTTTCGCGGTTCATCAAGTGCTTCTGAGGGAAGTCTTTGCAGTAATTGTTCACTTGCTTTTTGTTCGGATATAAACTGACTCGAATAGACAAAACCATTACCAACTCTATGTTGCAACGGGATTTGCCATTGCCATCCGTTTTCGTGTGCGCTCGCGATGGTATACGGTTTAAGGTCTTCTAGACTTTTGCTCGGAACAGCGATTGCACTATCGCAGGGGAGGTATTTTCGCCAATCCTCATATTGAACATGCAATTCTTGTTCTATCAAACGCCCCTTAAAGCCAGAACAATCGATAAATAGATCAGCGGTAACATTTTTGCCAGACGCTAGTTCTAACGAATGGATGGTTTCATCATCCGATTTGTGTACCTTAAGTAATGTGTCTTGTATATGATGCACGCCTTTCGACACTGCCAAGTTATTTAGAAACTCAGCATATAAGGTAGCGTCGAAATGATATGCATATTTTATATTCGCTAGGGGAGAGCGACTTTGCGGGTTTGGATGGCTGAATCGGTCGTGTTTAGCGGCGCAATATTCAATACTCAAATCACTGAGTTCGGTAGTGTGGTCCTTTGCTTGGTTTTTTAACCAATAATGGTGGAAGGGTATACCCTGCATATTTACACCATATGGACCAAAAGGATGCATATACTGTTGGCCTTTCTTTAACCAGTCTTTGAAAACGATCCCTAGCTTAAAGCTGCCTTTAGTAAAAGATAGAAAGTCGCGTTCATCAATGCCTAGCATTTGATTAAATTCTAATATGCCTGGGATAGTAGCTTCACCCACCGAAACTGTGCCGATGGTCGGTGATTCAATTAATGTGATTTTGTAAGCATTTGAGTTTAACTGAGAGCTAAGTGCAGCTGCGGTCATCCACCCGGCGGAACCACCCCCAAGAATGGCGATATGCGTTTTCTTTGTATCCGTGTTTATCATAAAGTCGCTGTAAGCTAGTTATTATTGAAAATACGTTTTGTATTAGTACGTTACCTGAGACAAAAAGTGCTGTATAGACTCATGTGAAATTTGTTCTGATATTCATTCAATGAGTAGATTAAAAAAGGCGGTCGCTTCATAGAAGTGACCGCCTCTTATTTAGGTCTAGCTCTTAAAAGTCATATACGACTTGTAAGGTGTAAGACCGACCTCTAGGATCAGCCACTCTCGGATCGAATGCTGCACCAGGTGAGAAGTCATTTTGATGAGCCGTAAACGGCGGATCACGATCAAATAAGTTCTTTATACCGGCGGTAATATCAAATCCATCGATGCCTGAGTAACGAAGGCTATAATTATAGATTAAGTAACTGCCGACCTCTCCATCGTAAAATGGAGCGAAATCAGTAAAGTCACAACCTTCTGTTGCAATACAAGATGCAATACCTGGCGGTGTTTCATCGTCATAGCTATGTCTGTAGATCTGCGTCAGCGTATGCGTGAAATCACCATATGAGTATGTACCCGTGATGGTGTGTTTCCAACGAAGCGGGATATTACCTCGTGAGTGAGTACCAACTAAGTTATCACCGAATGGCGAGTCATCGCGCTCTTGCTTGATGTCCTCTATTAGATAGCTACCATTGAAGTTTACGCCCCAATCAGCATCACCCAATTTGCCCTTTTTAGCTAAGCCAATTTCAATACCACTGGTTTTTCTGCCACCCGCATTTATATAACGGCGGTCAATAGAAATGATGTTACCACTTGCATCGCGAATAAAGTTATCAGCAAACAAGTTAGGGTTTTCAATAAGTTCTCTGAAACCTGGCGTTTGAATCGTTCCGTCGATTTCAATTTCCCACCAGTCGATGTTCATTATAAAGTCAGATCCGGATGCCCAAACCATTCCTAAACTAGACTGTTTGGATTCTTCAGGACCCAAGTCAGTTTTGCCACCAAACAAAATTGTTGGAGTTATAGGTCCACATGCCGGGGTACTAGGATCAACTATGCCATCGGTACACAAAAATGGGTTTGCCAAATCTGTCCCTGTGTATGGTTCTTCAGTGACCCCATTAAACAATTGATTGAAACTTGGTACCCTAAACCCAGTGCTATACGCACCCCGAACAAGAAGTTCTTCGAACGGAGTATATTTAAAGCCGTATTTGGGATTAGTCGTGCCACCAAAGCCATCATAATTATCGTGACGAACGGCTAGGTTTACCTCAAAGCTCTCAACAACTGGTACGAGTGCTTCCACAAACACCGCTTTTATGTCCCGACTTACATTGTCTAGCGCATTTGCATTATCAAATGGCGCTCCATAAATAGCAGGTCTTGCTTCTGCCGCCCTGCGATCACCGTTGAACTTATATTCTTCCCTACGAAGATCAATTCCTGCCGCTACATAGACCGAGTCTCCGCCTAAGCCCAGCTCAAAGCCAGTATCACCACTGATGGATGCATCTAACTGAGTCAAAATTGTCTCGCCACCAAACAACACTACCCCGCGAGCAGACGCAGCATCGATTGCTGCAATGCCTTCAGCGGTTTGTTGCTGCCCGGGTAGTAAAAATGGACTTACTTTACCTGTTCCAATGGCCTCTTTAAGGCCGTCTGTATAGTGATAACCACCACCTAGTTCAGACTCGGCTTCATTGCTTGAGCGAGATAAGCCTGCTTTGTAGTCCCAGTCCCCTATCATTCCTTCGACACCCAACTGTAACTTGTATGACGTAGTGGTAGTTTCAATTTCACGAGGGCCACAAGGCATGCATCGCCAACGATAGGCAATTGGAGCGCCAATGTTTAGTTGATCTGCTCCATAATATTCAGATAAGGCGTTAACGATATAGTCGTACGAAGCACCTGAGCTTGGATACCAACCACCGCCAAAGGATTCCCAATCACCGTTTCCAATTGCCCATGGAGTAATTTGGTTAGGTTCGAATACTTTTTTCGACGTCACTTCTGAGCCAAGTAGCTCAATAAAGGCTTCTGAGTCTTCACCAACTTTCATAGTGGCTCTAGAAACAAAGTCGATATTTTCAACTGGTTGTTGAAGTACAGATGCTCTTGGATAATCCCATGAACAGCTAACACCAGTATTTCTCGCGCGGTTCCATAATACAGCGCCATCGTCGCCCATGTTGTCAAAGGCATCGCATCCAGGTTGACCAGGCAAAGCGAGCACATTCAGTACGTCGTTCTCAAGACCTGTATTTGGGTTGATCAAACCACTACCAACAAGGTTGAAGTGACTTGATGCTGGATTGTTTGGATCGGCGAACCGATCGTTCACAGAAGCAAAAGGCGCACCTCTTGTATCAGGAGATAAGCCCCTCTCAGGCTGGAAGGTATTGGTGAAGTCTCGGTCGGTTCCACGCAATATCTCTGCCGACTTAATAGAAAGTGAGCCCATAATGTTGAAGCCATCACTTTCGATATCCCCCGTACCTGCAAGGATATTCACTCGATAAATATTACCGCTGCCTTCTTCGGTATGATCGGCAAATGCCCCGACTTGTGCACCCTCGTAGTTCTTTTTGAGAATAAAGTTAATAACACCGCCGATGGCATCTGTTCCATAAACAGCCGATGCACCGTCGCGTAATACTTCAACGCGCTCAATCGCGGCAAATGGGATAGAGTTTAAGTCAACTGAGCGGCCTTTTAAGCCATGAGTGGCAATGCGCCTTCCGTTTAGCAAGACAAGCGTTGAACCTACGCCTTGTTGACGCAAGTTTGCGCTTGATGCGCCGTTATTTCCACGTTCTTCTCCACCAACGATACCAGCATTACTGGCTAAATTATCGTTCGAGTTAGAGGAAATATTCAGCTGTAATAACAATTGCTCAGCCGAGGTAATACCGGCCGCATCAATTTCAGCTCTGCTAATTATTGTGAGTGGTAAGTCACCTTCCAGACTGGTTCTTTTAATGCTTGATCCAGTTACTTCTATGCGTTCTATTGGTTCTTTGTTCGTGTCTTCTTCAGTAGCTTGTTGAGCAAAAGTATATGTACTTGAAAGCCCAGACATCGCTAGCACGAGTGCAATTTTGTTTAACTTCACTGTGCAGTCTCCCTTAGTTGTTTTTTGGCGTAGTTGTAAACCACCTTGCACGGAAGGTGGAAACCTCTGATAGTTAGAATCAGTTGTTTTTGCCAGGAGAGTGTGAACAAACTCGGTGATGATAAATCATGCACGTACTGATGGGCTTGATGAAGCTTTACACCCTCCCTTAGGATTCAAATTAGCACAACTAAAAATAATGTAAATAATAAAATATTCCAAAATTGTGTCATAATTTGTCAATAATTTATTTTATGCTTTTATTTCTCCTTCATACTGCGTTTAAATGAGAGAAATTAAAAAGTTCTAAACGCTTTACAGACGGGATTATCAATGGTGATAAGACACTTCGAAGAAGTCTTAAAACGCTACCAATCAAATAGAGTGTTGTCGATGGACGTGTTTAGAGGACTGACCATCACGGCGATGATTCTCGTCAATAATCCTGGTTCTTGGGCATATGTGTATTCACCTCTTGCACATGCTGAATGGCATGGCTGGACACCGACAGATCTCATATTTCCATTCTTTATTTTTATTGTTGGCTGGTCTTGTCAAGTATCCCTGGGAGCTAAGCGTGATTTGGCTTTGGCGCCACATAAAATACTTAAGGACGCGATAAAACGCGGTCTTGTTTTGTTTCTTTTAGGTATATTCTTAGCTCTATTTTATTCTGATTTCCAAGACCCTAGTTTTTCGTGGTTGGAAGAGAGGGTTTATGGGATCAGGGTTATGGGAGTATTACAACGTATTGCGATAGTTTATGTTATTTGCATGTTCATCATATTGTATTGCAGATTGAGTACACAAGTTGCGCTGTCTATTTTACTGTTAACAATCTACTCTGTAGGCATATACTTTTTGCCTTACGCAAATCTTGATGGCGTCGTCATGCAAGGGGAGTTATCTAAAGGTAATACCTTTGCAAACTACCTTGACCTTAAACTTCTAGGCGAAGCACACATTTATCAGCCAGCAATTGGCCTTTTTGGTAACGAACCAGAGGGTCTGTGGAGTACCATTTTGGCGATTGTCAGCGCATTAACGGGGGCTTGGCTCGCGCGTTGGATGAATGCTACTAATCATACTGGCAAAAATGTGCTTTATCTTATGATGTTTGGTTTCTTGTGCACCTTATCAGGCATCTCGCTTGATGGACTCATCCCTATCAATAAAGCGCTTTGGACGCCATCATTCGTTTTGTTATCGACCGGGATTGCTTGTCTAATAATTGCGATGCTTATAGTGCTTATCGATATCAAGCACTATAAAATATGGTCAGCTCCATTTTTAGTTTTTGGCATTAACAGCATCGCATTTTTTATGTTTGCGGGTATTGTCGGTCGTCTTTTAATCATGATACCGATAGGCGATGGCAGCTTAAAATCATTTCTCTACACGAGCATTTTTCAATCTATGTTTGGCAATTATTTTGGCTCATTTATATTTGCACTCGCATTTTTGCTCGTCTCTTATCTGCTAATGTATTCACTTTATAAACGCAACATCATTTGGAAGGTGTAAAATATTCGAAAAATCAAACACACCTTGTACAGTATCTTTATACACATACGACTTAGCATCACTAAACCTTAGTCGTCGCTGGAGTTAAGGTGTGTAAGGTTTTCATCAAAGATACACTAACTGACCATTTAAAATTGCGGCATAAACTTCATCGTTTTTTGCAATTAAAAAATACGCAGGTTGCATCAGTCTGAGTCCTTGTTTGCAGAGTGACTCGGCGTCTATGCATACTGGCATAGAGCTTAAAATACTCATCAAGCCATTTGGGTCAAAAAATGCGATATAGCCTTCTGATAGGAGTGAAAGGTATTTCTCGTCGGTCAAGTCAAATGCTTCTGTGACTTGATATGTGCGGCCTTGTTGAAAACACATGGTATGCGCATCTAATTCTTTCAAACCAGCTTGAATACCAAGGTCGCCAATGTAATCAATGAAAAAATAATCAGAGTAGCGAGCGCTTTGTTTGATACTGATACCGGCTGAGTAACTATTGTGTTTAGTAAAAAAGTTGAGCCCCCTGATCACAAGTGAACTTAGCGCCTCGGCCTTATTCTCTGGTATTAAAAAGTAGTCTTCGACTTCTTGATGAAGAGCAAGTGAGTCTTTGTTCATTAAAAATTGCAGTACTTTTTGTAATGACTCTAAATTCATTTTTCGAGCGACTAGTCGGTCTGGGTCGTCAACAGCAGCACCAGATTCAATTAAAATTGTGCTTACCTGCTTGCTTGCAATATTGTCTCCAAAACACCTTGCTCCGTAGGTATCGTCATATCGAGCTACACAACCAGGGATAAGAGTTTGTAGATGAGTGTTCATGTAAGCGATAATTTGCATTGCTAAACGTCTAGATTCATCAATTGTTTTTGCATAATCGAAAGCCGGCGCCAAAAAAGCTATTGTCGCTGGGTTTTTGCTCGTGCCGCATTGGTAATATGGTGATTGGTCGTGCAAGTTAAGTCCAATGTCAGGCGATAGCTCATCGACCAAACGCATCAAAAGACGACCTTCAGGAGATTGAAGCGCTCGCGCATCCCTGTTTATATCTATGGCTTGAGCATTTTGACGAATACACCGCTCGGCACCGTCTGGATTCAGCATTGGCAAAATGTGAATAGTGAATTGTTCTTCCCATCCAGATACTTCTTCGTATTGATTAGATAAAAGCGCTAAAATCCAATCAAAGACCGCCGCTGTTGCAGTCGCCTCATTCCCATGCATTTGTGTCCAAGCAAAAATAACAGTATCACCATGACCTAAAGTCAAAAGATGAATGCTGCGCTGCTCAAAAGAGTGTCCTACCAACTTTGAGATAACTCCGTTTATTGTCTCGAAACGCTCAATAATCGGCAAGATATCCGCATGACAAATGTGTGCTTGATTTATATTGGCAACCTTTCGTTTTAAATCTTTTAGTGCTTGTTCTGTTTTTGCTGAATTACTAGAACAGTCATGCGAGGGTTTGTCTTGTGTTGGCATATGAATGTACCGCCGATTAAACATAGCGTCATTATCCAAAAATAAACAAATTGTACAAATTATTCTTCACCTGCTATAAACCTAGGAATAAAGTATTCCTGTGTTTGTTTAATACACACTTTAATTTACGCATTAGGGATTTATATGGCTGCGTTTTCTAAAATCAGAGCTCTACTGCCCAACTTATCCAATAATGAGGAAAAACTGGCACTCTTTGTCTTAGAATCTCCTCAATCTCTAAGAGAGCTGTCCTCTCAAAAGTTAGCTACGCACTTGGGCGTTAGCCAAAGCAGTGTAATAAAGTTTGCTCAAAAACTAAGGTATAAGGGATATCCTGCATTTAAACTTGCCGTTTTAGATGATTTAGCAAACGCTGACGTCGACCATAACAAACTGCATGGAAGCATCCATATTGACGATGATTATGAAGCGATGTCACTTAAACTGTTGCAGAGTAAAATAGCCGTATTAAAACAAACGCAAAGCCTAAATGACCGGGGCTCCATGAATGCGGCTGTCGAACGTCTATTAAAAGCAAAGCGAGTAGTTATTTGTGGTTTGGGGGGCTCAGCTTTAGTGGCTAAGGATTTTTGTTTCAAATTACAAAAATTAGGTATAACCGCTTTAGCTGAAGTTGATGTACACGCTCAACTTGCACTAGTGAGTACTCTCAGCAAGCAGGATGTAGTGTTCGTGCTTAGTGAGTCAGGTGCAACTAGAGAAATCGTAAATGTGGTCACTCAAGCAAAAGAAAACGAAACTCCGATCGTCAGCGTGACCAAGTTTGGCCAAACGACAATTAGCAACATGGCATCGGTAAAACTTTATTCCGTAGCGGAAGAAGCCGCTACACGGATATCTTCGATCCTAGCGCGTACAGCACAAGAATTGATAATAGATGTATTATTTATATCGCTTATGCAACGTTCGGACGAAAGCCGTAAACGTCTAGAAAAGTCAAGAACCGTAGTTAGCCAGTATCGCAATAAAGCCTGATAAATTAGGTATTACGATGTAACACGTTTATTAAGGCCAGAACAACATCTTCCCGGTTCGGCCTTGCTGCGACTTGCACGGATAAGGGTAAGCCTTTTGATTTTGTAATGCATTGGTTTGCTTTTCGGATCGCCAAATCGAAAGTATTTTGCTTTATTGCTCGTTTACTCAATTCGGGTGTTACTTCCCCAACTTTAGCGACGCCTGCTGGAAAGCCAGTAACGTTGTTTACTAAACCATATGTGCCAGCTAAGCCCATGTCTTTAAAAGCATTATGAAGGTACCCAGGAACTGGACTGATAGGACTAATAAAGGCATCTAATGGTCCGATATCACTACCGTCCATCGCGTCAATGACATCTTTTTCGTATGCTTTGCGTTCTTTCTCTAATTCTTCTGAATCTTCCAAGAATTTGGTAAACAAGTATTTTAATGTGCGAGCAGCATGCTTTTGGCCTAATAAGGGTAAAATACTTGTTAGCCAAGCCTTTACAAATTTAGGCGATTTAGCGATTGCAGTAAGCAAAGACAATTGGCTTACTGCTTTGTCGTTTGCAAGAGGCTCCAATAATAATTGTGCCTCATTTAATGACATAGACTGATAGAAAATTCGCTCAGCGACAGACAGCTTTGGTGGCGTAAACTCAGTTAGCTGGGCTCCTAACTCTCTTAATATATGAAGCGCTGAGTCTATGCCTGACTTAACGGCTGCACTGCAAGGAAATATTCCGTCATCTTTGTAATAGCCGATGTTTAATGAAGATATATCGATGTCTTTAAAATCTCGCAAGGGCTCAACATGCCATTTTGTTGCTGCCATCTTGTTCATTATGCTAATTGCGATAGCAAGTGATTCAGCATCTTGGGCAATTGGGCCGGCGACTGATGTAACCGGTAGTTTTTCGTGAATATCACATAAACGGGTTTGGTCGGGCAAACGGTTCTTGCTTGCCTTAATCCCACAAGCTCCATTGAATGCGGCGGGTACTCTAATACTCCCACCTATGTCATTACCTAAGCCCAATGGAGAAAGAAAGTTACCAACTAAGACGCCTTCGCCACCAGAGCTACCACCTGACGAAAAATCTTTGTTTTTAGCGTGTATGGTTTTTCCGTATACAGGATTGTTGGCTTCTATAAACGACACAATTTGAGACACATTTGATTTTCCTAAAACAATAGCGCCCTCAGAAATTAGCGCTTCAACATACATGTCGTTGTTTCTCGGAAAATCTTGTTTTCGATTTATTAGTCCAAATGTCGATGGGGTATCGAGGTAGTCAAAGCATTCCTTAATCGTGATGGGTAAGCCGTGCAACACGCCTAAGGATTCACCTTTTGCAAAACATGCGTCGGCAAATTTAGCTTGTTCCAAAGCGTGTTCAAATAATGGCAATATAAGCGCATTCAAATGGCTATGAGCTTTTACTTTAGATATGTAGTGTTCAGTCAGTTCAAGACTTGTCACCTTACCGGATTTAAGTAATTGAAGTAACTCGGCGGCGCTATAATGTTCGAAATAGGCTTCAATTTCCATATTAGCTCTCATAATTTTAAATATTGTATAGGTGGAAGCCTTCGATTTGGCTCAGTTTTGAGGATAAAGTAAGTAGACTTCACGCATTTTTTTGTACTGTGAGAGGGCGGGTGCCCAAGTCTGTTCAAGGTCTTTCAGACTGCGGCCAGCAAGAAGGGCCTTTCTGATTGAATCCGTGCCAGCGAGTTTGTCGAAAAAGTTGGGTGATGTAAAAAAATTCATTTTTTCAATAACGCTTTGTTTGTAAATTGCCTCTAGCAAGGAAAGGTTTAACCCAGAAATACCTGAGTCCCTCAAGTCCATGGCGAAAAGCTCTTTCCCCTCTAATTTAGGGCTTGGCGCTGAATAAGGCATGGACATTGGGGTGATCTTAAAATCCCCTAAATTAAGCTCATCATGCCCGATCATTTGAAATGGGATTGTCGTGCCTCGTCCTATACTTACGATGGTAGGTTCAAAAAAACATAGGGATGGGTATAGTTGAATTGCAATATCGTTTGGAAGATTAGGACTCGGAGGGACTGGAACCGAATAAGCTAGACTTTTGGCATAGCCTTGGACAGTAATGACCTTGAGATCCAATTTATCTGCATTCTCAATCCAGCGCTCTCCTTTTATCATTAGTGCTAATTCACCGACGGTCAAACCATGCAAGACAGGAATAGGATGCATGCCAACAAAAGATTGAAACTTCTTATCTAGTATTGGTCCTTGGGTGTACATGCCATTTGGGTTTGGTCTGTCTAGTACAAGAAACTCAACGCCATACTTTGCGGATGCTTGCATCATATAGTGCATCGAACTTATGTAGGTATAAAATCGAAGACCAACATCTTGAATGTCAAATACGATAACATCTATATCTAGCATAAGCGCTTCTGGTGGTGATTTTTGCTTTCCGTAAATTGATTGAATAGGCACGCCAGTTAAGTGATCTTTGCCATCATCTATGTGTTCTCCTGCACCTTTATTGCCTCGGATACCATGTTCAGGTGCAAACAAAACCTTTACGTTAATGCCATTTTGAATCAGTAAGTCTGCTAGATGCTGCTCCCTTGTAACACTGGTTTGATTGACTACCAGGCCGACTTTTTTTCCCTTGAGAAGCGGCAGGTATTTATTTTTCTGGTCAATCCCGAGGAGTAGATTTTTGGCTATAGGATGCTTGTTTAAATTACCTTGTGTTAACGTTTTGCGAGTTGAAGCTTCCTGATTGAACGCTTCTTGATTGGAGGCTTCTTGATTGAAAACTTCTTGACTGGTAGCTTCTTGATTAAAAACTATTTGCTTGAAGGCTCGTTCATTAAAAACCCCTTGATTAAAAGTTCCTTGATAGGGGAACAGCTGATTCAAAACTCCATAATCGGAAGTGCTCTGCGTGTGCGGTAAATTTACCATCGCTGGTGTGATTTGGTGTTGTTCGGCGATTGCAGAACTGGAAAAAAGATAAAAAATTAAAAAAACAAGCGATGAGTGCGAGGGCAATTTAAAGCTGTAAGAAAACCGACTGCATGTTAAAAAATAATGCAATTCACTCTTGCGTCGATAGGTTTTGAGCATTAGTTTTTGTCGTCAGAGTTCTGTATCGCCACTCTTAACTGACCGCTACTTTCTGCTAATATCTCTTTGGCAGATGCTGCATCCTTATTCGTCAAAATCATTAATATTGCGAGCTTGGCGCTGTTATTGGAGCGATTGAGTGCGGCTTTCGCAACATCTTGAGAACATTGAGTGGCCTGCATGACTATTCTGATCGCGCGAGCTTGCAACTTTTGATTCGTTGCATTGACATCAATCATTAAGTTTTCGTAAACCTTACCAAGGCGAACCATTGTGGCAGTGCTGATCATGTTGAGAATTAATTTTTGGGCCGTTCCTGATTTCATTCTTGTGGAGCCTGTCAAACATTCTGGGCCAACTTCAGCGCAAATGCCTATTTTGGCAACGCTTAACATCTCTGATTTTGGGTTGCATACTAATGAAGCAGTTACGCACGATAAAGAGTTCGCATATTCAAGACCTCCGATGACATAGGGAGTGCGCCCGCTTGCTGCAATGCCAATTACAATATCGTTGCTTGTAAGCCCGATCGCTTCGAGATCCGATTGTCCATTTTGCTTGTCATCTTCAGCCCCTTCGACTGCATGTATAATGGCTCTCTCGCCGCCCGCAATTAAGCCAATGACTAAATCGTCTGACACACTAAAAGTTGGTCTGCATTCAACGGCATCTAAGATCCCCAATCTTCCGCTTGTACCGGCACCAAGATAAATTAAGCGACCACCTTTTTGTATGCAATCAACCGCGGCATTTACAGCGTCAGCAATAAATGGAATTGCTCGCGCAACGGCCAATGCAACCTTTTGATCCTCTTGATTAATCACCGTTAGCAAGTCGACTGTATTCAATTGATCTAATTGCATGGTATTTGGGTTTCGACCCTCTGATACTAAACTTTCGAGCTGTTCAATTAACTCTTTTGTGCTTAGGCTATTCGCATGCATAGACTCTAATTCCTTCATGATTTTTCTACGCCAACTTCATTGAGGGCTTTAAACTGCAATGGCGTGTCTACTTTTCCAGCACAACAAACAAGTGTTGCAAAAAAAGTAGAGACAACGAGTTGATATGAAAAATTAAGTTCAAATTGTAGGTACTCCGGTAAATACAATGTTTGCACATAAGGCTGCATTAGTACGGGTAAGCTAAAACCTACTATGAGCGCAGCGACGATACTCTTCGGTGAGCCTCTTTGCGTAAATAAAGCCGTAAAATACACACCTAACAATCCGCTGTAAGAAAATACCATCACGCTCAGCGCAAACGCTAATAATGGTGTATCAGTGTATTGTTGCCAATAGTAACAAAGTGCAGCCATTGAGCTCAGCAGTAAGGCTACGACTCCCATGCTGATGCGCCCCGCGCGAACAAGAGCCTTCTCGCTGGCTTCTCTACCTCGTATAACTTTGCAATATAATCCTTTGTAAAGATCTTGTACTGCAACAGATGACATACTATTTAAGCCCGAATTTAAGGTAGAGAGCGCTGCTGCAACAATTCCAATGGTCACTATTGCTTTAATGCCGTTTGGTAGGTCGGTAAGGACGTAGTACATAAATATAGTTACAGTTTGACCAACAAACTCAGGCGTAGGGCTTTCGGTCAGGCCAGAGTTCATTATGTCGGGGCGTTGATAATAGACAAAGAGCAATAAGCCTATACAAACAAAAATTAAGACAACGGGTATGCCCATTATAATCGAACTCACCATGGCCTTGCTTGCGCTCTTTGCATCTTTGCAAGTGAGCATTCTTTGACTCACATCTTGATCAAGGCCAAAAGCCGCAATGTTCAGAAGTACAAAGCCAGTAACAATAGACCAAAAACCAAATACTCCTTCACCCCCGAGGTTAAATCGAAAGTCGAGAAAAGTGAGTTTTGACGCTTGGTCTTCGCCAGGCTCCTGTAATGCTGCGATAATGGTTGAAAGGTCAGCAGGTATGCTATGCAAAAGGTATGTTAAAACCAGTAAAGCGGCAGATATATACACTAGAGCTTGTATCATGTCGCTATATATGACACTGCGTATGCCGCCATAAACTGTGTAAACAAAACCAATTCCGGCGATTACTAAAATCGATGACATCACGCTCGATGTTTCTATGTCTCCAAATAAAATCATCGCTACCGCAATTGCTGCCATATATAAGCGCGCCCCACTAGCAAACATCCTGCCCACTAGGTAAACCGCTCCCGCCTGATACATTGATTTATCGCCAAATCGCTGCGCCAGCAACTCATATACGGTAAACACTTTAAACTGATAGAACTTTGGCATTAAAAATTTGGCAACGAACACGGCAGCAATGACACCGGCAATATTAGTTGCTAAGTAGGTTAAATCACCTCTATATCCCTGATCTGGTCCGCCAAGAAAAGTTGCAGCTGACTGTGAAGTCGCCAGTACCGAAATGCCGACCAGCCAAATTGGCATTTGATTGCCTGCGAGGAAGTAATCGGAGCTAGATTGGGCTTTTCTGTTGAACCATAGACCGGTGCCTATTAATATCAAGCCATAGGCAGCAAAAATAGACCAGTCCAATGCCGAAAATTGATTAATCATTTAAACACCAATGTCGCACTTTGTATTTTGCACATATGTTTTGCATGAAGCATATTGTTTGGTCTTTAAGTAAGGCTTATGACTGAATAAGATGGTCTTTTTCTCCTGTTTGGGCAGAGGTATTTTAGGTCAAATTTGATACAGTAAAATTACTAACATTAACAATACGAAAGTTCTCGACATATAGGCGATAAATTCGATTTTTTTTAGTAAAAAACAGTCCGAAGTTTGGCGGCTGTCTATCAAATGATAAATTTACATTGGGCATTAGTAATAAATTATTCCAAGTTTATGCATAAAATTGGAATTAATACAATAATTCGAGTGAAAAACCTTAATAAGTCAAATAGAATGAAATTATGCGTATGTAACTAGTTGAGCGCTCAATGGCACGTCAGACAAAAGCAATTATCAATCTTAAGGCTCTGCAATCTAACCTTTCCTTGCTAAGGTCGATTGCTTGGAGTGATAAACAAGCTGCAAATAGTGATGAGAAAGAGGCATTTTTTGATAAGCGTAATCAAAAGCTTGAAAAGAGCCTAAAGAGTGATAACGCGGAACATGATTGTCGTACCAAAGTAGTCGCCATCGTGAAAGCTGACGCCTATGGAAATGGAGCATTTGAAGTAAGCCAATTTATTGAGTCTGAGGTGGATATGCTCGGCGTTGCTTTTTTGAGCGAAGCCTTGGAACTGAGAGAAAAAGGCATAGAAAAGCGCATTCTAGTTATGCAAGGCCCTCACGAAATAAGCGATATCGAGCAGGGTGAGCAACACTCGATTACTTGGATGTTGCATTCACAATGGCAGCTTGATGCTATGAAGGCCTTTTATGCTAAGTTGGGAGCCAAATCCTCTATAGAAAGTGCTTCGTCTTGTTGGTTTAAGTTCGATTCTGGTATGCATCGCTTGGGCTTTCAGCTTCAAGAGATAAACTCTATTTGTGAACACTATCCTGAGTTAGTGGATGAACATACTGCGCTTTGCACTCACTTAGCGTGCGCTGATGAAAGCGATCCCAAACATGCTGAATATCAAATCCAAGACTTTTTAAATTATGCTCAGAACTTAGATATGCCTTTATGCATTGCTAATTCGGCTACAAATATTCGCTTTCAAAATGCGCGTAAAGATTATGTTAGGTTGGGTATCGCAATGTATGGTGCAACGCCGTTTGAACCTGATTTTAAGCATGCAGCACTTGAGCCGGTCATGAGTTTACATGCTCCTGTCATTGGATTAAGACATATTCCAAAAGGCGATTCAGTGGGGTATGGCGCAACATGGCGAGCTCATCGAGATAGTGTCATTGCAACGGTCGCGATTGGATATGCAGATGGTTACCCTCGACATGCCCCTACCGGCACGCCTGCTTTTTGTAATAAGGGGATTATTCCATTAGTTGGAAGAGTCTCGATGGACATGTTGACCTTTGACGTAACAGATAGCCCCGATATCAAGATTGGTGATTGCGTTCAACTGTGGGGAGACAAGCTTCCTATAAATGAAGTAGCGGAACATATCGGCACGATTGCATATGAACTAATGACTAGGGTTTCCAAAAGAGTGCCTCGGGTCTATGTTTCATAGCCCTAAAAAAACACCCAAAAAAAATGCCCAAAAAACAGACCAAAACATAGCTCCTAAAACGGCAAATAACACAGCTTATAAAATAGTCCCTATATTTTTTCGTGTTCTCTAAATAGTTGGCTCACGCTTTTGTCTAAGAGTGATTGCATTTTTAACCCAGCAAGGGCAACGTTTGCTTCAGTTGCCTCGGGCACTGCTGTTTGTGCTGCCACTACAAAGGCTTTTCCTCCTTTATAATTGGGCAAAATGACATAAGCAAGTACCACATTCTCTGAGGTCGAGCGTGTTTCGCTTGGACCCCAACCAATTTTTTGAAACACTCTCCATTCACCATTTGTTGCGTTGTCTAACACGGATTTAGCCCATTGAGAGCTTGCTCGTGCATTTTCGTTCATATTGTTGTCGTCTGAATCGGTGGAGGTAATGCTCTGAGTATCATTTGCAGACATTTTTTCAATAGCATCTCCACCAGTGTTTGCAGGTTCAATAGCTTTGGCAATGGCAAGTTGTAACATAGTTGAAATACCAAGTGTCATCCCGGCAAAGTCTTCAGGATTTTTAGAATGCCCAGCGCCATAAAATAAACTCAAAATGTCTATTTCTTCTAACTCTGGATGCTGTGTACTTGTGTCGAGCGTATGCATCGCGAGACGTTTTAGCCATTCAGCTTGGGCTAGAGTGGTCATAGGTTTATTGCCTGTTATACCGCACTCATCACATCGGTATGGTAGATAAAATGGGTCGTCCGATGCTTGTTTAATTGCGTTTAAAGGCTTCTTTTTTTGTGAGTTCAAATCTTGCCATACAAATGGATTTGGCTCGAAACTGATAGGACCATATGCGCCTCTAAAAGCGATTTTTTCGTTATTTAATTTGAGCCAGTCATCATGAAAAAGCGCGGTAAGTTTTTCACGAGTGGCTACATTAGCAAAAAATGTGGCAAGAGCGTTACTATTGCCATCTGCGAGCCCATGGACATCGTAACTGTTGATACTCGTGATCATATCAGCAATGTGGTGCTGACCAAGCTTACCTTGCGAGTGCATTCCGCGTTTGCGAAGTTCGGCAATTGCACCAGTATAGGCAAAAATTTTCGAGGAAGACCAAGGTTCGTAAAGAGTGTCATGGGTCTGAGCATTTGCAAGATACCGAAATGCCGGTACTTGATTTTTTGTTTTTATATCAATTACCAAGACTTTTCCATCTTCTTCGGGTACACGAAAGTAATCCCAATCGTGTGCGATTCTCGTTTCCCAGCCAGACTGATATCCCCCAATATCCGAGGATGTTTTATATTTCGGGTTGTCCTTGATATTAGGCAGGGAAGTAAACAAGTGTTTAGATTTTGTGTTTTTGGGTAAAAATGGCGCTGCGTTCATAACTTCCTCAAAGAATATTTCTGACTCTTCTTTTTCAGTTTGCTGCTCAGCAGTATCTTCAGCTTCACTTAATATGTTTTGATTATTATTTTGTGCCGATGCTTCTGCATTAGAAGGCTTACTCTGACCTTTTAAGTCTGCAGAATCTACACAAGCAGATGTAGCTAGCACTGTTAGACCCAAAGCAAGCAACTTAAGTAAGGATACGTTCAACACAAAGGCAGGTGGTAAAATAGAGCGTTCCTTTTTATATGAAAAACAATATGTAAAACAGTGTGGCAAAGTATGTGACGAACAATGTCGCAAAAAACGTGATAACAAAGAACGTGATAACAAAAAACATGATAAATAGTGAGACAAAAAGTTTGTGAGTGATGAACAACACAACTTTATTTTTAACACTTGAACTTTTGAAGACTTATTTAGGACAAAATGCGGTTTGCGCATATTAGGAGACCTTATTTTATTAATTTTACTAATCTGATAGAGTCAAAAAGCGTACTAAATTTCTGAGTCCATTAATGGTTTTCAAACTAGACAAGGCTTTACTGGACTCCACGCCACTTGGTTACATTATCAAACATATAGAGAAAATACATTGAATATAGATTTTAAAGATAAGTCGCCATCGCAAATTTACCATCTAATGACACAAACAATTATACCAAGGCCTATTGCTTGGGTACTGAGCCAAAATGAAAAGACTGGGAGCACTCCAGAACCCTCGTCGTCAGATGATGTTAATGAGCTTACAGCTCACTCGGATGCAGAAAACTATAACTTAGCGCCCTTTTCTTATTTCAATGCGATTTGTAGCGATCCTCCCTTGTGTGTACTGTCTTTGGGTAAAAAGAGCGAGAACCAGCCAAAAGATACATCTACTAACTTACAAGAGGGTGCACATTGTGTTATTCACATTGCGAGTGTGGCACACAATGAACAGGTGAGTGCCAGTGCTGCAAGCTTAAAGTACGGTGAAAGTGAGGTGGAGCACTGTGATTTAGACCTAGTTGAACATCAAGGGTGGCCTTTAAAAAGAATCGCTTCCGCAAAAGTCGCTTTTTTATGCAAAGTCTACCAGCGCCAAGAAATTGGAAATGCACCACAGCAGCTTATCTTCGTTGAGATCCTCGAAACATACATTGATGATGATGCGGTCGAACAAAATGGCAATCGCATCAGTATTGATGCTAGCAAAATAGACCCGCTCGCTAGGCTAGGCGCAAACCAATATGCGAATTTAGGAAGTGTGTTTACCAAAGTGCGGCCGGATTAGTGCGGCCGGATTAGCTCTCACAGGGCATCTAAAGAAGTATCATTTTGAGGTGGTTTACAAGTTGATAGATTCAGTTATTTGGTAAGTATCAAAACTTCAACAGGCTATAGGTAAATAAATTATTAGATTTAAATCAGGTTTTCGAAGCGACATGTTTATATAATTGCTACAACGCAAACCCCCTGTGTCAGACTAGTTGTCGCTTAAAAAATATTTAAAAGAACAGGGGGCGGTAAGCAACATGACATGCAGTATGAAAGACATTCAGAGAAGTTTAAAGAGGCAACATTAAGTAAATTGTTTGGTAGCGATATGTCGGTATTCGCTTTTGCTAAACAAGAGGGCATTAATTCAGGAACGCTGTATAGTTGGGTAAAACGATTTAAACAAGCAGGTAAAAGTTTGCCCAAACCAACGATAGCTGAAAAGTGGTCAGCAGAAGAAAAATTTGCAGTGGTTGCGGAGACGCTTTCTCTTAGCGAAATTGAGTTAGGTGAATATTGCCGCACTAAAGGCTTATTTCCTGAGCAAGTAAAAGAATGGAAGAAAGCCTGTATTGCAGGCAATGCACCAATCGCTAAAGGTAGGCCGGCAACAAGCGCTGAGCAAAAAGCCGATAAGAAGAAGATAAAGTCGCTTGAGCGCGAGCTAAGTCGCAAAGAAAAAGCACTTGCTGAAACGGCGGCGTTATTGGTACTCAGAAAAAAGTTCAATGCCTACTGGGAGGGCAAAGAGGACGACTAACTACATTAGTTGAGCGTGTAAAACACGTCAACTGGATAGCCCAAGCAGTATTGGCAGGCGCAAGGCAAGATAAGGCATGTGAGACAATTGGTTTAAGCCCAAGAACCTTACAGAGATGGCGTGAAAGCGGCGAAATCAAAGAAGATAAACGCACAACGTCAGTTCGTCCTATTCCGCCAAACAAACTAACGGAGGATGAGCAAAGCGCGATAGTTGATGTGTGTAACGAGCCAGAGTTTGCCTCGTTGCCGCCAAGTCAAATCGTGCCGATATTGGCCGATAGAGGTGATTACATCGCCTCAGAATCAAGCTTTTATCGCGTGCTGCGACGGTTGAAAATGCTACATCACCGAGGGCGAAGCAGTGCGCCAAAAAATACGAGTAAGCCAGCGTGTCTAGTGGCAATGAAAGCCAATGAAGTATGGAGTTGGGACATTAGCTACATGGCAACGAGAGTGATTGGTCGACATTATTACTTGTACATGATTGAAGATATCTTCAGTCGTAAAATAGTTGGTTGGGAAGTGCACGAAAACGAAACTGGTGAACTTGCGGCAGAATTACTGCAAAGAGCGGCATTAAGCGAAAAGTGTGATCGTGGCGCATTGGTGTTGCATTCAGATAATGGCGCACCAATGAAAAGTATGACGATGCAAGCGAAGATGTGTGACTTAGGAATAGCAGGCTCACGCAGCAGGCCTAGTGTAAGTAACGATAATCCTTATTCTGAATCTCTGTTTAGGACGGTTAAATATCATCCTAGATGGCCCTCAGAAGGGTTTAAAGATATTAAGCACGCAAGAACTTGGACATTAGCGTTCGTGACTTGGTACAACTATGCACACCGTCATAGCGGTATAAAGTTCGTCACACCACATCAGCGACATAGTGGTGAAGATATTGAAATACTAAGAAAACGTGCTTTATTATACAAGAACAAGCGTCAAGAAAATCCGATGCGCTGGTCTGGAAGTGCGAGGAACTGGAAGCCTGTAGGCAATGTTCTACTAAATCCAGATAAAAATGAAGAAGTTATTTAACGAACGAGGCGACAACTAGTTTGACAAACGCCGCAAAAGCGAATTTAAGGATATTTATGACAAATACTTTTAACTCTTCTAAGTTTCGCTGGTCAGTAGTAATCGCCAGTATAATTGGGTTTTTAACTTGCTATAGCATCGGTTTTGTTGAAGCTGCAGTGGGTTTCATTGTAATGGGCGTTTTATTCGAGTTGCTGTTTTGGTTTTCAATAGTCGACCTATTTAAGAAAGTTAGGAAACCCAAAAAGCTAGACTAATATTTTCGGCTTTCACCATAGGGCTTTGGCGGTAAAGTAATGCATACAAGATTTTCTCTTTTATTAAATTGTCTATGGACTGTTTGTTGGCTCTTTGTTCTAGTTCTGCCGGGTGCTCTGTATTCATCGGCAAGTTTTGCGATTGTTCCCATAGATGCAAAAATTGAGGCGGTGCAAGGAGTTAGTGGTGGTGTTGGGCTTGCCATTAATGGTCAAGCGGGCAATAAAGATGAGCAGGAATACAATATTGACAGCGTGTTACGCTATCGCGATGGCTCGAACTTGTATGTATTCATCGGCGACTACAACTATTCCGAGACAAACGATGAGCGCGATGAAGACGAATTGTTTTTGCATGGCCGATGGGTCAGCCTAAATCAGTTTGCTGAATCGTTTGATTCAGAGCTTTTTGTTCAATATCAATACGATGAGTTTGCCGATATTTCGAGCCGCGAACTAATCGGTGGTAATGTAAGATTCAGAAGCGCTAAAAGTACAGACCAATCTCAACGCCAGACTATCTTTGGAGCTGGATTATTTTATGAGACTGAACAGTCCGAGTTGACTGAAATACGAGACAATACTGTGCGCGTAAATCTATATGGCAAATTGCTTTATGAAGATGAAGGCGCGTATCCTTATTCATTTTCCATGACCGCCTATTTGCAACCTGCTGTAAATGATTTTTCAGATTATCGCTTTCTTGGGATCATTGCACTCGATTACCCTATTCGTCCATCCTTATCCGTGGGCTTTGAAGTCGAAGTAAAGCATAACTCTTCACCGTTTATTGATGTAGAGAAGACAGATATCGAATACGGCATTAGTTTGAATTATTCTTTTTAACCCTGCGTTATTACAAAATATTGTCATCTGTTATTAACAAACAAAATTTCCTTTTTACCTCGTTATGTCATAAATCCTTTCAAAAACTGTCACTTAATTGAAAAAAATCTTTCACGCTAGTGAAAGCGAATTGTCATGTTTCCCCAATACTATTCTCGCGTGAGGGATTGCCGTCTTAGTGCTTGCCCTCGAGCTTGCTTACAAAGTTTTATATTTAAAACACAACAAGGGAATTGGATTTATTATGACAATTAAACAACCAATAAAGTATTTACCAAAATTAACATCACTGTCTGTGGTGTTATCAACAGCACTCGCACTGAGCTCGGGTTCCGTTATTGCCCAGACACTGCCAGAACATCAATCGAACAATGTCTGGTTTACAGATGCGCAGTCTAAGTTGATGGACAAACTCAATACGCGTAATAATTTTAAAGCGAAAAACGTCATTCTTTTTGTTGGTGACGGCATGGGGATTTCCACTTTAACAGCAGCAAGAATTCTTCAGGGGCAACAGAATGACATGATGGGAGAAGAAAATAACCTTAGTTTTGAGGTGTTTCCCCATTCTGCTCTTGTAAAGACTTATAACGTTGATGCGCAAACACCAGATTCTGCTGGCACGATGACAGCAATGATCGCTGGATTAAAAACCGATGTTGGTGTTATTGGTGTTGATGAAGATATCGAGCGTGGTGATTGTTCTACTGTGGCCGGCAATGAGGTTACGACAGCATTAGAACTCGCTGAAATAAAAGGCATGTCTACAGGTATTATTTCTACTGCACGTATTACCCACGCTACGCCTGCTGCTACTTATGCGAAATCAGCCGACCGTAACTGGGAAGACGTATCTGATATGCCAGAGGATGCAGTGAGTAATGGTTGTAAAGATATTGCAGACCAATTAGTTAACTTTGAAAGTAACTTAGAATCTCGTTTTGTGGGCGTTGACGTAGATGGTTTAGAAGTTGCTTTTGGTGGAGGGCGTCGACATTTCTTACCGAAAGATGAAGCGTTTAATAGTCCTGATGCATCAAGTTCTGTCGAGGGCGACAGAACGGATGGGCGTGATCTTACTGCGGAATGGCAATCTCAATATGCAGATGGGGCATACGTTTTCGACCAAGCAGGATTTGATGCTATCGATCTTGAGTCTACCAAACGGGTTTTTGGTTTATTTAACGAATCACATATGCAATACGAAGCAGATCGTGAGAACGACATCGCAGGAGAGCCATCGTTAACCGAAATGACTGAAAAAGCCATAGACTTACTTGAAAATAACGACAAGGGCTTTTTCTTAATGGTGGAGTCGGGTCGTATTGATCATGGTCACCACGCGGGCAGCGCATACAATGCATTAACGGACGCGATTGAGTTCTCAAACGCTGTACAAAGAGCCGTAGACTCAACAAACCCTGAAGACACTCTTATTCTTGTGACTGCCGACCATGGGCATGTATTTACCATCGCAGGCTATCCGAAAAGAGGAAATCCAATTCTAGGAAAAGTGGTTGCGGTTAATTCTGATACGCCTGCTTTGGACCAAAACGATTTGCCATACACTACGTTGGGATATACGAATGGCCGCGGAATGATGAATTTAGGTTCAGAGACGGATGCAGATATTGCATATGGAATGGATATCAACACTGGTCGAAAAGATATCAGTCAAATCGATACTACTAGTTCCGGCTATCATCAAGAAGCCCTTGTGCCTCTTAGTTCAGAGACACACTCAGGCGAAGATATTTCTTTACATGCAAATGGCCCCGGCGCACAGCTAGTACAGGGTGTGGTTGAGCAAAACATGGTATTCCATGTGATCGACCAAGCGCTTGACCTCACCGGCTCAAACTAAGGAGAACAACAATGAAATTATTGAAACTAACAATATTGGCGGCCACTATTATCAGCCTCAACGGGTGTTTTCTGGATGGAGAAGACGGCGTTGATGGTCAAACAGGCCCACAGGGCGCAGCAGGACAAGACGGTAGCGATGGCTCTGATGGTGCCTCTGGACAAACTAGCTTGGTGAGACAATCAACTTTACAAGTTGGCAATGCTAATTGTCCAAACGGTGGTATTCAGATTGATTCCGGTTTAGATATTGATTCGAATGGAGTTTTGTCTGATTCAGAAGTGAATGCCACTAGTTTTGCATGTAATCCTGGTGCGACTAGTGTGAGTAGTTCTGAATTGCTAAGCAACCTAAATAATAGTTGGTTTGTCGACGGTCAGTTAGAGATTCAAGAAGCAAAACAGACATGGTTGATGAGTACTTCAACCGACTCAGATACGCAAACTACTGCACAAGTCAATGCATACAAAACCGACTCAAAAGCGCAACAGCAGGCTCTTGTAAATACCTTAAAGGGTAAGGCAAAAAATGTTGTGTTGTTCATCGGTGATGGCATGGGTGTCTCTACCGTTACGGCAGCGCGTATATTAGAAGGCCAAATGCAAGGAAAAGATGGGGAAGAGCATCAGTTGTACTTCGATAAGTTTCCTTTTGCTGGCTTAGCTAAAACTTATAACGTTGACGCGCAAACACCTGACTCTGCGGGTACTATGACCGCAATGGTATCGGGCGTAAAGACTGATGTCGGCGTGATCGGCGTAGACGAAGATATTGTGCGAGGTAATTGTTCAACTGTATCTGGAAATGAGTTAGTCACAGCTCTTGAACTTGCTGAATTGAATGGTAAATCGACCGGTATCATCTCTACTGCTCGAATCACTCATGCGACACCAGCAGCGACCTATGCAAAGTCTGCAGATAGAAACTGGGAAGACATCTCTGATATGCCAGCGGACGCTATTTCTGAAGGTTGCACAGATATCGCGTCTCAGCTAATCAATTTTGAAGCTAATCTGGAATCGCGTTTTACCGATGCTGATGTCGATGGCATTGAGGTGGTCTTTGGTGGAGGTCGTCGACATTTCCTACCTCGTGATGCTGCATTTAATAGCGCAGATGCATCAAGCTCCGTAGAAGGTGACAGAACAGATGGTCGCGACCTAACTGCAGAATGGCAACAGGCTTATCCGAATGGTGTGTATGTAATGGATGAGTCTGGGTTCAAAGGTTTAAACACCGCTACTACTGAACGAGTATTTGGCCTATTCAATGAATCACATATGCAATACGAAGCCGACAGAGGCAATGACATCGCGGGCGAACCGTCGATTGCTGAAATGACTAAAACGGCAATAGAGGTATTGGATAACAACCAAGATGGCTTCTTCTTGATGGTAGAGTCGGGTCGAATCGATCATGCTCACCACGCAGGCAGCGCTTATGGAGCGCTGACAGACACGATTGCGTTTGCTGAGGCAGTAAGAGTGGCAGATGAGCTTACTAACGATGATGATACTTTAATCATTGTAACGGCGGACCACGGGCACGTATTTACGATTGCTGGATATCCAAAACGTGGTAACCCAATACTTGGTAAAGTGGTTACTGTAGGTGCAGAAGATGCGGCGACTGATGCTGACGGACTACCTTACACCACCCTAGGTTATACTAATGGGCGCGGCTTTAGAGATTTTGGTGATTCGCAAACCAATGCAGATGCAACTTATGCTTTAGCGTCTGATACTGGGCGTAAGGATTTAAGTGATGTAAACACACAGTCCCCCGGTTTCCATCAAGAGGCTTTAGTACCGCTGAGCTCAGAAACACATTCTGGGGAAGACATTGGTATTTATGCAAAAGGACCCGGTGCGTTTTTAGTAAATGGCACGAACGAACAAAACATGGTCTACCACATCATGGACTTCGTGGCTGACCTAGAAAACTAAGCACTAAGTGAAAAGCACTCAGTGATATCTAACGAAGTACTCAATGTATTGGGTGCTTCGTTTTGTTTTTAAACAGAAATCACTAACATGATTTCACCCTTATATATGCCCAACAAAACTTGCCCGCATATATTGAATTTGAGAGTTAAATATGAAAAACACACTAACACTATTATGTATGTTTACATTTTTATTGCTGTGTAACATTAGCGCAAACGCAAGCGAGGCTTTACCTAAAAGCGACACCAAGGCGTCTTGTCAGTCAGAAAATATACTAGTTGAATACGAAATAGCGAATGAGCGATTAGGGCAGACAACTACACTCATATTAGTAAGATCAGACAACAAAGTTGCTCATCAATATCCGGATACTCGCGTTACTGAAGCCTGGGAGCTAAATAAGGCCGGTGGGATTAAACCGACACGCTTTTTTGATGCGCACGAACGTGCTATCGAGTATCAACCTGCAGAAAAAATACATGGAAAAATCGAAACAGATTGGACTTATCGTTATCAGCTCGTTAGCGATCACCTTTTTGAACAAGCAAGCTTAATAGGTAACAGCGGTAAAGGATGCGATCGTATCCAGTCTTATGTCTATGAGAACGACAATCTGCATTATCAGCTTGAATATCTTCCAGGACTATCTGTCATTAAGTCATTTCAAGTCAGAACGCTTGATGGCTCCATAATTGAGCACTGGAATAAAAAGTCGTTGCGACATGACAAACAAGCAGTCGATCAATTTTTTAAACAACGGGATCGATATAAAGCGACTGATTTTGCTGATATTGGAGATGACCATACGGATCCTTTTCTTACTCAAATGGTTAGCGTGGGTTTTATAGAAGCAGGGGCGAGTGGTTTTTATCATGCTGACTCAAAAGGTAATGTATCTAGTTTCGGTGTGCATCAGCACTAATTTATTGTCCTGATCACTAGTTTATATGAGTGAAATCTTCAAAGCCCAATAGATATTCACAAAGAATAATTGGATATCGCTGTAAAGCATTTGAGCATATTTCATTTATTAGACTGAGTTGTCTTTTGGTGCCAAGGTCAATTAAACTTATGTTTATTTCATATGTATTTTGAAGAAGGTACCTGAATGTTAACGCACTGGCACGATTTATTGCTTATAGAGCACCAGTTATCAGAAGAAGAACGAATGATCCGCGATAGTGCGGCTGAATTTGCTAATCAACATTTATTACCTGGTGTAATAGAGGCAAATCGTCAGGGCGTATTCGATCCACAAATTTTGAGAAAAATGGGGCAGAGTGGCTTACTTGGTTCGACGATTGATGGCTATGGATGTGCAGGCGTAAATTACGTCTCCTATGGCCTGATTGCGAGAGAAATAGAGCGCATTGATAGCGGTTACCGAAGTGCAATGAGTGTGCAATCTTCGCTAGTTATGCATCCGATAAATGCGTTTGGTTCTGATTTTCAAAAGGATACGTTCTTACCTAAATTAGCGAGCGGTGAAAGTATTGGTTGCTTTGGCTTAACTGAACCTGACGCAGGCTCCGATCCCGCAAGCATGAAAAGCAATGCCAAGCCAGTCGAAGGCGGCTATCTATTGAATGGCGCGAAGATGTGGATTACCAATAGCCCCATTGCTAATGTGTTTGTGGTATGGGCTAAACAGCAAGACGATGGCAAAATTTACGGTTACATACTGGAGCGAGGCATGGATGGCCTCTCGACGCCTGAAATACAAACAAAACTTTCTCTAAAAGCGTCTATCACGGGCGAAATTGTGATGGAAGATGTGTTTGTTCCTGACACCCACAAGTTACCTAAAGTGAGTGGTTTAAAAGGCCCGTTTAGTTGTTTAAACATGGCTCGTTATGGCATTTCATGGGGCGTTATGGGCGCTGCTGAAGATTGTTGGCATCGGGCTAGACAATATGGTTTAGACCGTGTTCAGTTTGATAAGCCGCTTGCGGGAACACAGCTATTTCAAACTAAATTGGCCGATATGCAGGCTGAAATCTCATTAGGACTACAGGGTGCTTTACGCCTTGGTCGTCTCATTGACGAAGAGCGTATGGAGCCAACTATGATATCAATGATGAAGCGCAACAACTGCTCTAAAGCACTTCAGATAGCGAGGATGTCTCGTGATATGCATGGTGGGAATGGTATTAGTGATGAATATCATGTTATGCGGCATATGATTAATCTAGAAACAGTGAATACCTATGAGGGGACATATGATATTCATGGATTAATTATGGGACGCGCACAAACTGGCTTGCAAGCCTTCTTTTAAAACTGGTAGTTAGAAGCTACTTTCGACAAGTTCTCAGTGTATTCTTTTGGATCAAAAGTAAGAGGTAGCTCTGTTACTTTTGCTCCCTTAGAATCGAGCACTAGTACTCTGGGGAATCCCACTATCGAGTATTTTTTTGAGAACATTAAACCTTCATTTGAATCATATTCTATGCGGCTGTATACAAAGTTTTCTGTTATAGCTTGCGAAACCTCTTTATTCGCGAACACTTGCGTATCTAGTTTCCGACAGCTAGGACACCAAATGGCTGAGTAGTCTGCAAGCACTAACTTACCGGTATCTTTTGACTTAGTCATTGCTTCGTCGTATGAGTAAATTGGAAATGTGAGATCCGCGACTGCTGACTTTCCTAGGTGTGTTTGAATAAGTGTATTGCCGCCATATAACAATCCAACGATGGCAACAATAATAACTATAGTTTTAACGGTATTGGTCATTCGCAAAGTGGTCTCAATAAATATTGTAATGGTTTAAAGTACAAGACCTACAGATGCGGAAAATTCTTTCAAGACTTACCAGCGTCTTACAATATCTTCGTAAAGCGTCT
This sequence comes from Glaciecola sp., assembly GCA_965658765.1. Classification (GTDB taxonomy): domain Bacteria; phylum Pseudomonadota; class Gammaproteobacteria; order Enterobacterales; family Alteromonadaceae; genus Glaciecola. The sequence continues at coordinate 25,444 of CBFHTO010000005.1, read as the reverse complement.
CGTCTAAAAGAGTAGTTTTATCCAAAGCGGGCTCATAAATAGATGAGTGCGTTCCATTATCTCTCATCTCTTTTATACGAGCATTAAACTTATCGATAATGCCTTGGGCGTTTGCTTGATTGCTTTTTATTGCAAGTTGCAATGTGACTTCATAAATTGTTTTATCTGAAATATACAAAGGCTCTTCGTCCACTTTCAGCAACATTTTATTAAACTCAGAAAGCATATATTTGTCAGCCATAATATATTCGACTCGCCGGCCCGCTAGCTGTTGTATGTTTCCGAAAAAATCTGGTGATCTTGCCCATTTTACAGAACGCTCTGCTCTTAATTGGTCGGTATTAGCGAAACGATTTTCAATGCCCAAGCGTTCTCGATAAATTTTATCTAAACGGGTAAGGCTTTGCGCTTTTGGATTAGTAGAAGCAATGTGCAGAGGGATAGTCGCGTAAGGTTGTGAAAAGAGATAGTCACCTCGATAATCGTTTAGGGAATAGTGGTCGATGTATCCCACGAATTTACCGTTTCTTAATCCACTGCCAGACCACGCTTGAGTAGTAGCGACTATGCTTATGTCTTCTTCTTGAAGCGCTGCTTTGACTAAATCAATTGCCCTAGCTGGATTGCCGTCAACATCTATTAGGGTGGCGACTTTGTTGCCCACCAAGGGAATTTGCGCGTTAGCAAATGTGCTAAACCCAAAAACTAAAACACTCGAGAAAATAGTCAAAAGTGCACACACTAGCACAGAGTTTTTCATGCCTTGCCTCAAATAAAATCTACTGTCTTATATAACGTTACAAGGCATGAAATGGATTGTTTTTTCGACTTATTTTCCAAAAGAACCCGCTGCGCCAGGAAAGACGACTGGACTTTCAATCCCTTGTTCATTTATGCTAGCTACGCCAAAAAAATAGTTGTCGATGACGACATTCTCCAGGGTGAATTCATTCACTTTGCCTACATAACGACTGAATTGCCATTGGGGGGCGTCTGTGTATCGCCAATAGATCTTGTATCCTGCTAGCTGCGGATTTTGTGCACCGTCTAGGGGCGACCACTTAAGCGTAGTCGAAGCTTGAACAGCACCTTCAATTTTCACATCACTAGGTGGGCTCGGTGCCCAACTCATAGACGCTAAGGCAACCGCATTTAAACTAGTGAGTTTTGCTGCATACTCAAAGTTTACTCCATCAATAGTGTCTCCGTATTTAATACCATTTTCAGTTCTTAAATCTTGATGTTGTCGATCGTAATGTTCGTTTGTTTCCATGATCCTAACGCCAGGGAAACCAAGATCATTAAAAGGTCGGTGGTGGCCGCCTCGGCGGAATCTATCCAGACGATAGACCACCATAGTGTCGAGGTTTTCAATGTAGTCGTCAGCGATCTTGTCGATATAGCGCGCTAAATTCCGACTAGGCGAATCTACTTCGCCACCGGTAAAACGGCGATACCTAGCTTCTTGTTCTGTTTCAGTAACACGGGTGCCTTCTGCAAATATCCGTGCAGTTGTATTGTTTATAACGCCATTGATGCCTTCGATATTTCCTATCATGTCGTTGTTAAGAACCGCTTTTAAACGCCAGTCTTTATCGATTGCATGTTCCGCTAATATCTTCCCACCAAACAAGCCTTGTTCCTCTCCCGCGAGTGCCGCATAGACAATGCTTCCATTGAACTTGTATTTTGAGAGTATGCGAGCCGCTTCTAATGTTCCAGCTACGCCAGAAGCATTGTCATTGGCGCCTGGAGAATCACTGGTGAAATCCATGACATCTGATACACGTGAGTCGATATCCCCGCTCATGAGTACGAAGCGGTTTGGGTCACTGCTCCCCCGTTGTATCGCTATTACACTGACAACTTCTGTTGCGTCGGGTATTCTGCGCTCCCCTTCAATGGTGCGTGATTGAAAAAACACTTCTAAACAACCACCGCAATCTGCAGAGATTTTCTCAAACTCAGATTTGATCCAACGTCTTGCCGCGCCAATGCCTCGCGTATCAGATTCAGTTTCAGACAAAGTATGTCGTGTCCCAAAACTCACTAATTTAGAAATATCAGCTTCGATTCTCTCGGGAGCAGTGGCAGCAGCAATATTAAATAAAGCTACGCGCTGCTGCGAATCAATATCAGAGGCACTTTTCTTAGAATTCGCTTCGGAATGCGCCGCCACATTCGAAGCGACTAATAAAACACTTAAGGTTAAAATAAATTGGCGTAATCGCATTGGAACCTCTTATTTATTATTATTTTAAATACACAAGATCATATAAAATCTAGTGCGTCGCCATACAGTTGCTCTAATGGTAAGTTTTTTGCTGTAAAATCTTCTTTGATTTTGGCAATCATCTCGAATCGACCGGCCGCATAAACATCAAACTGGCTCAGATTATCGTTTTGCGCCATTACAATCTCATGCACAAGACCCGTATGCCCCGTAAACACAGCATCTGCTTGCTCTAAAACGGGCACAACTTTAAAGTTTTCATGTGTTCCCGTTAGTGCTTGTAGCAGCGTTAGCTCATACAAGTCCTCATATTTCTTCGCTCCCCAATACAGTGTTACAGACCGTTGTGGCTGTGTCTTTAGACTGTCAAGTAGTATGCTCTTAGTGTAGGAGTAGCCAGTCCCGCCAGTTATCAGGATCATAGGTCGTTCCCCATCACGGCGAAACGCATTGCCTAAACCTACCTCTATGTCGAGTTTGCCCGTGTCTTGTGCTTTACTTATGACTTCGAAAGCATATGGATTAGAAGGCGCGGCCCCAATATGCAGTTCAAGTTTACTTGTGCCATCTGGTGCATTTGCAATGCTGAATGGACGCTTATCGTCATCCCCCATAACCGCTTGCATGTATTGTCCGGCTTTGAAGTTTATAGGTTCACCCGCGTCTAAAATGATACGCGAAACAAAAGGTGTGAGTGCATCTATGCTCACAACTTTGGCTGTAATTAATGTCATGCTATTCCTAGAAGTTTTATGAATTACTCTTTGTCAAAAAGTGCGAGTTCGTCCCAGATATCATCTACTTTTTGTTTTACCGATTCATCCATAACAATTGGCGTTCCCCACTCTCTGTCTGTTTCGCCTGGCATTTTATTGGTTGCATCTAAGCCCATTTTTGAACCAAGACCAGAGACAGGAGAAGCAAAGTCTAAATAATCTATTGGCGTACTATCAATCAGTGTGGTGTCTCTTGATGGATCCATTCTCGTAGTAATCGCCCATATAACGTCATTCCAATCCCTAGCGTTCACGTCGTCGTCACATATTATCACAAATTTAGTGTACATGAATTGCCTGAGAAATGACCATACCCCCATCATTACGCGTTTAGCGTGTCCAGGATATTGTTTTTTCATCGTCACCACGGCTAAACGATAAGAGCAACCTTCGGGAGGAAGATAAAAATCAACGATCTCTGGAAACTGCTTTTGCAAAATCGGGACGAATACTTCATTTAGTGCCACCCCCAATATAGCTGGTTCATCGGGTGGACGACCTGTATACGTAGAGTGATAAATTGGATTATCCCGATGAGTGATATGGGTAACGGTCATCACAGGAAAGTCGTCTACTTCATTGTAGTAGCCTGTATGATCGCCATATGGGCCTTCGGGGGCTGTTTCATCTTGCGCGATGTAGCCCTCAAGCACAATTTCGGCGCTTGCAGGCACTTGTAGTTCATTAGAAATAGATTTTACGACCTCTGTTTTATCCCCTCTAAGTAAGCCAGCAAAAGCATATTCAGATAAGGTGTCCGGCACTGGCGTAACTGCACCAAGTATTGTGGCTGGATCAGCACCTAATGCCACAGATACTGGATAAGGTTCTCCGGGGTGTGTTTGACACCACTCCCTAAAGTCCAGAGCTCCCCCTCTATGAGATAACCATCGCATTATAATTTTATTTTTTGAGATAAGCTGTTGACGGTAAATTCCAAGGTTTTGACGTTTTTTGTGAGGTCCTCTCGTAACAGTCAAGCCCCACGTGATGAGCGGTGCAGCATCGCCTGGCCAACATCTTTGAATTGGCAGCTTATTTAAATCAACGTCATCACCAGAAATTATATTTTGCTGACAAGGCGCCTTTTTGATGACTTTGGCTGGCATGTTCAATACTTGCTTAAAAACCGGAATTTTGCTCACCAAATCTTTAAGGCCTTTAGGTGGTTCAGGTTCTTTCAGAAACGCTAAAAGTTTACCAACTTCTCTTAAGGCTTCCACCGATTCTTGCCCCATGCCTAAAGCAACACGCTCCGGAGTACCGAATAAATTAGCAAGAACGGGAATAGAATGTCCTTTGGGGTTCTCGAAAAGAATGGCTGGACCACCTGCTCGCAATGTGCGGTCTGCGATTTCCGTCATTTCCAAATCGGTATCTATCTCAATAGAAATGCGCTTTAACTGGCCTTTTTCTTCAAGTTTTTGAATAAAGTCTCTCAAGTCTTTGTATTTCATTACTTCACTTTTTATTGGTTTAAAAACGACGGTTATATAAAGGTCAATATATAAGGGGCAACAAGGGTCGTAATATACTAAATTTAGTCCCTAACTGCCTTGCCAACTCTTATGTTTTTGTAAATGTTGTAGGCTTATACTGCTTTGCCTTTCGAGTTGATTACTCCAAAGACAAATATAAATAAAAGAAGTCGTATTTTGACGAAATGCTTAGTCACTCAGCTAATGGGTAAATGCATTTCACTTTTTTTAATTACTGCCGATAATCTAGCATATTGAGCGAGTGTATTTACACGTTGTGCACACAATAAGGTATCAGTATTTGATATGAATTGTCGTATACCTATGTGGTGTTTTTCATAAATAAAGCACAATAAAATCCAGTATAATTATGCTTAAGGTAAGTTTGCACAAGAAAGAAGACAAGAACTGTCAAACAAATCATTGATAATGGTCTTCTTTTAATGGGTATTAATTTGAATGCTCGATTTTTAGAAACACGCTTTTATCGAATCATGATTTTTATGTAATGCGCAGTAGTTAAGTTAAAGAGGTCAATTTGAAATCGACAAAACTCGCAAGCCTTATTGTTTTAAGCTTATGTTTACTCTTTGACGGAGTGACGTCGTCGGTGCACGCTCAGCAATCCGAAACAAATCCATCGCTTGCAGACCCCAGTGTGCAAACTGACCCTATGATGCCTGACCCCAAAAATGATTTTTTAAATGCTGAAAATGAATTATCCGATGGAATTATTTTTGAAGGTGAGCTGCTAGAGGCGGTTCAACTTTATTCGCAAGATGAATTAATTCAACTTATTAACGACAACAAACACCTTGAGCGAGTGCAAGAAGATCGTTGCCAGCTAGTTAAAGATATAGAAGCAAGAGCAGAAGTTATGCGTGTTCCGAGTTATCAATTTTTGTGGGGTGATATGCTTGCCTGGGGAGTGTGCGTCGACAAACAAGCTGCTCGTGGAGTTGAGTATATGCGTGAAGCAGCATCACAAGGGTTACCGGCAGCTCTCGAGCAACTTGGAAGATACCACGAAGTAGGGAAGTTAGTTCAACAAGACAAAGAACGAGCGGTCGCGTTCTTTAGAGAAGCCTCTGCTTTAGGTAACTTAAAAGCGCAAATTAAACTTGCCGAATTATTTACAGAAGGATATGGGAGCCCATATGATTATGAGGATCTTTATTCGTGGCTCTATAATTCAGTGACAGATGATCAAAAACTTCATAGCCAAATAACCTATTATCTTAAGGAGCTTGAGCAACTCATGCATCCGAAAGCCGTGCGTAACGCCAAGCAAGCTTTGGTAGAGTGAAGCTCTAATATTACACCCAATAGGTCTTTGTCTTCATATATACAGTAACAATAATTATAGGTATCTTTTTTCTTGCCTTGGACGGTACGCTTTTTCACTGTACTTGTTTCCGATAATTAGAATGCATTTGATAGGCATTAATGCCTAGGATTATAATGCGTCACTCATACTGCAGAGGACAGATGTAATGGTTAAATTAGGCACTGTATTTTCGAATTCGTCGATAAAAGTTATGTTACTTGGTTCAGGAGAGCTAGGGAAAGAAGTCGCTATTGAATTAAAGCGCCTAGGTTGTGAGGTTATCGCATTGGACAGATACGAAAATGCGCCCGCCATGCAAGTAGCCGATCGCAGTTATGTACTTTCTATGTTAGATGGTCAGGCGCTAAGACAATTAGTAGAAAACGAAAAACCTGACTATGTTGTCCCCGAAATTGAAGCTATTGCAACCTCTACCCTTATCGAACTTGAATCCGAGGGCGTCAAAGTCGTACCGTCTGCAAATGCTGCCCACCTAACAATGAATAGAGAGGGCATTCGCCGTCTTGTTGCTGAAGAATTGAAACTTCCTACCTCATCCTATGAGTTTGCAGAAACCAAAGAACAATTCGTCAATTCGGTTTCGAGGATTGGCTATCCATGTATTGTCAAACCGATTATGAGTTCATCAGGCAAAGGACAAAGCCTAATTCGAGCGCAGCGTGACATTGATCATGCATGGGAATATGCGCAAGAGGGGGGGCGTGCAGGTGCCGGTAAAGTCATTATTGAAGGCTTTGTTGATTTTGATTATGAAATTACCTTGCTAACCGTGCAGCATGCAAACGGCGTCAGTTACTGTGAGCCGATTGGGCATCGCCAGGAAGATGGAGATTATCGTGAGTCATGGCAGCCACAAGCAATGTCTGGTCTAGCGCTCAGTCGAGCCCAAGCCATTGCAGAGCAAGTTACTGGTGCTCTTGGTGGAATGGGGATATTTGGTGTTGAGCTGTTTGTCAAAGGTGACGAGGTCATTTTTAGTGAGGTATCACCTCGACCTCACGACACTGGCATGGTGACGCTAATATCGCAAGATTTATCAGAATTTGCTTTGCATGTGAGAGCTTTTTTGGGTTTACCGATCCCCAATATTGGCTTTAGATTGCCTTCAGTGTCTGTTGCACTTCTAGTAGAAGGTGACTCAAATAATGTAGAGTTTTCTAATTTGTCCGAAGCCCTCAGTCTTAGTAATACTGACCTACGAATCTTTGGCAAGCCTGAAGTCAAAGGTAAGCGAAGAATGGGAGTGTCACTTGCTAGTGCGGAAAATGTAGAAGAAGCTCTGCAGAAAGGACTATTTGTGGCAAGTGCTGTTCGAACACGGTGCACTTAACTACACAAGAATTTTGAAACATTACACATTATCTGTTGTTATTTAATTCATTACGATTAAGCTACAGTGGGCTTCATCATACCGATGTCATTAAGCCCGTGAATGCTTTATACTTAACGCTATGAAAACAAATATACATATCCACAACGGTCACTGCTTATGAGTTCTGACCCACATTTCAAGCGCGAACAAAATAAATACGAAAATCCTGTAGCAAGTAGAGAATATTTACTCTCAATTTTTCAAAAGGAAGGTAAAGCCTTGTCCTTTATGCAGGTTTGCGAAATCTTAAATGCGACTGATGAGCAACAACGTATAGGCTTGCAACGAAGGCTTCGAGCGATGGAGCGAGAAGGTCAGTTACTATTCAACAGACAGAAAAAGTACGAAGTTCAAGCTCAAAACGAAATCATACAAGGCAGAGTCATAGGGCATCGAGATGGCTTTGGTTTTTTAAAACACTCTGATACCGAGAAAGACTTATTTCTTCCCTTTCATCAAATGGCAACAGTTTTACATGGTGATATCGTAGAGGTGGTGCAAGGAGCACCAGATCGCAAGGGGCGGATTGAATGCAAAGTCATTAAAATCGTTGAACCACGTTCAGAACCAATCGTAGGTCGATATTTTAGTGAACACGGTGTAGGCATGGTCGTACCGGATGATGGTCGATTGCCTCACGAATTCCTCGTTGCAAAAGCCGATAATAAAGGAGCACGCCAAGGCAATGTAGTGGTCTTAGATATCAAACAGCGCCCTTCGCGTAACCAGAGTCCTACTGGCGTAATAACAGAAGTCTTAGGTGAGCATATGGCTCCGGGTATGGAAATCGAAACCGCTTTGCGCAACTTTGATATTCCCCATGAATGGCCTGCTGCGGTTACGCGCTACGTCGAAAAGTTTACCGAGGAAGTATCAGAGGAAGCAAAAGAAGGCAGAGTAGATTTACGTGACTTACCGCTTGTAACTATTGACGGTGAGGATGCTCGGGATTTTGATGATGCGGTGCATTGTAAAGTCGGTGATTCTGGTGATTTTACTCTTTGGGTAGCGATCGCAGACGTAAGTTCATATGTAAAACTTGGAACAGCACTTGACCAAGAAGCGCAAAATCGAGCAACGTCAGTCTATTTTCCTGAACAAGTAATCCCAATGCTGCCAGAGGTATTATCTAATGGTTTATGTTCTCTAAACCCAAATGTCGACCGCCTCTGCATGGTTTGCGAGATGAGTATAGATTCATCGGGTAAACTTCAAGATTATCAGTTTTATGAAGCTGTAATGCGTTCACACGCTCGCTTAACATACACAAAAGTATGGCAAATTTTGCAAGGCGATGAAGTATTAAACCAACGATATGCCGCTCAAGTCGCTGATTTAAAGCAGTTGTATTCATTGTATAAAGCCTTAAAAAGCTCTCGCCAAGCGCGAGGCGCAATTGAATTTGAAAGCCAAGAAACTAAGTTTATTTTTAATGCGCAGCGCAAAATCGACAATATTGTGCCCTTAGTCCGTAATGACGCCCATATGATCATCGAAGAATGCATGATTATGGCCAATGTCTGTGCGGCTAAGTTCATAGAAAAACATGAGGCTCAAGCTTTATTTCGAGTTCACGACAGGCCAGATGAAGACCGTTTGTCTAGTTTTCTATCTTATTTGTCGGAGGTTGGAGTCGAAACGACTTTTACAAAAGAGCCAGAGCCGAAAGACTTTGCCAAGCTTGCCGCAAAAGTTGAACATCGTTTGGACAAAGAATTGATTCAGACCATGTTGCTCAGGTCAATGAAACAAGCCATCTATGATGGTAATAATATAGGGCACTTCGGATTAGCACTGGACGCCTACGCTCATTTTACGTCTCCTATCAGACGCTATCCTGATCTTATCGTCCACAGAGTCATCAAGGCCCTGATCAATAAAGAAGCCGCTAAGAAAATATGTAAAGGTGCCAAGTTATACAGCGAACAAGAGATTGAGCAATTGGGTGAGCAATGCTCTACAGCTGAACGCAGAGCAGACGATGCAACGAGAGACGTAGCTGATTGGTTAAAGTGTGAATTCATGTTGGATCACGTTGGTAGCGTGTTTGATGGAGTGGTTGCATCTGTCACCAATTTTGGGTTGTTCGTACGTCTGATTGAATATCAAATAGACGGTTTAGTGCATATAACTTCTTTGCAAAACGATTATTATCGCTATGACGACGAACGCCAGTGTCTGGTTGGTGAAAGCTCTGGTTTAGTCTTCCGCTTGGGTGATCCGTTGCGCGTAAAAGTAGCTTCAGTCAATTTAGATGACCGAAAAATTGACTTGATGATTGATGGTTTAGAAAAAAATCAACGCAAAAGTAAGTCAAAATCGTCTCACAAGTCACACAAAGGTGGTGCAAAGCATGCGCCGGCAAAAAGCTCTTCTGATAAAAAGACAAGTGTCGACAACAAGAAAAACAGAGTGGGTAAAAAACGCGCAGGGCCAGCGAAAAAAAGCAGTAAGGCCTCGAAGCACAAAACTCGTCGCTCTCGGAAATAAGTTCCGCGAAAACAGGATATAAATCAAAGCATGGCACAGAACGAATTAATCTACGGTATTCACGCTATTCAAGCAGTTTGTGATAAACAACCTGAGCGCATTTTAGAAATAATGGTGTCGAAGGGACGCAATGATGAGCGTTTGAATTCGATTGTGAATATAGCAAGAAAGTTTAGGATTTCGGTGCAGTTTGTTCATAGAAAAACCCTCGATGATAAAACCCATGGCGAGAAACATCAGGGCATTGTGGCAATGTGTAAGCCTTTAAAAGCTCTTGATGAACACGACTTAGATAAAATATTGGAAGAACACGAGAAGCCTCTATTTTTGGTTTTAGACGGCGTGACCGACCCACATAACTTGGGCGCTTGTTTGCGTAATTGCGATGCAGTTGGGGCGCAGGCAATCATAGTACCAAAAGACAAATCAGCACAGTTGACGGCGACAGTTAGAAAGGTCGCTGTGGGGGCTGCTGAAACAGTGCCATTAATTCAAGTGACGAATTTAGCGCGCACCTTAAAAATAATGCAAGAAAAAGGCGTATGGGTGGTTGGCACTGCAGGGGAAGCTGACATCTTAATTTATGACTATGAGTTTTCAGGGCCAATTGCGCTTGTTATGGGTGCAGAGGGCAGTGGGATGCGCCGACTGACACGTGAAACGTGTGACGAATTGGTCAAGTTGCCCATGGCTGGAAGTGTTAGCAGCCTTAATGTCTCGGTCGCCTCTGGGATTTGTTTGTTTGAAATAATGCGACAGGGCATTAAAACTTAGATTGTATTTGCCTTAAAATAAATGTTTCGACCTCAAAATCCTCGATTAGCAATTAATCGAGGATTTTCTTTAATTTACACTACACGTACACACTCTTTTCTGTTATAGTTTCGCGCCCTTTTTGTGGGGGTATGGTCTATTTTTAATCTTTTTGTAAAAAATTTGAATTAAAAATAGCAGCTTAGAGACTCGTGAGAGTCATAATATTTAACAGCGGAGCACTAACATGATCCAAATGCAAACTAACCTGGACGTTGCCGATAACTCGGGCGCTCGCAGGGTTCAGTGTATTAAGGTTCTAGGTGGCTCGCATCGCCGTTATGCACATATAGGCGACATCATTAAAGTTACCGTCAAAGAAGCAATTCCTCGCGGTAAAGTTAAAAAAGGTGACGTTTTGAATGCAGTGGTGGTGCGTACTAGGAAAGGCGTACGTCGAGCTGATGGTTCAACTATCCGTTTTGATAACAACGCAGCTGTTTTGCTTAACGCAAACAAGCAACCTATTGGCACGCGTATCTTTGGCCCGGTCACTCGTGAGCTTCGTGGAGATTCTTTCATGAAGATCATTTCATTGGCCCCAGAGGTACTATAAGGAGTCACGATAATGGCTAATAAAATTCGTCGTGATGATGAAGTAGTCGTAATAGCGGGTAAAGACAAAGGTAAACAAGGCAAAGTTTTGCGCGTTTTACCATCTGAAGACCGTGTATACGTAGAAGGCGTTAATGTTGTTAAGAAACACCAAAAGCCAAACCCGCAAGCGGGCGAGCCTGGTGGCATCATTGACAAAGAAGCTTCTATTCATGTTTCAAATGTAGCGGTTGTTAACCCGGCAACGGGTAAAGCAGATCGCGTAGGTTTCCGTGTAGAAGATGAAAAGAAAGTTCGTTTCTTTAAATCTAACGGCGACTTAGTTTAATAACTATATTGGAGAGTACGATGGCGAAACTGCATGATTTCTATAAAGAAACAGTAGTAGCTGATCTTGCGAAGCAGTTCGGATACAAAAGCGTCATGCAAGTCCCTCGGATTGAAAAGATCACCTTAAACATGGGTTTAGGTGAAGCAGTAGCAGACAAAAAAGTGCTAGAAGCAGCGCAAGCTGATATGGCTGCTATAGCTGGTCAAAAACCAGTAGTCACTGTTGCTAGAAAATCTGTAGCGGGTTTTAAAATCCGTGAAGGTTATCCGATTGGCTGTAAAGTAACCCTACGCGGTGAGCGTATGTGGGAATTTTTAGAAAGACTTATTTCTATCACTATTCCACGTATCCGTGACTTCCGTGGTCTTAACCCTAAATCATTTGATGGGCAAGGCAACTATAGCATGGGTGTGCGCGAGCAGATCATCTTCCCTGAAATCGATTTCGATAAAGTGGATAAGGTACGCGGTATGGATATTACTATCACTACCAGTGCAAAAACTAACGATGAAGCACATGCTCTATTGAGTGCATTCAGCTTCCCGTTTAGAAAATAAGGTGTAGGGTTATGGCAAAAGAATCAATGAAAGCGCGTGAAGTAAAGCGTGCTAAGCTGGTTAAGAAGTATTCAGCAAAACGTGATGCGCTTAAAGCGATAATCAACGATGTGAATGCTTCAGAAGAAGAGCGCTGGGACGCTGTTCTTAAGCTACAACAACTTCCACGTGATTCGTCTCGTTCACGTCAACAAAATCGTTGTCGTGTTACTGGTCGTCCACATGGGTTCCTACGCAAATTCGGTCTTTCTCGTATTAAGCTTCGTGAAGCTGCAATGCGTGGTGAGGTCCCTGGCCTTAAAAAAGCCAGCTGGTAAGGAGTAGCAGATATGAGCATGCAAGATCCTATCGCGGATATGTTTACCCGAATTCGAAATGGCCAACAGGCTTCTAAAGTTTCAGTCACAATGCCTTCTTCAAAAGTACGTGTTGCGATTGCAAAGTTATTGCAAGCAGAAGGTTATGTTGAAGGGTTTACAGTTACTGACGATGCAAAGCCAACTTTAGAAGTTAGCTTGAAATATTTCGAAGGTAAAAAAGTAATAGATACAATTGAAAGAGTTAGCCGTCCTGGTTTACGCATCTATAAGAAAAAAGATGAGTTACCGAAGGTACTTGGCGGACTCGGGATTGCTATCGTGTCTACCTCAAAAGGTGTGATGACTGACCGTGCAGCGCGTAAAGCTGGCATGGGCGGTGAGATCATCGGTTATGTAGCGTAACGGAGGAATATTAAATGTCACGTATAGCAAAAGCTCCTGTAACGATCGCGTCTGGTGTAGAAGTATCTATAGCCTCACAAGAAGTTACAGTAAAAGGTAGTAAAGGTTCACTAACTCGTATATTTAATGACGCAGTTGCGGTTAAGCAAGAAGAGAACGAACTGAAAGTAGAGCCTGTTGAAGGCGCTGCAAACGGTTGGGCTCAAGCTGGTACTGCTCGTTCGTTATTAGACAATATGGTAACTGGTGTAACTAAAGGTTTTGAGAAGAAACTTCAGCTGAATGGTGTTGGTTATCGTGCAAATGCACAAGGTAGCAAACTTAACCTTACGCTAGGCTTTTCACATCCTGTTGTTTATGAAATGCCTGAAGGCATTACTGTTCAGACTCCTACGCAAACTGAAATCGTTGTTTCAGGCATTGATAAGCAGGTAGTGGGTCAGGTTGCAGCTAACATCCGCGCTTACCGTCCACCAGAGCCTTATAAAGGTAAAGGTGTTCGTTATGCTGATGAGGTTGTTCGTCGTAAAGAAGCTAAGAAAAAGTAGGTGGGTGATATGGATAAGAAAACAGCTCGCTTACGTCGCGCAACTCGCGCTCGTAAGAAGATCAGTGAACTAGAAGCGATTCGCTTGGTAGTAAACCGTACACCACGCCACATTTATGCTCAGTTAATCGCTGCAAGCGGTTCTGAAGTATTAGCGGCGGCGTCAACTGTCGAGAAAGACATCAAAGGTGAACTTTCGGCGACAGGCAATGCAGCGGCTGCAGCAGCAGTAGGTAAGGCGATCGCAGAACGAGCTATTGAAAAAGGCGTTAAAACCGTTGCTTTCGATAGAAGTGGATTTAAATATCACGGTCGTGTGAAAGCACTGGCTGATGCCGCTCGCGAAGCGGGCCTTCAGTTCTAGGAGTTTAAAATGGCTAAAGTAGAAGTTCAACAACAGGGCGACCTGTTAGAAAAACTAATCGCTGTAAACCGTGTTTCTAAAGTGGTAAAAGGTGGACGTATTTTCAGCTTTACTGCATTAACGGTAGTTGGCGATGGTAATGGCCGTGTAGGTTTCGGTTACGGTAAAGCACGCGAAGTTCCAGCCGCCATACAAAAGGCAATGGAAAAAGCGCGTCGCAACCTTGTAAATATCGATCTAAACGGTAATACATTACAACATCCTATCAAAGGACGTCACTCTGGCTCTAAGGTATACATGCAACCAGCATCAGAAGGTACTGGTATTATTGCCGGTGGTGCAATGCGTGCTGTACTTGAAGTAGCAGGCGTACAAAACGTTCTTTCAAAGTGTTACGGCTCTACCAATCCAATTAACGTGGTTCGCGCGACGATTAATGCTCTTGTTGAGATGAATTCTCCTGAGCAAGTTGCAGCAAAACGTGGATTGCCAGTAGACGAAATTTTGGGGTAATTGAACATGGCAAAGACGATTAAAGTAAAGCAAGTTAAAAGCTCTATTGGTCGATTGCCTAAGCATAAAGCAACCTTGGTTGGTCTAGGCTTACGTAAAATCGGTCATGTTCGTGAATTAGAAGATACACCATCTGTTCGTGGAATGGTAAACCGTGTTAATTACATGGTTGAGATAGTGGAGGAGTAAAAAATGAAATTAAATACTATTGCTCCTGCACCTGGAGCTAAACAATCTGGTAAGCGTGTAGGCCGAGGAATCGGTTCAGGGCTTGGAAAAACCGGTGGACGTGGTCATAAAGGCCAAAAAAGCCGCTCTGGCGGATCGGTTAAGCCTGGTTTTGAAGGCGGTCAAATGCCTATTCAACGCCGCTTACCTAAGTTCGGTTTTAAGTCTCGCGTATCATTTGTAACAGACCAAGTAACTTTGAGCGAAATTGCCAAGGTCGAAGGTGACATCGTTTCTTTAGAAACTTTGAAAGCCGCTGGTCTTGTTAAGAAAGAAATGCAAAACGTCAAAGTAATCTTAAGCGGCTCAATTAACCGAGCGGTTACTGTTAATGGTTTGAAAGTGACCAAAGGCGCACTTGAAGCAATTAACGCTGCTGGCGGTAAAGTAGAGGAATAAGCTAAATGGCGAAACCAGGACAGGGTACAAGTACAGGCGGCGGATTGGGCGAATTGCGTTCAAGACTGTTGTTTGTGCTTGGCGCAATCATTGTGTTTAGGCTTGGGTCGTATGTTCCGATTCCCGGTATAGATTCCAATGTGTTGTCACAGATATTTGAACAACAAACAGGGACCATCGTGGGCATGTTTAACATGTTTTCGGGTGGGGCTCTAGAAAGAGCATCTGTATTGGCGTTGGGTATTATGCCTTACATCACAGCGTCCATTATCATGCAGCTATTAGCAGCTGTGCATGAG
Organism: Glaciecola sp.; assembly: GCA_965658765.1. Classification (GTDB taxonomy): domain Bacteria; phylum Pseudomonadota; class Gammaproteobacteria; order Enterobacterales; family Alteromonadaceae; genus Glaciecola. The sequence goes on along the minus strand of CBFHTO010000005.1, from coordinate 10,419 downwards.
CCGTTTAAGGAATTAAAGAAAGAAGGCCAATCTGGCCAACGTAAAATCAGTCAGTACACACGTTACTTAACGTTAGTACTTGCGACTTTCCAATCAATTGGGATTTCAACTGGTTTACCGTCTATGATTCCTGGCTTAGTGATAAATCCTGGCTTAGCTTTCTATTTTACAGCGGTGGTGAGTTTGGTTACCGGAACCATGTTTTTAATGTGGTTAGGTGAGCAAATAACCGAAAGAGGCATCGGAAACGGTATTTCTATCCTAATTTTTGCAGGTATTGTCGCTGGGTTGCCAACGGCAATCGGTCAAACTGCAGAACAAGCACGGCAAGGTGATATAAATCTGCTATTCTTGTTTATATTAGGTGCGATTATCATTGCATTGACTTATTTGGTTGTCTTCGTTGAGCGTGCTCAGCGCCGTATAGTTGTAAACTATGCGAAAAGACAGCAAGGCAGAAAAGTATTTGCTGCTCAAAGTTCACATTTACCACTTAAGGTAAATATGGCGGGAGTTATCCCACCAATCTTTGCATCAAGTATTATTTTGTTCCCGAGTACATTATCTGGGATGCTTGGCCAAAATGAAAACTTTTCATTTCTAGCTGACATTTCATTATTACTGTCTCCCGGGCAGCCTTTGTACGTAATGTTATATGCGGTAACCATAATATTCTTTTGCTTCTTTTATACAGCGTTGCAGTTTAATCCGCGCGAAACCGCTGATAATTTAAAGAAATCTGGCGCTTTTGTTCCTGGGATTCGTCCCGGCGAGCAAACATCACGATATATAGATAAAGTGATGACAAGGTTGACCTTAGCTGGTGCTCTCTATATTACCTTTGTTTGTTTGGTGCCTGAGTTCTTATTACTATGGTTCAATGTGCCGTTTTACTTCGGTGGAACGTCGCTACTGATAATTTGCGTAGTAGTAATGGATTTTATGGCGCAGGTGCAGACCCACTTGATGTCTCATCAATATGGGGATGTTCTTAAGAAAGCTAACTTAAAAGGCTAGCCTTTTAGTTAGTCCACTACGGAGTGATGTGATGAAAGTTCGTGCATCCGTTAAAAAGATTTGCCGTAACTGCAAGATCATAAAACGTAACGGCGTTGTTAGAGTGATCTGTGTAGAGCCTAAGCATAAGCAAAGGCAAGGTTAATCGTCTCTTGAGATAGAGACATTCAACTGGTTTTTATTATCATACCGCTGTACTGGCGGTATGAGCCCTAAAACCTTATTTGCAATTTTGTTACTGGGTAAGTATCCTATCGGGCTTTTTAGGCTAGTAACTATAATTAAGAGGAGTGCTGTTAATGGCCCGTATCGCTGGCATTAACATTCCTGAGCACAAGCATACAGTTATTGCTTTGCAATCCATTTATGGAATCGGTTCAACCCGAGCAAAGGAAATCTGTGTAAACGCAGGTGTTTCAGAGTCTACCAAGATCAAAGAATTGGATGAGACAACAATCGATAAACTTCGTGACGAAGTAGCTAAATTTACTGTAGAAGGTGATTTACGCCGTGAAGTCTCGATGAGTATTAAACGTTTGATGGACCTAGGTTGCTTCCGTGGTATACGCCACCGTCGTAGCTTACCTCTACGTGGTCAGCGCACTAAAACTAATGCGCGTACCCGTAAAGGTCCTCGTAAACCTATTAAAAAGTAAGCGAGGGAGTTAAGTTATGGCTAAAACACCTACACGCACGCGTAAGCGCGCCAAACGTCAAGTTGCAGATGGTATGGCTCACATCCATGCTTCTTTCAACAACACAATAGTGACGATCACTGACCGCCAAGGCAACGCATTATCGTGGGCCACTTCAGGTGGTTCTGGTTTCCGTGGCTCGAGAAAATCAACTCCGTTTGCGGCACAGGTTGCTGCAGAGAGAGCGGGCGTTGCAGCTCAAGAGTATGGCCTTAAGAACATTGAAGTGTTCGTGAAAGGTCCTGGTCCAGGCCGTGAATCAGCTATCCGTGCACTAAATGCAACTGGATACAAAATCACTAATATTACAGACGTGACGCCAATACCACACAATGGTTGTCGTCCACCTAAAAAGCGTCGCGTATAAGCGAGCAGTTGGAGAAGAATCATGGCAAGATATTTGGGTCCAAAACTCAAACTAAGTCGTCGTGAAGGAACCGACCTGTTCCTTAAAAGCGGCGTACGAGCAATTGATAGTAAATGTAAAATAGAAACTGCTCCAGGTCAGCATGGTGCCCGTAGAGGCCGTCTATCTGACTATGGTGTTCAGTTACGTGAAAAGCAAAAAGTACGTCGTATGTATGGCGTATTAGAAAAGCAGTTTAGAAACTACTATAAAGAAGCAGCCCGTTTAAAAGGCAATACAGGTGAAAACTTGTTACAGCTTCTTGAACAACGCTTAGATAACGTTGTTTACCGTATGGGTTTTGCTAGTACTCGTGCTGAAGCACGTCAACTAGTAAGCCACAAGGCAATCCTTGTAAACGGTCAAGTAGTGAATATCCCATCTTTCAATGTAAAAGCGGAAGATGTAGTTGCTGTTCGTGAAAAAGCTAAAAAGCAAGCGCGTATTGTTGCGGCACTAGAATTAGCCGAACAACGCGAAAAGCCAACATGGTTGGAAGTTGACAACAATAAAATGGAAGGCACTTTTAAGCGTGTTCCAGAAAGAACAGACTTGTCAGCAGAAATAAACGAGCAGTTGATTGTCGAACTTTACTCTAAGTAAAGACTAACTAAAGAGGATACATTGTGGGTTCAGTGACCGAATTCCTAAAGCCAAGACTAGTTGAAATTGAGAATGTTTCATCTACTCGTGCAAAAGTTACACTAGAGCCTTTAGAGCGTGGTTTTGGCCACACTTTAGGTAATGCTCTCCGTCGAATTTTACTTTCTTCTATGCCCGGTTGTGCGGTTACAGAAGTAGAAATCGATGGTGTGCTTCATGAGTATACTGCGAAAGAAGGCGTGCAAGAAGACGTTTTAGAAATACTGCTTAATCTCAAGGGCTTGGCAGTTCAGTTAGAAAACAAAACGGAAGCGACACTTACACTAGTTAAATCTGGTGCAGGCCCCGTTCTTGCCGGCGACATTCAGCACGATGGTGACGTAGAAATCGTTAACCCTGAGCACCTAATTTGCACATTGACTGGCGAAGCCGAGTTAAGCATGCGAATAAAGGTCGAGATGGGGCGTGGTTATGTTCCAGCAGCCACTCGTCGTTCCTCTGAAGATGATGATCGCCCAATTGGTCGTTTGTTAGTAGACGCTTCATTCAGCCCAGTAGAACGTATTTCTTATTCAGTAGAGTCGGCCCGTGTTGAACAACGCACTGACTTGGATAAGTTGATTATTGATATGGAAACCAACGGAACATTAGATCCTGAGGAAGCCATTCGTCGTTCGGCTACCATCCTTGTAGAGCAGTTAGATGCTTTCGTAGAATTACGTGACATCTCAGTGCCTGAACAGAAGGAAGAGAAGCCAGAATTTGATCCAATTTTATTACGTCCAGTGGACGATTTAGAGTTGACCGTACGTTCTGCAAATTGTTTGAAAGCGGAAGCTATTCAATATATTGGTGACTTGGTACAGCGTACTGAAGTTGAACTTCTTAAAACGCCTAATTTAGGTAAGAAGTCGCTTACAGAAATAAAAGATGTACTTGCTTCACGTGGTTTATCTCTTGGCATGCGCCTAGAGAACTGGCCACCAGAGTCAATCGCTGAAAAAGATTAATCAGGTAGTATTAACTGATTTGTAAAGAAGGATAGAGCTATGCGCCATCGTAAGAGTGGTAGGCAGTTAAACCGCAATAGTAGCCATCGCCAAGCTATGTTTAAAAACATGGCTGGTTCATTGGTTAAACACGAAGTTATAAAGACAACTTTGCCTAAAGCGAAAGAACTGCGTAGAGTAATAGAGCCGCTAATCACCTTAGCTAAGCAAGACAGTGTTGCAAATCGTCGTCTTGCTATGGCAAGAACAGGTGATAAAGAAGTGGTTGGAAAATTGTTTAATGAACTAGGTCCTCGTTATGAGGCACGTCCAGGCGGATATAGTCACATATTGAAGTGTGGTTTACGTACCGGTGATAAAGCGCCAATGGCCTTTGTTGAACTAGTTGATAGACCAATTACCGAAGTTGTTGCAGAAGAAGTAGAAGCAACTGAAGAGTAATTAGATAAGCACATTATACGTGCTTACTCAAATGTAAAAACCCAGCATTATGCTGGGTTTTTTTATACCTGCAATATAGGTATATATACAGATGTGCGTAACAAAACATTGTAATAGCCTTACTTCTGTTTACCGGTTTATAAGGTTATTTGTGTTAAGTTTTTTAAGCGATGGAGTGCGGTATCTGCTACTTTGTTGTTTGCTCATATCAGGATGCAAAGAAAAAGAGCAAACGCAGCACTTGGTTATTGGATATACCAACGACCCACCATTTTCAGTAGCTGGCGGTCATGGAGAGCCGACAGGCGTTTTTCCAGAATTCGCTAAACGCGTTGTAGATAGGATGGGTGTTAGAGCAACTTGGGTACTCAGTAGCTTTGATGATTTAATCCCAGCATTAGAGCGTGGGCACATAGATGTTATTGCAAACGGCTTAACGATCACAGAAGAGCGCAAGCAAACAGTCTGTTTTAGCGCCCCTATAGGCAAAGCTTCTGTTGGTCTATTGACCTTGGCTTCAGAAGGTCAACAAATCACTTCCGAGAAATCAAAAAAACAACAAGTATTAAACAACTACGCAGTTTTAGATGGTTCACTAGAACAAAAAGAACTTTCTTCTATCGTTAGCGACGACGACATTATTGCGGCTGAAACTACCCAGTTAGGTGCTTTGAGCTTAATAAATGAACAAGCTAAATATCTGATAATGACGATTCCCAGTCTGACGTATTTGATGGAACAAAACAGAAAAACATTTACTGTTTTACAAACTGACCTTTTACCAACAAAAGAACATTCTTTTGCATTTGGATTCAATTCAGCTCAAAAGAATTTAGTGAAGAAATGGAACAAAGCACAGCATCAAGTTTTGCGTGATACAGGGCTTCTCGCTGAATTTGAGCGTTATGGTTTTGAGCTTATTCGTGCTAACTCAAACATAAGAGAAGGTTGCAGTAGTTGAAATTCTTTGGGGTCAATACATCATTATCGAAAAGAAAATACGCTCTCAATGTGAGCATCGTTCTATTGGTAGCCTCACTTTTAGCCTTGGCCTTGCTTTACGATAATCACAAAAAACAATCACTCACTCATATCCAATTAGTGAAAACATTGGAGCGTGCTGAAAATGATTTCAACTATGGTTTGTTACATCTATCATTATCAAAGGCCCCTAATAAACCTTGGGAAGAACAATTAGGTATCACGCTTTTAAGGCAAGCCTTAAGCAGTTACGAAAACGTTGCATCCAGTGTCAGCCCGCGTGTTGATACTATCGAACTTAAAGAAAATATTGAAAGTTTGTTTGTAGTTGAAGACTTAGCAAAGAACCAACAGGTTGATGAATATTTACTTTTAAGGCAGAAAATTTATCAAATAAGAAAGCAAACAAAGACATTACAGTATGAGCTTGCAAGTAGTCTAGAAATACAAAACAGTAAACTAGCGTTTTGGTTTACATTTCTTTTAGTGGTAAGTGGTATATTGTTATTAGGTCTTTTGATTAGCTTGTTTTTAACAGACCGTAAACGATTTTTAGCCGACAGACATCTTTTATTGAGTGAGCAGAGGTTTTTAAAGCTCTTACGCTATTCAGACGACATTTTTTGGTTAGAGTACAGTTATAGTAATAATGTTTTGTATTGTTCTCATGCAATGCAGGACTTACTGCTTGCTAAAAAAATGGCTAAAAATGAGAACTTAAATGAATTTTTTTCTAAAATCATTCACCCGGAAGACTTAAGCATCTGGATAAATGCCAGAGAGTCTGCCAAGCGTTCAGCACAGGATCTAGAGTTAAGAGTGTTAGCAGTTGACGGAAGTTACAGGTGGTTATCTGGACGTGTGTTTTCGATGTGGGAATCTGGTTCTGAGTCGATGACGGAAAAAGAAAATTTTATCGCAGTTATTCTCAGAGATGTAACAGAGAAGAAAGAGCTAGATAATCAAAGGTTCCAGTCAATGAAAATGGAATCTTTGGGAAGATTAACTGGCGGAGTTGCTCATGATTTCAATAACCTTCTCACAGTTATTAGTAGCAATATTGAATTAATCCAAAAGCAACTCTTTAGTGGTTCAATTTCTCAAGATGAAATTCAAAGAATCAACAATTTAGTATTAAAAGCGACTACCCGAGGTGCGAGATTAAATCATCAGTTACTTACCTTTGCGAGTAAACAAGCCTTGAGAGCAAAGACAGTAAACGTCACTGAACTTTTACAGGAATCAGTTGAATTACTACGAACAACTTTGGGCGAAAACATAGAGCTACTTGTTGAACCCTATTCTACTGACGTCGTCGCACATATAGATCCCAGCCTGTTTCAAAACGCATTGGTAAACATGTGTTTAAATTCAAAGGACGCAATAAGTGAAAAAGGTCGGGTTCGATTAACTCTACGCTATCTTGAAACAAGCGGAGTTGAGCAAACAGCAAAGGATTATATCGAGCTATTAGTTGAAGATAATGGAAAAGGCATACCCGAAAATTTAATTGATAAAGTATTCGAGCCATTTTTCACTACTAAAGGCGACGGTGAGGGCACTGGATTGGGCTTAAGCATGGTTTTTGGTTTTGTAAGGCAGTCTAAAGGTGACATTAAAATTACGTCTAAACTAGATGAGGGAACAACTGTTGCGATGACCCTACCAACCAGTATTCAATAAGCTACTGCGTTAGAAAGCATTTCCTCTTCAAATGAAACTAGTCTAGAGATTCCGCAAAAATAACAAGCCTAGTTAAGGCTGCTACAGACTTGGTGTTGATTTTTTGAAAAATACTTGCTTTATGAGCTTCCACTGTGCGACTGCTGATAAACAACTTCTCACCGATCGCCGCTGCAGAGAGACCCTCGGAAACTAATTTCGCTACGTCAAGTTCACGATTTGTAAGTTTTAGCAATTTATTTTTTGCAGATATCTTCTCTTCAAGCTCTTCTAAGCGTTTTACGTTTTCATTGATAGCTTGTTTAGTCTTGCTCAATAGTAGGTCTGTTGATATTGGTTTTTGAAGAAGAGTTACTGCCCCTTCTTCCATTACCTCAACTGCGCTAAGAATGTCAGCACGCCCAGTGTAATAGATGATTGGTATGCAAGAGCCATGTTCATTAAGATGGCGATGAATTTCGATGCCGTCATGTTGAGGCATTTTTAGGTCTAAAATGATGCATGCATTTGGCTCACTGATTGTGTGATTCAAAAAAGCTTGGCTACTAGAAAAGCTTTTCACTAGGTAGCCCTCTGCGAAAAAGACATTCGATAATGTTTCTAGTATCAACTCATCGTCATCGACTAAATAAACAGTTGGTGACTTATTCATCGCTTGCATCCTTTTTGTTAATTCACTTTTTCACATTAAAACAAGTACATAAGCTAGACTATGCGCGAGAATTCTAAGCGAATATTTTAATCGTACACAAGACTAAAATGTCCATATCCGAAGATTTAAGTAGATTTACTTATAGCTTGGTAGGCTTGCGATAACTAATATCTCCCAACACAGATTATATACAAATATATACTTTAGTATAGTAATTTTTTAAGGTATTCGTGAAATATAGCCAAAGTAATGACGACGAGAAGAATGCTGATGGTGATGCTAATATTCTTCCAAACTTGTGTATCGAGCATAGTCAAATGTTGGACCTGTACTTACCCAGCGTGTCAGATAGACACCATCTAGAAAATGTCGGTACAAAAATTTCACTGGATTTGAGTCAAGTAAGTGAAATCGATTCATATGGAGTTCAGTGGCTATTGATAGCAAGTAGTAGTAAGCATAGACTTGAGCTAATTAATTTATCGGACTATCTTATCAGCTACTGTAATGACAACGGTCTACGTCGTCTTTTTGATTCACAATGAAAAAAAATAACCTCGATACATTAGAGTTAGAACAAAAAATAGAAATTGTCTTAATTAACCTAAGAGAACTCTGTGATGGTGCGCTTTTTGAAAGTAATATAAAGACAAGCTATCGTCTTTTAGGAGAGCTTAAAGACGCACTAACAAGGTCTGATAAGCACGCGAGTCAAATAATAGTAATAGAAAAACTAATGAATATACTTATAGCGCTTAGAGCTCATTCGAAGATTCTTGGCCCACGTTTTAAGGATATCATACGAAACGCGAGTACAATTTTAAGTACGTATTTAAATAAATCAATTCCAAAGCATGAACTCAATATTTTTGTAGCTAACGCAGAGTATTTAGTCAAACAGAGTAATGCAAGCCTGCGCGACTTAAGAAGAGCTGAGGATAAGCTAGATAAAGAGAGAAGGACAATCACCTATCGCGCAGAAATAGTTCCTCCAATCAATAGTTTTCAGCTCGGTATAAATGTAATGGAATTATTGAATCAGTTGAGTTTGTTTGATGTGTTGCATAAAACAATTTCTATTAACACCAAACTGCTTGAACAACAAACCTCATTTAAGTGCAGTGAACATTGTGTTTTAAGTGTTGTTGCTTTACTCGATACAGAATTTACTGAACCTGAATTACAAACATTTTTTGAGCAAAATTTTTCTACATGGAACAGCCGTTTAACACAGCTACAAAGATAACGCGGCATTGAAGCGTTTGCGTATAGACTCAGACCAGTAGAGCAAATATCTTTGCTGAACAATTACCAAGAGTTATAAGGTGCTTTCAGAGATCAGATAGCATGTCGCTAAGCTGGATTAGTAATCGAGCAACAAAGCGTTAACAGATTCTGTATCAAGTCCACTTCTTAAAGCGCTTTCTTTAATCTTGCTTGCTTCAATGTCATTTTGTTTGGCTAGCTCTATTACTCGCTCAATAGCATCTGGATATTGCGCTAATTGTTCAACCGAGGCAATGATCATGTCTTCGGATAATTTGTCATCATTAACCGTGGCTAACATTGCTTCGAGTACGTATTTACCTACGTAAGGGACTTCCTTAATTGTAGTCACCAAAATTTCAATGGTTTTGGAAGGATAAGCGCTCACTAATTTTTGAGCGATTTGGTCGGCTGAGTCTGGCTCTGCATTTACCGCACTTTTAATAATGTTATTAAACTCATTGGGTTTGTATTTGCATGCTGCTTTAGTGGCAAGGCCTGCGTAACTAGGTTCAGCGTTGACGGCGATTTCGATTATGTCGGTAACGTTAGCGACATTGTATTCGTTAGCAACCATGATGATTTCATCAACAAACATTGGTTGTTCGCTAACACTAACTGAAATTATCTCTTTATAATTATCGGGAAACGTTTTGAAGGCTATTGATACAAAATCTGTCGTTTTATGAGGGTATCTTTCAATAACTGCTTTGAGAGCGCTCGAAACTGAACTGCTCGATTCGACCTGCTTTTTGAAAAACTGTATAGACTGGCTGGTCGGCTCAATCAACTCTACATTTGTTTTTGCCCATAATACGGCGGGATGTAAAAAAATAGCGCTTATAGCGATAGATATAGTCATAAACGTTTTGTACATAGTGTTACCTCGCCTAAAATTCGGCTGTTTTATTACGTTATGTCGGTCGACATCATATATATCGACTGTTTGTAATTCTTCGGTAATTGGATTGTTGAATTTTTGTAAAACTACGCGCTTTTATTAAAAAAAACAATTTATTTTCAGATTATCATTGACCTTTTTGCAATTCCGAATACAATGCGCGCCTCTTCGAGAGAAGAAGTGTTAAGTCGCTTTTTGAACGCATCTTTAAATACCAATTTGAGACTTTAAGGACGCAACATAAGTTCAATTTGAAAAAGTAAAAATTAAGGCTTGACACCAGATGCGATTGAAGTAGAATTCGCATCCCGTTTGAGGCACAGCCCCAAACGCGCTCTTTAACAATTTATAACAAGACAATCTGTGTGGGCACTCGTTAAGAGTGTCACATAACGACAATTTATTTGTAATTCGATATTTAATTGAAGAGTTTGATCATGGCTCAGATTGAACGCTGGCGGCAGGCCTAACACATGCAAGTCGAACGGTAACAGGATTAGCTTGCTAATCGCTGACGAGTGGCGGACGGGTGAGTAATACTTAGGGATCTGCCCTCTGGAGGGGGATAACCATTGGAAACGATGGCTAATACCGCATATTACCTATGGGTAAAAGTGGGCACTTGTGCTCACGCCAGAGGAGGAACCTAAGCGAGATTAGCTAGTTGGTGAGGTAAAGGCTCACCAAGGCGACGATCTCTAGCTGTTCTGAGAGGAAGATCAGCCACACTGGGACTGAGACACGGCCCAGACTCCTACGGGAGG
>CBFHTO010000004.1:0-87634 GCA_965658765.1 Glaciecola sp. | reverse complement strand
CTAAGGCCATGCTTTGTCCTATCACCCCAGCGCCAACTACTACAACATCATAATGCTTAACGGATGGGCTGGGCCTGTTAATTGCCGAGCTGGGCACTATTCTCTTACTCCCATTGCGTATTTGGCAAATTCGCGTTTTATCGACGAAAATTGATTCATTGCCAACAAAGATAAATTCCGAGCACCTACTAAGGGCTCATGGTGATTTGAAAAGAGATGCACCAGCGTATCGGTGGCCATCATCGTAAGGCTTTTATCTTTAGACCGCGCTATCGCGTAACGCTTTAGGTATTTAAAGTCGCCTGGGTCGTCAAATGTCTTTTGTAAGCCTTCATCTTTGTACACCTCAATCAGATCAAATACATCTCTTATGCCTAAATTAAAGCCCTGACCAGCTATCGGGTGAAGGCTTTGAGCAGCGTTGCCAATCACCAGAGCTCTGTGTTTGCGAACAGATTTACAAAGCTTGAGACTCAAAGGGTAAGAATACCTGCGAGAACATGTAATTAAACGACCTAGCTTTTGTGAAAACGCCTCGTTTAAGTTTTTTAAGAAGGTCTTCTCATCAAGCTGCAAGAGCTGTTCTACTTGTTCTGGCTCCACACACCATACAACAGACATAGCTGTTTTCGAGTCTGCGCTATTCATGGAAGAACTCTGCTTTTCACTATGGTAACTCATCGGTAAGAATGCAAGCGGGCCAGTGCTAGTAAAGCGTTCGTATGCACGATTATGATGAGAAAGCTGGGTATGTACATTGGTGATGATCGCGCTTTGATGATAATCCAGTTGCTCTGCATTAAACCCAAACATTTTTCGATTATGCTCAGTGCCCCCGTCGCACAAAAGCACGAGCTTCGTCTTCACTTTTAATTTTTCGTCTATGGCGCTATTGCTCTTATCAACGCAAATAAACTCAAGTTTATGATGGTCTAACTCGGACTTTTGAGAACTAAGCTGCATTGAAGACAAGTAATCGATGTTGGTACTACTTTCTACCTTACTGAGTAATCCTTGTCCCAAATCTGCAAGCGCTATTACTTTGCCGAGGTAAGGCACATTACACGCCTTGGCATCAAGCTGCACTTGACCGATATGACCTTTATCACTCACATGTATACTGTCAATTTGCTGAGCTGGTATGTGTGACAAATCAATGCCTAGTGCGTCAAGTTTACGAATAGATTCTGCGCCTAAAGCAATGACACGGGCATCAAAGCCCGCATGCGAAATAACTGGGTTATTCGAATCAGCTTGGCTCATCTCGGTCTTACTTTCGAGCTTTTTTGCTTCGACCAGCAAAATTTTCAGATCAAAATGCTTTGAAAGCGCAACTGCGGCCAAACAACCACTGACGCCACCGCCAATGATTACGAGATCATATTCTGCTGTTTCTTTGTCCATCACTGTTCTATTTTAAAGTTTTCGTTAAAGCTGCGTTAAGCCTGCATTAATGCTTCTATTTCTACAATTTCTTTTGGGACGCCACCTGTCAGCACCTTGTAACCATTCTCTGTGATAAGAACGTCGTCTTCTATCCTAACTCCAATCCCTTTATATATGTCAGGAACATTGGCATGTTTGGGAATATATAGGCCTGGCTCAACGGTAATGATCATACCTTTTTGTAAAAGCTTATCGTGTCCATTTTCTTTATAGTCACCTACATCGTGCACATCCAAGCCTAGGTAATGTCCTAATCCGTGCATAAAAAAGGCCTTGTAATCTTCCCGTTCGATGCAAGTTTTTAAGTCGCCTTGTAGTATCCCTAAACTAATCAAGCCTGTAGTAATAACTTTAACTGCAGAGCTCATTGCATCAGCAATCGATACTCCCGGACACAATGTGGCTAAGGCTTCTTTCTGCGCATCTAATACCAATTGATATATGGCTTTTTGAGCATCATTAAAACGGCCGCTGACTGGAAACGTTCGCGTAATATCGGCAGCGTAGCCATAAAATTCGGAACCCGCGTCTATTAGCACTAAGTCACCCTGCTTTAACTCAGTGCTGTTTTCGGTGTAATGCAAAATACATGCATTATCACCTGCACCTACGATGCTATTGTACGCCGCGTTGCGGGCTCCGTTCATTGCAAAGTGATGGAGAATAATCGCTTCAAGTTGATATTCAAACATACCAGCATGGCAATTTCTCATAGCAAGGCAATGAGCTTCGGCAGATATTTGAGCACTTTTTGACATCACCTCAATTTCACACTCAGACTTTATCAAACGCATTTCATGGATTATTTTATTCACGTCATGAATCGAAGGTGGTGCGACAAGACTTTGTTTAGGCGCACGGCGGCATGCTTCGAGCGCCCCTTGCACGATCTTATCACCGTAAGAAGAACACCCTAACGAGTAATAAAGCTGTTGATGCCTGTGCAAGAGTTCTGGAAGTCGCTCCCCTAGCTCACTTAAGCCAAAGGCAATATCTACACCTAGTTCTTCAGGCGCTGCTTGGCACCCAAGCCTTTTGCCATGCCAAATTTCTGCAAATTCGTCTTTCTCTCTCACAAATAAAATGCTTTGAGTATTTTCACGGTCAGACGACCTAGACAAAATTAAGATTGCTTCGGGCTCACAAAAACCAGTCAAATAATAAAAATCACTATCTTGCCTAAACGCATACTCCGTGTCTCGACTGCGTACTTTTTCGGTCGCAGCAGGAACGATTACTATAGAATCGTCCAACACTTGACTCAGCAAGACTTCGCGGCGGTTCTTATATTCGCTAATAGGGATCAATGCATCACCGGGGATTGTTGTCGAGAATCAATTAAGGATTTACCTAATTCATTAAAGCAGATCATGGCACTTACGCGAACGTATTCAACTACTTCAAAAAAGTCCTGCTCTGCTTGTTCAGTTTCGTCCATTTTTTCGTCAAGCTTTACGATTTGAGTGAAATCATCCAAGGCTTCTTTAACCTCGTCAGAGCACGCAGTTAAATCGGCTTGATGCAAGCCAAAGCCGAGTAGAAAACCTTGAACCCAATTGACTAAGGCTGCACCTCGATCATTTATTGGGCTTGAGTCGTCTGGTAAACACATAACTAAAGCAAAATCAGCTTCAATCAGCTCTTGGCATAGTTTGTTGTACATATCGGTAATATGTTGCAAACACACTGGTGCTAAGCTGTCGCCCTGATGAATAACATCACTCAACGCTTGAATCCATTCTTGGTCATCTAAATTCATGCCACCACAAAGCATACCGGTTAAAATTCCATGCACTTCTGCGGCATCAACAATGATGTCATTCTGTTGCAGCATGGTCGAAAATTGTTCATATCGTAAGTCGTCAGCAGACACTTGATTGTACCCTTCAATTTGGTATTCCCTAATCGTAGCAAAGGGTGCCTTATATTGAAACGTTAGCGAAAAATATCGAACCTTTAACAAAGGTTCTATTTGCGGCGTGAACCCCCAGACGCTCATTTTCTCCTGCAAAAATTCATTGTTGAGCAAGCCTTACCTGCCCCTTTAAAGTGCACCCGCTTTAATGTACCATCAATCTCGGTGGTGAAATATTAACACCGAGGTCTCCTGGGATGTTTGCGAGCACGCTTCATGTTCCTGGCCGATGCTATAAAATTAGGAAGTTGATTCTATTACTATTGTGCAAGCTCGGCTCGTATCGAGAAGCCTACGGTAGTGCTGATACTTCCACCGTGTCCATATCGGCACACGGACGAAAAGCGAGCAGCGGCATTTTGGGGGGCACCCACACCTTGTCAATTTGTTTACCAAATAAGCATAAAAATACGGGAAGCATCGATGGCTATTCTTAATTTTGGCTCGATTAATATCGACCATGTGTATACCTTACCTCACTTTGTAGCGCCGGGAGAAACCCTCTCCTCTACGCAATATGAGTGTGTACTTGGCGGAAAAGGCGCAAATCAATCCATCGCTTGTGCAATGGCAGGATCACGCGTATTTCATATCGGTAACGTAAACGCGAACGATCAAAAGTTTGTCGACCAGATTAAGCAAGCCGGCGTCGATTGCCAACATGTAAACTTCCAAGACATAGCGAGTGGCCACGCTATTATCCAAGTTAATGAGCAAGGCGAAAATGCTATTTTGCTCTTCTCTGGTGCCAATTTTGGCATCAGTCATAAACAGATAAATCAAGCCTTGATGACAGCACAATCGTCTGACTGGATATTGCTGCAGAACGAAACAAACAGTATTGAAGATATTATAAACGCTGGTTTTGAGAAAAACATTCCTGTTGCGTTTAATCCAGCGCCAATGACGGATGCAGTCAAATCTTTAGCGATTGAAAAAGTTTCACTTCTAATTGTCAATGAGGTCGAAGCCATACAACTGTGTGACTGCGAGACTATCGAAGATGCGATTTCTACCCTTAAGCAACGTTATCCAAACACAAAAATCTTGCTTACTCTGGGCAAAAGAGGCGCTTTGTTTATGCATAGTGGGAAAGATATTTCCATGCCCAGTTTCAAGGTTGAGACGAAGGACACAACAGCCGCAGGAGATACCTTTATCGGCTTCTTTTTATCCAGTGCAAGCGAAGCGCTCAACGAACAATCAAGTCTCAGTTCTACGCAGCGAGAAGAAATAATATCTAGCGCATTAAAAATTGCCTGTGCAGCAGCAGCAATTAGCGTCACCAGAGAGGGCGCTGCCCCTTCAATTCCCAAACTGGGCGAAGTCACAGACTTTATAGAAGAACAAAGCAACTAAAACCAAGAAACTAATACAAAGTACATAACTATCCGTCGCAACAAAGTAAGCTTGACGGTTCAGAACAAAGACAGAGCACATGACACAGAAAATTATTTTAGACACCGACCCCGGTATTGACGATGCGATGGCGATATTTTTCGCGTTTCAGGCGAAAGAAATTGACGTCCTGGGCCTAACAACTGTTTATGGCAACGTGCCCGTATCCATGGCAGCTCAAAATGCGCTCAGCTTAGTTGAATTAGCCGGCTTAGACATTCCTGTGTGCCAAGGAGTTGCGATGCCTTGGGTTGGACCAGAATCAAGTTATGCACATTTTGTGCATGGAGATGATGGTTTTGGCAATATTTCACATCCAAAACCGAAAGGGCTTTTAGACCCTCGCCATGCTGCTCAATTTATTATCGACATGGCTCACAAATATCCAGGGGAAATCACACTCGTTGCTGTGGGTCCTTTAGGAAACTTGGCCTTAGCATTAAGAATGGAGCCCGAGCTACCAAAGTTGATTAAAGCTGTAAATATCATGGGAGGCGCTGCTTTTGTGCCGGGTAACGTCAGCCCAGTGGCCGAAGCAAATATTTGGAACGATGCGTTTGCAGCTGAAATTGTGTTCGCAGCCGATTGGCATATTAATATGTTTGGCCTTGATGTTACCTATGATTTGCCGTTTGCACCAAACTTTGTTGACCAACTTGCTTCAAGAAACCCTAATCTCGGCGGCTTTGTGGCAAAAGCTTCGCAATTCTATATAGATTTTTACTCGCAAAATCGCGACGAGAAAGTCTGCTTTTTTCATGATGCCTTTCCATTAGCTTATATGCTTCAACCGGAACTATTTGAAATGACTGAAGGCCATATGAGGATTGGGACTGACGCACTTCATCAAGGACAAACCAGCTTCGCTCCGTGTAATAGCACAACAAATGAGGAGTGGTTAAAAATGCCTTTATGTCATGTAGCCACTAAAGTAGATCACCCCGCTCTAACACAACTGTTCTTAGATACCTATGAGCAGAATTAGCTGAAATAATATTTTTATTTGAACAATGCCAAAAGCTCACCTCAAACTGGCCAAGTCTCCCTCTCATCTAAAACGGGATGACTTACGTGCTCACTACCGTCACTTAAGAGCTTCACTAAGTGAGCAAGAGCAAGATTTTGCCGAGAAAAAAATAGTCGAAAGAGCGAGGGATATTTTTAGCTCACACTCAAGCTTAAAGTCTTATGTTGAAAATACACATGTATCCGAAGCGGACGCTGGCCGTACATTGAATATTGCTACGTTTCTCAGTTGTGGCGGTGAAATCCGTACCAAGAGCCTTATCGAGGCAATGTGGGCATGCAATATAAATGTTTATTTGCCTGTACTTCATCCCTTTTCGAAAGGACATTTATTGTTCTTACATTACTCTCAAAAAAGCGCTATGCGTCCTAATAAATACGGCATATTAGAACCTGTACTAGATGTCAGACGGGTACTTCCACCAAAGCAACTTGATGTGATATTTACACCACTGGTCGCATTTGATGAATTAGGAAACCGACTTGGTATGGGCGGAGGATATTATGACCGTACCTTGAATGCTCTTAAGTCTGCGAATGAAAGCCACGCACCTCGGCCAAATCCAAAAATTGTTGGTCTAGCGCACGACTGTCAACAAGCGGATACAATCCCTATTGAATCTTGGGATATGCCTTTAGACGAATTAATTACGCCAAGCCTGCATCTCAAATTCTAGCTACAAAGTTCACTTTTCTCCCTCAGCTATGACCTAAGACTCAATAAAATAATGTACTAGATCCGAACGAAACTTGATAGAATATCACCACTCGGAAGTGCCATTGAGAAGTTCTTCTCCAACCATCGGAAACCAATTATGAACCAAGATCAAAAGAAACAAGCCGCAGGCGAAGCCGCACTCCAATTTGTGAAAAATGATTCAATTGTCGGTGTAGGTACCGGCTCTACAGTAAATTATTTTATTGATGCACTTGCGACTATCAAGCACAAAATAGAGGGCGCTGTATCTAGCTCTGAGGCTTCTACTGAGCGCTTAAAAGCTCACGGTATAGAAGTATTTGATCTCAACGAAGTTGCTAATTTAGATATTTATGTTGATGGCGCTGACGAAATTACCGAGCATAAACAAATGATTAAAGGTGGCGGAGCGGCACTTACTCGAGAAAAAATAGTTGCTGCTGTGGCTAAGACCTTTGTTTGTATCATCGACGATACCAAGAATGTTCCTATCTTAGGAAAGTTTCCATTACCTATTGAAGTGATTCCATTAGCGCGCTCCTATGTTTCTAGAGAAATAGTAAAGTTAGGCGGTGATCCTGAGTATCGGCAAGGTGTCGTCACCGATAATGGTAATCAAATTATCGATGTCCACAACCTCGATATATTAAATCCAAGCGAGCTCGAGACGAAACTAAATCAAATTGTTGGTGTGGTAACCAACGGGCTTTTCGCGCATCGGGGCGCAGATATTGTCATACAAGGCACATCTGAAGGCGTCAAAATCAGCGAGTAAGACTCAGTTTGATACTAATTTATGCTTGCTAAATAAACATTTTTTGCTATTGTGCGTATCCTTCTGATTTTAGACGTCTAGATGTCTTAACAATTTTATTACAACCGTTTTATTTACAACCGTGCGAAGGGAATGTTCATGAGCAAAAAATCATTAGCTAAAAACAAAATACGAGTGTTGCTGCTAGAGGGCTTGCATCAAAGTGCGCTCGATACATTTGAAGCAAATGGTTACACCAATGTAGAGGCTCTTAAAACCTCGCTTCCAGAAAACGAACTCATCGAAAAAATAAAAGATGCACACTTTGTTGGAATTCGTTCTAGAACTCAACTGACTGAGCCCGTTTTTGAAGCGGCGAAGAAACTAATTGGGGTTGGTTGTTTTTGCATAGGTACAAATCAAGTCGATCTCGCTGCTGCTCAAAAACGTGGGATTGTCGTATTTAACGCGCCGTTTTCGAATACTCGTTCTGTTGCTGAGTTAGTCCTCGGGCAGCTTATTTTATTACTTAGAGGCGTACCTTCAAAGAATGCAAAGGCGCATCGTGGCGAATGGGAAAAAAGCGCGGTTGACAGTTATGAAGCTCGAGGGAAAACGCTTGGGATCATTGGTTATGGACACATCGGTACGCAATTGAGCATTTTAGCCGAGCATCTGGGCATGAGAGTACAATTTTATGACATTGAAGACAAACTAGTTTTAGGTAATTCCACACAAGTGAAATCTTTAAAGAAACTACTGAATACTTCTGATGTCGTGTCTTTGCATGTCCCTGAAACACCTCACACCCAGAATATGATTGGCAGTAAAGAGTTAAGTCAGATGAAAGATGGTGCTATTTTAATAAATGCATCTCGTGGCACTGTCATTGATATACCAGCCTTGTGCGAAGCACTTGCATCTAAAAAATTAAATGGTGCTGCAGTGGACGTATTCCCGGTCGAGCCAAAATCAAACTCCGAGATATTTGAGTCCCCATTAAAAGATTTTGATAATGTGATTTTAACCCCGCATGTGGGCGGTTCAACACAAGAAGCTCAACAAAACATAGGGATTGAAGTGGCAGGTAAACTAGTCAAATACTCTGACAATGGTTCTACACTATCGGCGGTTAACTTCCCGGAAGTATCGCTTCCAGAACATACTAACCGTTCTCGCCTGTTACATATTCATGTAAACAGACCTGGCGTACTTACTCAAATCAACCAAGCTTTTGCGGAAAAAGGTATTAACATTGCTGCACAGTACCTTCAAACGCTCGAGGACATCGGTTATGTCGTTGTTGACCTTGAAACTGAAAATGCTGAAGAAGGCCTTGCGCAGTTATCTGCGATAGAAGGCACAATAAAGACTAGATTACTCCACTGAGAGCATAGTGTCTGATTTTAATGGCCGATAGGGATACCAAATAGCTCCATAGATGCTTTGGACCTCATTGTGTATATTGGGATCAGACTAGCACTACCTACACTTTTAAAGAAAAAAGCTGAGTACTCATCGTGCTCAGCTTTTTTTTAGAAGAAACTATAAACAAGAGTAACAGCTGTCTCAGTGTCTAGTTTGTCAATTCCTGGAGCAACGTCGCTGTTGTGATCAAATTTAATCGAAAGCTTCATAGATAAATCACCTGCGATTTGCGCTGAGAGGCCACTTTCAGCTCTCGATTTCGTGTTATCTGAGCCGACTTCAGTACTGAAGGTCTGAATGAATCGCGAGGTTTCAGATATTTGCCAGTTGTAGTTCATAGAAGCACGAACAATCATTCCATTTACGCTCTCATCAGCCTGATTTTTCGAAAACGCATAACCAGGACCTATACTGTAACTAAAGCTACTCGTTTCATCCGACCAGACTTTTTGGTTCCAACCAGCAGCCAAGGTTGCTTGGTACTTAAAGTTACTAAACCGGTCATCTTCATATGAAGCAAAACCGAATAAACGGTGATTTGGATTTTCTAGCTTGTAATTCCCTTGTGCTGAAGCAAAGAACTTTTGTGCTGAGGTTTGCTCTACTTCTTCTCCAAGTGCATTTTCAATCGTGTCTTTCTTGTATAGCCCTTTGAGTACATAGTCATTGCTCCACTTATCCAATTCCTGTGCAGCAGTTATACCCGCGCTTGCAGATGTTGTTTCTGTATTACCTGTGGTAAAAATGAAACCAAACTCCGCGTCCATGGTGAAATCTTTTTTCTCTTCTGCATAGCTTGTGATCGAGGAGCTAAGCAAAACTACGCTCAGTGCGATAGGTTTTAATTTCATGTCAATGTCCATTTATTAGTAGCCGTGATTTACCTGCAAATCTTGATTTTAGAATAATCGAGTTGTAAAAATAAACGACTTATTTCGAATGACGCGCATTCTAACGGGAATAGATTCAAATTCAACCTAAAAAAACTGATACACCAGAGAAATACTGGTTTGAGTGGAAAAGACTTCGTCTTGCGTCGCAACATTATCGTTATAAACCACATCCAAGCTGAATTTCATTGCCACTTTGTCGAACACATTAGCGGTTAATGATGCCTGTGCGCGTGCTCTTTTAATGATTTCCCCAACTTCAGCTGAAATGCTTTGTCGATATCGTGAATTTTCACTGAGTTGCCTTCGATAAAACACAGTACCTCGAACTATGCCCTCTTCCACGGTAATGTCATTACGTGTTTGTCTAAAATGACTAAAGCCCGGCCCGACGCTGTAATTGAATTGACTGTTTTTTTTGTTCCAAACGACATGGCTCCAGCCAGCAACAAACGTTGCCTGATCTCTTAATCGATTGAACTCGTTATCATCGTATTCCAAATAAGCAAATAAGCGATTATTTTGCGTTACCAACTTATAGTCAAGCTGGGCTGATATTTCGAACCTGGCTGTTTCAACGGTCTGATCACTGAGGCGATTAGTGCGTTGTAAAATTTGTGTCTGATATCGGTTACTCCAATTTTCTAGCTCATGAGTCGATTCAAAGGCCACCTTCACCATACTTGTATCGGTGTTGCCACTAGTCAACAAAAATCCTGCTTCCCCGGTGAGCGTAAACGGCTCGAGAGCCTCTTTATCGTCATTCAATTGTTTGAATAATGCTTCTAAGAGATCCTTTTCTCGGTCCGGATTTTTAAAAAAATCAGACGCTTTGCTATCCGCATGTGAATTTGCGGATAGAAGTAATATATAGGCGAGGATTATAAATACAGAGATCCTGTAATTCGTAAAGCAGTTACGCATTGACCTTATTCTTATTATTGCTCACTCTTAACAGCGCCTAAATTTATCAATTTAGTGAGTGTCAATCCAGTTATTAAGGTATTTTTTGGTTTATTGACGGAAGTAGTATTCCTACTGAGCGACCAAAGAGTTTATGAAAGTGCCTGCACGAGTTTACCTGCTTCCGCTTCGGCAAACTCTGCGATGATGTCATACTCGTAATCTTCAAGTCCAATCGCTTGAACTGCTTGCATATTCAATTGGGGCTCGACAAGAATTTGTTTCCCTAAATTGAGATCAACCATGTTGTTTGCCAAGTAAATAATACTTTCTTCTCTGTTTAGTTGTTGATTTGGGTATAAGCTAAGATTTATCAGTGGCTGATAAAGTGACTCAGGTAAACGCCAATTTTCTAAAATCAAACCTGAACAATAGCTAAAAGTAAATCCAAATACTTTTCGTTGTCTTTCCATAGACAGAAGCTCCGAATCTTCAAGGACATATTTTTGGTATTTGGCTTCAAGTTTGGTCACACACACTAATTCACTTAGATGCATCAAAATACCCATCACAAAAAAACGTTCGCTTCCGCGAAGTTGCAATTGCTGGGCAATCGAGCGCGCGATAAGACCACTCTTAACAGCCTTATGCCAAAACTGTTCAAAGTCAATATACTTACTATTAAGCGATTTAAACGCCAAATTAGCAGTTTCGGCAATCGAAATATTGTATGCTGCCTCGCCGCCGATCACGCTTAGTGCCTTTGGAATGTTGGTAACTTCTGACGAAAAACGAAACAAAGCGCTGTTAGCAAGCTTTAATACCTTTGCGCTCAGTGATGGGTCTAGCGACATTACTCGAGCAATGTCATCATTACTGGCCCGAGGATCATCAAGCA
Source organism: Glaciecola sp. (assembly GCA_965658765.1). Lineage (GTDB taxonomy): Bacteria > Pseudomonadota > Gammaproteobacteria > Enterobacterales > Alteromonadaceae > Glaciecola. The sequence continues at coordinate 76,279 of CBFHTO010000004.1, read as the reverse complement.
CTTGGCGTAACTTTATGCAAGTATCAGGTAGGGTAAAGCTCTTATTCGCATGTTTTATTAGTGGTGTCATCATTCCTAACTCAAGGTTCTTGTAAGGTCATATCGGTACTTTTTAAAGAAAATACTCGTGGATTCACTTTAATCAGCACACCGAATCGCTTCTCTCGATAGAACATCAATTATAAAAGTTTTCTTAACTCTGATAGGTAACAAAAAATATACGCAGGAATAAATTAGAAAAGCTCGCCTTGCTCTGGTGAGGGACTAGATAATGACGGTTTATTTTGCCGTGCTAAGTACGCTTTCTTACGACGACTGCATGCTTTAACAATGATACGCTTGGTTGCGTTATCAATCTTGAGCCAGTGTTGACGTTCTTCTCGGCTTCTAAAACAACCTAAGCAAAACCCTTTAGGGCCCGATTGACAAACTCCTATGCAAGGACTGGGTATTTCAAAAAATTCAAGTTGTTGCATGAACGATAAAGCCCTTTACAGACAGCGAATCAATGAATGTTGCAAAATGTGATGATAATTTTGTGATATTACCCGCGTAGTCGACTCAACACAAATTTAGAAAGCACAAAAAGAAAAAGCCAACAAAGCGACGCGTGCACTATTGCTGACTTTCGTTTAGCTCTTCAAAACATCGTCCGGACTTACTTATCGTTTAAGGCCAAGCTAAATATAACTTTTCACTTAGCACCTCACCTATAAAGCTCGGATATAAAGCTCGGACGTCCTGATGAATTACTTTTTCTTTTTGGCTTTCGGATTAGGCATGTCCGTAATGCTGCCCTCGAAAATCTCAGACGCTAAACCAATCGATTCGTTCAACGTTGGATGAGCGTGTATCGTTAAGGCCACGTCTTCTGCGTCAGCGCCCATTTCGATCGCGAGTCCAATTTCGCCAAGCATTTCGCCTGCGTTAGTGCCAATGATAGCACCACCAATCACGCGGCCTGTGTCTTTGTCGAAAATCATTTTTGTCAGACCATCTGTCGCAGCAGATGCTATTGCTCGGCCCGATGCTGCCCAAGGGAAAGTTGCAGCCTCATAGTTCACGCCTTGCTCTTTAGCTTCTTTTTCAGTCAAACCTACCCAAGCAATTTCTGGCTCAGTATACGCAACTGAAGGAATGCCTCGTGGGTCAAAGAAATGCTTCTGACCAGCGATGACCTCGGCGGCAACATGACCTTCGTGTACCGCTTTATGCGCAAGCATAGGCTGTCCGACTAAATCACCAATAGCAAAAACGTTCGACACGTTTGTGCGCATTTGCTTATCAACATTTATGAATCCACGTTCGTCTACCTTAACACCAGCCTTATCAGCGTCCAGTAACGACCCGTTAGGTCTGCGCCCAACAGCCACAAGTACTCGGTCATATCTGACAGGCTCGCTTGGCGCTTGCTTCCCTTCAAAGCTTACATAAACACCGTCGTCTTTTGATTCAACTGCAGTAACCTTAGTTTCGAGCATGACATTAAATTTGTTTTTGATGGTCTTCATGTAGACCTTCATAACATCTTTGTCTGCCGCAGGAACAAGTTGATCAAGGAACTCGACCACATCAATTTGAGAGCCTAGAGCATGGTATACAGTGCCCATTTCTAGACCAATGATACCGCCGCCTAATACCAGCATTTTTTCCGGTATGTCTTTCATTTCAAGTGCACCGGTACTGTCGATTATGCGGTCGTCATCTTTTGGCACAAACGGCAATGAAACAGGCTCAGAACCAGCAGCAATAATTGCATTATCAAAGGTAATGGTAGTTGTACCATCGTCGCCTTCAACGTTCAGTGTATTAGCACCAGTAAATTTGCCGTAGCCTTGAACATGTTTAACTTTGCGCATCTTAGACATGCCGTCCAAGCCTTTCGTTAATTGTCCAACGACAGAATCTTTCCAGCCGCGTATTTTGTCTAAGTCAAAGCTTGGCTCACCAAAGGTTACACCGTGACTTGATAAATGTTTTGCTTCTTGAATCACTTTAGCAACGTGCAACAAGGCTTTTGACGGAATACAGCCAACGTTCAAGCAAACACCACCCAAGGTTGCTCTAGCATCAACGATTATTGTATCAATGCCTAAGTCGGCAGCTCTGAATGCAGCTGAATAACCACCAGGACCCGCACCCAGTACCACTAACTGTGTTTTGATTTCGCTCATTATGACCTCAATTTATTGATTCATTTTATGCCGCATATTTTACGGTAATTCATACGGCAATTCATCTCTAATTTGCTTGACCTAAATCTCTAAGTCTCTCGCTTTTACCCAAGAGACTAAAATTAACCAGACCGACACAAATTAAACTATATTTTGTATAACCTGCTTTCCTTGAATACTATGGCCTACAGCAATATTCGACGAATATCAGCCAAACACTCAGCAAGATGCACCGCAAATCGGGCAGCTAGAGCTCCATCTATTACACGATGGTCGTAAGACAAAGATAGCGGTAACATTAGGCGAGGTAAGAATTCTTTACCATCCCACTTTGGTTTGATTTCACTTTTACTGACTCCAAGTATTGCGACATCTGGCGCATTCACGATCGGAGTAAACGCAGTACCACCGATCCCACCTAAACTTGAAATAGTAAAACAACTGCCTTGCATGTCTGCAGATTTGAGTTTTCCGTCTCTTGCTTTAATACTTATTTCCATAAGTTCTTTAGAAATTTCCATGATGCCTTTTTTGTCAACATCGCGCACAACCGGCACAACCAATCCGTTTGGTGTATCAACTGCTATGCCAATATGAAAGTACTTTTTCTGAATTAAGCTTTCACCAGACTCTGAAAGTGAAGTATTAAATGTTGGATAAGCCTTAAGTGCGTCTGCAACGGCTTTCATCATAAACACTAAGGGCGTGATTTTAACTCCAAGCTTGCGTTTTTCAGCAATCTTATTTTGCTCTTTACGGAAGTCTTCAAGATCCGTAATGTCAGCTTCCTCAAATTGAGTGACATGAGGAATGGTTACCCAATTTCGATGTAGGTTTGGTCCAGACAACTTTTGAATACGTGTGAGTGGAATTTCTTCTACTTCTCCAAACTTGGAAAAATCGACCTTCGGTGGAGCAATAACTTGCAAACCACCTTCACCCTTGCCGGCTGTCGCAGACGCGACCTTAGGACGAGATAACTCATATTTAACATAAGATTGAACATCTTCTTTTAAAATCCGTTTTTTGCGTCCTGAACCCTCGACCTGAGTCAAATCTACGCCAAATTCTCTTGCTAAACGACGTACCGAAGGCGAAGCATAAACACTTCCAGAGCGACCTCGTTCACCCGCCGACGGATGATGTGGCACTGGTGGCGCTTTGGCTGCATTTTTCTGACTTTGCTTTTGCGTATCAGCAGAAGTACTTTGTGCAGGAGCAGCAACAGCTTGTTTTGTCGATGATGCTTGTTCCGGTTTGTTAGCAGAAGAGCCCTTAATTTGTAAGCTCAAAACCAACGAACCTTCAGAGACTTTATCTCCGACTTTTACTGTCAGCTTTTCAACAGTACCCGCTTGCGGAGCAGGCACGTCCATTGTCGCTTTGTCTGTTTCAAGCGTAATTAAACCGTCTTCAGCTTCGACTTCATCCCCTTCGTTTACGAGCACTTCAATCACGTCAACATCAGTTGCGTCACCGATGTCTGGTACATGCACGTCAATTACACGGGATTCAGAGCTTTCGGTTACAGATGCATTTTTATCGTCTTGCTGGCTTTGGGCCTCTTGTGGGCTTTGCGAAGATTCAGCCCTTTCTGACGACTCTGTGGTACTCATAATTAAGACCAGAGAACCTTCAGACACTTTGTCTCCCACGTTCACTTTTAATTGTTTAATAGTACCCGCCTGTGGAGCGGGTACATCCATCGTTGCCTTATCGGTCTCGAGTGTAATTAAACCATCTTCTTCAGAGACTGTGTCTCCTTCACCTACAAGTAATTCGATGATCTCTACATCGCTTGCGTCTCCAATATCTGGAACTAGCACTTCTACCAGAGAGTCACCATTACTTGAGCTCTGTTGTTTACTAGGCGTATCAGACGATGAGCTTGGCACATCGTTTGGTTGGGTTTTCTCTTCTGTTTTAGAGCTCTCACTTACACTCGTATCAGACGCGCCAGAAGCGTCGCCTGATTCTGCTTTTCCTAACAAATCACCTTCTTTGATCTTGTCACCTACAGATACAGAAATCTCTTTCACTGTTCCATCGAAAGGGATCGGAATGTCCATGCTTGCTTTGTCGCTTTCAACAGTCACGAACGCGTCTTCTGCATTAAGCTCATTACCAACTTCACAGCAGACTTCAATAATTTCAACTTCTTCGCCACCCACATCAGGGACGATAATGTCTTTTAATTCAGCCATTTTATTGCCTCCTTATGCGTATAACGGATTGATTTTATCGCCGTCTATGTCGAGTTTTTCTTTCGCTTTTGCAAGGTCATCAGCGCTAATGTCTCCCGCATTGAATAACTCGAATAAAGCAGCGTAGGCTATGTTGTTAGCATCTACTTCAAAATGACGACGCAAGTTAGCTCGACTATCTGAACGACCAAAGCCGTCAGTCCCTAATACACGGTATGAACCAGGAACATACGCTCTTACCTGATCAGCGTAGGACTTCATATAATCTGTAGCAGCAACCGTCGGGCCATCATATCCTTCACTCAATACCTCAGTTATAAATGGTACTTTTGCCTTGTCACCAGGATTACGTAAATTGAAACGATCACAGTCTAAGCCGTCTCTGCCAAGTTCATTAAATGAGGGCACACTATAGACTTCACTCGATACACCAAAATCCTCATGAAGAAGTTCAGCTGCTTCTCTAACCTGCTGTAAAATCGTACCGCAACCGAGCAGCTTCACTTTTTTCTTAGCATTGCCGCCACCAACTTTGTCGAGCAAGTAAATACCTTTCAAAATGCCTTCTTCGCAGCCTTTTGGCATCTCAGGCTGAACATAATTTTCGTTCATTACGGTTAAATAGAAGAAAACATTTTCTTGATCTTCGAGCATTCTCTTTATGCCGTCTTGAACAATGACAGCGACTTCGTACCCGTACGTTGGATCATATGAAACACAATTAGGGATCAAGCCAGCTTGAATGTGAGAATGACCGTCCTGATGTTGTAAGCCCTCACCATTAAGAGTGGTTCTACCAGCCGTGCCGCCTACTAGGAAGCCACGTGTTTGACTATCTCCTGCCGCCCAAGCCATGTCACCCACACGTTGGAAGCCGAACATCGAGTAATAAATATAAACTGGCAACATCGGTAAGTTGTTCAGCGAGTATGAGGTGCCCGCTGCCACAAAAGAAGACATCGCGCCCAACTCATTGATACCCTCTTGCAACACTTGGCCTTTTTTATCTTCGCGATAATAGGCAACCTGATCTTTATCCTGAGGGATATATTTCTGTCCAGAGTTACTGTAAATACCGACTTGTCTGAATAAGCCTTCCATACCGAAGGTACGTGCCTCATCTGGAATAATAGGGACAACACGCTTACCCATTTGCTTGTCTTTCAGCATTACCGTCAACACTCGAACAAAGGCCATCGTAGTCGAGATTTCTCTATCGCCTGAGCCTTTTGTAACCGCTTCAAAAGCTTTTAACGGAGGCGCTGGTAACTCTTCAGTGCTGTTCGCACGGCGCACAGGCATAAAGCCATTTAGGGCCTCGCGTTTTTCTTTTAAATACTTAAACTCTTGGCTCTCTTCATCGAATTTAAAATAATTAAGCTCTGCGCAGTCTTCATCAGACAATGGAATATTGAATCTGTCGCGGTATTTTTTCACCGAGTCGACGTCCATTTTCTTCACATTGTGCGCAATATTTTTACCTTCACCTGCGTCTCCTAAGCCATAACCTTTCACTGTCTTAGCTAAAATGACCTGCGGACGACCTTCAGTTTCCGTTGCTCGTTTGTAAGCTGCATACACTTTTACAGGATCGTGACCGCCTCTATTCAAACGCCAAATGTCTTCATCCGACATGTTTGACACCATGTCTTTTAACTCTGGATATTTACCAAAAAAGTTGTCGCGAGTATAAGCACCACCTTTCGATTTGTAGTTTTGATACTCTCCATCGACGGTTTCATTCATGACATCTAATAATTTGCCGGAGGTGTCCCGAGCCAATAAAGGATCCCAATAGCGACCCCATATAACTTTAATCACTTCCCAGCCAGCGCCTCTAAATGTGCCTTCTAATTCTTGAATGATTTTACCGTTCCCTCGGACCGGACCATCCAACCTTTGCAAATTACAGTTGATAACAAAGGTTAAGTTATCTAGGTTTTCACGAGAAGCTAGACCAATAGCACCTAAGCTTTCTGGTTCGTCCACTTCTCCATCACCCATAAAGCACCACACGCGTTGACCAGAGCAATCTTTCAAACCTCTATTCGTCAGATATTTAAGAAAACGCGCTAGGTATATGGCTTGCATCGGCCCTAAACCCATTGAAACAGTCGGAAACTGCCAAAAATCGGGCATCAATTTAGGATGAGGATAAGAAGATAAGCCTTTGCCATCGACTTCTTGACGAAACATATCTAGTTGATCTTCGCTTAACCTACCCTCTATGTATGCACGAGAATAAATACCAGGAGAAACGTGGCCTTGTACAAATAAATAGTCGCCGCCATTGTCTTCGGTAGGCGCTTTAAAGAAATGATTAAAACCAACGTCATATAGCATGGCTGATGAAGCAAAACTAGAAATATGACCGCCTAATTCAAGGTCCTTTTTAGAGCCTCTTAGAACCATCATCAACGCGTTCCAACGAATAGCATTTCTTATTTTCGTTTCAATGGTTTGATCGCCCGGCATGGTCGGTTCTTGCCCAGCGGGAATGGTATTGATGTATGCAGTAGTCGCGTCGTATGGTAAATGCGCGCCGTTGCGACGTGCTTTTTCAATCAACGACTCTAACAAGAAATGAGCGCGTTCAACGCCCTCTTCTTCTAACACTGCTTCTAGTGCTTCAATCCACTCTTGCGTTTCAATAGGATCAAGATCCGATTGTTTCACTTCAGCCATAATATTTTCCTATTTCTCTTGTTCAAATATGGCGACTTTTGAAGCTCTACCACTTCTTATTAGCCGCATGGTTCTAGCATTAATTCCGCGTCACTTTTGTAATAATTCCGCGCTACTACTTTATTATTGTGCACTAACGATTCGACGCAAACTGCGCTGGATGTTAACGTCTTTTTTATTAATATCTAAAAGCGTTTGCTCGATAAACGAAAGATGCTTATGACTTGCATCCCTTGCAGATTCGGGGTCACCCGATTTAATTGCCATAAGTATTGCTAAGCGTTGCTCGGCAATCTCGCCCTCTACCCTTGCACCGCTTCTGAGCATGGCCAAATTTTGCTTTATGTTGTCAATCATCATTGACCTCATTGCTTGCATTACTTGCACAAGGACCATATTTTGGGATGCCTTTGCCATTGCTGTGTAGAAGTCTCCAAGGGTATTTGCTTCGAGCTCAGGGTCGGCTTTGACTTCACTTGAATTGAGTTTATCTAAAGTGTTTTGCAATAATACATGGTCACTCTCTTGCCCACGTAATGCGGCATAAAAAGCTGCCATACCCTCTAGCGAATGACGAAATTCCAATAAATCAAATTGTGTCTCGGGACGAGTCGAAATGAGTTCTAACAGGGGATCAGAGATTCTTTTATTTAGGTGCCTAGAGACAAATGTGCCACCACCTTGTTTACGCTCGATTAAACCTTTTGCTTGTAAATTTTGAATCGCTTCACGAAGCGATGGACGCGAAACTTGAAAGCGGGCTGCTAACTCGCGTTCAGGAAGAAGTTTTTCGCCTGCAGCGAGCGTACCATCTATAATCATAGATTCTAGTCGCTCTGTGATCACATCAGACAATTTAGCTTGTTTTATCATGTTTAATAACCTGCATTAGTATGCGGAAAAAACTAAATTCGAGCACCTACTTTGAGACAATAACATATCCATCTACAAATAATGAATGCTCTTAAAATATTCGGTTAATGATAAAAGGCAGCTTTTTAACACAAAACGCGTCACTGATAGCGCTTAGTATTTTTACTCCGCAAAATTGATGTTTGAGCATCAATTAAACTGCTTAAACCACAGGTTCTGCAATTTAGTAATTATTAGCACTATTGAAGTTACAGCAATGAGCTAAAACACTACTAATTCAGAAAAATTGGTATTACCAATTAACCAATATGGTAATTGTAACTAAATTTGAGAAAATGTAAAGAGATTGAGCTTGGAAATAAATCATTTATTTAACAACGCCAAGCAAGGTCATAAATGAAATCACCATAAGCAAGAACACAATATTGCGTTTAACAAGTTTTACCATTTGTAATGGTTCATCGATAAAAAGACGATTATTGTTTTCGTTTGTTTCATGAGTTGCTATTGCTACCATAGCAAGCACATCATATGCGCGAAGCTTTGGCTTTGTGATGCTTTCGATCCAAAAGCTTAAACCGTTAGCGAAATTACCAACTAACAAAAAGCCAAACGCAGTGATGCGAACAGGAAGCCAATCTAGGAAAAATAAAATCCTTTCCGAAGTATTTGCAAGTGCTTCAAAATAATGTTCTTGCGTTGTATAACTTTGAGCTTCTGCTTTTGAACCTTTCTGTTCTACGGGTGATGAACTCGGTTGATTAGGTCCAGTGCTGCTTGAATGTATTTCTGTTTCTTTGTTGTCACTTTCAATTGTATCTTTTGCAAAATCGGTATCGCAATTGATTTCACTAGAAGCGCTTTTATTGTGATCCGACTTTGCTGCATATTTCCTTAAGTAGGGTGGCAACTCTTTTAATAAAGAATAGAAAATCATCCCTGGTACACCTAACAAGATAAAAAAGATAATGACGCTGGCATATTGTCGATAGTTAACTAACACGAGTTGTTTGCCGACCTTAGATAACTCACCACCTTCTGTACCGAACGACATACTGTGAAGCGCACATGCTTGAAAGTCCTCTCGATTTGCTGCGCGTAAATATCTTTTATAGGTTTGGCGCGTGACCGGACAACCTAAACACATCCATAAAGCTAATAAATAAAATGCAAATACGAAAAAACCTGGTAACGAATCTACCAACCACCAAGCAACTGCAGCTGGTAGTGTTGTGATTAAAAGCACATATATCGAGCTTGGTATTTTTTTGTCATAGGATTTATTGATAAAACGGGTGAAATATTGACGACTTACATTGCTAATATGAAATTGCTGAGATTTCGTCGTAACACGCTCAAACGCCATGATTAATAAAAGGGTAAAAAGTGTCACAGTGTTTCCTCTTCGTTTTGTAATTTGCTCCGCTTTATTATGGGCGCATTTATTGCGCCAGTATACGACGGATATAGACACATACAAATCTGTTGGAGTTGGTCATGTTTACTTACTATACACGCAAGTTATACTCCATAGTGCTAAGAAAACCTTCGATCTATTGCATTTAGGGTGTAAAATTTGCGCCGCATTCAATTCAGCATGATTCAAGAACCTATAAATGTCGCTCTGACTGAATGCCAATGACGCTTTTTCAGTCGCTTTTTTCAGTCACAATATTCAGACATAATGTAGCAATAACCTAAGGATTAAATCGTGATCAGTAGATACGACTTAGAAATAGAACAACAAGTAAGCATGGCCCTAGAGGAAGATTTAGGTGGGACCTTAGACTTTGAAAACGACATTACCGCCATGCTTATTGATTCTGACACCTTAGCAAGCGCGAAAATAATAACTCGTGAAGATATTGTAGTGTGCGGTATTGCATGGGCTGAACAGGCGTTTAAAACTGTAGATGAAAATATTTCAGTGTCTTGGCAGTGCAAAGATGGTGAACACCTTAATTCAAATAAGACTTTGGTCGAAATCAAGGGAAACGCTCAAGCGATTTTAACCGCAGAGAGAACTGCACTAAATTTTTTGCAAATGCTCAGTGCAACAGCCACAACAACGGCAAAATACACCCAATACCTCAGTGAATCGAAAACACGCTTATTAGATACAAGAAAAACTATCCCTGGTTTCCGCCAAGCCCAAAAGTATGCAGTTATGTGCGGCGGTGGAAGCAATCATAGGATGGGTTTATACGATGCTTATCTTATAAAAGAAAACCACATAAGCGCTTGTGGCGGCATTGAAAATGCTATTCAAAAAGCAAGGCAACTGCACCCTGGAAAAACCATCGAAGTCGAGGTAGAGAACCTCAACGAGCTATCTCAAGCAATTTCAGCAAACGCCGATATAGTGATGCTTGACAACTTTGATGTAGAACAGATCCATGAGGCAGTTTCTATCAACAATCAGCAGTGTAAGCTTGAAGTCTCGGGAAACATTACCGAGGAGAGACTTGCAGAACTAGCGGAAACAGGTATTGACTTTGTATCCTCTGGGGCGATTACGAAGAACATCTCAGCCGTAGATCTTTCTCTTTTGTTTATATAAATCATACTTTTAAGAGTATTTTCCATAAACAAAAAACAACAGTTTTGTGTCATTTAAAACACTTAGGTATGTTACTGCATACTTCTCAATCAGGTGTTAAGGCATATACTAAATTTGAAGTTGAAGAGGAAGTGTTGGTAAAGCAAGTCTGAATCAACCATCAATAAACTACTTTTGAAATCGCGTTCACTGACGCTTGGAGAATATTATGAACATGTCTACTTTAAAAGCTAACCAAAAAGGTTTTACTTTAATCGAGCTAATGATTGTTGTTGCAATCATCGGTATCTTAGCCGCAATCGCATTACCAGCGTACCAAAACTACACTGACAAAGCGAAGTTCACCGAAGTTATTAACGCAACCGCCGCAGCGAAATCGGCTGTAGAAGTTTGTGCACAGGTCGACGGTAAAGTTGACGACTGTGATGCAGGAAGCAACGGTATACCTGCAGCAGTAACTGCGTCTACAACCGATGATGGAACAGATGTTGGCCTTGCAATTGCTGACGGAGTGATTACCGCTACAGCTACGAAAAAGTCTGGACTAGTGGACGGTGCTTCCCCAGCTTCTATCGTTCTTACTCCTGTTTATGCAAGTGGAAAAGTGACTTGGACACAAGAATGTAACCCTTCTACCTTTTGCTAATAATTTAATTTTACTAGCAAGCGTCAAAAAGCCCAGTTTATCTGGGCTTTTACGTCTTTTTAACTGGTGTCGACAATACAAACGGTGAATTCACATGGCTAAAACTGCAGATACTTTTATTTGGTTTGGGTCCGATCGCAAAGGCGTTAAAGGAAAAGGTGAAATAAGCGCTTCCAGCTTATTAGAAGCGAAGAATTTGTTACGCCGCCAAGGCATATCTGCCACAAAAGTAAAAAAGCAAGCCAAACCACTGTTTAAACGCAAGGAAAAAATTTCTGCTTCTGACATCAGTGTCATTTCTCGGCAAATTGCTACAATGTTGGGAGCCGGTGTTACCTTAATACAAAGCCTTGAAATGATTGGTAGCGGACACTCTAAAGAGTCTGCTCGAAACGTCATGAACGACATTACCAATGAAGTTAAAGCAGGTAACTCACTTAATTCGGCTCTAAGGAAATATCCCCTTTATTTTGACGACCTATACTGCGACTTAGTTGAAACAGGCGAGCAGTCAGGCGCACTAGAAACCATTTATGATCGTATTGCGCTTTATAAAGAAAAAGCCGAAGCATTAAAATCCAAGATAAAAAAAGCCATGTTTTATCCCATAGCGGTACTAGTAGTAGCATTTATTGTTACCACCATTCTTTTGGTGTTTGTAGTACCTCAGTTTGAAGAAATATTTGCTGGCTTTGGAGCTGAGCTTCCCGCGTTTACCCAAATGGTATTAGGGCTATCTAACTTTGTGCAAAGTTACGGAATATTTATATTAGCAGGAATGATAGCGGGTGGGATGTTGTTTGTCAGAGCTCACAGAAAGTCGCCTAAGTTGAGAGACTATGTCGATGCAAGGGTGCTGAAGATCCCGGTCATTGGTGAAATTTTGAAGAAAGCGGCCATCGCGCGTTTCACCCGAACGTTATCTACCACCTTTGCCGCCGGTGTACCACTGATTGGCGCATTAAATTCGGCAGCAGGAGCCTCTGGTAATGCTATTTTTCGGGACGCAATTCTATTCATAAAAAAAGAAGTTGCTGGCGGTATTCAAATGAACGTAGCGATGAGAGCTACCAATGTTTTTCCTCCAATGGTGACTCAAATGATATCAATCGGTGAGGAGTCTGGTGCTGTTGATGAAATGCTTGGGAAAATCGCGACTATTTATGAAGCCGAAGTCGACGATATGGTAGATGGATTGACAAGTTTATTAGAACCTATGATTATGGCTGTTCTTGGTGTTGTTATTGGAGGCCTTATTATTGCGATGTATCTACCGATATTCCAAATGGGCGCGGTTGTATAAATTTCCTCCGACCAAGTCTTTTAAACAAAAACGAGTTATTGAGAGACTCATCAACTGCCTAGGGTAAATCGCTGCTATGTTAGCTTTGCTTCAAGAATCACCAAGTGCTTATTATACGTTCGTATTCTTCCTGTCCCTACTAGTTGGTAGCTTTTTGAATGTTGTTATTTACCGTTTACCCATAATGATGAAAAATCAGTGGCAGGATGAAATTGACGCCTACACCCAGAATGAAGCTAAAATTACACCAAGAGAACCATTCAATTTAATAAAACCCGATTCAAGCTGTCCCCATTGTCAGCACAAAATTAGAGCTTGGGAAAACGTTCCTATAATTAGCTATATTTTCTTACGGGGCAAATGTAGCCAGTGCAAATCAAACATCTCAGTGCGCTATCCAGCAATTGAACTGCTGACCGCCCTATTGAGTACTTTAGTCGCATATAAATTGGGTTTTAATGCGCCCGCTTTTGCTTTTATTTTTTGTACTTGGCTTTTGGTATCGATGACATTTATCGATTTTGACGAAATGTTGCTTCCAGATCCTCTGACACTTTCGATGTTATGGATTGGCCTACTTGTTGCCGCTTATAGCCCACAAATGTCGCTTGCAGATTCGGTCGTAGGTGCTGCTGCAGGTTATCTCTTTTTATTCTTTTTATATTGGGGCTTTAAGATAGCCACTGGTAAAGAAGGTATGGGATTTGGTGACTTCAAATTGCTTGCAGCCATCGGTGCATGGGTTGGATGGCAGCATCTCCCCATTGTCATTTTACTCTCTTCAGCCGTTGGTGCAGTCGTTGGGATTAGTTTGATGCTGCTCAAAAATAAAGACAGTAATTTAGCTATTCCATTTGGGCCATATCTTGCCTGCGCTGGATTTATTACAATGCTTTATGGCGATCAAATCGCAAAGTGGTACATGTCTACGCTAGTTTAATGTCTTAATGGCAATTTAATTTATATTAGTGTTAGCCTTGCCAATTTTGGTATATCTAAGTACTTATTATATGCATAAACAACAATTTATTATCGGCGTGACGGGTGGAATTGGTTGCGGAAAATCAACTGCGGTAGATCTATTTACCCAGAAAGGTATAGATTCGGTTGATGCCGATATTGTCGCGAGAATGGTCGTTGAACCTGGTAGTGAAGGACTAGCGAAATTAATTATAGCGTTTGGTAGCGAAATACTGAGCGAAGACGGAAGTCTGAATCGACAAGAACTACGACAACTGGTTTTTACAGATGAAAAGAAAAAACAAAGCTTGAATGATATTTTGCATCCTCTGATACGTGCAAAAATGTTCGAACTTTTAAGTGAAACAAAATCGCAGTATTGCTTATTAGTGGCGCCTTTGTTATTCGAAAACAAGCTAGATGTATATGTCACGAGAACACTTGTAATAGATATACCTGAGGATCAACAACTGAAACGTACTCTTGCTCGAGACGGCAGTGATGAAACGATTATTCGGAACATCATGAAAGCGCAAATATCTAGGGAGCAAAGACGTCGTTTAGCAGACGATGTAATTGATAACGGTAAAGATGTTGAATACTTAAGTCATCAAATTGACCAATTACACAAAAAATATTTGAATTTATCTGCACCATAACTAAAAAACAAACTCAAAATAGCGTAGACTAAAACCGTATCTACAATTTTATGGAGAAATAAATGTCAGTCGCGCTATATGAGTTTCCTCTTTGTGAGAAAGTTAGGAACTATTTGCGCTTAGAGCAGTTATTTTCTCAACTAAGAGAATCGAAAGCCGCTAAATCCGAACATCAATATTTGCATTTTTTAAAGCTTCTTTTCGATACCATGGATCTTATCGATCGTTTGGATTTGCGAACAGATTTCCTTCGAGATATCGATGCACAAGAAAAAAAGCTCGTGTACTGGTCACAACACCCAGACATAAATACGCAGGCACTTGAACAAGCATTAAAGACATTATCTAAGCTTAGTGCTGAAATCAAAAAAAATACTAAATTGGGTGCAAGCCTGAAAAACGAGCGTTTTCTACAGGCGATAAAACAGCGATTTACGATCCCTAGTGGTGCCACATGCTTTGACCTTCCAGCTCTATTTTGTTGGTTAAAGCAAGACGACGAAATAAAACAAGAAGATACGACAAACTGGCTAGACCAACTCAAGCTGATAGAAAATGCGCTTGAAATGCTTTTGGCATTCCTACGAGAAAAAGCCCCATTTCAAGAGGTAGAAACCACTAACGGATTTTATCAAGGTAGCTCTGAAGACAAACTCGACCTTATTCGAGTGAGAATGAGTGAAACGCCTAACGTATATCCTGTGCTTAGTGGCAGTAAAAGTCGATACGGTATTCGTTTTATGCAACTTAATTCAGAAGATGCATCAGAAGCCCTTACTTCACTTCGTTTTGACATTGCGTGTTGTTAGTATAAAGAAGAAACACCTTGTTAAACTCCCATAAATATTCACCATAATAATTATGAATCAAAATGAAAGTAAACTGTCCAACATGTAAACAATCACTAGAGTGGAATGAAAAAGCCAAATACCGACCATTTTGTAGCAAACGATGTCAACTTATTGATTTGGGACAGTGGGCAAATGAAGAAAACAGTATTGCGGCTCCCCACGACGAGCAAAGCATTGACGAACTAGAGGATGCACTGCAGAAACTCACTCCAGAAGAATTAGAACACCTTTTTAATCATAATAAGGAAAATTAGCATATTGCTACTAAAGTGCTATTTTTAAAGCAAGTTAAATCTGTAAATTGATAAAACATCATGCTGTACTTGCCTCCTTATGCGAAGATTTCCACGCTTCGGGCGCTTGCCGTATAAACATTAATTTCCGCTAGCTAGTGACTAGCCACGAGTTTTACATATATGACCGAACATACATCTATAAAAAAAATAATTATTTCTGGTGGCACACACGGTAACGAGCTAACAGGTGTGGAGGCAATTTCGTACTGGTCAGAAAGCGGTCGAAAATTAAAATCGCTTGTGCCTTCCGCTAACATAAGTTTTGTGCTGGCGAACAAAGATGCTGTAGAGGCTCGATTACGCTACATCGACGATGACTTAAACCGTCAATTTACGAAAGAAAAATTAGCCGAAACGCTAACAGATGAAGCTCCTCTCGAGTTAAAGCTCGCTCATAAACTCAATAATAATTTCGGACCAAAAGGCAATAGTAAAACCGATCTGATAATTGATATACATAATACGACAAGCAATATGGGGCCAACTTTAATTATTTTAGAGAACGATGATTTCCATCGGAATCTAGCTCGATTTGTAAAAAAATATATGTCGAACACCGTTGTGTTACTTGAAGATTTAGAGCCCTTATCAAAACTGCCCTACTTTTGCAGCATTGCGAAAAGAGGCATCATGATCGAAATTGGACCACAGGCCCATAGCACAATGAGGGCAGAGATCTTTGAACAAGCCAAACGCATGTGTTCGCTAGTGCTTGAGTACGTAGAAAAATTCAATAATGCGGACATAGACGAGCTTGCCGAAGTAGAAGCATTTAGACTAGATTCAGAAGTGCCCTACCCTTTATCAAGCAACGGTTGTGCATCTGCGATGATACACCCGAATATAGACAATAAAGACTTTAAGCTTTTAAAACACGGCGACCCAGTTTTTATGGACTTCGATGGAAACACACTTACATGGCACGGAGACGATACCTACCCCCACTTTATTGGAGAAGCTGCCTATAATCACCTCAAGCTAGCATTTGCAACGGCGGATAAGATAAAACTGTGATTACAATTTTAAGTTAAACACAATTTCTACAATTTTTTTGAGATCTTTAGTCGACACACTCTCGTCCTGATAGAAGCCGTGCATGGCCCTTGTATAACGCAAACCCGATACTGATGAAATCAATATATCGGTAAGCATGTCGGCGGAATATTGTTCAGCGATATACGACTTACTTTGACCTAAACAAATCAGCTGGTGAACACGGTCGATAGTTGGTTGATATGTCTGGTTATAGTATGCCTGCGTCAATTCGCTGTGGCTGAGAGCCTGTGAAACCATTAGTTGATCAAAGCGCACAATATCTGGGTCAAAAATAATTTCTACAAGGTTTTTGCAAAAAGCAAGGAGTACTTCAACGTAGTCCTCTTTTGACCTAATATCTGTATTTAAAGGCTCAAAGATCCGTTTTACATCCTGTGCAACAACCTGTTTGAGGATGTCGTCTTTATTATCAAAATACTTGTAAAGCGTCATCTTAGAAGTTTTAGCTTTTTGTACAAGCATATCAGTCGTTACCGCAGCAACGCCCTTCTTAAAGAACAGTTCTCTTGCTGCGTCAAGGATGCGCGACTTAGGAGGTCTTGATTTACTCTTATTAGAACGAGTCTGTGTACTGTTTCCCATCAATTTCTTTTCACTAAATCACCAACATTATTCGTATACAACACTGCTACATCTACCAAAAGACGCTTGGATTGTTAATCCAAAAATTAAAAACGACAAATATACATGATAAAAAATAAATTGGTACTGTACTGTACAGTACAGTTAGGTGCTGTATAATCGGTGAATCTAAAATTTCGGAGTATTCTAAGCAATGAGTGGTTTTTATGAGCATGTGCTCTCTGCAAAAAAACAAAAAAAAGTAGCCTCGTCATGGATAACGCTTTTTATATTAGTATTTGTGCTTAGTGGCTGCTCTGCCGAAAACCAAGAAATTGAAAAGATTGAGCAAGCAAAGTTTGTTAAATCAGAGGAGCTAACGACATTTAGCGGGCTTGTAGAACGCCATATCACTGGAAAAATACAATCGGCTGATGCTACCTCACTATCGTTTGAAGTTAATGGTGTAGTTAAGTCAGTTAACGTTACCTTAGGAGAAAGTTTTCGCAAAGGAGACATACTTGCAAGCCTAGAT
This sequence comes from Glaciecola sp., assembly GCA_965658765.1. Lineage (GTDB taxonomy): Bacteria > Pseudomonadota > Gammaproteobacteria > Enterobacterales > Alteromonadaceae > Glaciecola. Next base: position 58,916 of record CBFHTO010000004.1, on the reverse strand, counting down.
CCCAAAGTGTATCAACTCTCTCTTGAGCAGAGGAAAAGCGAATATGCGCAGGCTGTTTCTGCAAAAGAAGAATCTGAAAACAACTATCTACGAAATAAAACATTAAGATCACAGGGTTTAATATCACAAGCAGTGCTCGACAACGCCAAGGCCAATTTTGATATCGCGCTAGAACGAGCAAATGCAGCTCAAAACGCTCTGTCAATTGCCGCGAAAAATGCAGCTGATACACAATTAATCGCACCTTATGATGGTGTAGTATCATCCCGACTGATCGAACCATCTCAGCAAATAACTCCCCAGAATATCGTTTTTACCATTCAAGGTTTTTCAAAGCTTGAAGTCAGCGCAGTAATATCGGAATCACTGATCAGTCGAGTGGAACTTGGTGAAAGTGTAAAGGTCATTGTGCCTGCTCTTAGCCAAGAGCAATACTATTCAGGAATCCTGAGCGAAATTGGTAGTCTTGCCTCAACAGGAAATGCATTTCCCATAACCATCACACTTGACGCTATAAATAACAAGTTATTACCAGGTATGTCTGCTGAGCTAATCATCCCAGTAAAAGAAAATGGCGCGTTTAGTTTTGACTGGACGGCATCCGTTAGCTCTGCATCTAGTTCTGAGCCCCAGTCCGATAATCAGTCTGATAAGCAACGGTTCCAAATACCATTAAGCGCATTAGGTAGCGATGGAAAGGGTCAATATGTGTTTTTGTTAGAAACAAAGAACAATAAAGAATACGCTGAAAAAGCCTATGTCGACATCGTTCAAGCGATGCCGAAATCGCTCTTAGTACGCATGGTTTATGATAGAAGCATGGCCGAAGATAAAACAGCAGGTAGAGTGATTACGGCAGGTGTTGAATTTTTAGAAAGCGGTCAAGAAGTCAAAAGTATTGGGCAAGGCCACACGATTCATAACCAATAGGTAGAGCTAATGATAAATTTGTCTGAAATTGGCGTGCGATACAATCGCTTTGTTATGGCAGTCGTATTGGGCCTAATGATTTTCGGAGCGATAAGTTATTTTTCATTACCAGCGCAAGAAGACCCATCCATAAAAGTTAGAGAAGCGGTAATAACCACTAAATTTCCTGGTATGCCAGCTGAAAAAATAGAGCTACTGGTAACTAAGACCTTAGAAGAGGGGATCAGGAATGTAGACGAAGTAAAGGAAATTCGCTCTGTTTCTGTATTGGGCACTTCCATCATTTACGTACAGTTATACGAACGGTATTTCGACCTGGCGCAAATTTGGGATAAAGTCAGAAATGAATTAGATAAGGTACAAAACCAGTTACCCGAAGGTACACTTGCTCCGTATGTGAACGATAACTTTGGCGACGTGGCAATTCTTACAGTGGCCTTGCAAGCGAGTGAAGGCGTCTCTATGGGCGAACTATTCGATTACGCGCAACACACGCGAGACGAATTATATCTAGTCAAAGGTACCCAATCTGTCGATATTTTAGGAGCACAACAAGAAACTATCATCATAGAAGTTTCGGATGTAAAAGCAGCCCAACTTGGAATTTCGCCTTCTCAACTAATTACAACCTTGCAAAGCGAAAACGTAATTCGCTCAGGCGGCATCATAGACATCGACGGCAAAGCATTTAATGTCGCTCCAAGCGGTAACTTCGAAAGTTTAGAACAACTCAAAGAAGTCGTATTTCCTCTTGCTGACCCCAGCCAAACCATTCAATTAAAAGACATCGCGAACGTTTATCGTGATTTGGTCGACCCACCAGAGCAAACTGCTTACTTCAACGGCAAAAGGGCGATCGTGTTAGCAATCGCAAAAAATGACCGCTATAGCGTTACCGACGTAAGCCCGCGAATAGAAAAACGCTTGGAGCAACTATCAGACACCATGCCCTTAGGTGTAGAGTTTAATGTGATAACACGACAAGCCGACCAAGTCGAAAATGCCGTCAATGGCGTCTCTGAGAGCGTCATCCAGACCTTGGCTATTGTGTTAGGAGTTGTAATCTTATTTCTGGGCTTTCGCATCGGCTTAATTGTTGGGGCTATAGTCCCTGCGGTTGTATTGATCGTTCTTGCTATTCTCAATTTCAGTGGTATGGCGCTTGAACGTATGAGCCTTGCCACCTTGATAATATCTCTAGGGCTTTTAGTCGATAATGGCATTGTTGTGGCTGAGGATTTTAAAAAGCGCTTAGAAAATGGCGAGAAACGTCAAGATATAGTGAAACGTATTGGCAGTACATTAGCGATCCCACTTTTGACCTCATCGGCAACAACAATGTTAGTGTTCCTCCCTCTGATGCTTGCTGAAAGCTCTTCTGGTGAATACACTCGCTCTATCTCTATAGTAATAATCTATGCGCTTGTCATCAGTTGGTTACTCTCATTGATGGTGACTCCATATCTTTGTTATTTGTTCATAAAAGATGGCGAGCGCAATAACAAGCGCAAAACACAGCAAAAAGTATCGGCATTGTTTGACAAACTTAATGTTGTTTACGAGAGCTTATTAAGAAGAATTCTCGCGCACAGGCTTATGTTCGGTGGATTAATGCTTGCTTTGTTCTTTACCGCAGGTTACGCCATGAGCATTGTACCGGTAAAATTTTTCCCCGATTCAGACCGTGCTCAAGTTTTGGCTTACATCGACTTACCAGCAGGCGCAACGATGCGAGAAACCGAGCGTAATTTAGAACTCGTTTTTAACTTGCTAGCAAATCAAGATCGTTACTCTGCAGTCGAAAACTACGCGGCTTACGGCGGCTTCGGCGGCCCGCGTTTTGTTCTCTCGTTAACGCCTATAACACCTGAATCGAACAAAGCATTTATTATGCTTAATTTGAAAGATCGAGCGTTTCAGGACGAGGTTATCCGGAAGTTAAGAGAAGATTTGGCAAACAAAACACCCAATCTCAGGGCAAGAGTAACGAAAATGTTCTTGGGACCTTCCGACTCAAATAAAATTGATATTCAAGTAATTGGTCCTGATCGCGACGTCGTCTATGGAGCAGCGCAAGAAGTCAAAGCAATCATGAAGCGTCTAGACGGCACTATTGAAATAAAAGACGACTGGGAAAACAAGATCACGCAAGTCAATGTTTCTGTTGATCAGGCGAGAGCAAAACGCGCGGGTATTAGCTCGGCAGATGTGGCGCGCTCCCTTCAAACCTTTTATTCTGGTGTGACCATTTCCGAATTTCGCGAAGGAGATGATTTACTTCCCATAATTGTGCGCGGGGATCAGCAGGATCGCTTAGACTTGAGCCGCTTGTATTCGGTCAATGTGTATAGTCAAAGCCGCAACGTTAACGTTGCTCTTGAACAAATAGCCAATATTGAATTCGTCCCACAATACGGTCGAATAGTAAGAGAAGACTTATTTAGAACCGTGACTATCGAAGGTAAGAACTTGTATTTAACGGCAGAAAATATGGTGCCTAAACTACAAGCTGATTTAGATGCGCTGGCAGCCACCTTACCTCAATCGCATAGAATCGAATTTGATGGAGTAGTTAAGGAGTCTAAAGAAGCTCAAAACTCGCTTAATGCTAATATCCCCTTATGTTTGACGATTGTGGTGCTTATTTTAATTGCACAATTTAACTCTTATCGAAGAGCACTCATTGTGATTTTAACGGTACCTTTGATTCTGATTGGTGCTGTCATTGGTTTATTAGTCTCCGGTGCAAATTTTGGCTTTATGGTGATATTGGGCTTGTATGCTTTGGCAGGTATCATAGTCAACAATGCCATTGTGCTCATTGATAGAGTAGAAATAGAGAAGAAAAAGAATGAATCAAAGGGGGATTTTGAAGCTTTATTAAAAGCATGCATACACAGATTTAGACCAATAATTATGTCTACTAGTACGACTATTCTTGGTCTCTTACCCTTAATATTGAGTAAAGACGCGCTGTTTTATGGAATGTCGAGCGCAATTGCGTTTGGCCTTGGGATAGGCACGCTTCTTACGCTCGGTGTAGTGCCCGTACTCTATAGCTTATTTTTCAATATTAAGTGTACAAAAAACTAAGTGCATAATAAGTAAATGTTTATAAAAAGGTTTTGTGAAACTTAATTAAGCTTCTTTTTTGAAGGAATTTCGCTCATCCTATCAACCTCACTTATCTTAAGCTTATAACTAAAGACTAGGGCCTTTGGCCCTCGTCACAAATATGACCCACTGTTATAGGTAACTGTTTGGTTTACCATAGTGTTACTAAGGGCAGACTCCAAAATACAAAGAAGAGTTAAGTCAAGCACTCTAAATTTTTTGGGGAAGCTCGCATGGTTTTAAAAATGCGGTACAATTACTGCCATCAATAAACTAATCAATTCTTCAAAAACTTATATGAATGTATATCAGAATCAAAGCGAACAAATTGGCAACACCGATTTACTGCGCATCAATTCCCTGTCCGAGCTCACTGGCTGTGACATTTTCATAAAATGCGAACACCAAAACCCAGGCGGCTCAATTAAAGACCGAGCCGCACTCAAAATGGTTCAGAACGCTATTGATGAGGGTTTACTCAAACCGGGTATGACGATTGTCGAGGGAACCGCTGGAAACACTGGTATTGGTTTAGCTCTTGTCGCTAAAGCACTTGGGTTCAAAATGCTCACAGTAATGCCAAGTGGTCAAACACCTGAAAAAGAAAGAATGATTAAGCTGCATGGCGCACAGCTAAAATTGGTTGCTCCATGTCCGTTTAAAGATCCGGCGCATTTCTATCATACCGCAAGACGAATCGGAGAGGAGAATGAAGACTTTTGGTGGGCCAACCAATTCGAGAACTTAGGTAATTATAGAGCGCATTTTGAACATACAGGCCCCGAAATTTGGCAGCAAACCGATGGAAACCTTGATGCTTTTGTATCTGTATGTGGAACCGGCGGTACAATAGGCGGCTGCTCATCCTTCCTTAAACAACAAAATGCAAATATCAAAAACTGGCTGGTAGATCCCGATGGTTCTGGGATTTATAGCTATCTAAAAACCGGGGAATATAAATCGTCGGGAGGTTCTTTCACGGAAGGAATTGGTATTATGCGTTTAGTAGAAAATTTCAAACAAGCCAAACTTGATCATGCGGTCAATTTACCTGACCAAGATTTAGTGACACTCTCTCGGTATGTTCGTGATAAAGACGGCATTGTTTTGGGCAGTAGTTCAGCGCTTAATGTCTCAGGTGCGATATTTGCAGCGGCAAAAATGGGAGCGGGTAAGCGTATCGTGACATTTTCATGCGATGCTGGAGAGCGCTCTTTTTCTAAGCTATATAACACAGAATATCTTCAGGAACGAAATATAGACGAAAATTATCAAACTATGGAAGAGATGTTCAAGCGTTATCAATCAGATTCAGGACCAGAGTACCTTAGCTTGTAACTCAGCTATTGACTATTTCTTATTAAGCGCTTGTATTGTTTATTGAGTTGTCGCGTATTGAGCAATCGCTTTTACGTGCAGCTCAGTTGTATTAAATAAAGGCAAGGTAGGTAAGTCACTCTGTTCTATCAATAAAAATATTTCTGTACAGCCTAATATGATACCTTCGGCGCCTTTTGAGTTGAGTGACTCGGCGACATCCAAGTAATATTGCTTTGATTCTAATCGGATTTCGTTTTTCACCAACTCGTCAAAAATTATTTTGTCTATCCGTACTTGTTGCTCATCATCAGGCACTAATACTTCAATGCCAGCATCTTCATATTCCTTACGCATATAGTCTTCAGCCATCACTGGTAAGGTCCCCAGTAATGCAACTTTGTTTAGGCCTTGTTTCTTTATCGCCTGCGCCGTCGGATGTGCAATATGAATGAAGGGAATATTGATTATATTTTCTACATCGCTGAGAACTTTGTGCATTGTATTTGACATACATATAAGCACGTCAGCTCCAGCATTTTGCGCAGCCATTGCTTTACTATGGAGGTACTTTCTGGCCTCGCCCCATTCGTTTTGTCGAACGAAGTGCTCAATATTACCAAAGTTGCAACCGATTATAATGGTCTCTGCAATATCCCATCCACCTAATGACTGGTTAACTTGCTGATTAATCATTTGATAGTATTCAACTGTCGCTCTATCGCTCATACCACCTAGTATGCCGATCACTTTTTGTTGTAGTGGACGTTCACGCATACATTGCCTCGAGACACTTAAGAATGGCTTGGTTTGCCTCCGGGAAATTCAGTGTTTTTAAAGTTTCGAAATCAACCCACATTGATTCTTGTCCTTCAGCTCCATGCGCTTCGCCTCTAAAATCGTTAACTAGATGAACTAATAACTCAACACGCTTTTCTGGGTAGTCAAAGACAATTTCGGTAAGTGCTTTGCTGTTGTTTACCGTAATACCAATCTCTTCTCTAAGCTCCCTTGTAAGGGCGTCTTCCAAAGATTCACCTTGTTCTAACTTACCACCTGGAAATTCCCACTTATCACCTTGATGCTGATGAGACTTACGGCGACACACAAAAAATTGTCCGTCTTTTAATATAACGCCTACCGCGACTCTAGTCGTTTTCATAATGCAACTTTTGTATTTTTGTATTTTTGTATTTTTGTATTTTTGTATTTTTGTATTTTTGTATTTTTGTATTTTTGTATTTTTGTATTTTTATATTTTTATACAAAGGAAAACAATAAATTTATAAAGCAGCTTTAAAAAGCTGCTTTATAAAAAGTGTAGTTTATTAAGGTGCCTAAGACAGTTTACCGCAGCACTGCTTGTATTTTTTACCTGAACCACAAGGACATGGCTGATTACGACCGACTTTTGGTCCTTGGCGCTGAACAGCTTGTTTTTGTGCAGACTCATTTGGTTGAGTAGCCGACTCAGCCGACCTGTGCTCAAAGTTCTTTTCGACTTCCGCTCGTCTTCGTTGAGCTTCAACCGCTTCTACGTCTGATTCTTGGCGAACCTGAACCTTACTTAAAATGCTAATTACTTCAATTTTCAAGTTATCTAGCATTTCAGAAAACAATTCAAAAGACTCTCGTTTGTATTCTTGTTTAGGATTCTTTTGCGCGTAAGACCGCAAGTGGATGCTCTGTCGCAAATAATCCATTGCAGCCAAATGTTCTTTCCAAAATCCATCAAGTGTTTGCAACATGACTGCTTTTTCAAATTGCCGAAGCACGTCTGCACCTACGGCTTGTTCTTTTTCGTCATACGCCTTAATTACTTCAGCTGAAATAAATTCACGAAGCTTTTCTTCATAAAGCTTTTCGTCCTCATCGAGCATTTTCTGTAGTGGTAAATCGAGTAAAAAGTCACTGCGTAGACGTTCCTCTAAACCTTGAACATCCCACATTTCTTCTAAAGACTGAGGTGGTATGTATTGGCTTATAATGGTATCGACCACATCATTGCGTACATTTTTAATGGTGTCAGCAATATCGCCTTCGTCCAATAACTCATTTCGTTGCTCGTAAATTACTTTACGTTGATCATTTGCGACATCATCATATTCAAGTAACTGCTTACGAATATCGAAGTTGCGTCCTTCTACTTTTCTTTGCGCGTTTTCTATCGCTCGCGACACCCATGGATGTTCAATTGCCTCGCCTTTTTCCATACCAAGGCGTTTCATCATATTGCCCATTTTTTCAGAAGCAAAGATACGCATTAGAGGATCTTCTAGTGATAAATAAAAACGTGAAGAACCCGGGTCTCCTTGACGACCAGACCGGCCCCTTAACTGATTATCAATGCGTCGTGATTCGTGTCGTTCAGTCCCTATAATATGCAAACCACCCGCTTTTAAAACGGCTTCGTGTCTTCCGTCCCACTCACCCTTTAATTTTTCTATCACTGAATCGGTGGGATCTTTTAAGTTACCTACGACAACGTCAAAGTTTCCACCTAATACGATGTCAGTTCCACGACCAGCCATATTGGTGGCTATCGTGACTGCGCCTGGCATACCGGCTTGCGCTACTATGTCCGCTTCTTCGGCGTGGAATTTCGCATTAAGTACTTTATGTTTTATTTTATCTTTCTTTAGTAAATGCGAAAGCAACTCAGAATTTTCTATTGAGATCGTGCCGACAAGTACTGGCTGAGAACGACTCACACAATCTTTTATATCTTCAATAATTGCGAGGTATTTCTCTTCTGCTGTTAGGTAAATCTTATCGGCGTGATCTTTTCTGATCATTGGTCGGTTAGTCGGAATAACGACGGTCTCTAAGCCGTAAATGCTATGAAACTCAAATGCCTCAGTTTCAGCAGTACCCGTCATACCTGCCAATTTTTCATATAATCTAAAGTAATTTTGGAAAGTTATAGACGCGAGCGTTTGGTTTTCGTTTTGTATTTTCACGCCTTCTTTTGCTTCAACTGCCTGATGTAGCCCTTCTGACCAACGGCGCCCTTCCATTGTTCGACCAGTATGTTCGTCGACTATCACTATTTGATCATCTTTTACGATGTAATCAACGTCTTTAGTGAACAATTTGTGGGCTTTTAAAGCGGCGTTTACATGGTGCAGAAGTGAAATGTTATTTGCGCCAAACAAAGAGTCCCCTTCTGCAATTAACCCTTCTTTTTGTAGCAACTCTTCAACGAATATTTGCCCATTTTCGGTCAAATGAACTTGTTTACCCTTCTCATCAATAGTGAAGTGGCCATCACCATGAGCATTTTCCTCATCTTCCTTTTCTTGTAACTGAAGCTGCGGAATGAGTTTATTAATGCGTTTATAAAGTTCTGAACTGTCTTCTGCTGCGCCAGAAATAATAAGAGGCGTTCTCGCCTCGTCGATTAAAATCGAGTCAACTTCATCAATTACAGCATAATGCAAGGGTCGCTGGACCCTATCATTTGGGCTAAAAGCCATGTTGTCTCTAAGGTAATCAAAGCCAAACTCGTTATTGGTACCATAGGTAATATCACATTGGTAAGCTTCTAGCTTTTCTTGATGCCCCATTCCCGGTACGTTGCAGCCAACGGTCAAGCCCAAGAAAGAAAATAATTTTCGACTCCAATCCGCATCACGTTTTGCAAGGTAATCATTCACGGTAATGACGTGCACGCCTTTACCCGTAATAGCGTTTAAATAAGTTGGTAGTGTTGCAGTAAGAGTTTTACCTTCACCCGTTCTCATTTCAGATATTTTACCTTCATGAAGAACTAGGCCACCTTTCATTTGAGCGTCGAAGTGGCGCATCCCGTATACGCGTTTACTCGCTTCTCGCACAACGGCAAATGCTTCTACTACTAACTCTTCTAACTTTGAGCCATCTTGTAGACGTTGTTTAAATTCATCGGTTTTAGCTTTTAGATCATCATCACTAAGCGCTTCAAGATCACCTTCTAGTGCGTTGATTAAATTTACTTTTTTACGCAACTGTTTGAGCAGGCGGTCGTTACGGGTACCAAAGATCTTCTTAAATATACTTGCGAACATGCGATGAAGACGTCCAATTTCAAATTACTGTTAAAATACAAATAAGACCATTGTTGATTACAATGGTCTTATCAAAGAAACCAAATAGTTATTTTACAATATTTCTATTTGATTAAGGGAAGTAATTTAGCGGTAGACGTAAGGTAAGGGATCAACTTGCTGATTATTTTTCAAAACTTCGTAATGAACATGTGGACCTGTTGAGCGTCCGCTACTGCCCATTAGTGCGATAGCTTGCCCTTTGGTGACCACATCACCAATGCTGACATTTAATGTTTCATTATGCCCATATCGGGTTTTCACTCCGTTGCCGTGGTCTATTTCAACCAAATGACCATAGCCGAATCGTTCTCCGGCCCAGGTAACAACACCAGCGCCAGTTGCAAGTACCTTGCTTCCGGCCTCGCCCGCAAAATCGAGCCCCTTATGCATAGCGGGCTCACCGCTAAAGGGGTCTTTGCGAACGCCATAATATGAAGATAACCATCCTTTACTAATTGGCCTACCAGCCAATTTACTCTCTTGTTCTATATTGAGGCCAAGCAAAATAGATTCAAGTGCTGTCACTTGTTGAATTTTAAAATCTACTGCTTCGGCCATCTGATCTATTTTTTCGGAGATCAGTGTTTTCGATTCAAGTGCGACTTTCATCTCTTTTGGCAGCTGAAAATCGTCTTGTGAAATACCACTGCTAGTTGCCAAATTATTCGTTTTTGCTTCTAATCGAGATAACTGTGACTGCATTACCGCGAGTTGTTCAACCACGCCGTTCATACTTTCATCAGTTTCGATGCTAAGTTGCCTAATTTTTTCAGCCTGTTCTTTTAACCCTGACTTTGCAGCAGACAGACGTATTTGGTTTTCGTATATTGATTCGGTAGAGCGACTGGACACCAGAAAAACCAATGATACACCCACCAGCAAGCTCACGGTTTTACGAATCGATAAACGAGTCGCGTACCTCTTGTTCTTGCCTTTTACTAATATGGTGATACTCATTATTTTCCTGAGTGAGTGGGCGATGCCACTGGTTAACTACTCAATAATATTATCTTACTTGATGCTAATTAAAATACTGTAACAACAAAATGACATACTTATTAGTTTCGATAACAAAGTTAAAGAAACGACAAATCCTAAAAACAAATAAAGCCGTCTATTCTAACGGCTTTGACGGTGTAAACACCACTTTAAGCGAATTTCATGCCGAGCTGTGATGATGGCTCAATATACTTAATAGGCAATTTATCTTCGTTTTCATATTCCACAAATTCCCAAGCACTCTGATCACTTAAGACTGCATTCAGTAACTTGTTGTTCAAGCCGTGCCCTGTTTTATAGGCTGCTAGTTCACCAATCAGATTATGTCCGCCTAAAAATAAATCTCCGACGGCATCTAATATCTTGTGCTTTAAAAATTCATCGGAATACCTAAGACCTTCTGGATTTAATACTCTGAATTCATCCAACGCAACCGCGTTGTCCATACTACCACCTAAGGCTAAATTCATTGAATTCATAAGCTCTAAATCACGCATGAACCCGAAGGTTCTGGCGCGCGATACCTCATCGATATATGAGTCTTTCGAGAAGTCTAACACGCAATGCTGACGAGTCTGAGAAATAGCAGGGTGTTCAAAGTCAATTCTGAAATCGACTTTAAAGCCATCGAAAGGTCTCATCTCGGCCCATTTGTCACCGTCTTCGACTCTAACAGTCTTGTTCATTTTAATAAACTTTTTAGGCTTATCCAGCTCTGTTACGCCAGCGCTTTGCAGTAGGAATATAAATGGGCTCGCACTACCATCCAGTATTGGCAGCTCGTGACTGTCGACTTCTACTATAATATTGTCGATACCAAGGCCGCTTAGTGCAGACGCTAAATGCTCTACTGTATGAATAGAGAAACCTTCACTATTGGTCACACAGGTGCAGAGAGTAGTGTCTCCCACGTCTTTTGCGTTAGCCTTTATATCGACGTGAGGGGTGATGTCGACGCGTCTAAATACCAAACCAGTGTCCGCCGGCGCAGGGCGCATAGTCATGGTGACTTTTCTACCCTTGTGCAGACCAATGCCCGTTTCAGTAATTACCGTTTTAATGGTGCGCTGTTTCAACATGCCTTTATTGTTCTCTCTTTTAATTGGCCGCGAAGATTACTTCAAAACTCATTGAAAGTCAAAGGTTTTACATTATGCAAGCATTTTTTGCAAAAACACAAACTGTTCAGACCACTTATGCACTTTTCATTTTCTAACAATACCTGCCGGTTATAAGACACCAACCATGTATTTCAACTGTGGCAATATATCGAAAAGTGCTCATGTCCGATATATCCCAACAAGTTGCTTATTGCACGAGAGAACACAGCTGTGCTCACCTCGTCACAAACTATGTGAATGACATTAAATTCATATCACCGGCAAAAGGTTTGTTTATTTTTAGTCTGCTTGACGCCTTAAAAAGGCCGGTATATCGAGGTATTCAAGCTCACCAGATTGCTCGTCTTCCATTTTAACCGCCTGATTACCGTCTACTGTACCTGTCGCGCGAGTACGCTCAGGAACAGGGTTTTCGCGCCCGCTAGTTGCCTGCTCGTTTTTCACTAGCGATATATCGGGCTTTCTCTCTGCACCGATACCGGTCGCCACAACGGTAACGCGAATTTCGTTTTCAAGCTCTGGGTCGATAACAGTACCGACGACTACAGTAGCATTTTCTGAAGCGAAGGCTTTGACTGCATTACCGATCACTTCATACTCGTCAATTGCGAAATCCAGACCTGCAGTGATGTTAACCAAAATGCCACGAGCACCAGATAAATCAATATCTTCAAGTAGAGGACAAGCGATGGCCGCTTCTGCCGCTTCTTCTGCTCTATCTTCGCCGGTGCCAACGCCACTGCCCATCATCGCGGTACCCATTTCGGACATAACCGTTTTCACATCCGCAAAATCCACATTGACTAAACCAGTACGTGTTATCAACTCAGCAATTCCCTGAACCGATCCCTTAAGTACATCATTTGCAGCACTGAATGCTTGGATAAGCGGCGTACCTTTACCCATTACTTTCAGTAACTTCTCGTTTGGAATAGTAATTAACGAATCAACGTATTTTGATAATTCTGCGATGCCTTGGTTTGCGAACTCAAGACGCTTTTTGCCTTCAAAAGGAAATGGTTTTGTAACGACTGCAACGGTTAGAATTCCCATATCTTTCGCTAGTTTAGCAACCTCAGGTGCAGCGCCTGTACCTGTTCCGCCACCCATACCTGCAGTGATAAACACCATATCAGCGCCATCTAAGGTTTGCCGGATTTTTTCTCTGTCTTCGTGAGCAGCTTCTCTTCCCACATTCGGATCGGCGCCAGCGCCAAGTCCTTTCGTTAATTCAGTTCCAATTTGTATTTTTACCGGTGCAGTAGACTTTTTCAAAGCCTGTGCATCCGTATTCATAGAAATAAAATCAACGCCTTCAATTGTTTGACTTACCATATATTCAACGGCGTTGCCGCCGCCACCGCCTACACCGACCACTTTTATGATCGCTTCGTCGGTAGGAGTATCCATCAGTTCGAACATTATAATTCTCCGATACTGTAGAGCCTGCGCACAACAGGCCCGTTATTGTTTTAGCGCAAAGCTTAAAAATGCCCCCTAAAATGCACCTTTAAACCACGTTTTGAGGCGTTCAAATACGCCTTCTTCGTCATGTCGAGATGACGATTTATTATTATTAGAATTTTGTTTACCATATTGTAGCAATCCAACTGCGGTTGCAAAACAGGGATCGTCCACGTATTCCGCCAAACCTTTGATACTATGAGGTTTGCCAACTCTCACTGGCATTTGAAAAACTTCTTCTGCGAATTCGACAGCGCCTTCCATTTTTGAAGTACCACCGGTGATCACTAAGCCTGCTGCAATTTGTTCTTCAAGACCGCTTGCCTTGATGTGTTCGTAGGCTATTTCCAAAAGCTCATGGTATCTTGGTTCAATGACTTCAGCGAGTAGATGACGTGTCATAGTCCGTGCTGGCCTTCCACCAACGCTTGGCACGTCGATAGTATCTTCCATGCTCACCATATCTTTTAATGCACAAGCATAGTTTACTTTTATTTCTTCCGCATTATTCATTGGTGTTCTGAATATTTTAGCTATGTCACTTGTAATCTGACTACCCGCCAAAGGTATTACAGCAGTATGTCTTATTGCGCCGTCTGTGTAAATGACTATATCGAGTGTTCCCCCTCCTATATCCGCTACACATACGCCTAGTTCTTTCTCGTCTTCGGTCAATACAGCATAACTAGAAGCTAGAGCTCCAAAGATTGTTTGATCGACCGTTAGATCGCAGTTTTCTACACACTTAACAAGGTTTTTCGCCATATCGTCTGCACAAGTAATAATATGTGCTGCGGCAACCATTCGGACACCTGACATACCAATCGGGTTTTTGATTCCTTCTTGCACATCAATGACATATTCTTGAGGCAAAACATGCAATAGTTTACGTTCCGCCGCCATTGGGACACTTCTCGCCGCATGGATAACATTATCGACATCGTCCTGCGTAACTTCCTGGTTATTTATCGGAACCATACCACTTTCATTTTGACACTGTACATGGCGTCCACTTATAGACATAAACACGCTAGATACCTGACAGTCGGCCATTAACTCCATTTCATTTATGGCATGACGCACCGAGTCGACTACTAAGTTTAAGTCGTTTACGCCACCTTTTTCCATTCCTCTCGATTTGTGCGTACCGACCCCTACGATGGCAACATTATCGTCATCTAAGACCTCGCCCAATACGGCCTTGACAGTTGATGTGCCTATATCCAACCCTACGATTAAATTTCTCTCTAAAGCTTTTGACATTTTGTTCTTATACTTCTAATTTTTAAATTATTGGCTGGCTTGAGCCGTCTTTCCAAGCAACTGCCAAGCCCGTATCGTATCTTAAGTCGACGTATTCTATACCTTTACCTTCCTCTAAAAGTAAGGGGTACACATCTATGTATCTTTGCAAGCGGTTGATATATTCTTGCCGTCCAAGTTTCAACAAAACTTGATTATCCAACCTCGCCTGCCACGCAAAGCGCTCGCTCAATATTAATTCTGAAATTTTTTGTCCGCTTGTATTCAACAAACGCTGCATCTGGACATATCCCGTGAGCGCAGTTTTTTCGCTTCCGCCTGGCCCATATAACTCAGGCAACTCAAACCTTAACTTTGACTCTTCGCCCTCCCCCTCAAATGTATCGCCATAACGGTTAATGAGTAAATCCCCGTTCCATCGGGCTACAGCTTGTTCTTCTATAATGTGTATATACAATTTACTAGGCCAACGCTTTCTAACTGAAGCAGAGTAAACCCAAGATTGAGACTCAATTAAATCATGCACTTCATTTACGTCTAGTGCAAAAAAACTGCCTGTTGAAAATTGCCGAACAATTTGTTCTAAATCTTCTGGGCTTAGGACATTCAACTCCCCACTAAATACAATTTCCTGTACCGGAACTCGTTGTTCATCCTCTAGCCACTTTTTTGCAGTAAATCCGCCGTAAACAAACAGTAATAAAACAACAACAAAAACACCCAAGCCGATCGGTAAAGGGACTTTATCAATCTCCTCATCTCCAGCTTGATCAGCAGTCTTTTCTAACACTGCTAATTTAGCTTTTTCCTCTCTAGAGGGATCGCTCGCGATTTCGTTTATTCCAACCATAAAAAGATCGTCGTTCGTCTGTTCATTTCTCAAAAAACGTTACGTTTGTATTACCTTTATTATCCAAAACAGGCCGTGTCTGCTCGTGCCTGCAAGCCATTCCATCACCTATGCCAGCACTTACACCGTTACTTACACCGGTACTGAGGTCTGTTGCAAAATTTGAAGCACCAGCTCATCAAAGTGTATACCCGCTTGCTCAGCGGCTTTAGGAACTAGACTCTTTTCGGTCATTCCTGGGACGGTATTACTTTCGAGTAAATAAAATTGTTTGTCTAGACCACGCATCAAGTCAATTCTCCCCCATCCCTTTCCTTGCAATGCTTTAAAAGCACTTAAGGCTAATTTCTGTATTTCACTCTCTTCAGCTTCAGATAAACCGCTTGGACAAAAATACTGTGTAGTATCGACTTGATATTTTGCTTCGTAATCATAAAAGCCCGACGCAGAGATCATTCTGATAGAAGGTAAAGCCGTATCCCCTAAAATACTGACAGTATATTCTGGTCCATGAATAAATGACTCGACCAGTACGTGAGCATCATATTCGAATGCCTTCATTATCGCATGATGAAGCTCTTTAGGGTCAGACGCTTTTGCCATACCTAAACTGGATCCTTCATGGCTAGGCTTGACCATCACAACTTGTTCAAGTTGCTTAAGTATTTCTGTGCAATCGGACGCTTGATATTGATCTTGGTGCACTACTTTATATTTCGCTGTTGGATAGCCACGGGCATGCCAAATCAACTTGCTTAACACTTTATCAATTGACAAGGTTGACCCTGCTACACCGGAACCGGTATAGGGAATCCCGATTTGCTCAAGTGCTCCTTGTATCACACCGTCTTCACCACCTCGTCCATGTAAAGCAATAAAAGCTCGATCGAATCGCTCGCTGAGCAGTTCCGTAAATTCGCGTTCACTTGGATCAAAAGGCCACGCATCTACGCCGTGAGACCTTAAAGCACTTAGTATTGCCTTACCTGATGCAAGGCTCACTTCTCGCTCGGCTGATAAACCGCCCAATAAGACAGCGACTTTTCCAAAGTTAGACTTTATTGTTTTCGGCTTATTGCTCATATCAACTCACTCTTGCCGTTTTTCTCGCTAACAAGCGATTGAATATTTAACTTATGACGCGCCAAATCTTGAGCAATGCCACCAACATTTCCGGCACCCTGCAAAAACAAAATGTCATCGTCCACTAATACGTCTGACAAAACTGAGTACAAATTATCAGCATCACCTGCATATATAGGATCAACTTTGCCTAATTGACGAATAGACCGGCATAAGGCCTTACTGTCAATACCATCGATAGCAGACTCATTTGCAGCATACACGTCCAATAAGAGTAATACGTCTACTTGCGACAATACAGACACAAATTCTTCATACAAATCTCGAGTTCGAGTATATCGATGAGGTTGATAAACCATTACAAGTCGACTATCTGGCCAATTGGTTCTTGCTGCTGCGATAGTCATACCCACCTCTGTAGGGTGATGTCCATAGTCATCTACCACGGTTACCAGAGGCCCATCTGCGTGATTTTTATTGTGGATTCGAATTAGCTCGAACTCACCTAAAATCTGAAAACGGCGACCTATACCTTCAAAACTGGCTAAAGCACTAAGAATAGCTTGCGACTCGATGCCTTCTTCGGTCGCCACAGCAATTGCTGCACATGCGTTAAGCACATTATGGACGCCAGTCGCGTTAAGTTCTACTTGCATGTCGTCTATGTTTTTTCGCTTTACAGTAAAACGGCTCTTGTTTAGTGAGTACGAAATATCTGATGCAACATAGTCGTTGCCCTCTTCTAAACCATAGGTCAGATATTTGCGTTCCAATGAGGGTAGAATTTCCTTTATTACTTCATCGTCACCAAAAATTAGCGCAAGACCATAAAAGGGAAGATTGTGCAGGAACTCAATATAAGCAGACTTCATGCGGTTAAAGTCACCACCATAGGCTTCTAAATGATCCGGCTCTATATTAGTCACGACAGACACCGTTGGCTGCAAATGTAAAAAAGACGCATCACTTTCGTCAGCTTCAGCAATCAGATATTTACTCATGCCAAGTTTTGCGTTTGTGCCTGCTCGATTCAACAGTCCTCCAATCACAAAGGTAGGATCCAGGTCTGCTTCAGAGAAAATAGTAGCGATTAAACTTGTCGTGGTTGTTTTACCATGTGTCCCTGCGATGGCAATGCCATAACGAAAACGCATTAATTCAGCCAACATCTGTGCACGTCGTATAATAGGTATACGCTGCTCTGACGCCGCTTTTACTTCTGGGTTTTGTTCATTTATCGCTGAGCTGACTACAACCACATCGGCATTCGAGATATTTGATGACTGATGAGTCAGATATACGATTGCACCTTTTTTGGCAAGTCGCTCTGTCATTCGACTACTTTGAATATCTGAGCCGCTGACTTGATAACCTAGGTTGAGCATTACTTCTGCTATACCACCCATCCCAGCACCACCGATTCCAACGAAAAAAATATGCTCAACAGAGCGCATTCTATGCACTTGATGTCTAGCTTGAATGTCTGTCATCTTGGTTCCTATCATGTTCATGCTGATGAGATGGGCTTGGACTTGGCGTGGTGTTAAATTGATCCAAGATCGACGCTATTTTTTGGCTTGCATTATAATGTGCACAAAGTCTCGCATTGTTCCCGACCGAAACTCGAGTAGTGTCATTAAGACAAAGCAGGTGAAAGATATCTAAAAATTTTTCGTCTAAGGAAGCTTGTTGCACAACAAAACCGGCTTCTTTGCGCTCCAAGGCCTTCGCATTGGCTGTTTGATGATCGTCCACCGCTGACGGGAGAGGGATAAATATTGCAGGTCGCCCCGATGCAGCGACTTCAGCTACGGTGAGTGCTCCCGCGCGGCATATTACAATATCTGACCATTCAAACGCTTCAACCACATCATCGATAAACTCTGTCACTTCAAAGCTAATTTGCGCCTCATCTAGACCTTCTGCTTTTTCATTCAAGGCCTGATAAGCCGCTTCAACGTCGTTTAATTTACCCTTACCAGCCTGATGTTTAACTTTTAGATGTATATTATTAGAAAAAGACGATCGCGCTTTGGCTAAAAGTTCTGGTAAACGTTGATTTAGTGCCAATGCGCCTAAGCTACCACCAACAATTAAAATATTGAGCGTTTTACTTATATCTTTAGCAATCTCATTCTTGGCCACATCTTCTTGTTTCAATGGCGTAAGGGCAAGCGGCGGAATATTAAAAAAATCTTTTCTTATCGGATTTCCAGTGAATATTGCTTCTTGTGGGATCTCGGGCTTGTCGCTCGTATGTGAAAAATCAAAGCCAGTTAAACAATATTTTGCTACTTTACAAAGTAAGCGATTGGTCATTCCAAACACGGCATTTTGCTCATGCACAACCAGCGGTATTCTTAGTAAAAAAGCAGCTAAGCCTCCTGGGCCGCTTGCATAGCCGCCCATACCAAGCACCACTTGCGGACGATAAGCACGTAAAATACTTATGGCTGAAAAGACGGCCTTTATCAGATGCAAGACTGCAAATACTTTAGTCATTAACCCTTTTCTTCGAAGCCCCTGCACCTCAATGAAGTGGATTTTAAATCCGTGTTTTGGAACTAACTCGGCTTCCATTCTGTCGGCCGTTCCCATCCACTCAACTTGCCAGCCATGAGCTTTCATTTGCTCAGCCACCGCCAGCCCAGGGAATACATGACCGCCCGTTCCGCCTGCCATGACAAGTAACCTATTCATCAGCTGTCTCCTTAGCCGATTTGCTTCTTGCCCTTCTTACTCCTTTTAATGCATGTACAGCACTTACACGTAATTCAAAATCTATTCTTATAAGTAAAGCGACTGCTATGCTCATTATTATAAGTGAGCTTCCTCCATAACTGACAAGCGGCAGAGTCAAGCCTTTTGTGGGCAACATACCCGTACTCGCACCAATATTGACTGCAGTTTGTAAACAAAACCAAATTCCAATGGCATAGGCAGTAAATCCCTCGAATGGGCGCTCGTTATTCAAACATGCACTTCCTAGGCGCAATGCTGTAATAATAATGCTAAATACCAA
Source organism: Glaciecola sp. (assembly GCA_965658765.1). Taxonomy (GTDB): domain Bacteria; phylum Pseudomonadota; class Gammaproteobacteria; order Enterobacterales; family Alteromonadaceae; genus Glaciecola. Next base: position 39,665 of record CBFHTO010000004.1, on the reverse strand, counting down.
CACTAAAACAAGCAAAACGCCTATGTAGCCGAGTTCTTCAGCTAATATTGCCATAATAAAATCAGTATGAGCCTCTGGTAAGAACTCCAATTTTTGAACACTATTACCTAGCCCTTGACCAAACCATGATCCCCGACCATACGCCATAAGTGATTGAGTCAATTGGTAGCCTGTACCAAAGGGGTCAGCCCAAGGATCTAAAAAACCAGTAATGCGATTGCGGCGATAGTCGGAATAGATTATCAGTGTTACGAAAGCAGCTAGCCCTGTAAAAATAATAGCGAAGAACTGCCAAAGTTTTGCCCCTGCAAGGAAAAGCAAAGCAATCGTCGTAGCAAACATGACAATCACTGTGCCTAGGTCTGGTTGAAACAACAGTAAGGCTGCAAATACAAAAAATACAATTAGAGGCTTAGCAAAGCCGCGAAGATTGTCTTGTACTTGTTCATAGCGCCTTACGAGGTAGCCTGCCAAGTACAAAAAGAAAAATAACTTAGCTGGTTCAGCGGCCTGAATCGTGATTGGGCCAAGCACAATCCAGCGAGTAGAGCCGTTTACCGTTCGCCCAATTAGCAAGACAGTCACCAAAAGACCGAAGGCCAAAAACAATAAATACGGGTTGGTTGCGCGCCAAAAGCTCATGGGTATATTCAGCACAAACATTGCTGCACCAAGCGCTAATAGAATATATATCCCATGCCTTAAAGCAAAGTGATAGGGATTATCAAAAAGGCGATCGGCAATTGGCATAGAAGCCGATGTAACCATAATAAAGCCAATCGAAAACAAACTTAGGCTCACTAAAACCAGAAGTAGGTTATACGGTCTTTTTTGATGACCATCGTGTTTTTGTGAAAACAAATGCGTGAGACTGAGAGATGACTGAATCATAGCCCAGCCTTTTTGTTAATTGCGCTGACAAAACGCTCGCCTCTTTCTTTGTAGTTTTGAAACATATCTATGCTCGCACAAGCTGGAGACAATAATACGCTGAATTGTTCTGTCGATTGGGAGTTACAGAATACCCTTGCCTCACTCACCGCCTGGTCGATGCTTTTTACATTTATCGCGCTTACACCATCCACAGTAAATAGATTTGCATCTTTACCCATTACTATTAAGTGACTCACGTACTTTTTAATGGCTTTGAGTGCGTCTGAAAGATCTGCGCCTTTAGCATCCCCACCTGCGATCAAAATGATTTTTTTACCTTGCTCTGCTAAGGCTTCGATTGCTGCTACGCAAGCCCCGGGGTTTGTCGCCTTTGAATCGTTTATCCATTCAAGGTTTTTTTCCTGGCTCACCAACTCGAAACGATGCTCAAGCCCATCTAATTCTGATAATGTTCGCGCTACCTGCGCAAGATCTTCTCTAATTATACTAATGCATGCGCATACGGCCTGAATGTTCATTAATTGATAGGGCGCTCGGTTTTTAAGATACTCCACCGGTACAATAAGTTCGTCACCATAAAATACACCTTGTGAAGATTGAGAAAAGTTGCTTGAAAACATCGCATCGCTAGGTGCGTCTTTTTCTAACCCAAAGCTCCTTAGTATCAAGGCATCATACATATCAATTGGGGCTGTATTGCTGTCGTCACGATTATGCAAACCGTAAGTCGCATGCTGGTAAATGCGCTGTTTTGCTAATTTATAAGCTTCAAAATCACCATGTCTATCGATGTGGTCGTGACTAAGGTTTAAAATACAACTTACTAAGGTATGCAAACTATAGGTAGATTCGAGTTGAAAACTCGACAGCTCAAGTACGACATAGTCCAAATGTTCATCCAATAACTCAAGTGCAGATAAGCCAAAGTTACCACCTAGACCAACTTGGTATCCAAGATCTCTTAGTACAGCGGTCAACATATACACCACTGTGCTTTTGCCATTCGAGCCAGTTACAGCAATAACCGGCTTGGTATTTTCACGCGCAAACAACTCTATATCCGAATAGATTCTCTTACCCATCTTCAAGTAGCGCTGAAATATGTCTTGCTGCAAATTAACGCCGGGGCTCACTACAAGTTCGTCGTACAAATGTAAAGGAGTAGCATCTTGTAACTGTTTAAAGGCAATGTTGTTTTTAAATTCGCTGTACCCCTCTAAAGAAGCATCTTCAAATTTATTCATGTTGCTGTCATAGACAGTCACCATCGCCCCACGTCGTAACAAAAATAAGGCACAGGCTTTTCCCGTCACACCATAGCCAACGACCGCAATTTGCTTGTTAGCATAATTGTGTTGTCGTGGGATAATATAATGTGACAAATCGTTCATTGTTATCTCAATTTAAGGGTCGCAAGACCAATCAATACTAGGATAAGCGAAATAATCCAAAATCTTACGATTACTCTTGGCTCTGGCCAGCCTTTCAATTCATAGTGATGATGAATAGGTGCCATTCGGAAAATTCGTTTGCCTCTTAACTTAAAACTACCAACCTGCAATATTACCGACAGGGTTTCTGCAACAAAAATTCCTCCCATGATAAACAATACAATTTCTTGTCGCACAAGAATTGCTAATACACCTAAGGTCGCGCCTAAAGCCAAAGAACCTACATCCCCCATAAACACTTGAGCAGGATATGTATTGAACCATAGGAAACCAAGCCCAGCGCCCACGATAGCCGTGCACACAATAACCAATTCACTGGTCATCGGAATAAATGGAATATTTAAGTAGTCTGAAAAATTTACGTTTCCGGTTGCATAAGCAAATATAGCGAAGGCACCTGCAACAAGAATTGTAGGCACAATCGCAAGACCATCTAAACCATCAGTAAGATTTACAGCATTACTTGTTCCTACTATCACAAAGTACGACATGATGAGGTACATCAATCCTAGCTGTGGCATAACCTCTTTGAAAAAAGGCACAACTAAGGCAGTTTCGGCCTCTAAACTTGTTGTAGCATATAAAAAAAACGCCACTGCTAGTGCAATTAAAGACTGCCAAAAGTACTTCCACCTGGCAATCAGTCCTTTTGGATCTTTTCGTACAACCTTTCTGTAATCGTCTACAAATCCAAGAAGACCAAAACTCACCACTACAAATAAGGTGACTAATACATATTTATTCGTTAAGTCGGCCCATAAAACGCTACTAGCGAGAATAGCTGACAAAATCAATACACCTCCCATGGTCGGCGTGCCTGACTTAGACAAATGACTTTGCGGGCCGTCGTCTCTTACTGTTTGCCCAATTTGCATGGTTTGTAACCATCGAATCATTTTGGGACCAATTAATATTGAAATGAGTAAAGCTGTTAATGTGGCAAGTATTGCCCGTAATGTCACATATGAAAAAACATTGAATCCAGGCTCAAATTGCGTCAACCACTCCGATAACCAAATTAACATGTCTATGATTCCTCGAGCTTAGATTCATTATGAAAGTTAAAATTAGAAAGTGCCGCTACGACCTCCTCCATCTTCGCGCTCCTAGAACCCTTAACAAGTATCGTGATTGGCTCATGTGTTTTAGATATACGCTCGCTTACAAGCCGAATTGTAGCTTCTGCAGCACTGCTTGTGTCGTCACAGGCAATACCGCAATCATCTAAAACAGCGCTTGTATGAGCGCTTAGTTTCCCGCTACTGATGATAAAATCAATCTGCTTTTGTTTAGCATAATCGCCAATCTGCTCGTGATAAAATGCAGCTTGATCACCAAGTTCTCCCATATCACCAAAGACAAATAGCTTGAGCCCTTTGAAATTACTAAGAAGATCCAAGGCGGCTTTTACAGAGCCGACGTTTGCGTTATAAGTATCGTCGATTACTTTTAAATTTTTTCCAAGCTCTTTAACCGCAAGCCTTCCACCGACGCTACGCATTTTAAACAGCCCCTCTTTAACATTTGCTAAATTGGCGCCAACGCTAATGGCCAAGGCAGCCGAAACAATCGCATTTGACACATTATGACTGCCTGGCACTCTCAGGCGTATCGCAACTTTCCCGATGGGAGTAACGAGCACGAATTCAGCACAACCCTGAGAATTAATGCTGACTTTTTCGGCATGAAAATCTCCATTTTGTGTCTCAAATGAAAAAGTGAGGACTTGATTAGTTGAGGATTTTTGCTCCCAGAACTCAAAAAACTGACTATCCCGATTGAGAATGGCAGTTGAGTCACTTGGTAAATCTTTAACAATTTCACTCTTCGCTCTAGCGACACCGAACAAACTTCCAAAGCCCTCAATATGAGCAGGAGAGGCATTTATAATGGTAGACACATCAGGTTTGACAAGAGAATGAGTATATTCGATTTCGCCCTGATGATTAGCGCCCATTTCGATTACAGCGTATTCATCATCACTCGATAAATCTAATAAGGTCAAAGGCACGCCAATGTCGTTGTTAAAGTTTCCTTTTGTTGACAAGACCTTGCCGCGCTCCCGCAGAATGGATGAGACCATTTCTTTGACCGTGGTTTTACCACTAGAGCCTGTAATGCCAATGGTTTTTGGCTGCACTTTTTGGCGAACTGCGCTCGCTAGATGCCCTAATGCAAGTTTTGGGTCTTCGACGAGTAACAATGGGAAATTTGTAAGTAAATCAGAAGCCGCATAGGAACTCCTTAGAAAGTCCTCATTCACCACCGCTGCAATTGCGCCTTTTTGTATAGCACTGACAACGTATTCATGACCATCAAAATTAGGCCCTTGCAAGGCAAGAAACAGGTTACCCTCTTTGACTGAGCGAGAGTCAGTACTTACACTGCAAACATTAATCTTTTTTGCTCTAGAAACGTCAATACCAACAATCTGAGCTGATATTTGCTCTGCTACCCACTGAAGGCTTACATCAATCACTTATCACCTTCCTGATGTTGTTCAATTGCTTGCGTGAATGTTGGATTTGTAGACTTGCAAAGTAATTGACTCACGTACTGCCTTTCATCGTAATATAGTTTCTTGCCGTCTTTTTCGGTGTAGGTTTCATGCCCTTTACCCGCTAATAATATCAAATCATTTGACTGACATATATTTATTGCTTTATTAATTGCTGATTTTCGTTCAATCTCGACGATTACTTTTTTTCCAACATCTTTTGTGCTGATCCCACTAAGAATATCATCAACAATAACTCGAATATTCTCGCTTCTAGAGTTATCTTCAGTAACAATAACGATGTCGGATTGCTCTGTGGCAACTTGCCCCATAATAGCTCTTTTGCTGCTATCCCGATCGCCACCGCATCCAAAAACGCAAATAAGCCTCGCTGCAGTGTGTCTGCGTGCAGCAATAAGCGCGTTTTTTAGGGCTTCAGGAGTATGCGCGTAGTCTATCAAAATATTACAAGATTGACCGCTGAATAGCTCCATTCTGCCTTTTGCTCCCTCAAGCTTGCTGCATGCGTGCGCCAGAGAGCTTAAGGGGATGCCTTGCATCAATAGTATACTTAAGGCTGCGAGACAATTTGCAATATTAAATCCACCAATTAATGGTAATGTAAAAGTCTCCTCTCCCCATGAGCTAGCAATATTTAGGGAACAACCAGATTGAGTGTACTTAATGTTCTGAGCATGGCAGAACAGCGGATATTGCTCAGAGTTGAAGTCTTCTGAGCATGAATACCAACAAATCTTTTCAATAAAGGCGGGAGCTTTCTTGTGCCATTGAGTTGACTCTGGGTCATCAGCGTTCAAGGCGAGGCTTTTTAGTGAATTAAATTCCAGTAAACGACGTTTTGCTTTGGCATAGTTAGCCATCGTTTTGTGGTAGTCGAGATGGTCTTGAGACAAATTGCTGAATACAGCATGGGCAATCGGTAAGCCCTCTAACCTGCCTTGCTCTAAGCCATGGGATGATGCCTCGATTGCAATTTTGCAAACGCCTTTATCAACAAGCTGCTTTAGGTAAGCGTAGCAACTAACTATATCAACACTTGTGTTTTTGGTATCTGCGATGTTTTCAGAATAAAACGTTTGCGCAGTATTCTCTTTATTAAAAGAAAAGATATTGACGCCAAGTGTCCCGATGGAAGCCGATTTTTGCCCTTGCATTGCATAAAGTTGCGCGATAAAACTCGCAATCGATGTTTTACCATTGGTCCCCGTGACCGCAATTAATTCAGGCACTTCTAAGCCTGACGCTCTTGTGAAGTAAAACCACTTAGCAAGACTTGGTAGCTTTGACTCGACTTCAGGAACTACTATCCTTATAAACCTTTGTCCGTTCAACTCGTCTAACATAAGCCGTAAAGGAGCTGAGTCATTACTAACTTCATCATTAACGACTCCGTTTATGATACAGCAGCAACCGCTCTTCACTGCCACCGGTATAAAATCTTGTCCATTCGCAGAAGCACCTTTTACTGCAACAAACACTGCTTTATCTGTGATTTCTCTGCTATCTATACTGAGTGTTTCAAGCTTGGCAAACTGCTTCAGAAGCGATTCGATTTTCTCAAAATCATCGGAGTTATTTTCGCGAATAAATAACGCAATTGATTCTTTCAGGTTTTGAATCGCTGTATCGAATACCTGCTGACTGAAGACCGACAAAAGTGCACTACTCAAATTTTCAGGCAAATCTAAAGAAAATGCTGACCTAGCGTTGGGCATAAGATTTACGCTCCAAGACTACATCGACGTCTAGAGCGTCAGGCGGAATATTCAACATTTGCATTGTGTCTGACACAATTTGTGAAAAGACTGGCGCTGCGGTATCCCCAGCATGATAAAAATCACCGCCCGGTTCGTTAATTAGCACTACAACGGCAATTTTCGGATCTGAAACAGGTGCAATCCCAGCGAAAATATTAACGTACTCTTCACCATAACTACCTGCAAACGCCTTTCGACTTGTGCCTGTTTTTCCTGCTACACGGTATCCAGGTACCTGTGCTTTTGGTGCAGTTCCGTCATTTTGAGTAACACTCTCCATCATTCCTAATAAAGCTTTTGCACTTTCCTCAGATACAACTCGCTGATCCGATGCCTCAGAACTCATCCCTTTGATCACTTTCAAGGGACGCAAAATTCCGCCATTAGCAATCGTCGTATATGCGCGTGCTAGCTGCGTTGTGGTCACTGAAATGTTGTAGCCGAAACTCAGCGTAGCGATTTCATGCTCTGACCATCGTGGACGTTCGTGAAAAATACCGCTTGATTCGCCAATCATATTTGTCCCTGAATCGCTCATGAGACCAATATTGTAATAAAAATCAATTAGCACTTCTTTTGGCATTGATAAAGCAAGCTGCGAAGTCCCCATATTACTTGAATATTTCACTACCTCAGTTAAGCTGATTTCGCCGTAATTTCTAGGATCCTGAATGCGACTTCCCCCTAGCCGTTTCCAACCAGGAGAAGTATTTATGACACTGTCGGCTTGATAATTTCCATTTTCTAACGCGGCTAAGATTGCCAGCGGTTTTAGCGCGGAACCCGGCTCAAAGGCATCGGTGATGGCTCTATTGCGAACGCGATAACTAGAGACGGTAGATCGATTGTTAGGATTGAATGAGGGCGTATTAGCTAACGCAAGCACCTCACTCGTTTCAACATCGACTACCACTACCGAGGCTGAAGCAGCTTGGTAAAGAATGGTCGCCTCTTTAATGGCTCGATAAGCGACTGCTTGTACTCTTTGGTCGATGGTTAATTCGATGTCTTTGGCTTTTTTACCTTTTTCTTGAGCAAGGATTTCAACCTGTCGGTTTTTACCATCACGGCGGATCTTTCGCTTGTCGGGCGTACCGGTAAGCCATTTATTGTAGAGGCGTTCAATGCCTTCAATACCTTTGTCATCAACGTCAGTAAAGCCAATGATATGAGCAGAAACCTCACCGGTTGGATAATATCGTTTTGCCTCATCTCGCAGATATACGCCAGGCAAATCCAACTTCTCAACAAATTTCGACATCGCAGGGCTTACCTGACGTTGCAAATAAACAAAACGGCGTTTAGGTGATTTCACTTTCTTTATGAGACTGTCTACGTTGGTATCCAAAACTTCCGCGAGCGCCAACCACTTTCGTTTATCGTTTAGCCCATTATTATCATGGATAATCTTTGGATCTGCGTAAATTGCTTCGGCAGGCACGCTGACAGCCAGTTGTTGTCCGCTTCGGTCACTTATCAACCCTCTATAGCTTGGTATGTCCCTAACTCTGATAGTTCGATTGTCACCATGTTCAATCAAATCGTCTGGTTCAATGACCTGAATGAAAGCTGCGCGTGATGCAAGCGCAACAAACACGACAAGCACTCCTAGCAACACAACCACAAACCGCAAGTGCATTAAACTAGGCGCAACGCGTTTCTTTGCCTGTCCCTGTTTAGCCTTAGAGCGTTTGCGTGGTTTCTGTAGCGTCGCTGTAACAGTCATCTATTTCACCCTAAGAAGAACTTCGTCTTCTCGTTTGGGCCGTCGCATATTTAGCTTTTCGAGCACAGCTCGCTCAATTCTATTGTGTTCTGTAAGAGCACTTTGCTCAATAATGAGATGGCGCCATTCGACGTCAAGGTCATCTTTTTCTTTGATAAGTTGTTCATGTGCGATTATTAACTGACGGTTTTGATGAGATGAAACAATCACAGCTAAGGCACTGGCGATAATAGAAAAATACAAAACGATAAGGAACAAATGCCGGCTCAAGTCCGACATTATAAGAAGTAATAAATTAAAATTCGGCCCCGATTTTTTCATAATTTCTCAGCCACTCTGAGCACTGAACTTCGTGCCCTTGGGTTTGTTTTGACTTCTTGTTCTGAAGGCTTCACGGGTTTACCGATGATACGAACTTGTTTCCCCACATCGGCTTCTACTTGCATAATCGGAAGCTTAGCGGGGTATTTATTTCCTTGGGATTTACTTTTGAAAAAACGCTTTACCATGCGATCTTCAAGCGAATGAAAGCTAATCACGGCCAATCTTCCTGAAGGCTTAAGAATATCTATGCTTTCACTCAGACCTAACTCTAGTTGTTTTAGTTCACCGTTTATGAATATGCGAACGCCTTGAAATGCGCGAGTAGCCGGATGTTTATATTTATCCTTTACGGGCACAGCTTGGTCAATTAATTTTGCAAACTCAGCGGTCGTTTCTAATGGTTTGTTTGCACGATACTCAAGCACAGCATGGGCGATTCTGGTGCCAAACTTCTCTTCACCATATTGTTTAATGACAGTCGCGATTTCCTCGAGGCTTGCGCTATTTAACCACTCAGCAGCACTGACTCCTGAACCAGTATCCATGCGCATGTCGAGAGGACCGTCTTTTTGAAAGCTAAAACCGCGACTCGCATCATCTAATTGAGGGGAAGACACACCAATGTCCATCAAGATGCCGTCGATGAGGCCATATAGACCTAAATCATTTATCACTACCTTTAAGTTAGCGAACGCGCAATGATGTATTGAAAACCGAGGGTCTGACGTTAATGATTGAGCAGCAGTGATGGCTTCAATATCTCTGTCAAAAGCAATTAAGCGACCATCTTTGCCAAGTCTTTCCAAAATTGCACGACTGTGGCCACCTCGACCAAAAGTGGCATCTAAGTATGTACCATCGGCTTTAATATTCAGTGCGTCGATAGTTTCCTCTAACAACACTGAATTATGGGAGAACTGAGAGCTCATAGTGAGAAGTCCTGAAGCCGCTCGGTTTGTTCGTACTGACCCGCTTTTTCGACGCTAAGATCTTCTTCAACTTGCGCATGCCAGGCATTTTGACACCATATTTCGAAACGGTTTCTTTGCCCTACTAACATGATTTCTTTCTCTAGGCCTGCATATTGGCGCAAGGTAGGTGCAATTAAAAGTCTACCGGCCTTATCCATGTCAATTTCACTGGCGTAGCCAATAAGGAGGCGTTGAATTCGCCTTTCATCAGGATTCATGGTGGAGAACTTGCTAAGTTTTAGCTCAATGTCTTCCCATTCGGGAAGCGGGTAAAGCAGTAAACATGGTTGTCTATTGTCAACAGTGCAGACCAGTTGTCCCTGGCAATCATCCATGAGGCTTTGACGATATCTGGTGGGAATCGTCAAACGACCTTTTGTATCAAGATTGATTGCGTTAGCGCCGCGGAACATTACCCCTAGCCTATATTTTGTTTATCAGTAGCTTTTTATTCTTATTATTAATCTGGTTGCACTGTAACTAAGCGGGTGCTTTGTTGCACAAATATGCTCTCTGCTACCCCGACTAACCCTTTTTTACCACTTTACCCCACTTTTTGACAGTTTAGGTACTGGAAGGGGGTGATGTCAAGTTTTTTTACACCTAATTCTTTTACGCATTAATGGTGTCTGCCTTCAATAAATCATGAGCAACATTCGTTTAGTGGATTATAGTGTGCAGAGCCAAGCGATTAATGATTGGCGTATAAAAAAGACAGGTAAGAAAAGCGAAAAAAAATGGAATTATTTTAAAAGTAGGTTGGCAGAGCATCTGAGGGGGGCTCAAATGCTCTGTATTTCACAAATTTAGTTATTTGCTGCAGGTGCGTCAGCGTTCGGATTGTTTTCCTCGGCTGGCCCTTGCGTGATCTGAATTGCTTGAACCGGATTTTCTGTTTTATTAGATAACTCAACCAAACGGTTTAGTTGGCCAAGCGAAAGCATCATAGAATAAGCCGCACCTAAGAAGCCTGCTTTGTGCATGGCCAATACTTTTTCATCGTCTAACTCAATAAGCTTCTTCTCATTGATAGATAAAACACCAGTGATGTTTCTAACCTGTCCAGTTTTGTATTGGATACGAATTTGTATTTCTTCAAGTAGACCGAGGTCCTTCACTTGTTTGATGTATCGCTGATTTTGAACTTCACTATTTGCTAGCTCACTCAAAAACTGTTGGCGGTTTTTTAAGAATTCACTTGCTTCACCATCAGCGGTAAACAAGGCTTCACCCTCTTCTGAAAGCATATCGCTATTCTCATCAATGAAAACGCCTAACTTGTCACCGTCTGGACGAATATCGAACGGGTATCGTTGAATATTTAAAGGGATATGAGGCCCCTGCCAACGATCTTCAGCCCAATAGAGGTTATTACCTTGCTCGAGACCCAGCATCGCAACAGTATGAATGTTCTTACTGCTAGGCTCTTCAATAAATACGATAGGCATAGTACCTGACAACTGAGCGAACTCGCGAATAGTCGCCGCAGCAAGATGTGTCTTACCCACTAGTTCAAAGTTTATTTTAGGAATGACTTTCATGTCACTGTGTTTATTTTTATCAAGTGGAATATAGTTAATGGCCATTAATTTTCTCTAGTTATAATTAATTGTTGTGATGAACTCGAATATCATTTGCAAGACCTATGAAACGGATATGACTTTTGCCAACGCGGTCTAGATAACATGCATCGCGGGAAGAGAAGATAGGCAGCCTATGCCAGACGACTCAATTTCAGCCAATATATGCTGAATATCCGATAAATTACTCGTTACATGATACACAAAGCTTACCGAGCTTTTAAGGCGTCATATTATGTATTAAACCTGTTCAAATGTCACCCGTCACAAGGGATTAGTTCGCAAGTGGCACAAGCACTTGCTTTATAAGGTAAGTTCGCTGCTGATGCGCTAAAATGCGAGACCGAAGAGCACTCGCACAGCTTTGTATGGATTTGGAATCTACACTCTCGCATAACATAGCGTGTAGAACTGCATGAAGAACTGCTTTAGGTTCGCTGATCAAATTTGACATCCGGTGACGGTGTAGATACTTTTCTTTATACAACTCATACTCAAGCCTTATTACTTGCAATAAACCATTAACTAAACCATTAATAGTAAATCAAGAGCTGCGTCATTCTCGCTTGTTGATAATGCGCATGAACTGCTGAGTGAGAATAATAACAAAAGGATATCCGACAAATGCCTCATCAACTTAAGACTCTAATACTTTGCCTTTCTGCTTCAGCGCTAGGTGCCTGTGCAAACGTATCAACAAATACTAACGAAAGTATTTCCGACAAAGCAGTTCGTTTGGCGCAAAACAACATAATAGTTGATGGTCATATTGATGTGCCATATCGAGTCAAAAATAAGTGGGTCGACGTTACAAAAGCAACCCAAGCTGGGGATTTTGACTACCCTAGAGCCGTAAAAGGAGGGCTTAATGCGCCCTTCATGTCCATTTATGTGCCAGCTAGTCTCGATGACAGTCCAGAGTCTACGAAGCTTGCCGACAGGCTAATAGATTCTGTCGAAGCCATTGTTGGCAGAGCGCCGGACAAGTTTGCTCTAGCCTATAGTGTGGATGATGTACGTACCAATTTCGCTGACGGCAAAATTTCGCTGCCTATGGGAATGGAAAACGGCTCTCCCGTGCAAGGTAACTTAGATACTCTCAAACATTTTTACGAACGAGGTATCCGCTATATTACATTGGCTCATTCTCAGTCTAACCATATCAGTGATTCGTCTTACGATCTGCGGCGAAAATGGAAAGGTCTTAGTCCATTCGGTAAAACTCTGGTAGGTGAAATGAACCAGTTAGGGATCATGATAGACATATCGCATGTCTCTGACGCTGCGTTTTATCAGGTAATTGAAATGTCCAAAGCCCCTGTGATTGCATCGCATTCTTCGCTACGGCGATTCACTCCTGGATTCGAACGCAATATGACTGATGATATGATCATTAAACTTGCAGAAAACGGTGGAGTCATCATGATCAATTTTGGCTCTGGCTTCGTGAGTCCTGCTGCACGTCTATGGCGAGATAAAATGGGTGAAAAACGAGAAGCCTTGGTTGAACAATATGGCGCTGATAGCCCTCAAGTAAAGCAGTTTAATGACGACTACAAAAAACAAAACCCTTATCCATTTGCGAACACTGCCTTGGTTCTAGACCATATTGATCATGTGAAATCACTTGTCGGCGTTGAACACATTGGTATTGGTTCTGATTACGACGGGGTAGGCGATTCATTGCCTGAGGGACTTAAAGATGTTTCTAGCTTTCCTAACCTTGTCGAAGGACTTTTAGAAAGGGATTACAGTGAAAAAGAAATAAAAATGATCTTGAATGAAAACTTGCTTAGGGTGTGGAGCGAAGTTGAACATGTCGCTAGTCAATCCTGAGCCTTAAAAAACAGTGAAATTAACATGGATAATGCTGGCCTGCTTCTTTCTTGTAATTTTTTTTGCAGGCCTTTTTGATGCACCGGTTTGGTTTGAAATCATGTTACTTTTGGTGGTCGGTGTAATCATCATTGGCATTTCATATTTGGCCGAGAAGAAAAATGAAAAAAAGACCAAATAAAAAAAGAAATAGCGCCAACATTGCGAAGCTATCTCTTTTAAATCATTTCTTACTTATCTAACTAGTTCGTTTAGCCAGTCTGAAACTTCAGCACCCTAAATCTCAAACACATTGCTTAATTCGCTGGCACATCTAATCGCCCCTGTATAAATTGATGCATCATGCTTAACATTTGAGGGTGCAAGGGATTCGCTCTTGGGATCTTACATTCTTCTCTTGTGTCTTTCAGTTTACTTTTGTCAAAGGACAAACCAACGATTTGCACTGAACTCATCGGCAAGTCCGCATGGCATAGCTTAAACTCTTCATCTATTTTAAAAAGACTATGCTCACCTTTAAGCTGATTAGATAAATCTTCAACACCATCAAAAGGAGTTACCTTATCAGCTAACGAATGTGCTGAAAAAAGCGAAACTTCAATTTCCTCGTCACTCTCCGCTAATTTTTGGCGGATATCCTTAATTACGTCCATCAACATTAAGCCAGAGAAACTTGCGACAGATGGGTATTTATACGGGTGGGCACCGTCGGTCTCATATTCGCCATCCAACCACTTGGCAAGCGTTTTCATTCCCCATATTTTAGACATGGTTTCAGCAGAGCTACTTAAGGCCAAAGCACCAGAAAACAACAATAAGCCTTTTACTTTATCAGGATGATGGATAGAGTAACGTGTTGCAAATGCCCCGCCTGTCGAGAAACCACCCACAAAAAGAGGTAGGCCAAACCCGTCAGCAAAGCTCATGACTTTATCAACATGAGACATCCAACGAGCCTTTAACAGAGGATCTTGCATATCTGAGTCTGCATCTTTTTTTGCATGACCTGGCGTGAGAGGCACTATTACTACAAAACCCTTTTTTTCCAAACTACGCGCGATTGAACGCATAAAAAATGGACTATCACTTAAGCCATGAAACAAAACAACCAGACCTTTTGGGCCAACTGTTTGTATTTCAGAAGAAGTCTCACTACTTAGCAGAACTGAATTTTTAGGTGTGAAAATAAACGGGCCTGAGCCCGAGTTTCGCATTCGCTCAGAACACAACCTTAACTCATTGATTTGCTGTTCAAGCACTTCTGGCTCGCAGCGTTTAGCGTTGGGAAATTCACTCTCATAAATCGCTAAAAACTGCGCTACTGCTGAAGGACTTAACTCGCCCGTCTTATCCCAATAATACTCAGCAAGGCCGTCATTAGATGACGTTTTTGCCAGAGCATTAAAGGGAATTACAAAAACCGCAATATACGCCAAACTTAGTGCCAAGGCATATACTGTAATTCGTTTATTTAGCGTTGTCATAGAGCGTTATCAAAATAAGTCTCGAGGTCTTCACTGTCTCCTATGTGTTTACCTGCCATAAAGAGCTGTGGCACGGTATCTCTACCAGAGACCGCTTTAAGACCAGCCATATTTGTATCTTGTCCGACTACAATTTCTTCGTATTGCAAACCTTTGTCCTTCAATAAAGCTTTGGCTTTTGCGCAAAAAGGACACGCCACTTTGGTAAATATCAGGATGTCTTCTGGCGCCTTTTGTCCTGGCGATAAATAATCAAGCATGGTATCTGCGTCAGAAACCTCAAATGGGTCGCCAGGCTTATTAGGCTCAATGAACATCTTTTCAACGACACCATCATTGACTAACATAGAATAACGCCACGACCGTTTGCCAAACCCAAGGTCGTTTTTATCTACAAGCATACCCATTCCATCCGTGAATTCACCGTTACCATCAGGGATGACCGTTATATTCTCCGCTTCTTGATCTTCCGACCAAGCGTTCATAACAAATGTATCGTTTACTGACATGCACACAATTTCGTCAATCCCCAATGTCTTGAACACGCCGGCCAGTTGATTATATCGTGGCAAGTGGGTAGAAGAGCATGTAGGTGTAAAAGCACCTGGTAAAGAAAATACGACGACTTTTTTGCCTTTGAATATATCGTCCGAAGATACATTTACCCAATCATCGTCTTTTCTGCATGGCCAGACGACACTGGGAACCGCTTGTCCTTCTTTATTTGGCGCTTCAGCTGGATGGGTCATTCATTACTCCTATTACTTTGAAAATACGGTCATTCTTGTGCTTTTTTTACAATCAGCCATCAAATAACCAAGATTATTGCAGCGTTTCTTTTTGTATAAATACATATTAATAGGTATGAGTAAGAAATCTAGTTGTATACCAAAACTTTGCTACATTAATGGTGTAAAAGCACCATAGAGTGAAAAAGTAACCTACCATGGGATGAGAATCACTTTTGCGTTATTGGAGGCAACATGATTATTTTAGTAGGTGGTGAAAAAGGCGGTAGTGGAAAAAGCTGCTTAGCGCAAAACCTAGCGGTACACTTAAGACTGCATAAAAATGCTAGCTTGTTATTGGTAGATTGCGACCCGCAAAGAACAACTTCTGATTGGATTCATGAGCGCAACACAAACGAGCAATACCCGTCAATAAACTGCGTACAACTTTACGGTAAAATACGAAATGAATTAGTGAGTTTTTCAAATCACTATGACTACGTTGTAGTGGATTGCGGCGGTCAAGACAATTTAGCACTCAGATCTACTTTGTCTGTCGCTGAAATTGCGCTTTTTCCTCTACGCCCAAAGCGCAGAGATTTAAAAACCGTTGCGCACATGGAAGACTTAGTAAGCACTTGTAAGATGATCAACCCACATCTGTTTGCGTCTTTTGTCATTTCACAATGTCCATCGCTTCCAAACCAAATCCCACGTATTTTAGAAGCAAAAGAAGTTTGTGAGTCTTTTGGGATGCATACATTAAATGCGATTACACATGCTCGTAATGTGTATGACGACAGTGAAGAAAATGGATTGTCTGTTTTAGAAATTGAGCCCGAAGGTAAAGCTGCTGATGAGCTAGTCGCGGTCTTCGAAGAGTTATTTGAAGCACAAAGAATGGGAGCTGATGATGAGTTTTCTAGACCTCAAAAAATCTACGCCGTGTAGAGAGAATGATGTTTCTAATAAAAGCAGTTGCCAAGATTTTATCGATGGCGCAGTTGCATATGCAAACGGAGTGGATACAAAAATTAAAGGTCACACGAGTGAGCCCTTCAGGGTAACGAATAAACATGCGGGCGAAGCTCTGCAAAGTAAAAAATTAAGCGACAATAGCAAAAAGACTCACGACCAACTTAGCGATTTGAAATGTAGCAACGTGACGTTTAGCTTTACCAGCAAAAGTAGAGAAGAGTTAAAAGATATCGCGGCTAGAACAGGCATTTCTAAATCTAGATTGCTGAGAATTCTTATACATGACCAATATCACTCACAAGACACGTGGCTTTATTCTCAACAAATAAAATGAAAGTTGGAGCTGAGTATAAAAAAGTACTCAGCTCGATTTAATATCTTCCATATGGTATTTATCAATTAACGAATATAGTGTGGGACGGGTGATACCAAGTAACTCCGC
The DNA here is from genome assembly GCA_965658765.1 of Glaciecola sp. Classification (GTDB taxonomy): domain Bacteria; phylum Pseudomonadota; class Gammaproteobacteria; order Enterobacterales; family Alteromonadaceae; genus Glaciecola. The sequence continues at coordinate 22,976 of CBFHTO010000004.1, read as the reverse complement.
TGCCTTTGACATATTTTGTTCGGATTGATGATAAGCTTTGCGAATTGCTTTGCTTTCAGCGATTTCTCTTACTTCACGCAAATTAAAGACTAGCTCTTCTACCTTAGCTTCTGTGTTCATCAAGCCTAAGTCATCAGCCTCGATGTAATTTCCTTCAGCGAGCACGACCGCTGATTTAAGCTTGTTTTGCAGTTCCCGAATATTACCTGGCCATTGATGATTAAGCATCGCGTTAATTGCTTCCTGCGAAAAGCCTTTTACCTTTGAGCTATACTCATCTTTATACATGGAAAGAAAGGTCTTAGCTAACAAAACAACATCGTCGTCTCGTTCGCGCAAAGGAGGAATCATAATATTGATTTCTCCAACACGATAATATAAATCTTCACGAAACGTTTGTTCTTTAACCATCGATTGAAGATCGCGATGAGTAGCACAAATTACTCGAACATCAACAGGAATTTCAGACCTTCCACCGACCCGTTCAATAACGCGCTCTTGTAGAAACCTCAACATTTTCGCTTGCAAGCCGATTGGCATATCGCCGATTTCGTCGAGAAATAAAGTACCGCCTTGCGCTGTTTCTATCTTACCTAAAGTGGTTTTATTTGCGCCAGTAAACGCCCCTTTTTCGTAACCAAATAGCTCACTTTCAAGTAAGTTTTCAGGTATTGATGCGCAATTAATAGCAACAAATGCACCGTCTTTTCTATGACTATGCTCATGAATACTGCGAGCAAAGACCTCTTTACCCGTACCACTTTCACCGAGCAGTAGTGTGCTAATATCTGTCTGAGCAATTTTTTCAGCCTTGCGACTTGCACCAAGGATCACCTCGCTGTTGCCAACAATTCGGCCCATGCTCACTTGGCCTTTGCTCAGCAAGCGATTTTCGTGTTCTAGGTTCGCTAGATTGAGCGCCCTTTGGATAAGAAGATTAATTATGTCGCTATCAATGGGCTTTTGATAAAAGTCGTAAGCGCCAAGTTTCACCGCCTCTAAGGCATTGTCTTTGTCATTATTACCTGTAACAACAATCACTTTCGTATTTGGCGCTAAAGATAATATTTCTTCTAAGGCAAGTAAGCCTTCTGAAGCATTAGCAGGATCAGGCGGAAGCCCTAAATCAAGCGTCACAACTTGTGGCTCGAAACGACGCAATTGTGCAATGGCAGAAGGACGATCGGAGGCAAAGACGGTATCAAAACCCATTAGTGCCCATTTGAGTTGTTTTTGAATCCCTAAATCGTCATCTACGACTAACACTTTATCCATGCTTTCACTCATTTTTCTTCTCTAATTTTTGGCAAATGTAAGGTAAAAAGGCTTCCCTCGCCTTCAACACTATGAACATCAATGCTTCCACCTAAGCCTTCAATGTATTGTTTAGCATCGTATGCACCCACCCCCATACCGGCATTTCCTTTTGTCGTCTCAAAGGGCTTAAATAATCGAGTTTCAATAAATTGTGCACTCATACCTGTGCCATCATCTTGAATATCAATAAGGATAGATTCACTGGTCTGAGAAAGTTTAATAGACACCTCGCCACTGTCGTTTGTTGCCTGCTGTGCATTACTTATGAGGTGATATAAGACGTTATTGAGTTTATCGGCATCTATCTCTAAAGATATAGTTTCTTCAGCTGAAAAGCTCGGATGAGGTTGCAATGCCTTACACTTCTTTTCTATTAGATCCTCGATCAAAACATTCAATACAATTTTCTGTTTTTTATCTTGATTTGATGCACTTTTGTCCATCAACTGCTTTAGCATTTTGTCCATTCGAGCTTTTGTATGACCAAGCGTTTCAAACGTATCTTCTATAAACTCTGGATTGTGTTTGTGCTTATCGGCATTGGCAAGTAATAAATTTATTTGCGCCAACACATTTTTAAGGTCGTGTACGACAAACGCTGACATCCTGCTAAATGCTGCAAACTGAGCATTTTCCGCAAGTGCTTGGGAACTCTCTGCTTGAAAAATAAAGTTAGCCGTTTGCTCAGTCAATGCTTGCAAATAATCGCGCAGTTCCCAATTTAGGCTCCTTTTATCACTGTCTTTAGCATTTAATAGAACCATTCCCCAAAGCTTTTGCTGCTGAAAAATTGGAACGGCAATTTGAAAACCAAAGTGCTGCATAAGTGCGTTGCGATTGGGTAACTCTTGATATAAATCTGGCTTACTGTGCATTTCATCGAAATCAACAATCCAATGTTTTTGACTTAAAAAATGCCCTAAATCCTTTAATTCGTCACGATCAGGCATCGCCAATTCGCTACCTTGGTGATCTTCAGCAAGACAAACAAACTTGGAATTTTGTTGTTTTAACAACATCCCTTGATCATACTTAATCCCCTGCATCCAGCCTTTCAATGCACATCGATACACCTCACTTAAGCGTTTGTCTTCAAGCGTTAATGTTTGAGTTAAGGCCAACCACTCCACACGGTAATCGAACTGATTGGCATAAAAGTTCTTAGTGATAAAAACTTTGAGCCTTGTTCTAAAGTCATTTGACAAAAATAGGCTAATCAGCAATACGATGGAGATAAGGAACAATATAAGTTGAATCGGTGCTCCCCATTCTCCTCCAAAATAATTCACTAGATAGCCAAGTAATGCCATTATTACTAAATAGGCTCCTGAGAGCATAAGCAAAGTGCTGTGCATTACTACTTCGCGAGAAACAAAGATATCAATGCCCCAGTGTTGGATTCGTTTAATTGCGAGCACTAAAAAAGGCAACATTGCAAGGTAAATGAAGCCCCGCGCCGCATAAAAACTCCAGTTCAACTGGTTGACCATTGCCGCGTTTGCATAGGTAAAGAAATCAAATGTCGTGAGTGCACCGAGGTAAATTATTAAGGGCTTGTATTCCCATCTAAATTTTGCCGATTGACGAAATACTTGCTCTAAAATGACAAGCATTTGAATCGTCACGAGTGTAAAGGCAAGAAATTGCAAGTTAGCACTTACTACGCCTGAAAAGGCAAGAAAAACTAAACTTGACGGCAGTATTAAAATGCGTAAGGTCGCTGGGCGACTGAGTAAATGCCAAAAGTTACTAAATTGGTTTTGCAGGCAGGCACATAAAAAGAGTGACCATATCCACAAACGTAAGCTATCCAACTGTGCATATTGTGAAATATCTTGAATCAGGCCAAGCGTACCAATTTGTGGCACGGCCCAAAGTGCGGTACACAAGGTTGATGCTAATAAAAGACGCTTTGCTAAGCCTGTTTTTCGACCAACAAGAATCAATAATACCAGCGCGAAATACCCTAAAGCACTTAAAGCATACCCAATATCAAAGAGCACCTAGTCTACCTTTTTTGCAATAACAAACTACCAATCGAATAACCCGCACCAAAAGAGCACAAAATGCCATAGTCCCCTGCATTTAAATCTTGATGATGTAAGTTAAATGCTATGACCGACCCTGCAGACGCGGTATTGGCATAACGATCTAAAACTACCGGAGCCTCATCCAAAGTTGCTTGCCTGCCTAACAGTTTTTTACTGATAAGTGTGTTCATATTAATATTGGCTTGATGCAGCCACCAACGCCTCAAATCGCTCGGGCTAAGTTCGTGACGGCTCAAATGATCGGTAATATGAGCCGCTGCCATCGGACAAACTTCTTTAAATACTTTTCTACCCTCTTGATGGAAGAGTTTGTCTTGTCCGTATGGATCAGCGTCTGTCGCGTGAGACATATAGCCAAAGTTTGAACGAATATTATTTGAATACTTTGTAATGGCTTTTGTGCTTAGGATATTAAACGCATTTTCACTTGTGACAGTAGACTCTTTTTCGAGCACTGTGGCGGTTGCGACATCACCAAAAATGAAGTGACTATCTCGGTCTGTGTAATTAATTTGAGGAGATACCAACTCTGGATTAATTACTAATACGGCTTTCGCTGTTCCCGCAGCAATCATTTCGTACGCTCGATGCATACCAAACGTTGCAGCTGAACATGCAACTAACATGTCAAAACCGAAACCCTCTATTCCTAGGGCTTCTTGCACTTCAATCGCGATTGCTGGATATGAGCGCTGTGTATAGGCACAAGATACAATAACGGCGTCAATCTCTGACGGCGACTTATTAGCTGCTAACAGTGCTTTCTTTGCAGCTTCTATAGCAATTTCTGCCTGCTGAGATAATTCTCCGTCATTTCGCTCGGGAATATTAGGACGCATTCGGTCTATATCTAATACGCCATCTTTGATGTAAATATATCGACTTTTTATGCCTGATGCTTTTTCAACGAAATCGGCACTTGAATGAGGCTTAGCTTCAATTTCACCCGCCTCTATTTTTTCATGATTAGTTAGATTGAATTTATCAGCAAAGCGATTATAAGCATCAATTAGCTCTTCGTTGGTAATGCTATGCTCTGGCGTCCATAACCCAGAACCACTTAAAACGACTTGTTGCATGTAGTTAACCTTTTTATTTTTTTTAAGTATCACACATTTTTTACTATTTTTATATTTCTGCCGGCTCTGGAAGTAATGGAGCAATAATGCTTGCTAATTGGCGAAACAATTGCATTCTTGTAGTTCCATTTCGCCATACTAAACCAATTTCTCTATAGGCATTATCTTCAGCTGGCAAAGCGTTGACATCTGTGCCATTTAATATACCGCTTTCAAGCGCCATTGAAGGCACAAAAGTAAAGCCCATTTTGCTATTGACCAGAGAAACAAGGGTGTGAAGACTATTAGCGGTAAGAGGACTCACCTGAGTTTTATGTGCTAAACCACAAGCACTGACAGCATGCTCTGTTAAACAGTGCTCACGTTGTAATAAGAAAATACTGTCTTCAGGTAAATCATCGATGCAAACCCCTTTAGGCAATAACTTTGCTCGCTCTTTGTGTGCGATTAAGTGAAAAGGGTCACGACCAAGGACAAGCTTTTTACACCCTGAGGTTTTAACCGGTAGTGCCAACACTAAGACATCTAACTCACCATCTGTTAGAGCATCTAGAAGATTATCTGTCGTATCTTCTACAAGCCTGAGTTGAATATTGGGTAGATCTTTTTGTACTTGATTAATTAAGGATTCAAACATAAATGGCGCGATGGTCGGGATCACTCCCATCTTCAAATTACCACTGCGCCAGTCACCATTAGATTCGGCGAAGCTAATCCAGTCTTGGGCTTGTGACAGTAGCGTCTTGGTTTTTTCAACTAGTGCCTCACCAAAATCGGTGAAGACAAATGTTTTATGCTCGCGCTCTAATAACTGCTGGCCAAGACCATCCTCAAGGTTTTGAATGGCCGCACTGAGGGTTGACTGACTTACGTTACACTTTTCAGCGGCTTTTAAAAAATGCCTCTCTTTGTGCAACACACTCAAATAATAAAGATGCTTAAGGTTTGGTAGCCTCATTCGATTTGATTACACCCACTGGTTAATTCTATTAATTATCGCAATGAGTTATAGCATATCAAACGCCGAATATCAGCCTAAGTAGATAGAAAAACGCGATGGAGAAAAACGCGCCAGCAGGAAGAGTAATCACCCAAGAACTCACAATACTTTTGATTGTTTTCGGGTTTAGCGCAGCTATTCCCTGGGCAAGACCAACCCCTAACACAGCGCCTACCAAGGTTTGCGTAGTCGATATAGGTAAACCCGCGCCAGATGCGATTAATACAGTCGTTGCCGCAGCAAGCTCGGCGGCAAAGCCTCTGCTTGGTGTTAAATGAGTTATACCCTGGCCGATAGTTTTCATCACTCGGTGACCAAACAAAGCCAAACCCAACACTATACCAAGCCCTCCTAGCGGCAATACCCACCATTCTAAGGGACTTTGACTTGAAATTTCACCGCCACTGGACACCACACTAACGACGGCAGCGAGTGGGCCGATGGCATTGGCGACATCATTTGAACCATGCGCAAACGCCATACAACAAGCTGTCAGTACCATCAATACAGCAAATACTTTTTCAATGCTTATGTTCTGCTCTTCAACTGTTAGACGTGATGCACTTTTTTCTAATATTCGTCTACTAACGCGCCTTACGATAACGCTACCAATCAAGGCGGTTGAAACTCCGATTGCTACGGCAAGTAAAATCCCTTCTTCGAAAGGCAAGCCCAATCCAACGTGTTTTAAACCCTTCTTGATAGTGACGAGCGACATAATGAACCCAGCCATCCCCATGTAAATGGGAACAAAACGAACGGCTGCTATGAGTGGCTCATCTTTATCGAAAATCAGTTTTTTCGCACTTAGGAAAATGGCAATCGCAACAAGACCGGAGATCGCAGGTGTAATTACCCAACTTCCCACTATACCGAGAATCGCCATCCATTCGACTGCCTCTGCACTGACCCCAACAGCAGTAAACCCAACAATAGCGCCAATAATTGAGTGCGTTGTAGATACTGGCCAGCCTTTATAAGAGGCTATGACTAACCACAAACCTGCCGCAAATAATGAGGAGATCATACCTAGTACTAATAATTCAGGAATGTCTATAAAATAACCGGAATCGATTATGCCTTTGCGGATTGTTGCAGTGACTTCTCCACCGGCCATGTAGGCACCGGCGAACTCGAAAACCATAGCGATGAGTATGGCTTGTTTTAGCGTTATCGCTTTTGAACCCACAGACGTGCCCATTGCATTGGCTACGTCATTAGCACCGATACCCCATGCCATGATGAAACCCACGACTGCGGCAAGCGCAATAAGTAGAGCGCCATAACTTTGTATTAAATCCATGGGAACAACAAAAAGCTTTCGAAAAATTTAGTGAGGAATATAAAGAGATTTTACGCCAAGGGCAAGCTTGATTGTAAAATAGTACAAGATCAAATCAATAAGGAGACAAATTTCAAACACTTGCCTCAATTCAATTCGCAGCTTCGTGTATTTTTTAAACACATTTCGAATTTCAGCATTAAACATAACAAAAAATGAAGTCGCTGCAGTCCCTATTTTAATAACTTTTTTACGGTCTTTTTCATCGCAGTACTATTCCACTCCCTGCCATAGGTTAAATAGACCACATATTCACAAATATTTTTGCATCGGTCCCCAATGCGTTCAAATGAACGGATCGCCCAAAGCACATCCATCCAGATGTTTATGTCATCTGGTTTTTTTTGAATTTCGGAAGTAGTCTGCTCGAGAACTTTTTTATATACACGATCAATTTGTGAGTCTTGTTGATGTGCCAAAACCGCTGCTTTATCGTCTTGTCTCGCAAAAGCGTCGAAAGTGGCTCTCATCATAGCAACGTTACGATTACCAATATCCATCATCCCTGACAGTACTAATTCTGAGCTTGGAATTTTATCCTTTGTGACCAGTTTGGCAATACGGGCAATTTCATCTCCCATACGTTCTAAGTCAGTCGCAGTTTTTGAGATAGTCATCACTAAGCGTAAATCGCCAGCTGTAGGATTTCGCTTGGCAATGATTCGCATACACTCTTGTTCTACCTGAGTTTCCATTGAATCAACTCGGTTGTCATTCAACGCCACGCGTTCAGCCAAACTAGGAACGTTATCCTTCAATGCAACTAATGTGTTTATCAACTGCTGTTCGATCACGCCTCCCATCGTCAAAACAGAATTTTTTAGATCTTCAAGCTCTTGGTTAAACTTAGCAGAAATATGAGTGTTGAGTTGTATTTGCCGGCGCATATTCCCCTAAGCCTCAGCCATAGCGACCGGTAATATAATCTTCCGTTTGCTGTTTACTTGGCATAGTAAATAAAGTGTCAGAATCTGAATATTCAACTAACTCTCCTTTGTGTAGAAAACCTGCGTAATCCGACAAGCGTGCTGCTTGTTGCATATTATGTGTTACCACAATCAGAGTACACTGTTTTTTGAGCTCGATTATCAGCTCTTCGATATATAGTGTTGTCAGTGGATCAAGCGCTGAGGTAGGTTCATCTAATAGTAGAATTTTGGGTTTTAATGCCAGTGCTCTTGCGATCATCAAACGTTGTTGTTGGCCGCCTGATAATGTTAGGGCTGAGTCAAACATGCGGTCTCGGACTTCATCCCATAAGGCAGATTTTTTCAAAGCTTGTTCAACACTATCATCTAATACGCGACGGTTTTTCTCTCCTTGTATACGCAGACCAAAACTTACGTTGTCGTAAATGCTCATAGGAAAGGGGTTTGGCCGCTGGAACACCATGCCAATTTCCGTTCTGAGCTTTGAGACATTTTCCTTTATGCTGTAAATGTCTCGGCCGTCTACCCAAATTTCGCCATCGAGATGATAGTTATGGATAAACTCATTCATGCGATTAAAACAATTTAACAAGGTCGTCTTACCACATCCGCTTTGTCCTATTAAAGCTGTGATTTTATTTTTTGGGATACGAATATTAATTTCATTTAACACCGCTTTATTATTGAGCTTCACATTAAGGTTTTTTACGTCAATAGCGGTTTGAGATTTAGAAATCTCATCAACCGATAATACGTCTCTCTCAAACAATTTAAACACAGCGTTTAGAACCTCTCATATTTATTGCGTAGCTTATTTCTCAGTAAAATAGCAGACAAGTTCAACATAACAACCATCAATAGTAACAACATACAGGTTGCAAACATTAAAGAAGACACCTGCGATTCTGTTTGGTTATGAAACGCACCGTCATACACGAATACCCCTAAGTGCATAAACTGACGTTCTAAGTGTATAAACGGAAACTCAGTAGATATTGGTAATGAAGGCGCGAACTTAACTGCTCCCACGAGTATCAGTGGAGCCACCTCGCCCGCCGCACGCGCTATTGCTAATATGATGCCAGTGAGAATGCCAGGACTTGCCATTGGAACCACCACTTTCACTATACTTTCAAGTTTAGTAGCGCCTAAGGCATGTGCGCCAGCGCGCAGATTGTTGGGAACGCGACTCAAGCCCTCCTCGGTCGACACAATTACGACCGGCAAGGTGAGTATTCCCATTGTCAGTGCTGCCCATAAAAGTCCTGGTGTCCCAAATGTTGGTGACGGCAGGTTCTCCCCAAAAAACAAGCTATCGATTGAGCCACCTAAGCCATAAACGAAAAACCCCAAACCGAATACTCCATATACTACTGATGGTACTGCTGCCATATTTGATACAGCGACTCTAATACTAGCAGTTAAGGCATTATCTGGAGCATACTCATGTAGGTATATCGCTGCAATAGTGCCAAAAGGCGCAACAACAACAGTCATCAAGATCACCATTAACAATGTACCAAATATTGCAGGAAATACGCCCCCAGAAGTCGATGCTTGTTTAGGGAAATCAGTTAAAAAAACATATACCTGCGACAATGAGTAAGTGAATGAATCAAACCATGAAAACGCATTTGGCTGATCTAGCGAATTCAGCTCGCTTATTGCTAAATTGACTACCGAACCTTGTGCATCTACCAAACTAAGTTGGTAAGCTTCTATTTGTCTAATTATGTTTTCAGCATGCCCTTGCCAGCGTCGATATTCCTGAACTTTTTTTAAGTATAGCGGAGTGTCCTTTGCGACGTCCTTTTGGTTTAGGTCATTAATCTGTTGATGCAGAGACCTTAACTTTGACTCTTGAATATTGCTCAAATCTTGTTTCAATGTTTCGACGGTTGACTGAACCTGCTCGAGGTCCTTTAACTCTTTTCCATAAGACATCGAATGAAAATAGCCTAACTGTGTTTTTCCGGACTCCATTCGAGCAAAGAACAACTCGTTTTTCGCCTGAACTGATATTTTCGGAGCTTGAGTAGAATTTGCAATGAACTGCGAACGGATCTTTTGAGTGAGGCTATTTTGCAATTCAGTCTGACTTTTGTGACTCAGTACAAACTCTTTTTGCTCGTATGAGCTTCCATCTTCTTCAAAATACTGAGTAGTTACCTCGAATGTTTGCATTGGTAGAAAATATCTACCGCCCTGAATACCAATGAAAATAAAAATACATAAAAATACAAGAATCAAAATGGCGCAAGCCACCATTGCAGCAACTTCAAAAATAGATTGCTTAAACTGATCTCTATCGAAGGTGCGCATCTAATTTCCTCCCATCGTTGTCCGCCTTTTGACCAACGCTGCAAGGGTATTCACAACAAACGTAAACACAAACAATATAGAAGCCGTCAAGAACAATATATAGTATGAAGTGCTATCTACGGGTGCCTCCTGCAACTCGATAGCTAGGTTTGATGTGAGTGTTCTTAAGCCTGCTAATAAATCCCAATTTGCAATAGGCGTATTGCCTGTAACCATAAGAACAATCATTGTCTCACCAAAAGCCCTGCCAAAACCCAACATGATTGCAGAAATTATGCTTGGAAATGCTACTACTAAAACCACTTTAAGCAGCGTTTGTATTTTTGTGGCACCTAGGGCAAATGATGCCTGTTTCACTCCTTCAGGCACTTCAAACAAGGCGTCATCTATTAACGTATATATGGTAGGTGCAATGGCGACCCCCAAGGCTAGAGACACTACAATGGCCGTTTTAGACAGGGTGAAATTTGAAGTCAATGATTCAACATAAGAACCAACACTTCCTGCGCTGTAAGAAAGCCCATTTGAAAACAAAATGCTCAGGCCAACAATAACTAAAAACGCAAGGATCAATAAACTAATATTGATTGCCCATTGCCAATGCTTAAATTGTGTATGGCCCATTTTATTGTGTATAAGCGTGTGAAGTAAGGTCAGCAGTATCAATAAAAAAGGCAAAGTAATAATGAGAGAAAAAATAGAAAGCAAATGGTTTTCAGCAAAGGGCGCAAGCCACACAGCAGCAATGAATCCAATGATAACAGATGGAATAGCTTCTAGCATTTCGATGGTTGGCTTAACCACATTACGCAAACCTTTACTCGCATAATAGGAGGTATAAATAGCTCCACCTAAAGCCAATGGCAATGCAACAATAAGTGCAAGAATAGAAGCTTTTAGTGACCCCATAATCAAGGGGGTAACGCTGTATTTCGGTGTTTGATACTCAGAGGATACGGAGGTTTGCCAAACATATGCTTTGTCAGGGTAAGCAGAATAATCATTTTTACCAAATAGTTGTTGTATGCTCGTTAGCCCATGTAAATTATCTATTTCGAACACACTTATGAGCTCGTCGCTACTTACTACGAGCTGACCGCTATTGTAATGAGCGTGAGCAACTTGATTTCGAGACTCATACAGGTCTTGTAGCTCGCCCGTGGTAAAATTAAACAATGCTGAACGCGTAAGCTCGGTCGACGGTACTTGAGCCTTGTCATTTTTCGAGCTCTGTTTGGGGGGGGAAATAAACATGGCTAAGTTGTTTGGCAAATCAAAAACCATATTTACATTCGAAGAAAACTCGATATCACTATCAATCGTGTAAGTCTCTCGAAAGATGAATTGTCCGCCCATATTTACTAATGTAAAGCGAATGACACGACCTTTTTTTGTGAAAGCAAACAAATCAAGCTCTGAGGGAGATGATGCCAAGGATACAATCTCATCTGATAAGCTTAGCTTTTGAATTGTTTCATTTTGAAAATTCCTTAGACTTAGGTTTTGACCTGAAGCATGCACTAATAACTGTTTCTTTAACAAAGGATAAACCAGAGAAGGTTGTTCCAGCATATACATATGCGGTGGTTCGGTTTGATTAAACTTGGATATATAGATTTTATCTGAGATCGCAGGAGATATGCCCACTTCGCTTGTTGCAGAATTTATGTCTTCTTTGTTTGCTGCAGAGCCAAGACTATTAGCTTTGTTAGTATTAGAAGTGCGGATATAAAGGAGATTGTCGTGGATTGAAATCGCGTTTATTTCTTCGTCAGAGGACGCTTTATAATTCGCAACCATAGAGCTCCCAAGCTTTTGACTCTGACTAAGGCTTTTCATTGAGGGAAACTCGACACTTGAGGATGAAAAGTGTTCAGGCATTTGAACCGAAGCAACACGCATTAGCTGCTTCCCGCCTTGTGTTAGTTGAAATACTTCAAGGATGCCATCAGGCTCTAGCCATGCAATTAAATCTCTTCGTTCTCCGGTAAGCTTTACAAACCTTCGCTGACAATCTTTTTCGAATTTCTTATAGATTTTTTCTTTGGCAGCAAACTCAACAAGCACACCAGATACAACAATAGAACATTGCTGCTCGCTAAGGTTTAGCCATTCACCATTTAGCACGGTGACTCCAAAGCTACTTCGGGTTAAATCACTGCTATATTGATTCTTTAAAGAAAACTCTGTGCTTTGCAATAACGGGACAGTGTTACCAAGAATGTGTAGGATAAGAGTAGCAAATGTGGCAAGCACCAAAATCCCAAAAAAAGTCACAAGTTTTGAAAAGAAATAATCGAGCCGTCTTCGTCTCACTTCTAACTTTGTAGTTTTTCTTTTCATTTCAGGGTTTTGATATTAAATTCATAAAAGAGACACAACACTGTGGTAATAAAACACTAACAGTCAGACAAATCAACAAAAAGGTAGACATGATGCAAGCAATGGTCCTTTCAATCATTGGCAAAGACAAACAAGGTTTAGTCGACGAACTTGCCAAAGTAGTGCAATCAGTTAATGGCAATTGGCTTAAAAGCAGCTTTTGCCACTTGTCGGGACATTTTGCAGGATTTGTCGAAATCATGCTACCAAAAGAGCATCAAACGACGCTCGTTGACAAATGCTCAGCTCTATCTGATCTCAGCATAACTCTCGCTCCTGCGCACGAGGCAGACCATCGTAAACAACGCAGTATCACGGTAAAAGTTACAGGCAACGATCGCCGAGGGATTGTGAGCGACGTAACTGGCGTGTTGCGCTCGTTTGATGTAAATATATCAGAGCTAAAAACGAGCTGCGAAAGCGCACCTAATTGGGGAAGCTTGCTATTTACAGCCATCATTGAAGTAGATCTATTAAATGATATCGATACAGCGGAGATTAAAACTAGCGTAGAAAACATTGCTGATGATTTAATGGTAGATTTGATTGAATAAAACACAACACAGTATAATTAGAAACAAGGCGAGAAAACTATCACGATGAGCACACTTTATTATCCTAAGGAACTTAGTTGGCTGTCTTTTAATGAGCGTGTTCTGCAAGAAGCAGAGGATGAAAACACGCCATTAGTCGAACGCATTCGATTTCTTGGTATCTACAGTAACAACCTAGACGAGTTTTATCGTGTAAGAGTGGCAGATGTAAAACGTCAAATCACAATTGCTCAAACCGAAGGACAAGACCAAAGCGCACTAGAACTTATTGAATTACTGAAACAAATTCAGAAAAAAGTACAAGTACTCTCAGAAAAGTTTGATAAGACACATCGAGAGATCACTCGCCAATTACAGCGCTACAATATCCATATTTTAAACCATGGGCAATTGACTCAAAATCAAAAACTATGGGTTCAAGAGTTTTTCCGACACAAAGTCCTATTGCATGTAGCGCCGATATTACTCGACAACAAAGTGCAGTTGATACAGCGTTTAAACGATAACTCTGTTTATTTAGATGTGGCACTTTACCGACCAGGTCGTAATACCAAATATGCAGTGGTTGAAATTCCCACTAGCGCAATGAGCCGTTTTGTTGTCTTGCCGCCTGAAAAAACGCGTAAGAAAAAAGAAATTATCTTACTTGATGATGTTATGAAGCTTTGTATTCATGAAATTTTTAAGGGGTTTGTGAAGTTTGAAACAGCAGAGGCTTACTCATTTAAAATCACACGTGACGCTGAATACTCAATTAATGATGAGATTGATGAAAGCTACGTCGATAAAATGTCGGAAAGTATGAAACAACGATTGATTGCAGAGCCCGTTCGAATCATTCACGACTATGGCATGCCATCAGAAATGATTTTAGATTTGAGGCGACGGCTAAAAATATCCTCCATCGATACAATTCAATCAGCTGGGCACTATCGCAATTTTAAAGATTTTATTGGTTTCCCAAATGTAGGACGCCAGTACTTAGAACACAGTAAACTGAGCAAAATTCAAAATCGAGCTTTCGTCGACCACGATACCGTGTTTGAAGCAATCGATAAAAAAGATATTTTGCTGTATTACCCTTATCACGACTTTTTGCATTTTACCGAGTTTGTACGTCAAGCTGCCTTTGATCCCATGGTCAAACATATTCGACTCAATATATACAGAGTCGCAAGCCAATCACGTATTATTAGTTCTTTGGTGGACGCGGTGGATAATGGCAAAAAGGTCACGGTTGTTGTCGAGCTTCGTGCTCGTTTTGATGAAGAGAATAACATTGCGTGGTCAAAACGCATGACGGATGCAGGAATCAAAGTCGTACTTGGCAACCCTTCTGTGAAAATTCACAGTAAGCTTTGTATTGTCACTCGTGAAGAACGAGGCAAAGTTCGACATTACAGTCATTTCGGTACCGGTAATTTTAACGAGAAAACTGCAAAGATATATACTGACCTATCGCTATTCACCTGCAATGAAGAACTTGCATTAGAGGGCATTCAAGTATTTGACATGATTCAGAACCCTTATAAAAAGGTGCGGTTTAACCATTTGCAGGTATCACCTGTTAATGCTCGAAGCAAAATACAATCTCTTATACGACAAGAAATACAGCGTAAAACCGAGGGTAAACAAGCTCTCATAACACTTAAAATCAATAATTTAGTAGACAACGAACTTATCGATGATCTTTATCGTGCATCTCAGGCTGGGGTAAAAATTAGAGCCGTAATACGCGGTATGTGTTCTTTGCGACCTGGCGTCAAAGGCTTAAGCGAAAACATTGAAATAATCAGCGTCGTTGATCGATTTCTAGAGCATCCGCGGATTATGGTATTTGAAAATGGCGGTAACCGAAAAGTATTTATTTCATCAGCAGATTGGATGACCCGAAACATGGACTATCGAATAGAAGTCGGCTGTCCAGTCTATGACGAAGAAGCAAAGCAGATGATTGTTGACCTGCTTGAACTTCAATTTAAGGACACTTTAAAAGCAAGGGTTATCGATGAGACGCAATGTAATGAATACGTGAAACGAGGAAACAGAAAAAAACTACGCTCACAAATCGCAACGCATGATTACCTCACTCAAAAAGAGCGCAAGAAAGATGAGTGATCTTTATCAGGTCTTTGATGATGCTCAACAAAGAAAAGTCGAAAACTTTGCTGCACTCGATATTGGCTCAAATAGTTTTCATTTGGTAATTGCAAGGCTTGTTGCAGACGCTGTGCAAATTGTCCACAGAGTCAAACACAAAGTTAGGTTGGCTGACGGACTTGATGCAAATAACATGCTTTCAGACGATGCTATTCAAAGAGGGATTGATACTCTAGAGAGCATGAGTGAGGCAATTAGCGGCTTAGACGCTTCAGCTATTAGGATCGTTGCAACTCACACACTTCGAAGAGCTAGGAATGCACATGTTTTTTTGAGAAAAGCGTCTGAAGTATTTTCATACCCAATTGAAATTATATCGGGTAACGAAGAAGCCAGACTGATATTTGTAGGAGTAAGTAGCTCAATCGCAACTCAAACCGAGAGGCTAGTATTCGATATTGGGGGTGGCTCAACCGAATTTGCGATCGGCAAGGATATGCAACCCAATATTTGCAAGAGCTTACAAATGGGTTGTGTTAGTTATCAAAAACGTTTTTTTTCCGACAATTCGCTAAGCCCCGCAAATACTCGCAGAGCAATCATCTCGGCCAAGTTAGAGTTAGAACTCGCTGCAGGCAATCTGCGAAAACATAAGTGGCAAACCAGTATCGCAAGCTCTGGTACGGCTAGAGCAATTTGTAGCATCATTAATTTAGCCAAAGAAAACGCCAGCGACAGCGAAGTAGACCTCGAAGACCTGTATACACTTCTTGAGCGATGTCATGAATGTAACACCCTTGATGAACTAAAACTAAATGGCCTATCTGAAGATAGGAGACAAGTACTTGTGCCAGGCTTATGTATTGTTATCGCGATTGTTGAATCGTTAAACATTGTCTCGTTTCATTTTAGTGAATCGGCTCTTCGAGAAGGTGTGTTATATGAGCTTCAACCAAGCCATTCCTCGCAAAATATCAGGATAAGGACCGCACAAAGCTTGGCAACGCGTTACGACGTTGACGTAAATTATGCGCATAAAGTGCTGTCTAGCTGCATGTATATCTTTGACCGAGTGCGGACAGAATGGCAGATTAATGAGCCCACATTCAGACACATTCTCGGCTGGGCGGCGCTTCTTCACGAACTCGGCTTACAGATAAACTCACGAGGGATTCAAAAACACTCCAGTTACGTCATTTTGAATTCGGAAATGCCCGGCTTCAACCAAGACCAGCAAAATGCAATTGCTTTTCTAGTCAGGTACCACCGTAAAAAGATAAAAATAGACGATACGCCACCGCAGAATGTTGGCAGCAAGCGTCAAATGTATGCACTACTATGTATATTGCGCTTGGGAATTATGTTGAATATCAATCGTCATCAGCCTGCACTGCCACAATTTGAAATTTTGTGCGCGAGTAACGACATTAAATTAGGCTTCGCCCAAGATTGGTTTGAGTTGTCTCCAATGCTTTTAGCTGATATCACTCGAGAAAACCAATATTTAAAACCGCTCAAGATACATTTAAGTTTGTTATAGAAGGGACTCACGTAAATTTATATTTACGGCACAATTGTTAATAAAAAACAAACATTTAAAGCTTCTTATCGCCATTATAAATCATTACACGTGCTCATCTGACCACATTTTGCTCAACAAGAATAAATCACTTGTTCAAAATTTTGACATTCAGTGCTCCCTTACTGATTGACTAATACAATCGTATTAAGTAGTGTAGAAATTGGGGCGAATTTTTATTGAGCTAATGCGGTTCGGCAGACTCATTAGTGCTATGTAACTCATTAAACAATAACCAATAGACTGGTAGCTCGCGCCGATAAAGTTGCTACTTGTTTAAAGCCAACTTAATAATTATTAGAAAAATGCTGTCAAAATCACAGCGAATAGGGAAACAACATGAAAACAAAAAACGATACTAAGCTTCATAAGCTGTCTCTTAGTGTGATGTTGGGTTTGGGCTTAATTGCCTCTCCTAACTTGTTTGCACAAGAAACAGATGATTTATTGGAGGAAAGTGAGGAAGAAGTTACTGAGGTTGTAGAACGCGTAACGGTAACCGGCTCTCGTATTAAAAGAGCTGAATTCTCTCAAGCATCGCCGATTCAAGTTATCGACGGTGAAATTTCTCGTGAGCTAGGTCTTTTCGACGCGGCTGAATTATTACAGACTACTTCTCAGGTTTCAGGTCTACAAATCGACAATACCTTTGGCGGTTTTGTATTGGATAACGGGCCTGGTGCCGCAACCGTTGGTTTCCGTGGCTTAGGTCCAGACCGTACACTAGTGCTAGTTAACGGTCGACGTTTAGCACCAGCTGGTGTAGGTGGAGCACCTTCAGCTCCTGACCTTAACCTAATTCCAGCAGTTATGATTGAGCGTATCGAAAACCTGTTTGATGGTGCTTCTACTGTTTACGGTTCCGACGCAATCGCGGGTGTATCAAACGCAATTCTACGTACTGACGTAGACGGCTTTGAGTTCCAAGGCTCCTATTCTGACCCTGACAACGATGGCGCAGAAGAGACGGTTCTTTCTCTTATATATGGCACAAACGGTGATAACTATAACTTCACTGTTGCAGGTGAGTTTTTCGAAGCCCGTGGTCAATCATACGCAGAAAACTCATTCGTAAGTAACTGTGATGAAATCATACAGGAAGGCTTAGACGGAAACATTTACTCTGAATATCGTGGTATTGGTCCAAACGTAAACCCAGCTGGAAACTGCGATATATTCCCATTGTCTAACCGTGTTTTCTTTGATTCGTTCTTTGGTTCTGTTTATTACACGCCTGGCTTTACAAACACAGGTATTCCTAACTTCAGTGACAGTACTACTGGCATAGGTAACCTTCCATTCATTAACGGTCTCTCGCCAGCAGATAGCAACGGCGATGGTGTTGATGATGTCGCAATTTACGATGGCGACGGCGATGGCTTAAGAGATTTTGACTTCCAAGACCCGTTCTATGCGCTTGGTAATACAGACTATGTAAACTCTGCAGACTGGAGAAGCCCACTACGTAGGACGTCTGTATTCTTAAACGGTGACTATTTATTTAACGATGATAATGACACACGCTTCTTCTATGAAGGTTTATATTCACGTCGTGAAAGTGATGTATTTAGTCCAGGCGGTCAGTTCTTCCCGACAGTTAGTGCAGACAACCCCTTTAACCCATGTGGTACTGACCCAATAAATGGTAATAGCTGTTATAGCCTAGGCAGTGGATTAGACGCATTCTTTGGTGACCAAAGATTCTTGGCACAGCCAATTATCAGTGTTCGTGGCGACCGTGATACTAACGTTGTAGACGTATATCAATATCGTGTTGTAGGTGGACTTGACGGTAACATTGGTGCACTAGCAGACTTCGGCGAAGGCAACTGGTCTTACGAAGTATCCGCAAACTACAGCTACTCTAAAGGTGTTAATACAATCGAGGGGATAAGCGAAGAACGTTTAGATTTCTCCTTAGAAAATTCTGTCCGTTTAGCTGATGGTACTATTAGCTGTGGGCCAGATTGTGTTCCAATCAACATGTTTGCACCTTACTTATATCAGGAAGGCGGCGGTGAAATGACGCCAGAAGAGCGAGCATACCTATTCACTGAGCGTCGCATTGAAACAGAAGTCAAGCAAACAGTATTCAGTGGCTTCGTGACTGGTGACCTTTACTCTCTACCTTGGAACAATGAAATTGTACCATTGGTTGTTGGTGTAGAGTGGCGCAAAGACGAAATCATTACTAACGCAAATGACGTAGCGGCTCAAGGTCTATTGTGGGGTTACTTCTCAGACCAAGGTGCTGACGGTGACCGTACAATCAAAGAGTTCTTCTTCGAAACTGAATTCCCACTGCTTAAGGGCGAACCGTTTGCTGAAGAGTTAACTGTGACTGCAGCTGGTCGTTGGACAAACGAAAGCTTCTACGATCCAGAAACAGTATGGAGCTTAAAAGGTGTTTATAGACCTACTGAGTACTTAACTATTCGTGGTACTCGTGGTACATCTTATCGTGCACCAAACTTACGTGAACGTTTCTTAAACGGTACTTCTGGATTCAACACTGTATCGGATCCATGTGTAGTGCCAAACGTTGCACGTGACTCAAGTCTTGAGGACCCAACTGCACCAGAAATATACGTTGAAGACCAAGATCCTCGTGAACAGAGAGTCCTAACCTCATGTATTGCAAATGGTGTTGATCCAACAACATTAGGCTTACGTGCGAATGGTAACGCTGGTCGACAACCTGCAGGAAGCACTGAGATTACCACTGGTGGTACCGAAGCGCTTAATCCTGAAACTTCAGTGTCAACGACTTATGGCTTTATCTTCGAACAGCCATTCACTGATGCTTTCGACCTAACGTTCTCTATGACTCGCTACAACATTGAAATAACCAACTCTGTAGCTGAGCCAAGTGCTGGCTTCATTGTGTCTCAATGTTATAACAACCCAGAGGTTACTGATGGTACTAGCGGATTCTGTCCTTCAGTTGTGCGTGGCGCGGATGGTTTCATTGAAGGTATCAACGCTTCTTTCATTAACATTGGTTTTGAAGGTGCCGAAGGTACAGATTACAACTTGTTCTATAATCAAGGCTTCCTAATTGGCGACCAAGAACTTGACGTTACTTGGGACGTGTTAGCTACTAAAGTACGTAGCCAGCGATTTGATATCTTAGGTACTGCTGATGAGAACTTGGGTGAACCAACCACTCCAGAGTGGCGTGGTAGCTCACGTATCAGTTTTTCTTATGATGACTTCCGCTTTAACTGGTTGACTCGTTATATCGGTGCAGGTGAAGCTGACGACCTAGGTGACTTCTTAGATGACAACATCGCTTGTGACGGTTTGGAAGTGCAATGTCGTCCAATCAGTTATACAGGTAGCTATTTGTTGCACAGCGCATCAATTAACTACCAGTGGGATAACATGAGTGCCACCTTTGGTATTCAGAATATCTTTGATGAAGAGCCTCAAAAGGTTGGTACAAGAGGAAACGTGTTTAATACTCGTAATATACCTCTTGGTGTAGGCTATGACACTGCTGGCCGTACCTTGTATGTGAGCTTTGGCGCGAGCTTCTAAACTTATATACATAGATAAAAGTTGAGGGCTCTACAGACTTAGTCTGAGGGCCCTTTTTTAATTGAAACACAAATAGAGGAAAAGCTATGTTGACTAAGCGACGATTCGTAGCACTGGCGGCGGCATTTCTGATGCTACCTTCGGGTTTAATGGCTAAGGACTACAATCATTCTGATTTGATTGAATCTTTTGCGGTTCTACCTGCGGTTCAGCAAGTTAGGGTGTCGGATGACGGTAAACGCATGATTATTATGCGTTCGACAAGCAAAAACGGCGATTACATAATCGAAGTAAGAGACGTAAATAATCTCTCAGCAGACCCGGTTCTTCTTGGCGCTGATAAAATGGAAATTCAAGGTGCTTCTTGGCTTAATAACGATAAAATTCTTGTGAATTTTTCGCAAAACATACAAGACGGCGCAAGAAACTACTGGGTATCTAAAGCCGCCATAGTGAATGCTGATGGCACGGGTAATTGGAAGGTACCTTTCCCGAAAGATAATTTTGCGCGATTTAATGTGCTTGATAGTCTTCCGCAAGACCCAGATCATATTCTTATCACCTATGACATCAACAATAACCGTTACCCTGATGTTATTAGATACAATATAAACAACGGTTTAACCAAAACTATTCTACGCGGTAATCAGAAGCTATCTGGTGGTTTTATTCCAGATCCTGACGGTGAAATAAGAGCTGCGACGGGTATTGACAGAGCGACCACATCGATCATTCAGTACGCTCGCCTCCCTGGTGAGTCTGACTGGAAAGAAGTTAAAGTCGTCAGCGCTACTGAGCGTGAAGAATTTCAATTCTTATACTTCTCTAGTGAAAACCCTGAAGAAGTCTACGTACGAGCAAGTAACGGTAAAGATACCGCAGGTATTTACACCTTAAACATTCGCACTGGGGAATACTCTGAGCGCTTGTTTGGTCTAGAATCAGTTGATTCAGGCGGTGTAATTCTTAGTCAAAAAATGGAAGACCGTGGGCGCCTTCTTGGCTTTAGATATACTGGTAAACAACCAACCATGTACTATCTCGATGAATATGAGCAATCTATTCATGATGGGGTTAAGGCATTGTTCCCTAAAAAGCATGTAAGTATTCAAAGTCGTTCCGAAGACGACAATGCGATGATTTTGTTTACTCAAGCGGATAATGATCCAGGCACTTACTACTTGTTGAAAGACAAAAAAGAGCTTAAGACAATCGGGGAGCGCTTTCCATTGATAGATCGTGAGAAACTTGGCGATGTAAAATACGTCAAGTATAAAGCTCGAGATGGCCTCACTATACCAGCCTATGTAACAATACCGAAAGTCGGTAAAAAGCCATTTCCAACGGTTGTCATGCCACATGGTGGCCCTTGGGTGCGTGATGAGATCATATATGATGAGTGGGCACAGTTGCTAGCGAGTCATGGATACTTAGTGATTCAACCTCAATATAGAGGCTCAACAGGCTACGGTCTGAACCACTGGAAGGCTGGCGATAAACTATGGGGTCTTGCAATGCAAGACGACAAAGATGACGGCGCGCTGTGGTTAGTTAAAAAAGGCTTAGCCGACCCTGACCGTTTAGCCATGTTTGGATGGAGTTATGGCGGATATGCGGCTTTTGCTGCTTCAATGCGCGAAGACAACATTTATCAATGTGCGATTGCTGGCGCTGGTGTTAGTGACTTAGACATGATTGGTGCGAATATAAACGGAAGTCGATTTGGACGATTATTGCAGGGGCCTACTGTTAAAGGTATCTCTCCACTAGACCATGTTGATAAAGTGAACATTCCTATTTTGGTTATTCACGGAGACATTGACCAGCGTGTTCCAGTTGAGCATAGTCGTCTATTTGTTGAAGAAGCTCAGAAGCACGGTATTGACCATCAATATATTGAGCTTGAAGGCGCGGATCACTTCTACAATACCTTGTATTATGATCACAAAAGCACGTTTTATCCTGCCTTAGTAAATTATTTAGACAACACCTGTTTTTCAAAAACAAATTTAGCGTCTAATTAATTATTGTTAGCGATTGAAGTCTGTGCTGTTATGGATAGCTTCAATCGCTCTTAGTGACGAAACATTCACCGAATAATCAAATAGTGTAGTTTATGAGTTCTGTTATTTCGCAGACCTTTTGTCCGGCCTTTCTGATATATTCACAGCAACAACTGAATACTTGTTTAAATACCAAATTATGAAGAGAAAATTGTGAACGTTGTCGTTATCCCTGTTACTCCATTCGCTCAAAACTGTTCGTTAGCGTGGGATCCTCAAACTAAAATTGGGGCAATTGTCGACCCAGGTGGAGACGTTGAGAAAATTTATGAGCAAGTGTCAAAGTATGATGTGCAAATAGACAAAGTTATCTTAACTCATGGTCACCTCGATCACGTAGGGGGAACACAAAAAGCAGCTAGTCATTTTTCAGTACCCGTCATTGGGCCTCATATAGGCGATAAATTTTGGCTAGATGCCTTAATGCAGCAATGTAAAATGTTCGGCTTCCCACCCCATGAACCATTTTTGCCAGACCAGTGGCTACGCCATAAAGATGTAATTGAATTAGGCAGTTTAACTTTGGACGTTTTGCACTGTCCAGGTCATACCCCAGGACATGTGGCCTTAGTTGAAAAAAGCAGTGATACCGTTATTGTTGGAGATATATTATTTTCAGGTGGTATCGGTCGAACCGATTTCCCTCAAGGAAATCATCAACAACTTCTTGATTCAATTCGACAACAGCTTTTTTCGTTACCAGATACAATGACTGTTT
>CBFHTO010000003.1:0-87913 GCA_965658765.1 Glaciecola sp. | reverse complement strand
AAAAGCACCTCAGTTGGATAACCAAGTATTAAATCTGTCATTACTTGTAATAACACCGAGTCCGAATAACAAGCACCAAACCGAGCTAAATGAAATAAAAGAGAAGTTATTACGTGCCATTGGCGTCTTAAACCAATTGCCTAAAATCAGTATAGAAGTTCAACAATATTCACTCACAGAGCTTAATCAATCTAAACTAAAATCAGTATCATCAATTTTGTTATTAAGTCATGACAAGGATATTTCAACAAGCGGGGTAGCAAATCTGCCAAATACAGATAATCTAGTGTATTTAGATGAATTGAAGCAAATAAATAGCCCCTTATTACCACTAGTGATTATTGAGCTTATATTCGCCAATGCAGGCGAAAGAACCTTCTGGCGTCATGCATCTATCCCTACATCAGATATTACCCAAAACGATACTGGTTTAAAGGTAATGAGTAAACTAGAGGAGGCAAGCTCCTTAGCAGAAACAGTAGCAACGCCAATTAACCCTTGGTTAGCGTTCGTTTGTTTAATGTTATTTATTAGCGAACGTATATTTAGTGAATTGATTCACCGAGTAAAAACAAAAGAGATGAATCATAAGCATGCATAATTTAGATACCATGCTTACTAACACAAAGCTGAAATGGTGGAAGCACCGTTTATTTGCAGCGTTTAATATTTTATTGGCGTCTATTGCAATTGGCTTGTTGGCAAAAACACTATTAAGCCTCTCTACAATAAGCATGTTTAACAATGCCGAAATACTCTTTTTTAGCTTTATTATATTGGTTTTGTTTTTAGCGTTTCAAAAATTCAGCAAACAATATGCAAGCTTAAATCATAATAACCTGCTAGCGCACATCGACAGAACGTATTCTGAGACGGAAGAAAGCGCTCGCCTTTTATTTGTTAGTGAGTCTCAACTCTCTACCCTGCAACTACTTCAAAGAAAACGCATTAAACGCAATTTAAATCAGGCTAACATTGATGTATGTGATGCACTAAGCCCTCTCTACAAAATCAGTAAAGGTATGATGGGCCTAGGCGGGAGCTTAATGTTAGCTTGTACTCTTCTTTATATAGTTAATAACCAAATTACGAATACAGATATCTATTTACCAAAAGTGGAATCTAATGGCGAAGCAAGTCTTAGCATAGTAAACGACATCCAATGGCGCATATTAATTAGCCCTCCCGAATATACTCAATTGCCAAAAAGGGAAGTCGTTGATTTTAATTTTCAAGCGGTCCAAGGTTCAAATATAAAATGGATTGCCTCTTCATATAGTAATCCGCGATTGTTCCTTGATATCTCCCAGCAAGCCACTCAAGCATTTGTAGAAATAGACGCAAATACTTTTCAAGCTGAACTGACACTTACTACGCCAACCATTTATTCGATAAATCAATCAATAGGTTCAGATACCAAAGAGCCAAGCTTTCACACTATTAATATGCTCAAAGATAAACCGCCTGTAATAAGAATTAATTCACCAGAATCGACGGTGACTGAATTCAAAAGAAGTGAAACACCCATTGTTGATGCAGAAGTGATAGTTGAAGACGATTATGGATTGAGCAAAGTTTTTATCAAGGCTTCTATAGCCAAAGGCAGTGGCGAAAGCGTTAAATTTAGAGACCAAGAATTTGAGTTTGATAGTTTAGAGGAACTCTCTACTAATTCTTCAAGCAAGACTAAACGACGCTATCAAAAGCGTTGGGATTTTATAGCATTAAATATGGAGCCGGGTGATGAACTCTATTTCACGGTATCAGCCACAGATAATCGCAGTGATTTACCGCAAAACACGGTTTCACAAACCAAAATACTCAAATGGTTAGACGATGAGGACATCGGAATTAGTAGCGATGGGATCTTAATGGATTTCATTCCGGAATATTTCAAAAGCCAGCGTCAAATTATCATTGAAACGAGTGAACTCATTGACAAAAAAACAATGATGTCGCCAGAGGAGTTTGACGAAACATCTAGGGATTTGGGAATTGCTCAGAGCGATTTGAAGCTACGCTATGGTCAATACTTAGGAGACGAATTTGAGACAGGCGTCATGCAATCAATGGAAGCTGGCCCAAATATTTCACTGAACCTTTCATCAGATGAACATGATGATGAGGCGAGTGATGAAGAAGGTCTTGAAGAGCATGACCACACTCATGGACACGATGAAGCACAAAGTGATGTTTCTGAAATTTCGACGCATTCACATGAGCATGACACAAGTAATGGAGTAAGTAGCTTATCGGGTTACGATGAAATAATTGAATTATTTGGCCATAATCATGGCTCTGCCGAAACTGAATACGTAGGTCCAAAAAGCGGTCAACTAAATCCTCGCGCGCTTATGAAATTGTCAATTCAAAATATGTGGCAGGCGGAGTTGTATCTGCATTTGTCAGATCCTGTGAACGCCTTACCATACGAACAAGAAGCACTAGATTATTTAAATAGAGCGCGCAAAGCGGACAGAGTATATGTTAAGCGATTAGGGTTTAAGCCTCCACCGGTAACGGAGGATAGACGTTACAAAGGTGAGTTGAATGATATTTTAGAGCCAAAACTTCGACAAAATTTTGAAGTAGATAACACCGAGGAAAATATTATTAGACAACTTTTAAGCAGATTGACAAAAATAAACCCGAAGTCATCAATATTAAATGAGGACGATAAGGACTTGCTTACCCAATCGATAGCCATACTAAATAACAAGCTTGATACCTTACCTAATACAAGTGAGGCATTGTCGGTACTAGCGGCATTGGAGCGTATAAGAGCAGAAAAAAAATGGGTTACACGCGCTTGTGCAGATTGCCTAGCAAAGGTTAAAGCATATTTTTGGCAATCCTTGCGCCAGCCTATTGCTGAGCCTCAGCTTAAGCCTCTAAACCTCGAAAATGACATAGTTAAGAATTTTAAACAGGTTATGCAACAGCAATGAATGCTCAATTCATCAATGTCAATATAGAACCCAACGTTAACACGATGATGTTAGGCGTTCTTGGTGTTTTACTGTGCGTAGGCTTATTAATCAGTGTTTATCTTGCATCCAAACGTTTACAAGGAAATAAAGCAAGATTCGCTTTCGTAAGCGTGTTAAATATCATTGCATTCACGACATTTTTATCTTTATTTTTTAATATTTCCTATCAGTATGACGTTCAAAGAGATCTCAAAATATATACTGATACAAGCGGTATCTACCTCTGGGATAAAAACCTAAGTAAAAAAGGTGGAACCCGTATTTCACTTACGGAGTTATCCCATAAACTCACCCAATATCGAGCTTTAGTTCTGCATGGTAACGGTTTATCTGATAATCAG
The DNA here is from genome assembly GCA_965658765.1 of Glaciecola sp. GTDB lineage: Bacteria > Pseudomonadota > Gammaproteobacteria > Enterobacterales > Alteromonadaceae > Glaciecola. Next base: position 84,582 of record CBFHTO010000003.1, on the reverse strand, counting down.
TGGCATCAACTTAGTGCCTTGATGGATGCAGAGGTATTCAATAATCTTAATATTGAGTATTCTGAAGTCACGCCTATTCCTCTTGGGTTTGAAAGAGTAATTTGGCCTAGGCAGCTTGTTATTGGCGACAGTTTAGATGTTCAGCTAAAGCTCTCTGGCCCAAAAGACATCGACCAAATCTTCAGTGTTTATTTTTATGATCCGTACCAAACCTTAATAGACGTGCAACAAGCGAAAATAGGTGATTTTCTTACATTCAGCTCTATACCTGCCTCACAAGGGAATTGGCTATATCAGGTTGAGATATTTGATCAGCAAGACAATTTATTGGCCAGCGAAAATATTGGCGTGGAAGTTACGGTTGGAACGAACGCAAAGGTATTAATAGTGCAATCAGCGCCTTCATTCGAAACACGCCATCTTCATAACTGGCTGGCTAATAACGGTAGCCAGGTACGTGTTCATTCTCAAATAAGTAAAAATAAATTCAAGCAGCAAATCATCAACCCAGTACAAGCCTCTCCTACAGATGCAAAGCAAATGCTCTGGCAAGAGAATTTGAGCTGGGCTGATGTCATGGTTGCTGATAATCGATTTATCTCGCAATTATCAGATAGTGAAGTAAGCGCTATGCATACTGCGATTAGAGAGGGGCTAGGGCTTTACATCATTGCAAATACTCGCTTTGTGCAAGACAAACTACCTTTAGTTTTGACGCCGTTAATAGATCAACTTCAATTCAAAGATGGTTATTTGGAAAAAGCGCTATTTAGCTGGGAAGAGATTAAAACAAATGAGCCAATTAAGGTTCTAAATGCTAGATTCAAAACTCAATCGATCATTAATGATGAAAATGATAATGGCCTAGTTAGCGTGTTCGATTATGAAAAAGGTAAACTCGCAATCTCAATGAGCCAATATACTCACACATGGCGATTAGCGGGTAAGCCCCAGTTACATAGCCAGTATTGGCAAAAAATTTTACAAGCTATTGGTAAACCACAGGCGATGCCAAAGGTACATTGGCAAAATGCTGATTTATTGGATACAAGTCAAGCACAGAAAACACTATGTTTTGATAACATTAATGAGCAAAGCCAACTCAGTATTGTCACTCCTTCAGGCATTGAAAAAGTGCTACACCTAGCAGCGGACAGTTTTTTCGAAAATAGAAAATGCTCAACATTTATAGGTGACACTGCAGGATGGTATGAGGTACGCATTAGCGCTTCGGATGATTCTGACTACAGCGAGTCGAGTATTAGTTTGTATGTGGACGATAAAACATCTTGGCAAACTCTAAATCTTCTTAAACAGATAAGCGCCACGAAGAAGCGTTCAGAAATAACAAATAGCAAAGAAAAAATATTAAACCAGAAAAATATCCCTCACACGCTTTCTTATCTAATTCTGTTGCTGATACTCGCTGCATTATGGATAGAACAAAGGTGGTTCGCAAATCAGTCTTCTTAGCTTTGTCTTTAAGATTAACTTTTATATAAAGAGAAAAACGCGTTAAGTTAAATCCAGACTAACGTTAAAATAGTGTGCGATATAATAGTGTCTATACTATTACGACCATTGCTACTCGTCCCGCGATGCTTAAAGTCCCCTTAGTGACAAAAGAGTCGGTTTTTAAACTATCTGACCTCCACAAATGGACCTTTGTAGAATTCATAAAGCCAAACGGAAAGGGGACATCGTGCATGTCGTATGAGAAGTTTATAATCACATAGACTCTAGATTCATTAGATGCAAGCTGAAAAGCAAGCAGCTTAGTTTCATTATCCTGGTGATACACCTTTATTTGAGGGCTAAATTTGTCACTAATAAGCTGTAAATGTTCAGATAAAGAGGTACTAATTTTACTAGGGAATATAGAGCACTTATTTTGCTCATCCGTCACGAAGAAAATACTAAGTTCGATGGCACAAAAAAGCGCTGATGTGTCTTGAGATAGATCCGTGGTTTTTTCTCGAACCAAGTCAAGATTTAGCCTTGGCTGAATCTGATGGTCCAAGAATTCTTTAGGCGTTTGAGTATTCATACTGGCCGCGGCCGACATATTTTTCGACTTACTTGAGTCATTTAAACTCTCTACATCGTGCAGACGTACTTGAGTATCTTTCGCCTTATCAGCTGAAAACTCAGTTTCTAGCATACTAACTACATCACCTAGATTTTGTTTATTCGATGCTTCCTCAGCGAAGCGAAGCATCGCCATTTCAAATCGATACTTTTTGATTTGTAGCTCTTTTGCTTGATTTTCGTTAACCCGCTCTTGTGGTTCAACACACCCAGTAATTAAGAGCGACAGGATAGCTACTGGAAACAGCACCAAGCCTCTCATCACTTTTAAGACAGTGAACTGCGATCGGAAAGACGTAAGTCTATTGAACATCTTATATGCACTTTTTGTTCAAAAAAACATTTCTACGAATGCGCTCAATAACAGGATTTAACTTTAAATCATTAATAAAATTTAATCGTTTATCGACCTTAAAAATTAAACCTACACAAGGGCTCACAGGTAACTACATTGTTACTTTATAACATTAACCAACACTACAAAATTAAGGTTAAACTATGAATATTAAACAAGTTGCAATAACTCTAGCTTGCTCCTCTTTATTACTCACCGGTTGTAATGATGATAACGATGCTCCGCCGGTTGACATATCAGGAGATAATTTAACACCTCCGATGTTTGTTGACTTGCGTGTGGTCCATGCATCTCCTGATGCGCCAAGCGTTGACATTGTTTCAGGCGGAAATGCTCTGATTGGTTTAGAAGATATTGACTACCAGACCGCGTCTGGTTTTTTCAATTTGCAAGAAGGTAGTTATACCATTGGGGTTCAAGCTGATTTACCTGACGGTAGCAATGCAGAAGTCTTAAGCATAAGTGCCGATATCAATAACGATACCGTTTACAATGTATTTGCGGTTGGTCAAACTTCTAACATAGAGGCTTTATTGGTTGCGAATACTAAAACGCCGGTGGGTGACGGAAACGCCAGAGCACAAGTAGTACACGCTGCACCCAATGCTCCCGAGGTTGATGTTTATGTCACTGCGGTAGGAAGCGATATTAACGTTGAACAGGCACTAGCAACCCTTTCGTTCAAAGGTTTCACTGGGCAAGTCGAAGTTCCAGCAGGGGAGTATCAAATTCGAATTACCCCTGCAGGTACAAAGACTGTGGTTTTTGATAGTGGGGCGGTAGCTTTGCCTGAAGGTGCAGATTTACTTATTTCCGCTACTCAAAACGTAGGAGCAGGCCCAAGCCCAGTTTCTTTGCTCGTTGCCGATGGCAACGCATCAAGTGTACTCATTGACGCCAATACACCAGCAGAAATCCGAGCTATCCATGGTGTAGCAGATGCTCCAGCAGTCGATGTTATTGCGGATGTTGATGGAGATAACGATCCAGTTCTGTTCGACGGTGCACCATTTACTGGAGTGACCCCATACATTCAAGTAGCCGCGGGCGATTATCTGATTGATGTGGCAGCTGATGCTGACAACTCTGTTGTACCTATTGATGATGCGGCGATAAGTTTGATGCAAGGCGTGAGATATACTGCGCTTGCCAATAATAACCTAGCGAACATAGACTTAGACCTTATTGTAGATACTGCTCGTCCAATCGCAACTGCTGCGCAGGTTCGTATATTTCATGCGTCTCAAGCCACTGGTGGCGTAGATATTTACGTGACAGCCGACGGAGACATTAGCAATGTAGCTCCTGCTTTCTCAAACGTTGAATATAGTGAAGGCCCAGTTTCTGAAACAGGGTACGTGGCGCTCACACCGGGCGATTATTTTGTAACAGTTACACCTACTGGGACCAAGACAGCGGCAATTGAAACCGGTTCGTTATCCTTAGTCGGCGGTAATATCTATACCGCGCTTGCTGTAGACGGTGACAATGTTGGTGATCTTCCACAATTAATTTTAGCGGACGATTTTGTTAACTAACGCAGGTATTTTACTTGTATCGATATAGCGATACGGTAACAAGAGCGAAAACAAGATTGTAAAAACAACTGATGTAGAGGATGCCATTGTTTGATATCTCCACCCTAAACATCAAAGCAGAACAAAATGGCGACAATAACAATTGTCGCCATTTTTATTTTAGCGTGATTTTAGCGTGATTTTAGAGTGATTTTAACGTGATTTTAGCGTGATTTTAGCGTCGGGCGACAAAGTCATTCGCTTGAACATCGCCTAAAAGGGTTCCGTCCTCAGACGTGACCGTCGCCGTATCGTTATACACTTGTTGAACAATCAGACTAGTAGGATGGATTTTAAACTGCTGAAATTCCTGACCAAACGTATCTTGGATGTTTTGCACGGTAAACAGAGTCAATAAATCGCCCGCTTTTACTTTATGTAGTTTTCCAAGGTTAATTTGTAATTGGTTATTAGCGACCGCAAGAACTCTTCCCATAGTTGGTTGACATATAATAAATTCTTCGAGATCAGTGATGCTCTTTTGCAGCATTTTTTCAATATTCAAACCGTACTGGCTTCTCCAAAAACGCTCGGAAGCAACGTCTACACTCTCATTATAGTCAAAACCCCATTCAGCAAGGCTTTGATACTGTTTACTATATAATTCATCGCCGCTTGCACCATCAAGTAATGATAATGAAAAGTCAAAACTACGGATGCTTTGCTCAGATTTAAACGGGTTGAATCCGTTTGGCATAAAACGCTCTACGGAAATATCGTCTAACACAATGCTAATGACAAATTGAGTATTGGTTTTTGTTGCCAGTGCATTGGCTTCTCTTTGATAATCAGAATAGTGCCAATCGAAGACATAAGGCTCTATATGAGAAACGCGCATACTTGTTGTAAGCTCTTGCAACATTTTTCTAAATTCCAAAGCGGTGGCTTCACCTAGGTTTTGTATTTGTCCATCGTTAGCTTGGGCTTCGAAACGTATAGGGAAATAAGTACTTGCCATTTGTTTAGTATAATCTGCTGCACTGCACTGAGCCTCCTGGGCAAATATGTCTGCACGGATAGACACTGTTACAACATCACCCTCGTAAACTTCGTCTAATAGTTCTATGGAGTTGACTTCTCCACTTGAGCGAATTTCTAGGTGGTCGTCCATCAGCAGTCCGTTTGTCATCTGTTGTACGCTTCGTACTGATGCACCTGCAAATAGGAGTGCCTGTTTAATGGCTTCTTCCGTCGCTTGCTTACGAGCTGCTTCTTTATTTCCATTGATAATAACGGCTTGACCCGTTGATGAAAACCAAGCTGAGTAGCTTGGGAAACTCACCAATAAAGTCGACAAACTCAAACTTAGCGTTGCGAATAAAATATGCATTCTCATAAAACTTGCACCGATTCCTGTATTCATTCAATTTTGCATGGTTTTGCATTTCTTAAACTGAGGGAGTTAACTCACTAAAACGAAATCTAATTCGAAAAATAAGGCTATTTCTCTTTTTTTTATTAATGCAAAAAATTAATACAAATAACAATGCGAAAAGTGTGCCAGCAATCAATGTTAAAAAAGCCAATCGAATAGGTGAAAATTTAAAGGAAAGTCATATCAAGCTAGTAAGTGGCACAGGCATTGCTAGCTTATTTAAAGAAAGGGGTTTAAACCTAGGTCAGTTCTAAATGAATTGTCTAGACCCTCCAATAAACCAAAGGGCTTAAGCGAGCAAAATATAGGCCTAAAGCATTAAGTGACATGCAAGTTGATAAAATTATAGGAAAAATAAATGAAACGCACTTTAGTCAAACTATCAAAAATCACCTTACTGGCAGTTGGTTTTGGCTTAGGCGGTTGCAATAGCCTTTTTACCAAGCATGTTGAGTGGGAAACCATTGAACCAGAAAATTATCCAGTCTTGTCCGCTGTTGGGTATGCACCAATCAGCCCACAAACTGCGGCCGATGTCTCTTCTAAGCGACTTATGGCTATAAAAGCCTCTAAACTGGATGCATATCGTGAGTTGGCAGAGCAGGTTTATGGCCAAAAAGTTGACGGTCAGCAGGAACTCGCGAACCTTATACTTACTAACAATCAGCTTAAGTCGTCTGTTGAAGGTGTCATTCGAGGTGCTCGCGTAGTAAAAACCTATCCTGTAGGTGACGACACCTATGCAACTGAGCTAGAGCTTGATATGGCACAAGTGCATGATATATATCTATCGATAGCCAAGCCACGTAAGATCCGCAAAGTAAACTACTACTAATTAGGGCCTTTTGAAACAACAGGCCCTTTTTTGGAATCTAGTTTTACTGCATAGATTTTATTAGCTGAAAGACGCTAAGCTTCAAGCAGGCAACTAAGCAGACAACCAAGCAGACAACCAAGCAGACAAACAAGCAGAAAACCAAGCAGACAAAAGATCCCCCATTATGTCCATATTTGCAAAGGAGATTTTGTGTGCAGTTTTTGATGATTTAGTCGCAGATATTTTTTGAATGTCTTTTTGTATATATCGGATTATACGCTTACTGGCGCCGATTAGAGTAAAGTGTTAGATAGTGCAATATGTGTTGTTGTAATCGTACTTTATGCTCGGCATAACTAACGAGTAATTAAATGACGTGTTTTGTAGAGAAGATCTTGCGCGCGATTCGTATTTGAGTGACAAAAATTTTAAGCACTAAACCCTTTGGATGAATTATCGCCTTTGGTGCGGCCGGAACGATCGTAAGTCATCGATTCTTTTGCTCTTAGTTCCATCATCAAATTGCGTAAATGAACTAATCGCAATTGGCCCTGTTCCACCGATTTCGCGTTTATTTGAGTCAAATACTTGCATTCAAACAATACTTGCTTACATGCTTGTAATAGCTCTTCGCAAGCCTCTGGTATCGGACCTTTTGCTTGTGCACGAGCATAAAGAGTCTCAACAGCGGAATCCTGAGACTCTATTTTGTCTAGCAAAGCTTGCTTGTCTTGCAGAAGTTGCATGAGTGTTTCTGGCTCTCTTGAGCTGATTAAATGCAATTCCTGTTCAAGCATGGACTTTAGGTCTTGAAGGTGTTGCAACTGTGTCGATATCGCATTCTCAAGACTTGTTTTCATAATGTTTACGCCTTAATTCCTAGGATTTGAGACTCCATTACAGCAATTTTCTTCGCAAGAACTTCAGGGTTAACGCGATAATCACCGCTCTCGATTGCTTTCTTTAAACGATCGACTTTTTCCTGATTAACTGGCGCTTCAGACCCTTTCTTCTGAACATTAGCCAACTGCTGCGCAGATTGCGTTAAAGACACCGAGTCTTGTTTTGCAGACGCGCTGCTTAGGCTAGCACTTTGTTGGTTGCTTGTTGTTCCACTGCTTTGATTTGGGACTTGCTGCTGCGCAAGCTTGGCCGCATCAATTTGTGGTTTATTAGCATTATTAACGTTGTTAATTGACATAATTTCCTACCACCAATATTACCTCTAACTAAGGATATCGACCTAGCGTTTCGAATCTTTAGATAATAATGACAAAAAAATGTCACTATTTCATCCATATATCTACTAACTTAGCCTTTAAATGAAAGATAACTATATAAAATACTGATAAATATAGTATTTATGTTTCATTTTATTTGAGTTTTCATTTGAACGAATTAGAAATTAATGAGCGTTACGACCTTTATTCATTAAATCTTTACTCGCTAATCGAAATACGTACTTTCTCATTCCTGCTTCTATTGAGTGTCTGCAATCTGCGTACCATTTTGCAATCTGCGTACCATATATTTCTAAGAGGACAAGCTGTAGTCGCAATTCTATATATTTATATGTACTTCATTGGTACTCGCAACTTTTCCGTATACTAGTTTATCTGACGAAAGGTTACGAACTTGAATGGTATCTCCTAATATTCCATCTTCCTCCGCTACGCCATAGACTTTCAGAGATAAGCCTCTACTGACAGCAGCAATCGTTACACGGTCTCCTTTACATACAAAACATAGCATTCGGCCATCAATTATGCTGCCAGCTCTGATCCTCCTCTTCAATCTTGAACCACTAATATCTTCAATAAAAGAAAAAGTGCTTCCGCGTAATCGGTTTTTATCAATTTCAATAATTTCTAGATTTCGTTTACTGAGCAGGGTGCCTGGGCTTAAGTTTTCTTTGCTAACCACAACCTCTTGAATCACCATGACGTTGGCATGCGCAAAAACATACCAGTTTGTATTGTCACACCTTACTTTTACAGATACGTTCGATTGATTTTGTGCCAAGCCGTTGTTGCTAAAGCTAAAGGGGCCACCGCATTCTGGTATATCAATCCGCTCGTCTATATCCCGTACTTTTATTCGCACCTCGTTGTCTGGTAATGGGTTTATCTCGTTCATAAGGTAGTCGTGTATCATCTGTTCTAGCTCATCGTGAGTGTCACTCTGGCAAAGTGCAGAAAAACTTATTAAAAAACACGTAAAGACAATGGTGCATTTTGCCGATACCATCGTGAGTAAAGTTGAACGCATAAATCAAACCTTTTTAACGTATTGCTATGGGTGTTAAATGCATCAATACGCGTCATATCTTTGGCGCACGCATTGATGCAAATTAAGTTATGCTTGGACAACGCAACAATCATGCCTAAATCTCGGGGGTTCGCATGTCAGGTATTTTAGATTCGGTCAATCAACGGACACAGCTAGTGGGCCAGAACCGCTTAGAGCTGCTTTTATTTCGATTAAATTCAAAGCAGCGCTTTGGGATAAATGTATTTAAGGTAAGAGAGGTTTTGCAGTGTCCGCCTCTTACCTCTATCCCAAAATTAAACGCCCTAGTGAGAGGCGTTGCCCATGTGCGAGGACAAACTATATCGGTAATTGATTTATCGATGGCTACCGGTGGAGCTCGAATTGAAGATTTAAAAACTTCGTTCATTATTATCGCCGAATATAATCGGTCTGTGCAGGGATTTCTAGTGGGATCTGTCGAGCGTATTATCAATACCAATTGGGATGCCATTATGCCGCCGCCAAATGGTACGGGCAAAGCGAGTTACCTAACCGCAGTAACCGAAGTAGAAGGCGAGCTAATAGAAATACTTGACGTCGAAAAAATTCTCAACGAAATATCGCCCCTTGATACTAGAGTTAGTGATGAAATCGCCGACAATGTAAACGTTGGTAATAATCAAGAAAAAATCATATTCATTGCGGATGATTCGTCTGTAGCAAGAAACCAAGTCAAAAAAGCCTTGTCAACACTTGGACTCGAAATTGAAATGGCCAAAAACGGCCTCGAAGCCTTAAATCGTCTTAAAGAAATTGCTGCAGAGACTGGGGACGTAACGGATAAAGTAGGTGTGATCGTGTCAGACATCGAGATGCCTGTGATGGATGGTTACACCCTCACTGCCGAGATAAAGAACACACCAGAACTGCATCGTCTTCAGGTTGTATTGCATACTTCCTTAAGTGGAGTATTCAACCAAGCAATGGTGGAGAAGGTCGGTGCAGATGACTTTATTGCTAAGTTTCATCCAGATGAGCTCGCGACAGCTGTTCAAAAGTGGCTACAGGCCGATTTAAAACCCTGAGGTTCTAGGCAATTGAATTACCTTTATCTTATAGATAGCCGCTTAGCCGCTCTAGGTTTTATGCTTATGTGGTATTGCCTCAATCTCAATCGATTAGCGTAATGAGAATACATCATCTTCTTTTAAACGCTTCTCTACATAAAGTGGCCATTAGATGAATAAAGAACTAAGTAATGACGTTTACTTAAAATTTGCTTCATTTTTGCATTCCAAACTTGGAATAGTATTGGGAAATAACCGCCAGTACTTGGTCAAAAGTCGACTGTCGACGCTTGCAAATCAATTTAATTACGAGCAGCTAGATCATTTTGTGTTAGACGTGGTAAAGCAGACTGATGCAACAAAGACCACTCAAGCTTTAGAATTAATGACGACCAACGAAACATTTTGGTTCAGAGACCAATACCCTTTTTCAATCCTTTCTCATACCTTGTTTCCTGCATTGGCATCTCATAAGCGTAAGTTAAAGATTTGGTGCTGTGCGTGTGCCAGTGGTCAAGAACCCTATTCTATTGCAATGACAGCGATGGAATATAAAGCTAAAAATCCTAGCGCTTTGCCTTATGGTATTGAGATATTAGCGACCGACTACTCTTCTAAAATGATTGCTCAGGCAAGCGAAGGACAGTTTGACCAACTGCAACTTAGCAGAGGACTACCAAGTAATTTACGTGATAAGTATTTTAAATCTGCCTCTGAAAATAAGATGCAAGTCGACCAAAGTATTCGTCGCTTAATTAGCTTTAAACAACTTAACTTATTAGACGATTACGCGCGCTTAGGGAAATTTGACGTTATTTTTTGTCGTAACGTTCTGATTTATTTCGACGGCAATCAAAAATTGCAAATACTGAATAAAATTGCCGCTTGTCTTCCAGTAAGCGGAGCGCTTTTCTTAGGTGCGGCTGAGTCTATCAGTGGTGCGGAACAACAATTTAAACTGCAAAATACGCAAGACGGTCTTTATTATTCAAAGGCTTAGCTCTCAAATCCTCACAAGTAAATAATCTTAAAACACTACATTAAGACTCCTTTTTAATTTTTTGGCATAGCTATTGCTTTATCTTCAGCAAGGCACGATCACTGAGCACTCATGTAATGCTCATATCATATTTGTCTGCCTCTTAGCTTAAGCAAGAAGCGGACAAACACTACTGAAGATAAAGGATTTAGTGTTATGGCAATTAATTTAGACCGTCTCGTTGGTGTTCACCACCAAGCGCTTCAAGTAAGAACACAGCGCATGGAAGTTATTTCTGGCAATTTGGCAAATGCAAATACACCAGGATATAAGGCACAGGACATAGACTTTCAAAAAGCCATGCAAACCGCTCAAGGCAGTCAATCAGGCATGCTTAGAACGCACGAAAATCACATGCAGGGGCGTTCGCAAATGCGCGCAGAATTAGAGTACAGAATACCCACTCAACCAGATACAGGCGACGGAAACACCGTTGATGCCCAAGTTGAACGTAACGCCTTCCTAGAGACAGGCATGCGCTATGAGGCAGGTTTGATGCTGCTTAATGGAAAGTTCAAGGGTATGAAAAAAGCACTTAGCAGTGGAGGTCAATAAATATGAGCCTATTTAATATTATGGATATTTCGAGCACAGGTATGGCGGCAGAAACTGTCCGCTTAAATACCACGGCAAGTAATATCGCAAATGCAAATACTGTTTCGAGCAGCTACGGAGAGACTTATAAGGCTCGCCATCCAGTATTTGCTGCAGCTTTGGATCAAGCATCACAGGATCAAACAAAAGGCGTTGGCGTAAACGTACTTGGCGTAGTTGAAAGTCAAAAACCCCTGCAAGTTGAATACGCACCAGGCAATCCAATGGCAGATGAGAACGGCTACATCTATAAACCAAACGTAAACATTGTAGAAGAGATGGCTGATATGTTGTCTGCTTCTAAGGCATACGAAACTAATGTACAGGTTGCTGATACTACAAAGCGTATATTTAGACGAGTCATGCAATTAGGTAGTGGGCAATAATTAAGCGTATTGCTTAAAGGATATCAACATGAATTTACAACCTCAAAATGGCTTAAATCCCGGTTTATATTGGGAAAAAGAAGAACCTGTAAAAGTGTCAGATGGCACTGAACAGACGCTAAAACAAGAGGACTTCTTTGCTCTTTTGACCGAGCAACTCGCTAACCAAGACCCAACAAAACCAGTCGATAATGATCAATTAGTTGCTCAGATGACGAGTTTTACAACGGCAGATGGTATATCTCAATTAAATGAGAAGTTTGAATCTTTTGCCTCGTCTATGACCAGTAATCAGGCATTGCAAGCGTCTAGCCTTATCGGACAGTCAGTTCTTGTAACCGGTAATATCGGCTACATGGGTAATCAAGGCGAAGGTATGAGTGGGGTTATCATTAACGAGCAAACGTCACAAAACACACAAATTACAATTCAAAATCCCAACGGCGAAGTCATAAGAACGATGGATATCGGCACTCAAGCGCCAGGTAACATCGAATTTAGCTGGGACGGAACAGACAACAACGGCAATTTAGTGCCACCCGGAAACTATGTGGTAGGTGTTCAGGGCAGCGTATTTGGTGAGGAAACTGCTTTACCAACCGCTATCAATCGTCACGTCGATAGCGTTAGTTTATCGGGTTCCGGCGCAGGGGTCGTACTTAATTTAGATGGTGATGTCAGCATTAAACTAGACGACGTCATTCAAATCGGAAATTCATAGGAGTTAAACCATGTCATTTAATATTGCACTAAGCGGCGTATCAGCATCTCAAAAAGACTTAGATACAACAGCTAATAATATCGCAAACGTCAATACCGTTGGTTTTAAAGAATCACGAGCTGAATTTGGCGATGTTTACGCAGCATCTTTGCTTGCATCTGGCAAAACGAAGGTTGGCGATGGTGTTTTAACGCAAGAAGTCTCTCAGCAATTTTCACAAGGCTCCTTGTCCTTTACTAATAATGCTTTAGATTTGGCGATAACGGGTAATGGATTCTTCGCCACTGTGCCAGAAATCACTTCGCGCGATTTTTCATTCACTAGAGCCGGTCAGTTCAAATTAGATTCAGATAACTTTGTGGTAAATTCAAACGGTGATAACTTGCTTGGGTTCCCTGTAAATCCTGACGGTACATCTGCATCGGTTGCCTTAAGTACAACTGAGCCTGTGCGAATCCCTGATTCTTCAGGTTCACCTCAGAAAACAACTGAAGTTGATGTCAGGTTTAACCTTCCCGCTGGCGATGCGGCAAAAGACCCTGCTAAGTTTGACCCGACCGATCCTCTAACCTATAACGCGGCTACGTCTGTGACGGTTTATGATTCTTTGGGTGACAGTCATATCATGACGTATTATTTTTTGAAAGATAACGACCCTGCAGCAGTAAACGAGTGGTATGTGGCAACTGCGGTAGATGACCAACTTGTTGATATGACAAATTCTGATGGTTCTGATGCAGATCCTGCAACCGCCCCCAACGCAATTGGTTTAAACTCTGGCAACGCGGTAACGGCGGCAAAGATAAGATTCAGTGATGGCGGTGACTTTGTTGGAATCGAGTCTGCTGATGGTCTTCCACAGCCAGATTCAAAGATCACCACAGAAGCGCTTGGTGGTGTAATTCTTGCCAATGGTTCTGACGCGACTCAGCAAATTAAAGTTGATTTTAACCTCGAGCCAGGCGGTGCATCACCAAATGAGCCTACTCAGTTCGCGTCTGCATTTGAAGTTACATCTCTTGAGCAAGATGGCTTACCAGTTGGTCGATTGACCGGAATCGATATATCACCAGATGGACTGGTTAGAGCAACTTTTTCAAACGGTACTTCTGAACCAATTGTAAGGGTTGCACTTGCTAGATTCTCTAATGAACAGGGTCTTACTCAACAAAGCTCAACACAATGGAAAGAAAGTATTCTTTCTGGTGAGGCTTTAGCAGGCGAAGCAACAACAGGAACCTTTGGTGACATAAATTCGTCGGCCTTAGAGCAAGCAAACGTCAATTTGACGACTGAATTAATTGACATGATAATTGCTCAGCGTAATTTCCAGGCTAACTCACGCGCCTTGGAAGTTAACAACCAGTTGAATCAGACTATATTGAACATTCGGTAACAGATAAAGTAGTAAACACCTTAAAGAGGCCTAAAAATTTGGGCCTCTTACCCATCAAAACTGCATAATACTAAAAAGCAGCTCCATCCTTTTAAAAAGCATCCATAATCAAGGTTTTTAATACTGGCATAATAAATGCTTAAACCCTTATATGTAATGAATTGATCGTCAAGATTGGTTCTTCGTTATGAGGCAATTTTATGGATAAGTTTTTGTATATCGCGGCAAGCGGAGCCAAGCAAGACCTACTGGCAACTGGGGTTCGCGCCAATAACTTGGCAAACGCTCAAACCAATGGTTTTAAAGCGCAGCTCGAACAGGCAAGAGCAATGCCGGCCTACGGCGAAGGTTTGCCGTCTCGCGTATTTAGTATGACTGAGAGCCCAAGTAATAATTACGAAGGCGGCGCGATGATCACTACCGACAGACCCTTAGATCTCGCGATCCAAGGTGAGGGTTGGTTCAGTGTACAAACACCACTAGGCGAAGAAGCATACACCAGAGCTGGTGGTTTGACGATGAGCGCAGACGGTGCTTTGCTCGACCCAAAAGGGAATTTAGTGCTTGGCGATAATGGGCCAATTTTCCTACCTGTTCCCGTTAATAATCTAACCATTGCCAACGACGGTACAATTTCCGCCAGGCTGCAAGGTGCGCCTGAAAACGCGATCGAAGAAGTCGGCCGACTAAAGCTCGTCAACCCAAATGTACAAGACATGAAGCGTCGTGAAGATGGCTTATTTGATTTAAAAAATGGTGAATTGGCTGAACAGGATATTACGGTCGGGGTGAAAGCAGGAATGCTTGAGGGATCTAACGTCAACGCGGTAGATGAAATGGTAAATATGATCAGTTTACAGCGGCATTATGAAATGCAGGTAAAACTGATGCGCAAGGCAGACACACTTGCCATGCGCGGCAATATGTTACTTCGAATAATTTAAGTTAGTTAACAGGCAAACAAACGGTTTGCGGGGGTTTTAAAAATGCATCCAGCTCTTTGGATAAGTAAAACAGGATTAGACGCAGCACAAACTGATGTATCTGTGGTTTCAAACAATCTTGCTAATGCCAGCACCGTGGGCTTTAAAAAAGACCGCGCAATTTTTGAAGATTTGTTATACCAAAACATTAATCAACCCGGTGGACGTTCTTCAGCTGATACAGAACTACCATCTGGTTTAATGTTGGGTGCTGGTTCGAAAGTTGTGGCCACTCAAAAAACCCATACACAAGGCAATTTGTTAACAACCGAAAATGCGCTCGATATGTCTATCCAAGGACGTGGTTTCTTTGAGATCCAAATGCCAGATGGCAGCACATCATATACTCGAAACGGTCAATTCACTCTGAATGATCAGGGTCAGATGGTTACTCCAGGCGCGGGCTTTGTGTTGCAACCCGTTATTACTTTGCCACCAGATGCGCAGCAAGTCACGATATCTCAAGACGGTGAAGTGTCTGCTCAGTTAAGAGGGCAAGCTGAGCCACAAGTATTGGGCCAAATTAATATTTCTGATTTCATCAATCCAGCGGGTCTTCAACCAATTGGACAAAACTTATACGTTGAAACTGCTGTATCCGGTGCGCCTGTACAAGGTGTGCCTGGCCTAGAAGGTCTTGGTACGGTAGCTCAAGGTACGCTTGAAACGTCTAATGTAAACGTCACAGAAGAATTGGTGAATTTAATAGAGAGCCAGCGTTTGTATGAAATGAACTCTAAAGTCATTTCCTCAGTTGACCAAATGCTTGGTCAAGTAATACAGCAACTATAAGACATCGTTAGCTAAGTAAACGATATTTTGATGAGGCAGAAGTTTATGAATCAAAAAAAGCGATATTTTGCGGTAATGGCTAAGATTCAGCAGGTAGTTATAGGCAAAGGTACTTTTGCTCGTTGTGGTCTCATCGCTTCTGTTGTGAGGGGGCGAGGCAGTCGCCGTGCATATGCAAGTTTATTTGTCTCTTTGCTGTCGGTTAGCTTACTTTCAGGATGTCAGTCAACTTCTGCTGAGAAAGTGAACGCAAACGACCCGTTTTATGCGCCAAGCATGCCGGTTTTGAAAAAGGAACAAATTGCTGAAAACGGCAGTTTGTTTTCTACAGCGATGGCAAATAGCTTGTATTCTGACGTTAAAGCCCGTCGAGTCGGTGACATTATTACGGTAACTTTACGCGAAAACACGAATGCAACAAAAAGCGCAGGCACCTCAACTTCTAAAGAGAGTAACGTGGATCTCCAACCTACCCTAGGCTTAGGTGGAAATCCAATCAGGATTGGAAACGAAGCAATACAATTAGGAGTTGATTCTTCTAATGATTTTACTGGCGACGCGCAAGCGAGCCAAAGCAACAGTTTACAAGGCAACATTTCTGTAACTGTGGTTGAGGTTTTGCCGAATAACAACTTGATCATCCGCGGAGAAAAGTGGCTGACTCTGAATAATGGTGATGAATACATCCGCTTAACAGGGGTGATCCGCCCAGCGGATATAGCTCCAAGTAATGAAATCGAGTCTAACAAGATTGCGAATGCAAGAATTCAATACAGTGGCACGGGCAGTTTTGCTCGAGCCCAAGAAAAAGGTTGGTTGACCCAGTTCTTTTCTTCAACATGGTGGCCTTTATAATGTGCTCTCAAGCTAGAAATATTCGCATTAAATGCGTAAAAGCCTTCGTTTTATTAATCGGCTTAGTAATGTGCCAAGCTGTAACGGCGCAACAACGAATCAAAGATTTAGCTAGTGTACAAGGCGTTCGCTCTAACCAGTTAGTTGGCTACGGATTAGTGGTTGGTCTACCTGGTACTGGAGAAACCTCACCGTTCACTGAGCAGTCCTTTCGAACTATGCTGAGTAACTTTGGTATCTCCTTAGACAGTAATGTTAAACCAAAGATCAAAAATGTCGCCGCGGTTGCAATTCACGCTGAACTGCCGGCTTTCGCAAAACCAGGTCAGACCATTGACGTGACCGTATCGTCGATTGGTGAGGCTAGTAGCCTGCAAGGCGGTACTTTATTGCGTACATTTTTAAGAGGGCTAGACGGCGAAGTATATGCCGTTGCTCAAGGTTCATTAGTCGTGTCTGGCTTTGGTGCACAAGGCAACGATGGTTCAAGAATTGTAAGTAATACCCCGACAGTAGGAACGATTGCCAACGGGGCATTGGTAGAAAGGACTGTGCCAAGTGGGTTAATGCAACACGATTATTTAACGCTCAATTTGAACAACCCAGATTTTTCAACCGCGCAGGCCTTAGCAGATAAGATAAATGAGCGCCTTGGCGCCAATCCTGAAATGGGCTATGCGCCAGCGGCTCCAATCGACGCTGCCTCTGTCAGAGTATCGGCTCCTAGAGATGTGAGTCAGCGTGTGGCTTTTTTGGCGACGATAGAGAATTTTGAATTTGTTCCCGCCACGGCACCTGCAAGAGTCGTGATCAACAGTAGAACTGGCACGATCGTGATCGGGCAAGATGTTCGTTTATTGCCGGCCGCAATCACACACGGAGGTTTGACAGTCACTATCACTGAAGACCCTCAAATTGTTCAGCCTAATGCCTTAGCAAACGGACAAACTGCAGCGGTAGAACAGTCTATTGTAGATGTGCAATTAGATGACAGCAGGATGTTCAAATTTGAACCCGGTGTGACGCTTGATGAATTAGTAAGAGCAGTCAACCAAATTGGTGCAGCACCCGGAGACCTTATGGCTATTTTAGAAGCGCTTCGTCAAGCCGGTGCGCTCCAAGGTGAGTTGATTGTTATCTAACAATGTTAAATCAAGCGAAAGTGCTCAGTAGCAACTAAATACACGGTGAAATTAAGATGGATTTAAGCGCAAACACAAAGAGTCAATTAGAGATGTCTAGATCGGTACACGATCTTGGCAGCTTAGATACTCTGCGATCTGCTGCAAAAACAGGGGATGAAGGCGCATTAGAAGAGGCGGCTAAGCAATTTGAAGCTATTTTTGTACAGATGCTACTTAAATCGATGCGAAAGGCTCAAGATGCCTTGGCAGATAAAGACAGCCCGTTTAATTCCGAGCAAGTAAAGTTTTACCGTGACATGCACGACCAACAATTAGCCACAGATATGTCTACCAAAGGGAGCATTGGGCTCGCCGAAGTAATTGTTCAACAAATGAGCATAAATAACGGTGTAACTCCTGCTAGCGCAGTACGCTCCGATGGAAATTTATCGATCATTAATCGCAATCAAATGATGATGCGTCAACGGTCTGAAGACGCAATTCTTGGCACAGAACAAACAACAAAAATTCAAAAAGCAGAAGCCTTTGCCTCGCCTCAGGAGTTTGTTAATAGCCTTTATCCGAAAGCGATAGAAGCTGCTGAAAAGTTAAACATTGATCCGAAAGCACTGCTAGCACAAGCGGCTCTAGAAACCGGTTGGGGTAAACATGTTATCCAACAGGGTGACGGTAAAAGTTCACATAACTTGTTTGGTATTAAAGCTGACAATCGTTGGAATGGTGAAAAAGCAGTAGTAGATACACTAGAGTATGTAAATGACATGCCAGAAAAACAAAAAGCTTCCTTTAGAAGTTATCAAGACTTTAGTGATTCCCTTAACGATTACGTTGAGTTTATACAAGGCAATCCTCGATACCAAGATGCATTAGAAAATACTGGCTCGGCTCAACATTTCTTTTCTAAATTACAAGAAGCCGGTTATGCAACAGACCCTGCATACGCTGAGAAAGTAATGTCAGTGTACAACGGTGAATTACTCAATGGATTACTACCATGATTCGAAATGCTGATTTGTTTACGATGGCAACGTCTGGCCTTAACGCGAGTAATAAGTTACTAAATACAACAAGTAACAATATTGCCAACGTTAATACTGAAGGCTATGTCAGAGAGCGTACTGAATTTACATCCCGCTTAGGCGGAGGAGTAGATTTTGGTTTTACCGACAGGGTGTTCGATGTTTTCGCGCAAAACCAGTTGAGAAGAGACGCAAGTTCTGTTGGTGAGCACCAAGCCTTTTACGACAGGGTAGAAGGGCTAGATAATGTATTGGCGAGTGAAGCAAACAGTATAAGCGCCGCAATGACGCGTTTTTTCAATGCGATTCAAACCGCAACTGACGATCCAACTAACTTAGCATCAAGGGACTCAGTGATTGGTGAAGCCGAAGGAACCTTGAACCGTATAAATCAGTTAGGTGATTACTTAAAAATTAAAGAAGAAGAAGTAGAGCTTCAAATTGAGGATACGGTATCTGCCGCCAACTCTCTGATTAAGCAAATAGGCAAGCTAAATGAGGCCATTGAGGTTGCGCAAGGTAATAGTGTAGTTGATACGCCTTCGGCTCTATTGAATCAAAGATACCAAGCCATTTTAGAGCTCTCTGAATTAATGTCGATTGAAGTAAGAAAAAGCTCAAACAGTTCAAGTACTACCAATGGACTTATGGTTAATCTTACAAGTGGTGAATCTTTAGTATTAGCCGATGGTACCTTTAATGTTTTTGCCATTGGAGGCGATCCTGACTATACCAGTCGTGATTTAAAACTGTCGACCAATCATGCGCCACCAAAACAAAATACGACGATTACTGTGCAAGAAGAGAAGCTAGGGGGCGCGCTAGGCGGATTATATAATTATCGCGAAGGTGTGCTAGAACCGACGCAGCGTAACTTAGGTAAAATGGCCATAGCACTGGCCGATTCTGTAAATGTGCAAAATAGGCAAGGCATGGACCTAGATCTTCAACTTGGCGGAAACTTGTTTAACATTCCCAGCGTTAATGGCATTAATTATCCGACTAACAGTGATTTGAGTTTAAGCGTAGCTGGCAGAGTCATTGCCGGAGAAGGTCAAAAAGTTACTGCAAACGATTACAATATTACTGTATTAACTGCTCCTTCTGGCGCACCAGCAACTTTCGATGTTGAAGTTGCAGCGATCGACACATATGGGCAACCTAGGTTAGACCAACAAAATAATCCCATTACTGATGTGCTAACCGTTACTGCAGGTGATGGTTCTTATCATGCAACTATTGGTGGCATTGAATTGAGCTTTGACGATGGTGCAAACTATCAAGTCGGCGATGCTTTTTTGTTACAGCCTGCGCGACGCGGCGCTGAGAATCTAACAATGGCGACAACAAGAGCAGAGGACTTAGCTTTCGCAAAACCACTTAGAGTGTCAATGTCTACCAACAACTTAGGTGACGCTACATTGACTTCGACCATTGTGAGCAATAGTAATGTGGATTTGAGTTTCACTGATCCAAATGCTTCGGCATTCGACGGAAATAAAGGAATACAAGGGCCGTCAAATTCACCTTCGCCAACCTATGGCGCGCCTGTAAAGGTTGTATTTACGGGAGACCGAGATTACCAAGTATTAGACTCAAATGACCAAGTCATTAGTGCAGTAACGAATGCAAGTGACCTAAATAACTTATTGGAAAAAGCCAAACAAACGGGCAGCCCCGTTTGGCCTGCGGAATTTAGCGCATTAAACGATTACCCTGGTTACGATTTCTCTTTGCAAGGAGAACCGGTTACAGGGGATGAATTTGAGCTTGAATACAATACTAATGGTATCAATGATAATCGCAACGCGGTGGAAATGGGCTTGTTGCAGCAGCAAGACTTTGTCAGTACTAGTAATCATGGCCTTGACGGTAAAATGACATTCAACGAAGCGTACTCATCCATTGTCGGTCAAGTTGGCTCTGCTGCGGCGGGCGCTAAAATAGATTTAGAAGCGGCAAAAGTAATGAAGGTCCAGTCAACGCAGTGGTTTGAGTCAAGCGCTGGTGTCAGTCTGGATGAGGAAGCGGCAAACCTAATTCAGTTTCAGCAATCATACGCGGCAGCTGCAAGGATTTTAACTACCGCTCAACAAATGTTTGACACCATATTGCAAGTATCTCGTTAAATGATGCTGCAGTTTATAAAGACAAGTAATAACAAGGTTTGAAGCGTTCATGAGAATTACGACAAATTTAATTTACGATCAAAATTTACGGGCAATCAATAATAGCCAAGGTAACTTGTCTGACATTCAAACTCAATTGGCAAGCGGAAAACGCTTGCTAAGACCCTCCGATGATCCTGTCGGTTCTGCCCAAGTGATACGCTTGACCGAAGAGCTCGATAAAATAACTCAGTATCAACGCAACAATGATCTTGCGACTAGCCAATTAGAGCTCCAAGAGACAACGCTTCGCAGCATCACCGACGTGCTAAATAGAGCAAGAACCTTAACAGTGCAGTCGGGTAGTGGCATTTTGGGAGAGGCAGACAAAAGCGCAATTGGTGCAGAGATAGAGCAAATCAGAAATCAAGTGGTTGACCTGATGAACACTCAAAATGCGAGTGGCGAGTATATTTTTGCGGGCTACCAATCAGCAACTCAGGCATTTGAATTTAATCCTAGCGCAAGTAGCAACGTGGTAAATTTCGTCGGCGATGACGGCACAAACGTAGTGCAACTTTCAGACAGTGTCAATATTCAAACGACAACCTCTGGTAAATCTCTTTTTGAAACCGTTCAAGCTCGTCTTAATTTTACTATAGATAACCAGTCAGGCACTAACATCACTGATTTTAAAATCAAAGATCAAGGAAGCTTTGATGCATTTCATAGGAGCAACTTTGATCCAGGTAATTCGGCGAACAATGAATACCGCTTCAGAATTACGTCGCCTACTGAGATTGAGGTTAGCAATTTGGGAACGGGGACAACTGAGACAATACCATTTACTAGTGGTCAAACACTGAGCTACAAAGGCGTTGCATTCGAATTAAATGCAGTACCAGGCGATAGTTTTGATATAAGCTTAAACCGTCCTGAAAAGCGCAATATCGCAGAAACACTCAACAATTTGTTTCTGGCGCTGAATGACTCGAGCCTCAATGATCAGCAGTATTCCTCAATGCTTGACGATACGCTTGTTGGAATAGACAAAGGACTTCAGAGAATTGGCCGTGAAAACTCCTCGATTGGAGCACGGTTAAACATAGCACAGTCAATTAAGGGCGCACAGCTAGATTCTGAAATTGCTAACAAGGCCGCTATTTCTTCGATTCAAGATGTAGATTATGCGAAGGCATCTTCTGAATTCTCTAAACAAGAAACGGCACTTGAAGCTGCTTTTGCGTCGTTTCCGCGGATTGCAAATCTGTCGTTATTTAATTATATCTAGATTACATCTAGTCCCGCTGGATGATAATTCATCGCTCTATTTTTAAGCTCGATTTTTTAATCGGGCTTTATCGTTTTAGAGCATTGATACCATAAAAGTACCCTCATACACGCCTATCACTTTAGTCGTTTTTAGCGTAAATATTGAATCACTACCTACACATAAAAGATCCACTTTGATATGAAATCGACTCGAGACGAGCTGTCGATTCTTGGCTTGTTTTTTTGCTCGTGAAAGTCATATTGAGCTTAAAAACTTCATTAATATATGCAGAAAACGGTAATCTACCTAAGAAAGTTTAAATTATTTCACAAGAAAATAAATTACTAGAATAAAATAGATAAAAGCATACAAAACAAGCGATAGCGGTCTGTATAAATTTAATAGGGCGGCAAAAAGTTGCCGCTCTGACCTAGTTTTTCCGTTTTTTTTTGAAATTATATTAAAGGGAATTTGCCCATTGTCGATAACATTTACGAGAGAGCCAGTACATATGCTTTTATTCACACAAAAGCTATGTTCTACATATGAAACTAAATCACCGGAGTAAAGTCCGGCTTGCCAGCAAGCGCTGGACTGAGAGTGTAGGAGAGACTTATGTCTATGTTCGTAAATACCAACGTGTCGGCCTTAAATGCCCAGCGTCAGCTATTCAATTCAAGTAATTCTTTAAATACGTCTTTTGAGCGTTTATCTTCTGGCTTCAGAATAAATCGAGCTTCTGACGATGCGGCTGGTCTTCAAATCACCGACCGTATGACAACGCAAATAAATGGTTTAAATCAGGCTGTTAACAATGCGAACGATGCTATTTCATTAAGCCAGACCGCCGAAGGCGCGTTAGGCGAGACAACTAGTGCGTTACAACGTATTCGTCAACTAGCTGTGCAATCACAAAACGGCATTAATTCTCAAGCCGACCGTGATGCGCTTCAAAAAGAAGTGTCTGCACTAAAAACTGAAATTTCAAGAATTTCGACTGATACCCAATTCAATAAAACAGACATACTAACGGGCGGTTTCTCTGCGGTGTTCCTTGTTGGAGCAAACAGCGGGCAAACAATTTCTGTTAATCTAAGTTCACCTGATGGTCTTGCTGGATTTTCAGCAACAGGCCTTGGCTTAGCTACACTTAGTGTATCTTCTGCTGGTGGTGCATCTGCAGCCTTGGTAACCTTAGATACTGCTATTTCTGCGATAGGTGGTGCGAGAGCAGACTTAGGTGCACTAACAAACCGTTTCCAGTCTACTATTCGTAACTTATCGAATATATCTGAAAACATGTCTTCTGCTCGTTCACAAATTCTTGATACAGATTTTGCGAAAGAGACAGCAAACTTGACTCGTAATCAGATTATTCAGCAGGCGAGTACTACCGTACTATCGCAGGCGAATCAGCGTCCTCAGTCTGCATTACAGCTTCTTGGCTAATATTAGTTAAGAGTCAGACCCTACTGTTTGGGGAATGATGCCAGGAGGTAGTACTGCGATTTTGCCAAACAGAATAAGAGTCCGCTCACTCTCTACCAGAGCGATTGGCCAGGCTTTGCCTGGCCACCTATCTATTTATTTTCAAAAAACTCATCTTTTTTCTAAAGCTTTTTCGGCTTGCGTACGATAACTAGTTTAAGCAAGGCAATACTTAATAATAACTTAAAAATATGCCTGCTGATAAGCGTTCAAAAATAATAAGAAACGCATATAACCTTCAAAGAAAGGTAAAGCACGTTAGGAAAAGTTGAGAGTCATATCATGCATATTAGTGCAACGATCTACTCCAATATAAATAACAATTTGATTAGTCTTGAAACCACAGAAAGATGGTGACTATGAAGATAAGTTAAATGTCAGAAGTCGTTAAGACTAGCTGAACTGCCGACTGACAGGAATGACGCCAGGAGGTAGTGAGAGGTATGAGGTCTGGAACATCATACCTGTCGTCAGCAAAAGAGCTATGCTCTGAACCAGCTTACATGCTTGCATTTATTCTAGTGAAGAATAAATACGGTTAATCAGTCCATGATTAACTATTTGAAAGCATTAAGTATGCCAGAATGCACAGCTGCTTCTCGAAAGATGACATTAGTGTGCGAAGTCATATTGAACGAGCACCAACATTAAATTACAAAACGGTCGGAATAATAATAACAAATCGACTTTATCAAAATCGTTAGGAGATTATCATGTCATTATTTGTAAACACTAATATATCGTCATTAAGTACAAGGCGTTACTTGAACGACACAACCACAAATTTAAGTACAGCATTCGAACGTTTGTCTTCAGGATTGCGAATCAATAGTGCAAAAGACGATGCTGCAGGGCTTCAAATATCAGACCGTATGACCTCACAAATCATGGGCTTGGACCAGGCTGTACGTAATGCGAACGACGGGATTTCACTAGCACAAACCGTCGAAGGTGCGCTGCAAGAAACTACATCTGCATTGCAACGTATACGAGTACTTGCGGTGCAATCTCAAAACGGCATTAATTCTCAAGCAGATAGAGATGCGCTACAAAAAGAAGTTTCAGCATTAAAGTTAGAAATATCTAGAATTGCCGAAACAACACAATTTGCCGGCGTTGACGTGTTAACTGGCAGTTATTCAGCCAAGTTCTTAGTTGGTGCAAATTCTGGACAGACGATCGGAATCAATGTTTCTAGAACGGCGGGCTTTGGCACATCAGGCTTGTTTCCTGGTGTTGTCCTATCTGTATCGACCCCAGGTGCTGCATCGGCTGCACTGGATCAAATAGACGCTGCAATACAAACTGTAGATGACAAACGAGCAGACATCGGTGCGATACAAAACCGTTTTCAGTCTACGATTAGAAATTTAACGAATATTTCTGAAAATGTATCCGCTGCACGCAGCCGGATAAGAGATACCGACTTTGCCGCCGAGACGGCAAATCTTACCCGCTTGCAGATTATTCAACAAGCCAGTACTACTGTTTTAAGTCAGGCGAATCAGCGTCCTCAGGCTGCGTTAAGCTTACTGCAGGGCTAGTAATTACTCATAAGTCTGTCGCAAAAAGACAAATAACAAGATAGCTTAATTAAAGGGGCAGTTGCATGAGTCAGACTAAAATGAGCATTTTATTATTAAGCTCAGATATTTACTGAAAATAAAAGCAATAGATTAGCGAGATAGACAATTAAGAAAGATAAGAGAGAATAAAGGCTTGAGAGGCCCTTAAATACCAAGGACGGTGTTTACATTTAAATTATGTAAGTTTCTGATATATTTAATATATATGAAATATAAAAGGTCGACTAACAAGACTGAGAGTGTAGAAGTTCGGTTGAGAGGCCAGTACTCTAGTTCTACAATCCTGCCAGTCGACGGAAAAGTTTTGCTCCAACTCCTAACGTGAGCAAGTTGGCTGAACCGCCCCACGGTTCAGCCTTTTTTATTTTTAAGTTCCTTATGCGTATCTCAAAAAAGTGCTTTATTGCAACGTTTTGGCTTTACATATTGTCTTACAGCGACATAAATCCGACAGACCTGCGCCTATATGTCATTTTTAAGGCGCTTAGGCTTTAACTATTATTTTATGAATTCACCTTAATATAATCTTGAATTCGTATCATTTTCGTAAAACCTGCATACTTAGCGTAAGCATAAGCTATGCCACTTTTCAAGTTGCTGCGCCCAACAGCCCGAAATACAAATAAATCCGACCTAGCCAAGCTCATATAGTTTATAAGTTCTAATGAACATTTCACAAGAGTTAAACTTTTCCCACTATTGGCATAGACAATTATGAGATCAAATTATGAGCTTATATTTTCAAGCATTAGTCTATCTGAGCTTATAATTCTCAATCGTTAAACCATCTAATATGTGTTCAAAAAAGCATCGTTGGCGTATTTCCACTATATTTACCAACAAAAAATGTAAATAAAACCAAGTAAAAACAACTATTTAGATTTTTTTTGAAAAAAATTCAAAAAAAATCTAAAGGTGTTCAAGTTGTTGTCGATACAGTTAGTCGAGGGGTAATGCAACTTTATGTCGCATTCCAAAAAATGAGGTCGCTGATTAGGGCGTAGTGAACCCTAGTGAGTAATATACAATACATAAAACAAGATAAGTCTTTGCAGTACTGACTCTCTCAACATGTCTTGTTTATTGGAGGTAGTAAATGTCAATCTATGTAAACACGAATGTGTCAGCGTTAAATGCACAGCGTCAACTGTTCGATTCTACGAATTCGCTCGACAAATCTTACGAACGACTTTCCTCAGGTTTCCGAATCAATTCGGCGTCAGACGACGCTGCAGGTTTGAGAATATCTGAGCGATTGAATTCTCAAATCAACGGAATAGGCCAAGCAGTAAGAAACGCCAATGACGCAATATCGCTTACTCAAACCGCCGAAGGCGCATTGGCAGAAACCACGAATGCTCTACAAAGAATTCGTCAGTTAGCCATTCAATCACAAAATGGAATCAATTCAGCAGCAGACCGCACTGCATTAAATTCTGAAGTAACCGCATTAAAAAGTGAAATTTCGCGAATCGCGACCGACACTAAATATAATGACGTAGCCTTGTTTAATGGCGGTTATTCAGCTAAATTTCTTGTAGGTGCAAACAGTGGCCAAAATATTTCCGTAAATTTGTCTGCAGGTAGTATTGCGACTGCTGGTTTTAGTGCTACCGGCTTGGGTTTGGCAGCGCTTACGGTTGCTACTGCAGGTGGTGCTTCTGCTGCTGTTGCTACAGTTGACACTGCATTGTCTGCGGTTGGAGCGGTAAGAGCTGACTTAGGCTCTGCTGAAAATCGGTTTCAGTCATCTATTCGAAACTTAAGCAATGTAAATGAAAATTTGCAAAGCGCGCGCTCTAGAATTACAGATACGGATTTTGCTGCCGAAACAGCAAACTTGACTAAGTTTCAAATTTTACAACAAGCGTCACTTGCGGTCCTAAGCCAAGCGAGTGCTAGGCCACAAACGGCTTTATCTCTCTTGGGTTAAGCCTTTTATATTGGCGCGGATTTACCGCCTTTAAAAAGTTGCGTTGAACGGGCGGTTCACCTGTTAGTTTAGGTGCAACCGCTCCTCCCTTTATAACGCGGAGATTTTTATGGATAATGTAAATACAAAAATTGGTCAAAGCTTAGCTCGTGAATCGGCTTCGGTGTTAACTGACAAGACCTTTTCTGCAAACAATATGGTTGCCAGTCCCAGCGGTGTAAGTGTGCACACCAAAAGCGAAAATGCGGCTGTTATCCAGCAAGTCAAAAATGCCGATAAAACATCTACCGCAGTGTCTGAAAAATCAAATGCTGAACTCGACAAAAAGCTTAAAGCAAATAAAGGATCTGCCGATACCCTATCGAGAGAGGAAAATGTTCGCTTTTCAGAATCGATAAGCAACATAAATAATGTACTGCAAACAAATGGCACAGAAATTTCATTCAAACTCGATAATAGTGCAGAGCGCCCCGTTGTTATAGTGACCGACAAAGAAAGCGGCAACGTAATACGGCAAATTCCTTCCGAGGAGGTGCTAAAATTTGCAGAGCGGTTAAAAGAGATAGAGTCTGAATCCAGTGCAAAAACTGGTATTGTTGTGGATAGGCAGGCTTAAATATGAGGTAAACTTATGAGTATTCAATCTTTAGGTGTAGGCTCCGGTCTTGACCTGGAATCACTGGTTTCGCAGTTGTTAGAAGCCGAGCGTGGACCTAAAACGGCCCGATTGGATGCTAGAGAAGAAACCTTAAGTGACGAAATCTCTGCGGTTGGACAAGTAAAGTCCAAAATTAGCGAGTTTGAAGATATTATCAAAGACCTTCAACAAGAAGGCAATTTGAGCGGTCGTGAACCCACCATCGAAAATCCCTCCGAAGACAATGACGTACTCAGTGCAAACCCCACAAATGCGGCGCTTCCAGGCACATACCAGATAGCGGTTTCGCAACTAGCTAAAGGAAGTCGAATAGAGACAGATACCCCTGCTAATGGCGGATTTTCCTCAAACGACGATGAAGTACTCAGCATCGGTAGCGGTAACGCAGACCTGACCTTTAAAATCGGCAATACCGGCGATGAGTTCACAATAAACGTGGCAGAAGGTACAACGCTTTCTGAATTAAGGGAGCAAATAAACAACGATGAAAACAACTTTGGCGTCAGCGCCAATATCATCAATACCGGTACTGCAGAAGGCGGTGTAAAGCTGGTTTTTACATCTGACGTAACAGGTTTTGGCAACGATCTTCAAATTGTTAACACAGACGACAACGCTCAATTTACTCGCTTAACCACCGAGACTTCAGCTGGTGCGCCTAGCGGTTTGATAATTGAAGAAGCAAATAAAGCCGTAAATGCAAAAGCGACAGTCGATGGGATTGCGGTCGAAAGTGACACAAATAAGTTTGAAAATACCATTCAGAGTGTTCGTTTTGACGTCAAGGAATTGTCTGAAAAAGACGCTAATGGGGATCCAATTGCATCAAAAGTAACAATTGGTTTTGACGTCGAAAGCCTTGAAGAAAAAATAAATGAGTTTGTTGATAAATTTAACGAGCTAAATGCAGAGTTACGCAAGCTTACATCTTATGGCGAGTCTGATTTAGAAGATGACGGCGCTTTAGCAGGTGATTCCACAGTAAGAGGCATACAAAACGGTATGGCATCTATTCTTGGCAGTAATGTGGCTGATTCTGTTATTGGCAGTTTATTTGCTTTGGGAATAGAGCTAACAAATGATGGTGAATTAGAAATTGGTACGAACGATTTTGGCCTTGGCACTGGTAAGTCTCGTTTAGAAAATGCGTTGAATGACAACTTTGATGATATAGAAAAACTGTTTAATTCCGATAACGGTATTATGAGTCGTTTGTTGAACTTCACAGAGCAATATACTCAGTCATCAGGCATTCTCTCCAGCAGAGAAAGTAACATTAAAGACCAGCAAGAGTTGGTCAATACCGACCGCGAACGATTCGAATTAAGAATGATCAGTTACGAGCAAACACTCAGAGGTCGGTATTTAAGTTTAGACACCACGGTAGCTCGTCTACAGAATACAGGCGCAGCACTATTTGCAGCATTAGGATAAGAATATGTCATTGAAAGGTATAAACGCATATAAGAAAGGCAGTCTAAAGCAAGATCTAGCGAGCGCAGATCCACATCGATTAACGCTCATGTTAATGCAGGGTGCATTAGATAAATTGGCCTACGCTAAAGGGTGTATTGATAGAGAAGATTTAAAAGGGCGCTCAGATAACATTTCAAAAGCGACGGCTATTTTTATTAATCTGCGAGACACACTTAACATTGAAGTAGGCGGCTCTTTTGCTGAAAATATGTATGCACTGTACGGATATATGATCGACCAATTGACGAAAATTAACTCAGATAATGGAATCGAAATCATCGATGAAGTGATTGGTTTATTTGCGCCAATAAAAGACGCTTGGTTAGCAATACCAGAAGCGGCTAAGCAAGAGGCCTACGCTCAAGCGGCGAGTGCATGAGCAAACAACTCGTAAGACTAAGCATGTAATTTTATGGATTTACAGCTTAACCATCCACACACTCCAAGCGAACTAGCAGAGTTAAATGACGCTCTGCTATCCGCTATATCTGACGAAAACGATACTTTATTAGAAAATTTAGTTGAACAACGCGCAAACTTGGTAGATTCTTTGCTTAATTCTTTAGACGAAGAACAGAAGAGAATTTTTGCAAAATATGAGACTCAGTCAAATAATCGCTTGTTGTCGGCCATTACTGAAAAAAGAACACTCATTGCCAACGAGCTTCAAAAAGCTAATAAAGCATCAAAAGCCATCAAAAAATACCACCAAGTGTAATCTATGTTAGACGACATAAGACTTCATCTAGACGCAGATGAAGCGTTGCAGAGTGAGCACGAAAAATATTGTGCAGAGCTTATCGAGCGTCGTTTACGACAAAACAAACAAGCATTTAAACAATATATGCCACTATTGGCGGCTGAATTAGATGAGCTTCATAACAAGCGACTGAGCATTTTTGTGAATCGATTGAAGCAGATTAATGTGGTTGACTATCAACAAGGTAGAGTGCTTTATCCGCTAGATGTCAAAAAAAACCTTGATACACAAGTTGAACAACTGGCATATCACAGTGCATATTTACAATTGTGTTCTGAGCAAGGTATTGCAGAAGCTAGGTTTTTACAGAATTATAAGCCCCAAATAAAGAAAAACGATAAAGAGCAAGTCCCCAGTGACTTAGAGAGTGATTTAGAGGGGGACTTAGAGAGTGATTTAGAGGGTGACTTAGAGAGAGACTTTAAATATTCTCAGGACTTACAACAACATTTAAGCTCCCAAAACATCGACGCACTAATTTTACTAGGTTTAGGTACTGGTGAGATTATTAATTGCTTGCTTGAAAAGGCGAATTTCAAACATCTAGTGATTTATGAGCAAGACTATGAAATGCTCGCGTGTTCTTTAGCAAGTTTCGATTGGAAACACCTTTTTGAGTACGCAGAGCAAAACGGTATTGGGTTGTTTTTACAGATTGGAAACAAACTAACTACGCTTAAGTCTGACCTTGAAGAGTTAAATCAGGCCTTGTCAATTCAGCATTTTTTGTTTTTTCAACATTGTTATCATCCGTCTTACGCCAATATTGTTGCCAATTTGCGGAATAATGTTTGGTCAAAAGCGATCTTAGAACGCCCAAATCCAGACTGTGAAGGACATATTTCGGCACCACTAAGTTATTTTTCAAGCGCAGATTTTTCGAACATAGCAAGAGAGAAACCGGATCGCCTAAGGCGTAATTTAGCGGCTTTCAAAAATAGAATCCCTGACCTCTACGAAGCATTTAAGAACTATCAAGTTAAATGCTGGCATTGCTTTGAGGTGCAGTCTGGTAAATACTCACAAGGCATAGCAAGCGATGAGGCATCGAGTGAAAGTAATATTAATGTCATTAATATGCAAACTCGAGAGACCTATTCTAACCTTTCACCGAAATCCGATGGTATTGGTTTAGCAGAACATTTTTTTGATTACCCAAATGTGGATGGTCTCGTATTTGGGTATAGCGGCGATAAACTCGCGCATTATGCCCACAATCGTTTTATTAGAAAGATCGATCAAATTACTTCAAAAGAGCGCACGTGCAAAGCTAAGCTTCCCAATTGTATTCCTTCCTTACTGGTCTTGGGTCTTGGCGATGGTTATGCGCTTGAACATATATGTGAACAACGTGATGTGCAGAATTTGATTATCTCGGAGCCAAATCCCGACTTGTTTTATGCGTCTTTACACGCCATCGATTGGGAGCAAATTTTTCAACAAGTAGATGAAAAACAAGGTCGTTTATATCTAAACATAGGGGAAGGAAGCTCCCAGCTATTCAAAGACCTGATGAATCAGTTTTTAACGCTAGGCCCTCATATACTTAATGATACCTATTTGTTTAGGGCTTATGAAAATCCCGAATTGCATCAAGTTATTACCGAAGTTCGTCAACAGTTAAAAGTAATATTTTCCCTAGGTGAAAATTTTGACCATGTCTTGTATGGCTTATCACATACCTGCAAAGCCTTGCATGCTGGAATACCATCCATGAGATTTGAGGCATATCAGTATCTTCAAAAGACAGATAAGCAAGTACCAATATTTGTGGTAGGTAATGGCCCATCATTGGATAACAATATCGAGTTAATTAAAGAATGCGAGGGTGAAGTTGTCGTTGTTAGTTGTGGTACTGCTTTGCAAGCTTTGCACCGCAATGGCATTGTGCCTGACTTTCATGGAGAAGTAGAACAAAACCGCGCAAATTTTGACTGGGCGAGTAGAATAAACGATCCTGCATACCTAAAAAAAATCACCCTAATAAGCGTAAATGGAATCCATCCCGATACCTGTAAATTATACAAAGACGTTCTTACTGCTTTCAAAGTAGGGGAGTCTTCTACCGCTGCTACCTTATCAGTTTTGCCCAAGCAATCGTTTCAACAAATTGAAGATGCGTACCCGACTGTGACAAATATGGTGGTGAGTTTCTTTTTGAATTTGGGGTTTGAGCAGCTGTACCTAATTGGCGTTGACCTTGGCTTTGCCGATCAAAATAAACACCATAGCAAGCATTCTGGCTATTATGAGCAAGGACAACAGCTATTTGATTACAAAAAGGCACACGCTACTGACATGAGAGTACGTGGCAATCGGCGCGATTATGTCTTTACAAAAACTGAATTTAATATTTCTAGAATGGTCTTGGAGCATACCCTTGCTCGTTTTTCTGCCGAAGTATTTAATTTGTCGGACGGCGTATTTATTGAAGGGACACTGCCTCTAGATTCTGAAAATGTTCTTGTTACTTCAAATAAACAAAATAAGACACTGATGTTAGAACATTTTAGCGAGTGTTTCATGTCACTAAAAAGTGATATCTATCATCTGATGTCCAAGGCATTTAGCAATCAATTAATGCAGCGACAAATTGATTGTCTGACAGAAATAGTTGAAAGTGCATATAAAGCTATTGAGGCTCACAAAACAGAACAAAGCAAGCTAAATAAAAAGCCCATTGAAAATAACAGTGACCAATCCGATGACCTAACGCTAGACACTAAGTCGAAGACAACGATAGTAAATGAAGAAAACCGTTTGTCAGTCTTAATACGAGACTTAGTAGATGAGTTGCAAAATCATATTTTAACCAATAAACAAGAGCCAGGAAGTCTTTACCCTTTGTATTTCTTTAATTCAGTTCAGTACTTATGCGCTGGTTTAAGTAAAGCAAAGATGCAAGAAGATCAAAATCTAGTTTTGCAAGACTGTGAGTCTATAGTTTCTCAGTGGAATTTATTTTTGTCAGACGCTAAAGCCTTGTTACTAGAACAGTTTGACATCATAGATGCCTCACAGGCCTTTTCTCAAAAACGCGAGACCCTGAGATTAGCATGTGAAAACCAAGCCCTTTATCAGCGACCAGTTTGTGGAAATGCTTCGAGACGCGTGGCGTTTTTTACATCAGATGAAGCTTTGTATGCATCGCTTAATGATGAAGATTTAGTGAATCACTTCGGCATGCATCTAAACCTTACGAAAAAGAAAACAAGCTGGGTTAAAGACTTCGTGCAAGCCGATTCTATAGACAAGTTACTTGTCCACATAGAACAAGGAGCTTTAGCTGAAGAAATCGTATATCCGATAATGGACTTACCTGAGCAAATAGGAGGTCTACCTGAGAGTAATACGATAAGAAAGTGGCAGAGCATTGCGTTCGTTGTGCATGACATGAAAGCCTTCACTGCGGTGAAATCAGCACTCTTGAAACATCAAAAGCGTTGGTTTGATATTGGAATAAACAAATTACCAAGCATCTTATTCATCCCACCGTGTTTGAGCATACTTGGTCACGCCGAACGTGAGCTCGCAACGAATGGATTATTGAGTTTCTTGCCACCTAGGGTATTTGTGCATCAACTCTGCGCTCGAGCCCAAGATATTGATTGCTTCCATTTTATTTTTGTTAAGGGGTATTTCTGTAAAACTGGCAAGATAAATGCTAGACAGTCTACTACTAGGGATAAATTAGCTCATTTATCGCAGGCAGAGCAGGTAATGCATGAAAGTTTTGTCAGTAAAATGACGCTGAATGAACACATTATGTTCCGGCACTACCTTGCGCTTAGCGATCAAAGCTTAACGCAGTCAAGCTATGTTGACGCCCTAGGAAACAGAGGCGCGAGGGTAACAAGAGCCCCACTGCCAGAAGAATTAATCAGTGACTGGTTCGATTTTGAACTGAACACAACAGTATAACTCGTAAGGTAAGCGAGCGTGTTCAGCGAAATAGGCGGGCAGTGCTAAATTTCAAGGGGAGTAAACACCTTGTTTGATAACAAAAGCATTCTTATTACGGGTGGAACAGGTTCATTTGGTAAGCGTTTTATTCGGTTTTTGCTTGATAATTACTCGCCACAAAGGCTCATTGTTTTTTCACGAGATGAGCTCAAGCAATTTGAAATGCAACAAGAGTTCAACGACAAAGCCATGCGTTACTTTATTGGTGACGTACGAGATAAAGAACGCTTAATAGCAGCAACAAAAAACGTGGATTTTGTCGTTCACGCAGCCGCGTTAAAGCAAGTTCCAGCTGCAGAATACAATCCAAACGAATGTATAAAAACAAACATTAATGGTGCACAAAACGTCATCGACGCATGTATTGAAAATGGCGTTGATAAAGTTATTGCCTTGTCGACCGACAAGGCTGCTAACCCCGTTAATTTATATGGTGCTACAAAGTTGGCTTCTGATAAGTTATTTGTTGCAGCCAATAATATTTCCGGGGCTAATGGGCCTAGGTTCGCAGTCGTAAGATACGGGAACGTAGTAGGTTCGAGAGGCTCAGTAGTGCCATTTTACAGAAAACTGCTTAACGAAGGCGTTTCCAAATTGCCAGTGACTCATGAAGAAATGACTCGATTTTGGATTACGCTCGATGAAGGCGTGTCTTTTGTTGTGAAAAATTTTGCGCGCATGCAGGGCGGAGAAATATTTATCCCTAAGATCCCTTCGATCAGAATTCTGGATTTAGTGCAGGCCATGAGCGGAAACTTAGAATTTGAATTAATTGGCATAAGGCCCGGTGAAAAGTTACATGAGGTGATGGTGCCCGAGGAAATGGCGCACCACAGTATCGAATTCGAGGACCATTTTGTAATTACGCCCGCAATAATATTTTTTGAGGAATCGGTCAATTATATGAAAAACAAGCTGTTCGAAATAGGTAAACCGGTAACCGAGAAATTTGAGTATCACTCTGGTACCAACCCTCACTTTCTCAGTGTTGAGGAATTGATCAGCTTAGATAAACAAGAGCTATGATCCCTTACGGAAAACACAGTATCGATCAGAGTGACATTGACTCAGTTGTCGATGTGCTTGAACATCATTTTTTGACTCAAGGCTCTAAAGTCCCTGAGTTTGAACAAGCACTTTGTGACTATACTGGTGCGCAGTATTCAGTAGCAGTGAACAGTGGTACTTCAGGCTTACACGTTGCTTGTCTAGCCTTAGGTATTGGCCATGGTGATATTGTATGGACTGTACCTAATTCTTTTGCCGCTTCTGCAAATTGTGCACTGTATTGCTCTGCAAAGGTCGATTTCGTTGATATTGACCCTACTACAAGAAACATAAGCGTCCTTGCGCT
Source organism: Glaciecola sp. (assembly GCA_965658765.1). Taxonomy (GTDB): domain Bacteria; phylum Pseudomonadota; class Gammaproteobacteria; order Enterobacterales; family Alteromonadaceae; genus Glaciecola. The sequence goes on along the minus strand of CBFHTO010000003.1, from coordinate 49,524 downwards.
AGAAAAAAAACTCCGCCAAGCTCAGCATGAAAAAGCTTTGCCAAAGGCTATTGTTGTTGTGCATTTTGCGGGAAGCTCATGTGATATGCAGAGTATTTCGGAGCTTTGCAAGCCTTTGAATATAGCTATAATAGAGGATGCTGCACATGCTCTTGGCGCGAGCTATCACAATAGATTAGTGGGTAATTGCTCTTTCTCTGACATCGCAGTGATGAGTTTTCACCCAGTAAAATCTATTACCACAGCGGAAGGCGGAGCGGTCCTCACTAATAATAAAGACTTAGCGACAAGGTTGGTGTTGTTTGCAAAACATGGCATTACCAGAGATAAAGACTTAATGCAGGGCGAGTCTCAGGGAAATTGGTATTACCAACAACTCGAGCTAGGCTTCAACTATAGATTATCTGACTTACAAGCCGCGTTAGGGATTTCGCAGCTCAAAAAATTGGATAGTTTTATCGCTGCGAGGAGAGCCATCGCAGGTAGATATTTTGAATTACTTAAAGATTTGCAGGCTGATTCAAAACTTAAATTGCCTAATCACAGCGATTTAAATGAATCGAGTTGGCATCTATTCATGATTGAAGTAGAACACGAAAAACGCTCCGACATTTATGAGTCACTTCACGAAAGAGGGATTGCAGTCAATGTGCACTATATCCCCATTCACATGCATCCATATTATCAAAGTTTAGGGTTTTCTATTGGCCAGTATCCATGTGCAGAAAATTTTTATGCGGGAGCCTTGTCCTTACCAATCTTCCCAACCTTAACAGAACATGAGCAACATCAGGTTGTCAGTGCACTAGAAACGGTGCTCTCATGAGCTGCGTTGCCGTAATACCAGCAAGGGCTGGCAGCAAAAGGATCGTTGGGAAAAACACCAAGCATTTTTGCGGAAAGCCTTTATTGCAATATTCAATAGATGCAGCTTTAAACAGTGGCCTTTTTGATCGGGTAATTGTGTCGACTGACAGTGAGGAGATCGCCGAACTGGCAAATACATTGGGCGCAGAAACGCCTTTTTTGAGACCTCATAATCTTGCTGATGATTATACGGGGACGCGTGAAGTGATAAATCATGCGATAGAGAGTTTACAAGAACTAGGATATGAATTTGATTATTGCTGTTGCATATACGCAACAGCTCCTTTCCTACAACAGAGATATTTGCTTGAAGGCTTTAACAAACTTCAAAGTGAACCGGACAAAGAATTTGCGTTTTCGGTCAGTTCCTTCGACTTCCCAATTCAACGCGCGATTGGAGTGTCAGAAGAAGGGGTGTCAGTGTTGTACCCGGAGTATATTGAAATGCGCTCACAAGACTTAGAGGAGGCATTCCACGACGCAGGGCAATTTTACTGGGGTAGGACTATCGCTTTTTTGGGTGAAAATGCGATATTTTCAAAATACGCCATTGGTATCAAAATACCTAGAAAATTTGTTCAGGATATTGATACACCAGAAGATTGGGAACGCGCAGAACTAATGTATAAAGCTTATAGCTCTACTAAAATTTAACGAGTCAAAACATCGTATTTTTTGGGTAAGCTAGCGGTAAGATTAAAATTGAGTACAAGCTTACTCTTCGCTGCTAAAGATTAAAACAATCCACTCATATTAAACTTTCATATAAGTGTATGAGCCGCCATAGAAAATAGAATTTAATAGCAAAGCGAAAGCGGCTGCTAGAGTCTTCTGAACGTAATTGTACGAAATGCTTAAATATTGACCAATATTTGACCTTATCGCTGATTAATATGGAGAAATCGTCAATTTTTAGGTGTTAAAATGCGCAACTTTCGATACTATTGTTAATGAAATGTCCAATGAGCATATTAATGACAGTACTGGGAAAGTATGAGTGAAATTCTGATTGTAAGCGACAACGATACTCGAAAGCAGAATCTGCAAATAATTCTCACGTTTTTAGGTGAAGGTTGCAAGAGTTGTGGGTATGCGGAATGTGGGCAGACCATTACTTCTAACGTTGAATGGTCAGCAATCTTGATAGACGGCGAAGTCCCAGAAGTAGCTGAAGAGATAATCGAAAATCATCCGGACAGCCCATTTATAAATATAGGGTTCCAACTTAACGGCGAAAAAGAATTTAAAAACTTAGTCGGCTCTCTATACGAGCCGGTCACATATCCCAGCCTGACCGAACTTTTGAACAAAAGTACGGAGTATCATACCGCTAACCGACCCATATCCTCTTTAATTAACGGCAAAACCAAGCTCTTTAGAAGTCTAGTCGGCAATAGTAAAGGGATTACCGAAGTACGTGAGTTAATTGAGCAGGTAGCACCAGTGGAGGCAAATGTCCTCATATTAGGTGAGTCAGGTACCGGTAAAGAGGTGGTTGCGCGTAATATCCATTACATGTCTAAGCGACAAAAAGGTCCTTTTGTTCCAGTCAATTGTGGTGCCATTCCTGGAGACTTATTAGAGAGTGAGCTTTTTGGTCATGAAAAAGGCGCATTCACCGGTGCAATAAGTGCGCGTAAAGGCCGCTTCGAACTTGCCGAAGGCGGTACTTTATTTCTTGACGAAATAGGCGATATGCCTTTGCAAATGCAAGTTAAGCTTCTACGAGTATTGCAAGAACGGATTTTTGAAAGAGTGGGCGGCGCTAAAACCCTTAAGTGTGACGTCAGAATTGTTGCTGCAACTCACAGGAATTTGGAAGATATGATCGCTGACGGAGGTTTCCGTGAGGATTTGTTTTACCGCTTGAATGTATTCCCGATAGAGACTCCCGCTTTGCGTGAAAGGGCTCAAGACATTCCGCTGTTGTTGCAAGAACTTGTGACGAGGCTTGAAAATAATAAACAATCTCCGGTCAAATTTACTCAAGATTCGATGACCTCCTTAATGCGACATAATTGGCCAGGTAATGTTCGAGAATTGTCTAATTTGGTGGAGAGGTTATCTATTCTGCATCCATCTAAAGTGATTGACGTACAGCACCTGCCTCATAAATATCAGATTGATGAAGCTGGAGAAACCAGTGTTGAGCACAAAGAGCCGAGTGAGCAGCAAGAGCGAGACGCAATTAATTCATTGTTCAAGTTTGAAGGAAGCTCTCCTATTATAGGTGAAGTCGAAACTAATTCCGTCGATGCTAATTTGCCAACAGATGGCGTAAATCTAAAGGAATACCTTTCTGATCTCGAGAAAAATCTAATCAAACAGGCGCTAGAACAGCAAGACTGGGTGGTAGCGAGGGCTGCGGACCAACTAGGCATGCGTAGAACGACCCTTGTTGAAAAAATGCGTAAGTATGAAATCGTGCGTTTAGAAAAGGTCGATGGTCAATAATTTGATTGTCTGAGTCAGTATATTGACATTGCAAAATTAGTTAAGTAATTGAATTAATTGAAATAAAAATTTGGCACACCTTCTGCATTAGCTAAGATAATACTTAAATAGAGCAGAATTAAGATGTCGTCAGCCACTCTACATAATTATCCCTACGAACAGGCTTCAAAGTCTGTTGTTCACCGTTTTCGCTCAAATGCTTTGTCATCGGGAACAGAAAATATAAAGTCTCAGTTATCCTCAAACGGTTCATTTAGTGAAAGTGAACAAGCCGCCGTAGATTCTAATAAACATGACCAACGATTTTCTCATCTACTTGAGATAATGCCAGCAGGCGTTTTGGTGATCGACCAGCAGGGGAAAGTCAGTTTGGCAAATCAACAAGCCATAGCACTGTTTGGTAACGATCCGAGTGGTGCCTTATGGCGCGATGTAATCAGTCAATCTTTTGCGCCACGTGAGGACGATGGACACGAGGTTTCGATGCGTAATGGCAAGCGTGTGAAAATTGATATGTCTCCTTTGACGCTAGAAAAAGGCCAATTAATAGTCATTACTGATTTAACTCAAACGCGTCAACTTCAAACCAGAGTCAGTCACATGCAACGCTTGTCTTCTTTAGGGCGTATGGTGGCATCACTAGCACACCAAGTAAGAACACCGCTGAGCTCAGCTTTGTTATATGCGGAAAATTTAAAATCAATGCCACTCCAGAATGAAATGGCCAGCCGGTTTAGCGAAAAGCTCACACTGCGATTAAAAGAACTAGAATCGCAAGTTAACGATATGCTTTTGTTTGCTAAAAGTTCAGATAAACAAATTGTCAGTGCACTCGAAACTGAGTACTTAGAGAATATACTTTGTAGCCAATTAGACGCTCAAATGGAACGAGAAAACATTGAGCTTAATTGCCACAATGCGGTTGCAAGTAAAAAAATCATTGCAAATGAAACCGCCATTGTCGGTGCCATCGGTAACCTTATAAATAACGCAATGCAAGCATTGATTGATGCCAAAACGCCAAATCCAAAAATCGATTTAATGATTGATCAAGTGAGTGTTAATGAGCAGGCATACATAGCTTTTGTCGTAAGAGACAACGGTAATGGTTTACCGGCGAATGCAGCGGCTGAGATTTTTGAGCCATTTTATACCACAAAATCGCAAGGTACAGGACTTGGTTTAGCGGTGGTTCAAACCGTCGCTAAATCACATAAAGGTTTTGTTAAGTGCGGTAATAATCAGCATAAGGGAGCTTATTTTGCACTATACATTCCCTTGCATGAGCAAAAAAAACAGATGACAAGCGAGCAGGCAAACGAAGTCTCACTTGCTGCAACAGGCGTCAATTAAGGAGTAAAACATGAGTAAAACGAAAATATTAATTGTGGAAGACGATCATGGATTACGCGAAGCCTTAGTGGATACTTTATTACTAGGCGGATATCAAGTAACTCCCGTTGAAAGTGCCGAATCGGCCTTGGTTAAATTATCTGAACAAAGCTTTGACTTAGTGGTAAGTGATATTCAAATGCAAGGTATGAATGGCCTTTCTTTGCTAAAAAGTGTCAAAGCAAAATATCCCAAATTACCGCTGGTACTAATGACCGCTTATGCCAACGTTAATGATGCGATTCAGGCGATGCGCGACGGAGCTACGGACTATTTATCAAAACCTTTCGCGCCTCAAGTATTGCTTAACCTAATAGGCAGATACGCGCCTGCTCAAAAAGTCGAGTCTCGCGATCCCGTCGTTGGTGATCCATCAAGCAAAGATTTATTAAACTTAGCAGGTAAAGTAGCGCGCTCCGATGCTACTGTGATGGTGCTAGGTCCAAGTGGTTCTGGTAAAGAAGTATTAAGCCGATATATTCATGATCAGTCCAAGCGTTCGGATGCGCCATTTGTCGCGATTAATTGTGCTGCGATTCCAGAGAATATGCTTGAAGCAACATTATTTGGATACGAGAAAGGTGCTTTTACCGGTGCCATTCAAGCGTGCCCAGGTAAATTTGAGCAGGCACAGCAAGGCACCATTTTACTCGATGAAATCACCGAAATGGACTTGGCATTGCAGGCAAAATTACTCCGCGTCTTGCAAGAAAGAGAGGTAGAACGCTTAGGTGGTCGTAAAACGATTTCATTGGATGTGAGAGTAATAGCTACAAGCAATCGCGATGTTAAAGAAGCGGTTGCTCAAGGCAAATTTAGAGAAGATTTATATTACCGGCTTAATGTGTTTCCAATTACTTGGTTACCACTTAGTCAGCGCGTTGGGGACATTGTACCCTTGGCAAAGCATTTAATTGCCCGACATTGTGCCCAAAATAATCAAGCGATACCTGAGTTAAGCGCCGGAGCGGTTCATAAGTTGAGTTCTCACCAGTGGCCAGGTAACGTACGCGAATTAGAGAACGTCGTTCAACGTGCACTTATTTTATGTGATGGTCAAGAATTAGACAGTGACGACTTGTTGATAGAGCCAGATAATCAACAAATCTTTGACTCACAGCGCTCTAACAATACTCAAGTAATACATCAATCTGACGATACCAACTTACTGGGGTCTGAATTGAAAGTACAAGAGCATCAAATTATTTTAGATGCATTACAGTCACTTAACGGAAAGCGCAAAGATGTAGCTGAAAAATTGGGGATCAGCCCAAGAACCCTTCGCTACAAACTTGCGAAAATGCGCGAAAGTGGCATAGAACTTCCATCGTAATTTGTAGTCTCAATGATAAGTATTGAGACAAAGAATGAAAAATCCCTCCCGTTTTTTATTTGTAAGCAGTAGACAATGGATGTCGTTCCCTATTTCCGCCCGAATTTTCGGGCGGTTTTTTTTTGCTTTAAAATCTTGTTTTTGAAGCATTGAAAATATCTTCACTTTGGTCATTATTTGCCGTTTCTGCAGCTGTACGGTGAAAGATTGCCGTAAAATATCAACCTTGGCATTGCTTTTGCTTTTCACCTATTAGTCTTTACGATTTAACAAAAAAATGACAGGTGGGTAGTACCATGGATATCAAAGCGAACGCTCTATATCAAGAAATGCAAGCCATGAGCGCACAGATCACCGGCACCGCAGACACCCTGACGCGAACCGAGAAAAGTCCTGGAGCCGCTCAGTTTGCGGACATGTTAGGGCAAGCTTTGGATAACGTTAACGGCATGCAAAAAGAATCTAGAAGTATGCAGACGCGTTTTGATATGGGCGACCCCTCACTTTCTCTTGTCGACGTTATGGTCGCAAAGGAAAAGTCCGGCATCGCTTTTGAAGCAACGGTTCAAGTCAGAAATAAGTTGCTAGAAGCATATAAAACCATCATGAACATGCCGGTATAATAAGGAATCAGTCCAGTGGCCGAATCAGCAAGCACCGAACTAGCGATTACCGACGATCATGAATCGACCGATTTAGTCGAACCGCAGAAGAACGTCATACTCGATACGCTAACAAATACAGAAACAATCCGCCATGTCACTATGGTCATCACTCTGGTCATTTGCATTGCAATAGCCATCTTTATTTTCATTTGGTCTAAGGAGCCTACGTACCGCCCTTTAGTACAAATGCCGCCGCAAGAAATGATTGAAACTTTAGATTATTTGGATCAGAAACAGGCTAAATATAAAATTGAAGGTAATACCATTTATGTTCTAGATGCTGAATTTAAGGATCTGAAAATGGGCATGGTTCGACAGGGAATCAGCCATGAGGATTCGGCTGGCACTGACATCATCATGCAGGACATGGGTTTTGGCGTTAGTCAAAGAGTAGAGATGGAGCGACTGAAGCATGCAAGAGAGCAGCAAATCGCGCGCACAATAGAAGATATAAACGCGGTTGGAAAAGCTCGAGTGTTATTGGCTATTCCAAAGGAAAACGTATTTTCTAGACGGGAGTCAAAAGCAAGCGCAACAGTGGTGGTAACTGCCCGAAATGGAAGTTTTTTGTCAGGTGAAGAGGTTGACGCTATTGTTGATATCGTTTCTTCGGCTGTACAGGGTATTGACCCAAGCAGGGTGACTGTCACAGATAATAATGGTCGTCTATTAAATTCTGGTTCTCAAGACTCGGTAAGTGCGCGTGCGAGAAAAGAGTATGAAATAGAGAAAAAACGAGAAATAGAATATTTAGAGAAAATAGATAGCATTTTAATACCAGTACTTGGTCTTGGTAATTATACTGCACAAGCTGACGTGAGCATGGATTTCACCTCAGTAGAGCAAACGCAAAGACGTTATAACCCCGATTTACCTGCAGTAAGAAGCGAAATGATTTCGGAGCAAAATTCTGTCGGTAATATTGTTGCGGGTATTCCGGGAGCCTTAAGCAATCAACCACCTACAGATTCAGATATTCCAGAAAACGCAGGTGGTGCGAATAATAGCAGTCCAGTACCAGGTAATAGTAGTAAAGAACAAACTCGAAACTATGAGTTAGATACCACCATCAGCCACACCAAACAGCAAACAGGCGTAATTCGTCGACTCAGTGTTTCAGTGGCAGTTGATCACATGAACTCCATAAATGCAGAAGGCGAAGTTGTTAGTACACCTATGAGCCAGCAAGAGTTGTTAAACATACGCAGACTATTGCAAGGTGGTATAGGCTTTGACGTGACTCGTGGAGACTCATTAGAAGTTGTCAGTATTCCGTTTAATAGAATTGACATGGGCGAAGTCAAAGAATTGGCTATTTGGGAACAAGAATGGTTTATGCCTATCTTTAAATTGTTTCTTGGTGCGAGTGTTATCATTGTTTTGATTCTTGCCGTCGTTAGGCCAATGCTTAAGAAATTGATTTTCCCTGATGATGGTTTCCCTGACGCTGAGCATGATGAAAGTGATTTGGATTTGGGTGATGAGACAATCAATGTATTGAGCGATGATTTCGATGAATCAAAAGTAGGCTTCTCTGCAGATGGTTCATTGCACTTGCCCAACTTACATCGGGATGAAGATGTGCTTAAAGCCGTCAGAGCGTTAGTAGCAAATGAACCAGAGTTATCGGCGCAAGTTGTGCGCGGATGGCTGTTAGAAGACGAGTAAGGTAGTCAACATGGCAGAAGCAGAAGAGAAAGACGCAGTTCTTGAATATGATGTTGCTAAACTTGATGGTATTGAAAAGGCCGCTATTTTATTACTAAGTTTGTCGGAAGACGATGCCGCAAAAATCCTAAGGTTCATGGAACCGAAACAGGTACAAGTACTTGGTTCGGCCATGGCGGCAATGGATGACATGACGCAAAACAAGATATCGGCAGTGCACAAGCACTTTATCGAAGAGATTCAGAATTACTCTACCATTGGCTTTAAAAGTGAAGACTTTGTGCGCAGAGCATTAGTTTCTGCCTTAGGTGAGGACAAAGCTGCGCATTTACTTGATCAAATTATGGCTGGCTCTGGTGCAAAAGGACTAGAGTCGTTGAAATGGATGGATTCTAAGCAGGTAGCGAACATCATTCGAAACGAGCACCCGCAGATACAAACCATTGTGATGTCATATTTAGAACCAGAACAATCCGCTGAAATATTAGCGCAGTTTCCAGAGAAAGTGCGTCTAGATTTGCTAATGAGAGTCGCGAATTTAGAAGAAGTACAACCTGCAGCATTACAAGAGTTGAATGAGATAATGGAAAAACAATTTGCTGGACAAGCTGGAGCACAAGCCGCGAAGATGGGCGGGCTCAAATCTGCTGCCAATATTATGAATTATCTTGATACCAATATCGAGGCACAGCTGATGGAAGCCATCAGAGAGCAAGACGAAGAGATGAGCCAACAAATACAAGACTTGATGTTTGTATTTGACAATTTGATTGATGTTGATGATAGAGGTATTCAGTCAATCCTTAGAGAAGTTCAACAAGAATCACTCATGCGTGCAATCAAAGGTGCAGACGACGAATTAAAAGATAAGATCACCAATAATATGTCGAAACGCGCTGCGGATATATTGCTTGATGATATCGAAGCAATGGGGCCTGTGCGCTTAAGCGAAGTTGAAACTGCACAAAAAGAAATACTGTCTATCGCCAGACGCCTAGCGGATGCAGGAGAGATCATGCTTGGTGGTGGTGGCGGTGAAGAGTTTGTGTAAGTAATGAATCAAACCAATAAAAACAGCAATTCAGATGCCAAATTATGGGACTTGCCTTCCGTCGACGAACAGATAGAGGCAGAGTCATCATCCACTAATGCACTGAATCGTCCAAAGCGGCAATGGAAATATGAAGCCCCTGATGAGGAAGTCGAAGTTGTTCCACTGACTGCCTCTCAAATCGATGAGATTCGAAATAATGCTTTTCAAGAGGGTTTGCAAAATGGCCATAAAGAAGGCTTTGAGCAAGGTCTGACTGAGGGTAAAGAGAAAGGTTACGAGGAGGGGCTAGAGCTAGGCAAGAGTGAAGGCTTTAACCAAGGTCAGCAAAGCGGACAACAACAAATAGATGAGTATATAAAAAAGCTTGACGGATTGTTTCAGCATTTACAGCAGCCCGCGGCTTTAGTCAGTAAAGAGCTTCAAAATGAACTAGTGTTGTTGGCTTTGGGCCTCGCTAAAGCGGTTGTGAAATGTGAAACCACTACTTCGAGTAAATGCATCGAACAGGCCATTGTAGAGGGAATTAAAGCTTTACCTATTCAAGAGCAAACATTGACGGTATTAATAAACAGTGAAGATCTATCTCAGCTAAACGACTATTTAGGTCCCGACGAAATTAATAAAAAAGGTTGGAATTTAAAAGTCGATGACACGATAAGTCAAGGTGGTTGTAAAGTACATACAACTAACAACACAGTTGATGTATCCATAGAACGACGATGCGAGCAGGTGTTTAATCAGTTGTTATTTAATCAAGGTTTGAGCGATGACCCGCGAGCCAAATGACGAGCCAAATGACGAGCCGAATGAGAAGCCAAATGAGAAGCATAGTGACGAGCTAGGCTTTCAGCTCCTGGATAATATCAAAGCCATTCGAGAGACCGTTTGTGATAGCTATTCTGTTGGCGCTGGCAAACTTGTAAGAGGCGTAGGTTTAACCTTAGAAGCTATTGGCTGTCAAATTCCCGTGGGTGGACGAGCACTAGTGCAAACTCAACAAGGGCGAGTGGAGGCTGAAGTCGTTGGGTTTGCAGACGAAATTACCTATTTAATGCCGACCGAGTCCATCAAAGGTATTGTACCAGGCTCTTTGGTTGAACCTATAGCAAGTGATGCTGGCTTAGCCGTTGGCTTTCGCCTGTTAGGTCGTGTTATCGATGCGAATGGTGCACCTCTTGACGGTCTAGGCGCGATCAGCACAGAAAAACGAGTTCCGACTCATCCTCCCCCAATTAATCCCTTAACTCGCAAGCCAGTGAAAGAAGCATTAGATGTAGGCGTTCGTACAATTAATACCATGATTACTGTTGGGAAAGGGCAGCGGATGGGCTTGTTTGCGGGTTCAGGAGTAGGTAAAAGTGTCTTAATGGGCATGATGACACGAGGGACTACTGCTGACGTCGTAGTTGTTGGTTTGATTGGTGAGCGTGGTAGGGAAGTCAAAGAATTCATAGATGATATTTTAAGTCCAGAAGAACGAAAAAAAGCAGTTGTCGTTGCTGCTCCAGCAGATACCTCGCCGTTGATGCGCTTAAAAGGTACTGAAACAGCTGTTACTATTGCCGAATATTTTAGAGACCAAGGTAAGAACGTTCTACTATTAGTCGATTCGTTAACACGTTATGCAATGGCCCAGAGAGAAATCGCACTCGCAGTCGGCGAGCCTCCTGCAACGAAAGGATATCCACCTTCAGTATTTGCCAAATTACCTGCATTGGTAGAACGAGCTGGCAATGGCAGTATACATCAAGGCTCAATTACGGCTTTTTATACTGTTTTAACTGAAGGAGATGATTTACAAGACCCGATTGCTGACGCAGCCAGAGCTATTTTAGATGGTCACATAGTGTTATCGCGAGAACTCGCTGATTCAGGTCATTATCCGGCAATAGATATAGAAGCGTCCATTTCAAGAGTCATGCCTCAGGTAGTCAGTGCGGAACACGATCAAAACGCTCGAAGCATTAAACGGGTATATTCTAATTATCAACAAAACAAAGACCTAATAAATATTGGAGCATATGTTAAAGGCAGTGATGCCAATATCGAACTAGCGATTGCCGCTTCTCCTGCGATAAATGCCTTTTTACAACAGAGCACCACACAGGTGATCGATATGGGCGCAAGTGTTGAGACAATGGACACGCTCGCTTCTGGCATTAACCAACAAAATGCACGCTAAGCTTTAGGGAAACGAAATGGCAAAGGTCACACAACTTAAGCTTGTTTTAGAAATCGAAAGTAAAAAAGAACAAATGTGCGCCCGCAATCACCAAGAAGCTAAGGCTCATGTACTAAATAATCAGCAGAAATTGTCTGGCTTAGAACGTTATCGTTTAGATTACTTACACAGCATCCGTTCAAAAGCGCAACAGGGTATAGATGCAATGACAATGAGTCAGCACCATCAATTTGTTGCCAAGTTAGATAAAGCCTGTGAACAACAGGTGCAGTTGATTAATCAAGCCGTGCTTGTGGCAGACCAACGCAAGAAACAGTGGCTTGACCAACAGCAAAAACTAAAAGCGATCAAAACGCTCATTGACATCAAGCTAAAGAAAGAATCAGTGAAGCAGGCTAAAATCGAACAAAAAATGTTCGATGAATTCGCCTGTCGCCAGGCGTTTAAACCTTCTCGTTCATAGATAATTAGCGCTCTTGGATCTCTGACGAATCAATTCACTTTCGAATTATTTTTTATGCGTTCCCCTAATACCAAAATGTTCATACTCCAAATCTTTTCCTAAAAGTATTTATTTGGTACAGAAGATGCAATCTCGTATGGTGTGAACACTGTTTATTAATGTTAAATCATTTAAAAACAGTGGCTTATAAATTAATTTTTAAAGGAAGTCATCTCTATGATGCAACAATTTGCCATTAATAAGCCAGATTCTGCCGCAGCGTCTTTGCCGTCAGATGTTTCGGGATCAAATTCTGCTGCAGCTCAAGATCAAAAGCATCTGTTCGAGCAAGCCTTTTCTATGTTTGGTGAGCAAAATAAGCCGTTTAGCCGCTCTCAAGTCAGCTTTGATAATTGGCAAAATACTCAAGTGGTCGCACCTAGTCGCGGAACTACTCAACGGCAAAGCTCGGCAAATAACCAACATTCATTTCAAACAAATCCCCAATCTAATGCACAAACTACTGCACAAACTACTGTGCAAAGAGACAGAGCTCTAGAGCGTCAGGACAGAGTTCAAGAACGACAGGCTATGCGTCCTAGTGCCAGCGAGGTTCAAAATTCACGCCAAAGCGAGAGAGACGATAAGCTTCGTGAGTCCAAGGACATAAAAAATCAAAGTTCAGACGAGTATAAAGCCCGAATGAACCAGAAAGAGAGCAGGCAGCAAGGAAATGAAGCCAAAGCGTCAAATGAGAATACTATGCCATCAGCTGATGAACGTAGCCAACTAGACGTAAAAGAGAATGACAATAACAATAGTACAAGAAGCTCCTTTGGCGATAACTCTGCAGCAACGACTGAAAATAAGGCTGCAGATACCAACGAGCAAGCGCTGTTAAATAATACAAATGGTGACAATAAATATAATGAAGAAATTGTTGACGAGTCTAAACTTAATTCAAGCCAATCAGAATTCGACTATGTTGATTATGTGACGCAATTTGCAGAGTTAGAAACAGATTCAAAAATTAATTTAGCTAGTACAACTGATTTATCTACCAATAATGCGGATTTATTAGCTGTGCAGGAAGACGCATCAGGCTTGAAGGCGCAACTACCCGACGACCTTATTCAACTAGATATACCCCTAGTATCGGGTGATGATGCACTCGAATCTTTAAATGAATTTGTTCAAATCAATATTTCACAGGAAGACCTTCAAGCGATTTTAGATGCTCGTAATATTGATATGGATTTAAGTGCAAGTTTAAGCGATGAAGAACTAAGCAAGCTGGAGAACATCATTTCCTCAATGTTGACTCAACTGGATACAACAGAAAAAAACTCAGGGCAAATAAGCGAAGAAAATTTGAATGCAGACCACTCCTTACTCATGTCTTTACTGTTAAATCAGAAGGCTACGTCTGAGGTAAGCACTAAAGCAAACGGCTCAGAGAAACTTGATGATTCAAAATTCGATATCTCGGCTAAAGCTCAGATCCTCAATACACAGGTAGGACAAGGCGCTTCTGAAAAGGGTTCGTTAGAATCAGGTAATACAGAGGGTTTGCTCTCAGAGGAAATTCATTCATCTCAAGACGCTAAACTAACCGAAAAGCAAGATGCTAAGGCGACTGACCAACAAATAAAGCAAACAATCCTCGCTAATGAGTCCCGCATTAAGCAAATGAATGCAATGCCATTTAGTGAGGAAACGGCTTCATCGGCAAACGCAATTGGAGATAAGACCGCAAAGTCTGTAATAGATCCTGAAACCTTTGCTCAGATACAGACTGCAATAGAATCAAACTCCAGCAAAGCCATGGTAAAAGATAAGACGCTTGAGGCACAGTTAGCTGCACTGATAGATTTTGCTAAAAAGGAAGGGCCTACAAACGCGCCAGAGTTAAATAAGAACTCTCAAGCAAAAACAGCTATAGATAATATGTTGGCATTAAGCGAAGCTCAAAGCCAAGCTGCAAGTGAGAATTTGACGCAAAAACTACAAAATATTGTCACCGACTTAAAATCTGACGGAAAAGGCAATGAATTCATCGCAGCTTTGCAAAGCGGTTTAAAAGAATTTAAACAACAGCTTAGTCAGGGCCGCGAACCAGGAATTGATTTAAAAGCGCTAGTCAGCGAAGCTCTTGTAAAAGCAAACGTTGAAGTCAGCGCCAGTGCTCAGCCCAAAATAGACCAAACCGTCAATCAGCTGAACTCTGTGTTGAATCTTGCGAGCGCAGTGAATAGTGCTCTGTCACTACAAAATAACTCAGCAGAGCAGCAAATATTAAAAGATTTCAGTTTGCAATCAATAGAGGGTACGAAACTTGCTAGCGCTACGACACAGCAACAAAATACGCAAGCTAGTGCAGACAAAGCGATGAATATCCTCAAATTAGAGGGGCAGCAGCAGATGGCGGAAAAGATCCGTTGGATGGTCAATAGCAAAAATTCATCTGCAGAAATTCGCTTAGATCCACCAGATTTAGGTGGGGTTAATATTAAAATTCACATGAGTGGAGACAGTGCCCAAGTCAGCTTTAACGTACAAAACTCAGCGGCAAAAGATGTATTAGACCAGGCGATTCCAAGGTTGCGAGACATGCTTAATGAACAAGGTATCGAGTTAGGGCAATCTAATGTTCAACAGGAGTCATCAGGTGACAATCAGGGGTCTAAGGATCAAGAAATGTCAGGCAATGGAAGTATAGGTTTTGGTGCAGATCAAAACGAAGATGCAATTGAGGCTGGGACAAAAGTGATTGAACAAAGAATAAACAGTGCTTCCCTCAGCGGCATAGATTTTTATGCTTAGAGTATAAAGGTATTAAAAGCATAGCGATGGATAAGGCTTTAGCGCGTGTGCGTTATCCACAAATAAAAAATCATCAAGAATTAGCAAATAGTCAGTAATAAACATTAGTAACAAAAAAACAAAGGGTAATGTAATGGCGGAAGAAGAACTACAGACCGAAGAAGGTGGCAAAAAGAAATCTAAGTTATTGCTGATCATTATTGTTGCCGTTGTTTTATTGGCGGGTGGTGGCGCAGGTGCTTATTTCTTTTTATTTGCGTCAGATGAGCCGACAGCCTATGCGGGTGAAAACGTTGAAGCGACTGAACAAGCAGCCGAAGGAAACTCAGATGGCGTTGCGATATATGTTGCGATGCCAAGACCGTTTCAGTTCAATGCGCCGGGTATTAACCGCGAGCGAATTGTACAAATAGAAGTGCAACTGATGGTGCGTGGACAAGATAACGAAGAAAGTGCTAAACGTCATATTCCCATGATCGAAGGGACATTGCTACAAGTCTTTAGCGCCTCTAATGCCGATGATTTAGTAACAGAGATTGGCAAGATTGAGCTAAGGAAAAAAGCGACCACACAGGTTCGACAAGTTATGAACGACTTAGAGGGTAAAGCGGTGGTAGAGCAAGTATTATTTACAGGCTTTGTGATTCAATAGCGATTTGTTGAACAAAAATTAGGTGACTATGTGAGCGATTTATTATCACAAGACGAAATAGATGCCCTTTTGCATGGTGTCGATGATGTCGAAGAAGAAGAGGTTGAAGAGGTCGAAAGTGACGGCTCTGCCCTAGAGTATGACTTCTCGTCCCAAGATCGTATTGTGCGTGGGCGGATGCCAACCCTAGAGATTGTGAACGAGCGCTTTGCGCGTCACATGCGAGTCAGTTTGTTTAACATGATGCGCCGGTCTGCTGAAGTATCTATTAACGGTATTCAGATGATCAAGTTCGGTGAATATATTCATACCTTATTTGTACCGACGAGCTTAAACATGGTTAGGTTTAGACCACTTAAAGGTACGGGCTTAATTACTATGGAAGCAAGGTTAGTCTTCATCATGGTAGATAACTTTTTCGGAGGTGATGGACGCTATCATGCCAAAATTGAGGGCCGCGAATTCACACCGACTGAGCGTCGAATTATTCAAATGTTGTTGAAGCTGATTTTCGAAGACTATAAAGAAGCTTGGGCCCCAGTTATGGATGTATCCTTCGAATATTTAGATTCGGAAGTAAACCCAGCGATGGCGAACATTGTGAGCCCAACTGAGGTTGTCGTAATCAGTTCATTCCATATTGAATTGGACGGGGGAGGTGGCGACTTCCATATTTCCCTGCCTTACGCAATGCTTGAACCGATTAGAGATATGCTTGATGCTGGCGTACAAAACGACAAAGAAGACACTGACTTTAGATGGAGTAAAGCGCTACGTGACGAAATTATGGACGTTCAGGTTGATTTGAACACTCATTTTTTGGATGTAACGATCAGTTTAGAACAGCTGATGAATTACGAAAATGGCGACATTATTCCAATCAATATGCCAGAGCACGTAACCGTAATGATTGAAGAACTACCGACTTTTAGAGCGAAGCTTGGCAAATCAAGAGATAACGTAGCGTTAAAAATTACAGAGAAGATTCCGAGACCGATGTCGGTTAAATCAGAGCTTCAACTCTTCACCAAGGGTGGTGTTGTGATTGACAGTGATTCTGAATTACAGGTATTGGAAGAAGATTTACTACAAGTTTTAGAGAGGAAATAGCCATGAGTAATGACGGCGAAGGATTAGACGATTGGGAAGCAGCAATGGCGGAGCAAGCCGAATCTGAAGGTGGTTCCGGTGAAGCTGTGGACCCAGATGAACTATTGGCACAAGCGCAAGCTGAGCCGGCAGGTTTAGATGAACTGACAGACGATAATGCAGGTGTATCACACGATAAAAAACTTGATACCATTCTTGATATACCGGTTACCATTTCTATGGAAGTGGGGAGAACGAATATCAGTATCAGAAATTTACTTCAATTAAATCAGGGATCTGTAGTCGAATTAGACCGAGTGGCTGGAGAACCTTTAGATGTTTTAGTAAATGGCACGTTGATTGCTCATGGAGAGGTAGTAGTCATCAACGATAAATTTGGTATTCGGTTAACGGATGTTATTAGTCAAGTCGAAAGAATTAAAAAACTCAAGTAAAAAGTCCCCGCTAGGCCTTGTTCTAGCGGGCTTTATTTCCATATGCCACCTCAGCTATAGTCCACTTACCCAAGCACAAAGCAGCTCACAAAGCATAGATTCTACTGAGTCTATCATCACGGTATTTTTGTCGTTGATGTTAGTGATCGCCATTATTTTTGCGCTAGCATATTTAATGCGACGGTTTAATGTCACTCAGGCGGGACAAGGTCAAATGCAGGTCGTAGCAAGTATGGTGGCCGGCACAAAAGAAAAGGTCATGGTGATTCAAGTAGGAGATGAGCAGCACCTAATTGGTGTCACATCTCATAACATCAATCATCTAGCGAAGCTTGAAGAACCACTTAAGAACAAAAGCAAATCCGCTTCTGCTGGAAATGATCCCAAAGCCAACTTTCAACAAAAGCTTGTGCACGCCATGGCGCAGGGATTAGTGGGCGGAAAGGCGAAATCGTCAAGTACTGACAAATCGTCTGGAGGCTCAAATGATTAAATTCCTTGGTTTTTTATTACTGCTTGTATCAGGCAATGTTTTCGCGCAGCAAGCTGGCATAGAGGCGGTCACAGTGACCACTAATCCAGACGGCAGTCAGGATTATTCTATGACTCTTCAAGCGCTATTCATAATGACAGCGCTGAGCTTGATCCCTGCGGCGGTTATGATGATGACTTCTTTTACTAGGATAATAGTAGTGCTTTCTATCCTTCGCCAAGCGATAGGTCTGCAACAATCACCTTCAAATCAAATTTTGATTGGCGTTAGCTTATTTATGTCAATGTTCATTATGGCACCAGTGTTTGATGAGGTGAATGAAAAAGCTCTACAACCATACCTAAGCGAAGAAATGACCTCCTTAGATGCATTTGAACAAGCGAAGTTGCCCATGCGAGATTTTATGCTTAGTCAAACTCGTATGACAGATTTAGAGACATTTGTGCGCATAGGTGGCTATGAAGGACAATTTGACGAACCGGAGCAGGTACCTATGAGCGTACTAATCCCTGCATTTGTTACCAGTGAGCTAAAAACCGCGTTTCAGATTGGTTTTATGCTCTTCATTCCTTTTCTTATCCTTGACTTGGTGGTCGCTTCAATCTTAATGGCGATGGGTATGATGATGCTATCTCCAATGATCGTATCTTTACCCTTTAAATTAATGCTGTTTGTTTTGGTCGATGGTTGGAATTTAATTTTTGGTACGCTGGCAAACAGCTTTGGTATGGGAGTGTAGTTATGAGCCCTGAGTCTTTTGTGGAAATTTTACGCGACGCCATGTTTATCATCATCTTGTTGGTGTCATCCATTATTGTACCTGGCTTAATAATAGGGCTTGTTGTTGCGGTATTCCAAGCCGCTACTTCAATCAATGAGCAAACTATGAGTTTTTTGCCGAGGTTAGTTGTCACCCTTCTTGCGCTGGCATTTCTAGGTAATTGGATGGTCAAGAAGATGATGGATTATACCTTTGAGCTTGTTTATAGCATTCCAACTGTGATCGGATAGAGCTGAAACAGTGGATATTTTAAGCTCAACAATTATCGACCTAATAAGTGATTACATGCTCGCATTCATGAGAATATCGGGCTTGTTTATTTCGATGGTAGGTTTGAGTGCACGCACTATCCCAACTCCAGTCCGAAATTTGTTGGCGATTCTATTAACAGCGATGATCGTTCCGATGATCCCGCCTGTGCCACTTGAAAACCTTGTATCGCTAGGTGCCTTTGTTGAGATTTTTAAACAACTTATCGTTGGTATTTCAATTGGTTTTATTTCGATGATGGTCATTAATACCTTCGTATTAGCGGGTCAAATCATTGCTATGCAAACCGGCTTAGGTTTCGCGTCAATTGTTGATCCCGTAAATGGGATAAATGTGCCGGCGGTTGGTCAGTTTTATCTGATATTGGCCACGCTGTTATTCTGGACCTTTGACGGTCACCTTTTCATGATTGAAATGATTGTGGTGAGTTTTGAAGCCTTTCCAATCGATGGCGACTGGTTTACACCTGATCAATTTAAGGATATTGCGCATTGGGCTGGCTGGATGTTTGTGTCGGCCATTACAATTTCACTAGCACCGATTGTTAGCCTTTTAATTGTAAACCTTGCCTTTGGTGTAATGACGAAAGCGTCCCCACAGCTGAATATCTTTAGTATCGGATTTGCAATCGCACAGTTAATGGGTCTTATGATCATTTGGCTGACGTTATCTAACCAAACTTTCCACTATGAACAACAGTGGCAACGAGCTCAGGATTTCATGTGCCAGCTCGTACAAAGTTGCTGATGAATAGGGACGTGTCTGCATATGGCTGAACAAGACGACTCCTACGAAAAAACGGAGGAACCCACACCCAAAAAACTCGAGGATGCTCGAAAGAAAGGTCAAGTTGCCCGTTCAAAGGAATTAGCCACAACACTGCTGCTGATATTTAGTGCATTAGCACTATTAGCAACCGGTAAAGAAATCGCCAAAGCGATGTACTTAATAACGGAGCGTTCATTCACTCTTTCGAGGGATGAAACCTATGACATTAATCACATGTTTCAAATCCTTGAAATGTCAGTGACTGAAAGCGCCTGGCCCCTAATTATGTTTATGATTATTGCAATGTGCGGTGGTATCTACGGTAGCATAGCATTGGGCGGTTATAATTTTACTTGGTCGTCAGCTGCGCCAAAAGCAAATCGTTTGAGTCCATTATCTGGCTTCAAACGGATGTTTGGTAAAGATGCCATTGTTGAACTGCTCAAAGGGATTGGTAAAGTCCTAGTTATTGCTTCAATGGCTTACATATCGATGCTCATATTTAAAGACGAAGCACTGCACTTAGACTACGAACTCTTTCCATTAAACCTGTTTCACGCCCTCGATATGATTGAATGGGCCTTCTTATTGTTATGTTTAGGAATGGTGCCAATCGCGTTAATTGATGTGCCATATCAAAGTCATAAGCACAATGAAGAAATGAAAATGACAATGCAACAAGTGAAGGATGAACGCAAGAACGCCGAAGGGGATCCAATGGTAAAAAACCGGGTTCGTCGAATTCAGTATCAGGCAGCGGCTAATCGCATGATGCAAGAAGTGCCTAATGCAGATGTCATTATTACTAACCCAACTCACTTTTCTGTAGCCATTAAATATGATCAGGATGGTAGCCGTGCTCCTGTTATGGTGGCCAAAGGGCTTGACGAGTTAGCAATGCACATTAGGAAAATTGCAGGAGCGCATGGCGTACCTATTATCGAATCCCCAGCACTGGCCCGTGCGATTTATTATTCGACTGAAGTAGATAGCGAAGTACCGCAAAAACTATTTGTCGCAGTGGCTCAAGTTCTTGCTTATGTGTATCAATTAAAGGCATACAAATCAGGCAAAGGCAAACGTCCTAAGTCACTTAAGAAGGATTTACCGATTCCGCCAGAGTTACGCCGTTAATACGATTTTACACATATAGAGGCCCTTGTATTTGACACAGGGGCTTCGTCTATTATCTTAGGAAAAGATATTCTTAAAAGTCCTTGCCCCTTCTCAAACCCTTATACAACCTAGGGTTTTTATAAAAACAGAAATGCCCAGCAAACTTGGCACATTAGTTGTAATCAACTTGGTATCTTTTACAGTCTGTCAATAAATTGATGTATGCAATTAGTTCAAGCTTTCCAAAAATTCGATAAAAATCAGATTAAGCACTTTGCGAGTGGCTTAGGCGCACCAATGGTAGTTTTAGCCTTGATGGGCATGGTGATACTGCCCATGCCTGCCATGTTGCTTGACACTCTATTCAGTTTTAACATTGCGCTGTCTCTTGTCATTATCCTAGTCTGTGTATTTACGCAGCGTCCTGTAGATTTTGGTATTTTCCCACTCGTACTTCTTGTTGCAACGGTATTGCGACTTGCTTTGAACGTGGCGTCTACCAGGATCGTACTTTTAGAAGGCCATGAAGGCGGTGATGCCGCAGGTAAGGTCATACAAGCCTTTGGTGAGGTTGTGATCGGCGGTAATTACGTCGTCGGCGTTGTAGTATTTGCTATTTTGCTGATCATCAATTTCAAAGTGGTTACAGCAGGCGCGGGTCGTATTTCAGAGGTTAGCGCTCGATTTACCTTAGACGCGATGCCTGGTAAGCAAATGGCGATAGATGCTGATTTAAATGCTGGTTATATTGACCAAGACCAAGCGCGCAAACGCCGCGAAGAGATTACCTCCGAAGCTGATTTTTATGGCTCTATGGACGGTGCGTCAAAGTTTGTAAAGGGCGATGCGATTGCAGGCTTGTTCATTATGCTGATCAACATTGTGGGTGGATTATTCATTGGCATGTACCAGCATTCTTTATCCTTCAATAACGCCATGGAAGTTTACACCGTATTGACCATTGGTGACGGTCTTGTAGCACAAATCCCATCCTTACTGCTTTCTGTTGCAACTGCCATTATCGTGACGCGCGAAAATGACAGTCAAATCATGGGCGATGAAATCAGAGAACAATTGGCCAACAGACAAGCGCTATACATCACAGCGGTTATTTTGTTCATCATGGGGGTTGTGCCAGGCATGCCTCATTTTGCGTTTTTGACTTTTTCAGCAGCGGTTGGTGGATATGCCTTTTACCGCGATTGGGCGAAGAAAAAGCAGCAAGAAGAAGCTGCGAATTTAGAGAAGTTGCCAGAACAATCTGTACCGATAAATGAAGCCAAAGAATTAAGCTGGGACGATGTCCAACCTGTCGATATTGTTGGTCTAGAAGTTGGGTATCGCCTAATTCCAATGGTAGATAAAGCGCAAGGCGGCGAGTTATTGAACCGTATAAAAGGCGTTCGAAAGAAACTTTCGCAAGAGCTTGGTTTTTTGATACCTCCTGTACATATTAGAGATAACTTAGATTTTGCGCCAAATACTTATAATATTTCAATGTTAGGTGTGAGTGTTGGAGAGTCAGAGATCAGTCACGACAGTGAGTTAGCAATTAACCCAGGGCAAGTTTTTGGCACACTAGAAGGCACTCCTACTCAAGATCCTGCGTTCGGACTTGAAGCGGTTTGGATAAAAGGTACGCAAAGGGAACATGCCCAAACATTGGGTTACACCGTTGTCGACGCTCCCACTGTGATTGCTACACACTTAAGTCAGTTACTAACGCAACATGCTCACCAATTATTAGGGCATGAAGAGGTACAGCAACTACTCGATATGTTAGAAAAAACGCATCCAAAATTAGTGGAAGGACTAGTACCTGATATCTTGTCCTTGAGCCTAGTGGTTAAAGTTTTGCAAACACTGCTTAGCGAGGGCGTACCCATAAGAGACATGAGAACGATTGTTCAAACCTTGTCTGAGTATGGGCCTAAGAGCCAAGACCCCGATGTGTTAGTTTCAGCCTTACGTATTGCGCTAAAACGCCTAATTGTTCAAGAAATAAGCAATGGCGCACAAGAAGTTCCTGTAATTACATTAGCACCAGAGTTGGAACAGATGTTGCATCGTTCTCTTCAAGCGGGAGGTGATGATGGCGCAGGCATTGAGCCAGGTTTGGCAGAGAAGCTACAAGAGTCACTTTCACAAGCGAGTCAACAACAAGAGATGGCAGGCGAGCCTGCAGTGTTATTGACTTCTGGTATCTTACGCCCTGTATTGTCTAAGTTCTTAAAACAAGCAGTGGCAGGATTACATGTATTGTCATATCAAGAAATTCCTGACGACAAACAAATTAAAATAGTGTCATCGGTCGGTCAATAAACTGACGCAAAAAAGTCACTACAGACATATTTCAGAGGATAACATGAAGATTAGACGTTTTTTTGGCAAAGATATGCGAGAAGCACTCAAGCAAGTGAAAGATGAGCTAGGTGGCGACGCGGTTATCATGTCTAACAAAAAAGTTGCTGATGGAGTCGAACTTGTTGCCGCAGTAGACCCTGGAACAGACACTGTGAACAGAAGCGATGAGCATAGTATGCCAACGCCTCAACCTCAGAACAATCATGCAAGCAGACAAAGTCATATGGCTAATAATCATGCTCAAATGGGTGGAAAAGCCACCCCAAGCCTTAGTGAGATTATCGGCGACTCTGGCCCTGATAGTTTGCAAGCCTTGCTTGAAGCTCAAATGAAAAAACAGTCAGCGCAAAGCTCCGAGCAACAATCACCTGAGCAACAAGCTTCTCGGACTAATCAAAACAGTAGACTTGAGCAGGCTGAGTTCACTAATCAAAGTCAGCAAACAGATTCGCAGTCACAATCCTTACATTATTCTCAACAAGCCAATTATGGCAAGGCTCCCGATGCACGTGCTGATGAAAGAATATTCCGTTCACCTGCGTTTATTGATGAACAAGACGAGCTTAACGTCGAAGATAATCAAGCTTCAGGTATTCAGCCGCCTCCTAGTGTGCTTGAACCAGAGCAGTTAGATAAAATTAAAGCAGAGCTCGAATCCATAAAAAATGTGTTGAAGTTCCAAGTATCTGAACTGACGGAAGAGCGCAAAAAGCGCAATAATCCAGTGCATCATTATTTGCACGAACAACTCATTCAAATGGGCATAAGCGCAAGTTTAGCGAAACAGTTTATCGAGTTCTTACCGCATAAAGTTGATGAGAAACAGGGTTGGAAGTACATACTTAATTTACTATCTAACCGACTACACGTTGGTGGAAATGACATTCTAAGTCAGTCCGGTGTTGTTGCTTTAGTCGGACCAACTGGCACCGGCAAAACTACTACATTAGCTAAGCTCGCCGCAAAGTACGCACAAAAATACGGTTCAGACCAAGTAGCAATGATTACCGTCGATACATACCGTATTGCAGCTTATGAACAATTAGCAACCTATGGCAGAATCATTGGCTGCACGGTTAAAAAAGCGCACAATTCTCAAGAGTTAAACGAAGTCTTGTATCAGTTGAGAAATAAGAAATTAGTCTTAATAGACACTGCTGGATTTAGCCAAAGAGATTCGCGCTTGATCAGCCAAATTAATGATTATGAGCATGGTGTAAATGCAGACATTAGAAAGTATCTTGTATTACCCGCTGGCGCTCAGTATCAGGTACTCAAACAAACAATAATGGCTTATCAAAGCATTCACTTAAGTGGGTGTATCTTTAGTAAACTTGATGAGTGTTACAGTTTAGGTGAAGCACTTAGTGTAGCTATAGAAAACGACTTATCTTTGAGTTACGTTACCGACGGTCAACGTGTTCCAGAAGATATTAAGTTAGCTGATTCGGCTAATCTTACTCTGATCGCAGCTAAGCTATATAAAAAATATGGAGCTGGCATGGACGCAAGTGCCGGTGATTTGATTGCAGGTGGATTATGATAGTAGATCAAGCGAGTAGCTTGCGAAATATGAATCGTAGCAAACATATAAAAGTGATTGCTGTTACCGGCGGAAAAGGCGGCGTGGGCAAAACGAATCTTACCCTCAATACGGCAATCGCCTGCGCAAAACAAGGCAAGAAAGTGATGGTGTTAGACGCCGATTTGGGTTTAGCTAACGTCGATGTCATGTTGGGTTTAAGGGTTGAACGCAATCTGTCTCATGTTTTAAATGGCGATTGTACGCTTGATGAGATTTTGGTGACCGGACCATATGGTATAAAAATTGCCCCGTCTACCTCTGGTACAAAGTCAATGACCGAGCTTTCAAGGCACGAGCATGCGGGCTTGATAAGAGCATTCGGGGAACTTCAAACGCCAATTGACATGTTAATTATAGATACTGCTGCCGGCATATCTGATATGGTTGTGAGCTTTTCAAGGGCAGCACAAGACGTAATGATGGTGGTATGCGATGAGCCGACATCATTAACTGATGCATATGCACTTATTAAGATTTTGAATAAAGATCATGGTGTGTTTAAGTTTAAAATAGTTGCTAATATGGTAAGAAGTGAGCGAGAAGGACACGAGTTGTTTAGCAAGCTTTCTAAAGTGACTACACGATTTTTGGACGTAGCACTCGAACTAGTTGCAATAGTGCCGTTTGATGAAAACATTCGAAAAGCGGTTCGTAAGCAGAGTGCTATTGTTGATGCCTTTCCTAGTTCGCCGGCGTCTAAGGCAATCACAAAACTTGCAACAGAGATGGGAACTTGGGCCATACCGGTTCAAGCGGGTGGACACCTAGAGTTTTTCATAGAGAACCTCGTGTCATTACATGAGTAGGTAAAAAAAGTGAGTACTAAAGTGACTGGATATCAACAGCAAATAGATAAGAACCTACTGGTTGAAAAGCACGCGCCTTTAGTTAAGCGGATCGCTCATCATTTATTGGCACGTTTACCTGCCAGTGTAATAGTCGATGATCTGATTCAATCTGGTATGATAGGGTTATTAGAAGCAGCACGAAACTTCGACGGCACAAAAGGAGCCAGTTTCGAGACCTTTGCAGGTATTCGGATTAGAGGGGCTATGCTCGATGAAATTCGTAAAGGCGATTGGACACCAAGGTCTGTGCACAAGAATTCTAGAGCGATTACTGAAGCAATCAATCAGGTAGAAAAAGCTACCGGAAGAGACGCTCGGGATACCGAAGTTGCGAGAAAACTAGAGGTGTCGTTAGCTGAGTACCATCAAATGCTCGGCGAAGTAAACGCTGGTAAGTTAGTAGGAATTGAAGATTTAGGCGTAAGTGAAGACGTATTAACTACGGAAGAATCAAAAGGTGCCGATAAACCTTTTGAGGAAATGATGCAAGGCTCTTTTCAAAAAGCATTGGCAAAGGCTATTACGACCTTACCAGAGCGAGAAGCCATTGTATTATCACTTTACTACGACGAAGAGTTAAATTTAAGAGAGATTGGTGAAGTCTTGGAGGTCAGTGAGTCAAGAGTTAGCCAAATTCACTCTCAAGCTATGATTAAGCTCAAGTCGAAAATGCAATCTTGGCGAGTTGAGCAATAACATTTAATTAGCGTCCAATGCGGAGGTAGTTTTGGATAAAAATATGAAAATCTTGGTGGTTGATGATTTTTCAACTATGCGCAGGATTATAAAAAACTTATTAAAAGATTTAGGTTTCACCAACATTCAGGAAGCGGATGATGGTAATACGGCCTTACCAATGCTTATGCAAGGTGATTTTGACTTCGTCGTGACGGACTGGAATATGCCAGGAATGCAAGGCATTGATTTGCTCAGAGCTATTCGCTCTACTGACAAACTTAAACACCTACCCGTGTTGATGGTCACAGCAGAAGCTAAGAAAGAACAAATCGTTGCCGCTGCGCAAGCAGGTGTTAACGGATACGTCGTAAAACCTTTCACAGCAGCAACGTTGAAAGAGAAATTAGATAAGATTTTTGAACGTTTAGGCTAAATTACATCTGAAGGGATCCCGTTATGACACAAGAGCAATCTTTGATCTCGTTAGAGCAAGCCAAGCAATTGGTTCAGTTTTTAGAAGCTGATGACGTTGAATCTGCAAACGATATTATCCACACTATTACCATTGAAGAGTCTGCCGAGTTGTTTTCTGAAGTTGGCAAGTTGACACGACAGCTACATGACTCATTAAGCAACTTTCAGCTTGATGACCGCATTAACAGCCTAATGAGTCAAGAAATTCCCGATGCACAATCCCGCCTAGAATATGTGATTCAAGAAACTGAAAAAGCAGCTAATTCTACCATGGATGCTGTTGAGCGAAGCATGCCCATCGCCGAGCAGCTAAATGGACGCTTGACTAGTGTCATGCCTGAGTGGAAAAAGCTGATGAGCCGTCAAATCGAGCTTGGAGAATTCAAAAGCCTTTGTATTGAACTTGATCAATTACTGAGTGACGCAACAAGTGATTCTGAGTCCTTGAATACGATGCTTACAGAAGTCCTTATGGCTCAAGGCTACCAAGACTTAACGGGACAAGTGATTAGACGCGTTATTGAACTAGTCAAAGAGGTAGAAAATCACCTCGTTGATATGCTAGCGACGTTCGGCCAACAAGAGAAAACAAAAGATAACACTCAAACTTCTGAAAAATCTGGCGATAAAGTAAAAGCCGAAGGGCCAATTATTGATGCAGCGACTCGTGACGACGTGGTACATAACCAAGACGACGTTGATGATTTGCTGTCTAGCTTAGGTTTTTAGGGGAGCGAATAAGAATGTCGTTTGAAGTTGACGAGGACATATTACAAGATTTCTTAGTTGAAGCCGGAGAAATCCTGGAACAATTACAAGAACAGCTTGTAGAGCTTGAAAATCACCCAGAAAATGCCGATCTTCTGAATGCTATATTCAGAGGGTACCACACGGTAAAAGGTGGCGCAGGCTTCTTGTCACTTAATGAATTGGTGGACATCTGTCACGGTGCAGAAAATGTTTTTGACACTATGCGAAACGGAAAACGGTCTTTAACCCCAGAATTAATGGATGTAATTTTACAAGCGACTGATGTCGTGGTCGAAATGTTTGAATCAGTGAAGGCCCGAGACCCGCTCGAGCCAGCACCAGCTGAGCTTATCGAAGTCTTGCATAGATTAAGCAAACCAGAAGAACCCGGTGAAGTTATTTTTGAGGACGCTACTGGAGAGTCCGAAAGTTCAGTAGAGTTAAACCCTGAACAAGAACAAGCACCAGAAGACGATGAGTTTGAAATTGCCGAAGCAAGTGACGGAAAGACAGGCGAGGCAATTGAGGAAATTACCGAGGACGAGTTCGAAGCTCTATTAGACGAGCTACACGGTTCGGGAGGAAGCAAAAGCTCACCCTCACCACAATCTAGCTCTGAGGGTGATGAGTTGATTGTTGGTGCATCAAGCTCTGAAGACAGTTCTTCAGGTTCTGATGAAGATATTACCGACGACGAATTTGAAGCATTATTAGATGAATTGCACGGTCAAGGGCAATTTAAAGCAGAGAGCGAAAGCGAGCCTGCAAGCAGTAAGGCTAGCACGGACTCCGGTGACGATGAAATCACAGACGATGAGTTTGAGGCACTTTTGGATAATCTGCATGGGAAAGGCAAAGGGCCTGCTATAGCCGCTGACCCAGCGAAGCCAACTGCTACTGCTAATAATGATCCTGCTGCGGTTGCTGTGAAGAAAGAGCAAACTCCTCCACCAAAAGCGCCTTTGTCTCCAAATACGGACAAAGCGGCTGCTCCTGCAGCGAAAAAAGAAACGCCACAACCAGCCGCAAAAGCTGCTCCAAAAAAATCAGACAGTAAGCATCATCCTGCACAGACTGAAACTACCGTGCGAGTAGATACCAAACGTCTTGACGAAATAATGAATATGGTGGGTGAGTTAGTATTAGTTCGTAATCGACTAATCAGCTTGGGTATCAATGTGGCTGACGAAAGTATGTCCAAAGCAATTGCAAATCTAGACGTAGTTACCGGTGATTTGCAAGGTGCGGTCATGAAGACTCGAATGCAACCAATCAAAAAAGTGTTTGGGCGCTTTCCAAGAGTCGTTCGAGATCTTGCTAGAACATTGAAAAAAGAGATATCTCTAGTATTAGAGGGTGAGGATACGGATTTAGATAAGAACTTGGTTGAAGCTTTGGCGGATCCCCTAGTTCACTTAGTCAGAAATTCGGTTGATCATGGTATTGAAATGCCAGATGATCGCGAGGCTTCAGGCAAAGCGCGCTGTGGTACCGTGAAGTTGTCTGCTTCTCAAGAAGGTGACCATATTTTACTTACGATTGCTGATGACGGCAAAGGAATGGACGCTGAAAAGCTTAAAGACATTGCAACCAACAGAGGCGTTTTAGACGCAGACTCTGCCGCACGTATGTCCGATGTAGAAGCATTTAATCTAATTTTCGCGCCAGGTTTCTCTACAAAAACTGAAATCAGTGACATTTCAGGTAGGGGCGTCGGCATGGATGTTGTTAAGACTAAAATAAACCAGTTAAATGGTTCAGTAAGCATCGATTCGGCGATGGGTAAGGGAACAACTCTAGAAATCAAAGTACCTCTTACGCTTGCGATTCTACCGACCTTGATGATTGTTGTTGGTAAACAAACATTTGCTTTGCCGCTCGGCTCAGTTAATGAAATCATCAACATGGACTTAAAGAAAACCAATACGGTTGACGGACAGCTAACTATGATCGTGCGTAGTAAAGCAATTCCATTGTTTTACTTAAACGAGTGGCTCAACCCAAGTCATTTTATTGAAGACAGGTCTGCAGGACATGTAGTCGTTGTTCAAATTGGTACACAACAAGTTGGGTTTGTGGTCGACAGTCTTATTGGTCAAGAAGAAGTCGTGATTAAACCACTCGACGCATTGTTGCAAGGGACTCCCGGTATGGCCGGAGCAACCATAACTTCAGATGGCGGAATAGCGCTTATTTTGGATATTCCTAGCTTACTCAAACGCTACGCTTAACATTCAATCGATATTTTATGAATTGCAAAAATGCTTACTCCATTGGAGTAAGCATTTTTGTATGCAAGTCTTTTTGAGTAAATAATACAGCTAGAACAGAATGATAATTCGGCATGTTGGAAGGGCATGATTTTTGCTAGACCATAGGGGCGTTTGTGTGCTTTTACAAAGTAACGACAAACCAATGACACATGTAGCTACATCAATGATAAAGAGAGCGCTTACTTTTCTTGGAAATTAAATGAAAGTATGGACAACAGTCAATCAAAAAGGCGGTGTCGGTAAAACGACCACGGCCGTTTCAATATCGGGTGCATTGTCTGAATTAGGCAAACGAGTGCTGCTTATAGATGCAGATCCTCAAGCCTCACTCTCTCATTATTTACGTTTCAATGAGCTTTATGCTGCGAGAGCAGGTGAATCTACTCAAGATGGTATGTCGAGCTTGTTCGATGTTTTTATGGCCAGTGAAAGCCCTGAAATGCTGAAAAAAACAGTTCAAAAATCAATCCTGGCTACAAGGATTGATGGCGTTTATTTAATTCCTGCTCATATGGCGCTTGCGACGATTGATGACACTTTAGGTAAAGAACAAGGTAAGGGCTTAATTCTTAAAAAACTGACACAAGTATTACAATCACATTTTGATTACATCATTATTGATTGCCCTCCTGTGCTTGGTGTTTTGATGGTGAACGCCTTACTCGCTGCTGATAAAGTTTTAATTCCTACACAAACAGAATATTTGGCTTTACATGGGCTTGATGGCATGTTGGATACAATAGAACAATTAAACATTGATAAGATGGACAAGTGCCTTATTATTCCAAGTCTATTCGATCGGCGAGTTAACGCTTGTTTATCTGCCTTTACTGAAATCAGAAGTCGCTACAAACCGTATGTGTGGAAAGGTTATGTTCCGATGGATACCAAATTACGAGAAGCAAGCGCAAAAGGGCTGGCGGTTTCGCAAGTTGCGAAAAAAAGCAAAAGTAACTTTGCTTATCAAAAGTTAGTTAATGACTTATTGAAGGAAGAAGCTGAGTGATATGATTGAGACTTGCACGTTCAAAAGTTAGAAGTGCTCAAAGACTGTAAGACTATTAATATAATTTGGAAAGCTCATGAATGTTGCAGATGTATGTAGTTATGAATCGCAGCAATACAGATAAGCAAAAAGCGAACAACAATATTCATTTAGATGTGAGTAAAATAGAGACTCAAGACAACCGCGCGCCTAATGTTCACAAGACATCAGAGCAGAACAATCGCGGAAGTGAAAAGAGTGAAAAGAGTGAAAAGGGCTTTGGATCTAGTCGCGCAGATATAGCGGTAAATCGTTATTTAAGCAGTATGAGCGACATGACTTGTGGTCTTGAACATGTTAAGACTGAAGCAGAGTCACAATGCCGATTGAAGTTAAAATCAGACCTAGACAAACAAGCTAAGGTGCTAGACACAAAAATCAGTGGGATAGATTCAAATGAGCTTATTGAGGAAACCAGCGTTAAATCTTTAAGCGTTACCAAATATGCGAGAAAAGACTACCAGTCGAAAAATATATTGAAAAAAGACGAAGATGCAGTTCCGCTTGAAGGTAAAAATGAAGTCAAATTAGTGAGGCCAAATGACGCCAGCTTTGACACTGGTATAAACGGCAATGAGCAATCTCAATTTGAAAATAGTGCTCAACTAGATACACAGAATACTTTGCGGTCGCACCATGAAATGCAATCCAACAGTAGTATCAAAAAGACGAGTTTTAATGAAGAGATGCCAAATGCGAAGGTCGATGAGATGGTTTTATCGAGTGGTTTAAAAAAGGATTTAGAAACTTTACTTGATTCGGCTGACTTCGCTCCACTAGCAAATGAAGCATTAATTGCGAACAATGATAAAGAAAACAGCGAGGATGCCGAAACACTACATAAGGGTGTACGTGTTCGTGGCTCAAGTTTACTTGATAGTTTACCAGAGCGCTTCCAAGTTTTATTATGCGAAGTTGCTGGCTTAAATATCGCCATACCCTTATTGGAGCTTGGAGGCATCCATAAACTTACAAAAATCTCACCGATTGCAGGCAAACCTGCTTGGTTTAAAGGGATTTTGATTAAGGGTGATGAAAAGTACAATTGTATCGATGCTGCAAAATGGATAATGCCAGAGAGATACACGCCAGAAATGGCTGAGACGATTAACTATAAGTTTGCTATTCAACTAGGGAAAACGCCGTTTGTATTGTGTTGTGAGAGTATTCATACAACACTAGATTTAACTAAAACGGATGTAAAATGGTTAAATCAAGAGAAAAAGCGACCTTGGTTAGCGGGCTTAATTAAAGAAAAAATGTGTGCATTGATAGATGGCACGAAAATGATAGAGCTTGTACTACAAGCTAAATAGCTTAACTAGTGTTCCTTGTTTATCGCATCAAATGTGCTAAATCAAAGGGATAGCAAAATAAACAAACTAATTACATTGATTAATTAGCTATTTTTAGATGTGTTGGAGCAATTCAAATGTCAGAAGAAAGAGCGGCAGCTAATGCCTCAGATCCAAATGATGAAGTTCTTCAATGGGTAACATATCGTCTAGACGAAGAGACCTATGGAATCAACGTGATGCAGGTACAAGAAGTCCTGCGTTACACTGAAATTGCGCCTGTGCCTGGTGCACCAAGCTATGTGCTGGGGATCATCAATCTTAGAGGTAACGTCGTTACGGTTATTGACACCAGAGCGCGTTTTGGGCTTCCCCCTGCCGATATAACTGACAATTCACGCATAGTGATCATCGAATCAGATGAAAACGTTGTTGGCATTCTTGTTGACTCTGTTGCGGAGGTGGTTTATCTGAAGACCTCTGAAATCGATAGTGCCCCTAACGTTGGTACGGAAGAAAGCGCGAA
Organism: Glaciecola sp.; assembly: GCA_965658765.1. GTDB lineage: Bacteria > Pseudomonadota > Gammaproteobacteria > Enterobacterales > Alteromonadaceae > Glaciecola. The sequence continues at coordinate 17,182 of CBFHTO010000003.1, read as the reverse complement.
GTTCATTCAAGGGGTTAGTAACAGGGGAGACGAGTTGTTAATTCTAGTCGATTTAAACAAATTATTGTCTGATGAAGAATGGGACGATGTGCTAGGGATATAAAGCAGACTAAGCTTAATCTTTGAAAGATAAGTCAATGAAAAACATGAAAACAGCTGGTATATTCCAGCTGTTTTGTTATATATAACAAAACATATTTCATTTTTTGTGCATAAACAGCAAGGGGTACTTTCAAACAGTGATCATTGATATATTAACAATTGGGTTATTCATTGTTCTGTTCGGTTTGATTGCTTGCTTTTTGTATGCACAAACGGTCAATCGGCGTCTATCAAAAGCGCTTATTCTTCTAAAAGAGTTACATGAGCTTCATCAGGAACAAGCTGATGAACTGACAACGCTCAAATCAACAACAACTTCTCTTGAACAATACAAAAGCTTGCAAGACAAGCAACAAAAATCCTTAAAAGAATTAGATGAGTTAAAACATTTAGTCGCAAAATTTGATCATAAGATCGAGCAGTTAGAACACAGTGATCCAGTGTTAAAAATGTATAAACGCGCTAATGAGTTAGTTGCACAAGGCGCAAGCGCAGAGGAAATAATGGACGCTTGTGAGCTGCCTAAAGCCGAGGTTGATGTCTTAATGGGCTTGCATCGCCGGTAAGCCTCTCCCCCTTCTTTTTATTTATTACACTATTTTATTGTTGCTTGTTTATGGTTGCTTGACCAAAAGAGGATACTTTAGATTGGTGATCAATCTCGTTTGATTATTCAAATAAACATCTAGACGTCTAGACGTAAATTTATTGACATTTTCTCATTAATGGTGAAAATATGCCCTAGCACAGACGGTAAAATCTAGGTGGAGATATATGCCAATTAAGATACCCGCAGAGCTTCCTGCATTAGAAGAACTGCTAAATGAAAATATATTTGCGATGGATGACGCACGGGCCACTAGTCAAAACATACGCCCATTACAGTTGGGTATTTTAAATTTAATGCCGAATAAAATCGAAACAGAGCTGCAAATTCTGCGTTTGTTATCGAACACACCACTACAAATCAATGTTGATTTAATTCGCATTGATAAAACCGCGCCAAAAAATACGCCAGTTTCCCACATGACGGCGTTTTATCATCTGTTTAGTGAAGTAAAAAATAAAAAGTACGATGGTCTTATTGTGACAGGCGCACCTTTGGGCAATATTGAATACGAAGAAGTAAATTATTGGCCGCAAATGCAAGAATTGATGGATTGGACCAAGACAAACGTACAATCCACATTTTATCTTTGTTGGGCCGCGCATGCGGCGATGTACCACTTTTATGGTGCCCAAAAAAGAATGCGAGATGAAAAACTATCAGGGGTGTTCAAACATTACGTACTCGAAGAAAAAAATGAGTTGGTCAGAGGGTTTGACCCTGAGTTTTGGGCTCCGCACTCGCGTGTAGCAGAAGTAAGTGTTAAAGATTACGGTGACATAGAGTCTCTGAATGTGTTGGCGTTGTCAGAGAAAGCGGGGGTTTATTGCGCTGCAACAGAAGACAAACGTTCGGTGTTTGTTACTGGGCATCCTGAGTACGATCCTGTGACGCTTGATCAAGAATACAAGAGGGACAAAAGTGCGGGTTTGTCTCCCACGATCCCTGAAAATTACTATGTTGATGACAATCCTTTAAAGTCAATAAAGATGAGATGGAAATCTCACGGTAGCCTATTATTCACCAATTGGTTGAATTATTATGTATATCAAACGACGCCATACGACTTAAATCAATTGAGCAGTCGCTAAGCTAATAGCACAAGGTTGGTCGTTAATTGACCTGCGTATAAAAACCCCCACAGTATTAAAAGGCGAGTTTTGAAAAACGCCATAAAAAAGTAGGACTAACATTGAGTAAAACGACTGATACCTTCTTAAAGATTGCAAAGCAAAGGATTTTAATCTTAGATGGCGCAATGGGAACAATGATTCAAGGGCATTCCCTAGAAGAGATGGATTATCGTGGTGAGCAATTTGCCAATTGGCACTGTGACCTAAAAGGCAATAACGATTTGCTCGCTATGACTCGGCCAGATATTATCAAAGATATTCACCTTGCATACTTAAAGGCTGGGGCGGATATAATCGAAACCAATACATTTAATGCTAATGCAATCTCGATGTCTGATTATGACATGCAAGACCATGTTCAAGACATTAACCTTGCCGCGGCAAAACTGGCGCGAGAAGCCGCTGATGAAATGAGTACTACTGATAAGCCAAGGTTTGTGGCCGGAGTGCTGGGCCCTACGAGCAGGACAGCGTCTATTTCACCTGATGTTAACGATCCTGCTGCTCGTAATGTGAGTTTTGATGAGTTGGTTATCAATTACAAAGAATCTGCAAAAGCTTTAATTCAGGGAAAGGTCGACCTTTTAATGTTAGAAACTATTTTCGACACACTGAATGCAAAAGCGGCCTGCTATGCGGTTGAAGAAGTGTTTGATGAGCTAAACGTAAGCTTGCCTGTCATGATATCTGGCACCATTACTGATGCATCTGGCCGAACATTATCAGGTCAAACAACAGAAGCTTTCTATTACTCCTTAAGGCATATCAGACCCATCTCGTTCGGCTTAAATTGTGCGCTAGGCCCAGATTTATTGCGTCAATATGTTGCTGAACTATCTAGAGTATCTGAAGTGTTAGTGTCGGCACACCCAAATGCTGGACTTCCAAATGAGTTCGGAGAATATGATTTGGACGCAGACGAAATGGCCGTGCAGATAAAAGAATGGGCGCAAAACGGGCTATTAAATATTGTTGGGGGTTGCTGTGGCAGTACGCCTGAACATATCAAAGCGATGGCAAATGCCGTTAGTAATTTTCCGCCGCGCGAAACGAACGAGATTGAAGTAAAGATGCGCTTGTCAGGCTTAGAACCTTTTATTCATTAAGAGTCTATCAAGCATCCAATACGACAATAAAAAGCGAGTATTGCAGATACGTATAGAGGCACAATGTATTATTCGATAATCTGTACTAGTATCGATTTAACCATTCCAAACGAGCATCAATAAGCGAGTTATCACCAAAATAGGGTAAATAGTGAGTTCAAGTTTTTCAACATTTATAAATATAGGTGAACGAACAAACGTAACAGGTTCGGCAGTTTTCAAACGTTTGATTTTGTCTGAGGACTACGAAGCAGCCTTGGACGTCGCGCGCCAACAGGTTGAAAATGGCGCTCAAATAATCGACATAAATATGGATGAAGCAATGCTTGATTCTGAATTTGCGATGGTCAAATTTTTGAATTTAATTGCTTCAGAACCCGATATCTCACGTGTTCCTATCATGATTGACTCGTCAAAATTCTCTGTAATCGAAGCTGGGTTAAAATGCGTTCAAGGGAAGGCTATTGTTAATTCGATCAGCTTAAAAGAAGGGAAAGCGCCGTTTATTGAGCAAGCTAAAAAAATTAAACGCTATGGAGCCGCTACGGTTGTAATGGCATTTGATGAGAAAGGCCAAGCGGATACTTGTGAGCGAAAAATTGAAATATGTACAAAGAGCTACGACATTCTAGTTAATGAGCTGGGCTTTCCGCCAGAAGATATTATCTTTGATCCTAATATATTCGCTGTGGCCACTGGCATAGAAGAACATAATAATTATGCCGTGGACTTTATCGAAGCCACCAAAGTAATCAGAGATACATTGCCTCATTGTCATGTATCTGGCGGTTTATCTAACATATCATTTTCGTTCCGAGGCAATAATCCTGTGCGCGAAGCTATGCATTCGGTGTTTCTATATCATGCGATAAGGGCTGGTATGGATATGGGTATTGTGAATGCAGGGCAGCTCGAGGTATATGACGAAATCCCGAAAGAACTGCGTGATGCGGTTGAAGATGTCATTTTGAACCGTACCGAAACCGCAACCGATACCTTGCTAGATTTGGCACCTAAATACCAAGGCGATGGAAAAGTAGCGGCAAAAGAAGACTTAGCTTGGCGTGAAGCAAGTACAAGTAAACGACTAGAGCATGCTTTAATAAAGGGTATCACCGAATTCATAGAAGAAGACACTGAAGAAGCTAGAAAGGAAGCTAGTAAACCACTTGAAGTCATTGAAGGACCTTTGATGGATGGCATGAACATCGTTGGTGATTTATTCGGCGAAGGTAAAATGTTTTTACCACAAGTGGTGAAATCAGCTCGTGTTATGAAAAAGGCAGTAGCCTATTTGCAGCCCTTTATTGAAAAAGAAAAGTCAGCAGATGCTCGCCCCAATGGCAAAATAGTCATGGCGACAGTTAAAGGAGACGTTCACGACATTGGTAAGAACATTGTTGGTGTGGTTCTTCAATGTAATAACTTTGAGGTGATTGACCTTGGGGTTATGGTGCCTGCAGCTAAAATTATTCAAACTGCATTAGACGAAAATGCCGATATGATTGGTTTATCGGGCTTAATCACTCCCTCGTTAGACGAGATGGTGCATGTTGCAAAAGAAATGCAACGACTGAATCTAGACCTGCCACTACTCATTGGCGGCGCGACGACATCTAAAGCACATACTGCCGTGAAAATAGAACAAAACTACGAACACCCTGTAGTTTATGTCGCAAATGCGAGTAGGGCAGTTGGTGTGTGCCAAAAACTGATCTCAGAACATAACAAAGCTATCTTCGCAGAGGAGTTAGCGCTTGAGTATCATAAAGTGCGTGAGCAGCATGCAAAAAAACGTCCTAGAACAAAAGCAATCTCTTTTGAAGCCGCTCGTGAAAATCGTTTTACTTGTGATTGGGCAAATATTGATATTACAAGTCCGTCGTTCCTTGGGAGTAAAACAATACATGCTTCCATAAAACAACTTCGGCCATACATCGATTGGACACCGTTCTTTATGACTTGGTCTCTTGCCGGAAAATATCCTCGGATCTTGAACGATGAAGTGGTTGGCGAAGAAGCTCAGTCATTGTTTAAAGATGCGAATGAAATGCTAGACAGGTTTATACAAGATGAAGCTTTACAAGCGATTGGCAGAGTGGGTATTTTCCCTGCTAATAGCGTCGACGAAAGTATCTGTGTGTATAAAACAGAAGAGCGCGCTGAGCCAGTTGCGCGCTGCCACCATCTGCGACAGCAAACATTAAAGCCCAAAGGTTTTAATTATTGTTTAAGTGACTTCGTGGCACCAAAAGAAACTAATCGAGCTGACTATATCGGTGCATTTGCAGTTACTGCTGGCATCGGAGAGGATGAACTAGCAAAGGAGTTTGAGCAAGACGGTGACGATTATAATGCAATTATGGTTAAGGCCATTGCGGATCGCTTAGCAGAAGCTTTTGCAGAGTACTTACACCAAGTCGTTCGCAAAGAACTTTGGGGATATGCATCTGACGAGCGCCTCGATAACAATGCGTTAATTGCAGAAAAATATCAAGGAATACGACCAGCGCCTGGCTATGCTGCATGCCCTGAGCATACAGAAAAACAGATAATTTGGGACTTGTTGGATGTAGAAAATACAATCGGGATGCGCTTGACTGAATCATATGCGATGTGGCCCGGCGCGTCCGTTTCGGGTTGGTACTTCGCACACCCTGAATCACGTTATTTTGCTGTCGCTCAAATACAAACGGACCAGCTTAACGACTATGCCAATCGAAAATCGTGGACTATAGAAGAAGCAGAAAAGTGGCTCGCACCTAACCTACAAAACTAGGGCAACATGCCCTAAGTAAACGATTTAAATATATTGATTGTATAGTTGTGCAGCCCTACGGTGGAGAATTGGAATAATGACAAAGCCATATAGTCAGGCATGCGAAAACAACAAACACGTCATCTTAGAACGTTTAGCTGATATTTTTAGAGAGGCAACAAAGGTATTAGAAATCGGCTCTGGCACTGGACAACATGCGGTTCACTTTGCTCGTCATATGCCGTTTCTTGATTGGTATTGTGCTGACCAAAAAGAATATCATGAAGGTATTCAAATGTGGATGGAAGAATATAGGTTGGCAAACCTGTTTGGTCCATTGGAGATTAAATTTCCTTCTAACACGCTACCGATATCATCATGCGATGCGGTATTCACTGCCAATACTGCACATATAATGTACGCAGATGCAGTCGAATCAATGTTAAAAGCTGTCAGTAAAAGCTTGCCAATTGGAGGAGTTTTTTGCCAGTACGGTCCTTTCACTGAAAACAAAAAGTTTAATAGTGAAAGTAATGCTCAATTTCATGAAAAACTATTAGCGTCAGGCTATGGCGGCTACAAAGATATTGAGGAGTTAAAAGAATGGGCACCAAGTTTAACACTTGAATCACTTACAAATATGCCGGCAAACAACTTGCTGTTAGTGTGGCGAAAGCACTACTAATTACGCGTTATATTCGTGTGCGCTCAATGCAACACTTCAATAAACAATAAACAATAAACAATAAACACGCCATTACTGGATTACGATATCTAATAATGAAACGCGTTTTGTTGAGTCAATCTGTTGTTACAAATTACTTATCTGATTGAAAGTCTAATACCGCTTGTTTTGGACTACGGTCTGAACGATACAAGCCCCAATTCTTTTCTGCGATACCGTCAGGTTTGTCTTCGCCGCCTTTCCATTTTTCGTCAAAAGCTTCGAAATAGAACGAAGCAATTTCGTTTTCTTTTAACCATTGGTAATAGTCTTTGAAGAAAATAGATTGAGCGTTTTCACTTGCTTCACCAATGATGAGTTGTTCATCCCCGTTGGTTTTAATCGAGCTTGTTGCCCAACCTGATTCCCCGAGTGCTATCTGCTTATCTGGATGTAATTCTTGAATATTATTGAAAACATCCTCTGTCCATTTTACAGAATTTTCTAAAGTTTGAGAGTTCCACATGGCGTATGCGTGTAACACGATGAAGTCTAGTTTTTCTGCAACTGGCTTACTCCAGTGTTTATTCCAAAAGTTGTAATCGTCGGCTAAGGTAACAGGCACGTTTACCGCTTTTTGCACTTTGTCGACCCAATGCAGATACATTGGTATTTGATCTAGCTCTAATTTATGCCAAGACCAATCGACGAAAATTTCGTTGCCCAAATTTACGCTGACAATGATATCGGAGTATTCATTGGCCAGGCGGATAACTTCATTTACTTGATTTTCGTTGTATTCCATTGGCTCTTTGCCCGATATCCATGCGCCTTGCATGACTTTTACGGGCAGATTATGTTTTCGAATCGTTTTTAAGACTTGTTCGCTTGCTGCGTCAGCTCCATACATTCTTATTAAATTGAAAGACGGTTCCGATTCGGTCAAAATCTTCATATCTTCTAAAATGTCTTCTTCGCTTGATACGCTGTCTTTATGAGGACTTTCCCCATCTCGATATGAACCATAACTTATCCCAAGACCTATCCATTGGTTGTTAATTTTGGGGTTAAATATAGGCATATTGAGCTCACTTGTTTGTGTTTCATTTTGCATTTTCATGCATGCTTGAAAGCCGAAAGCGACGAACACGATGCATATAACGGTTATTATGTATTTCATTTTGAACGCCCTTAACGAAAATTTAACATAAAGTAAATTCTCGTACTGAGCGGGTCAATCATTTATCGATATAATGGACTTTAATGTCGACAAAAGAGGATATTGAAGTGCCCCGTCCAGGTGTTTGGACGGGGTTGAGTACTTGTTGATTACCAAATACGAACGCGTTCGTCTGGCGAAAGATATAGGTCGTCGCCAGGCTGGACGTCAAAAGCTTCATACCATGCATCGTGATTTCTTGGCGCTAGGGCTCTGAATTTTCCCGGAGCGTGGGTTCCACCCCTTAATTGGTTCAGCATACTTTGTTCGGTTCGCTTTTCTTTCCATACCTGAGCCCATGCTAAGAAAAAGCGTTGGTCACCCGTTAAACCCTCAATTACAGGCGCCTCTTTACCCTCAAGACTTAGCTTGTAGGCGTGATACGCCATAGCCAGCCCACCAACGTCACCAATGTTTTCACCAAGACTATTTGCGCCATTAACAAAATTACCTTCAATCGGTTCATACGCACTGTATTGTTTGATGAGTTGTTGTGTCTTTTGCTCAAAAGCTGCACGGTCCTCGTCTGTCCACCAATTCCGCTGCACGCCCATAGCGTCTGATTTTGAACCCTGGTCATCAAAGCCATGCCCCATTTCATGTCCTATTACAGCTCCAATAGCACCATAATTTACTGCTGGATCCGCATTAGGGTCGAAGAAAGGTGGTTGTAGAATTGCCGCAGGGAAAACAATTTCATTAAACGATGAATTGTAATAAGCGTTCACTCGTTGTGGCGCCATGAACCAAGCGTTTCTATCAGTTTTATTTAGTTCATCTTCCACGCGCTTTTGTTGGAAAAATTGTCTTAAATTATGAGTATTACTTAATAGATCGTTTGCACTAAGCTCCAGACCTTCAAAACTTTCCCATTCGTCTGGGTAACCAATTTTCGGATTAAACGCGAGTAATTTATCGGTCGCACTTTTCTTCGTTTCCTCACCCATCCAATCAAGATCTTGAATACGCTCTTTAAGTGCTTTTCTTAGATTTTCAACCAGTTCGACCATTTGAGTTTTTGAGCTTTCTGGGAAGAATCGGTCGACATACACTTGGCCGATGGCAAAGCCTAAAGATTGTGTGCCAGACATAGCAGATACTGCTCGTTTCCATCTAGGTCTTGCTTCTTGTTGTCCGCTCAATGTCGTGCCATAAAACTCAAAATTAGCTTGATATATTTCCTCTGACAACAAGCTTGAGTTTCCAGATATCAAGTGGTAGCTCAAGTATTCTTTCCAAACATCCAAACTGGTTTCGTTTATTAGCCCTATGACTTCTTTCACCGGTTCAGGTTGACTTATATTTAGCTCTGGGATCACAAATCCAGATGACGCAAAAAATGTATCCCAATCAAAATTGGCATACTCATCAGACAGCGCTTTACGACTAATTTGGTTTAAAGTTAAATCGCGATTTCGACGTTTTTCGCGTGGCCATTGAATTTCTGCAATTTGAGTCTCTACGGCCAATATTCTTTCAGCCATACCTTGAGTATCTTCAAAACCAGCAAAACTTAGCATAGTACTTATGTTTTCTTTGTATGCATTACGCAACATTTCGAAGCGTTCAGAGTCTTCGAGATAATATGAGCGGTCTGGTAAACCTAATCCAGATACACCGACTGATACTTGATACTCATCTGGCTTAAGTCGATTTGAGCCCATCCCAAAGGCAAGAGGTGTATTTGTGTTAGTAAGCCAAGTATTACCGAAGGTTGCCGTTAATTCGGTGGTGTTGCTTATTGACTGTATATCTTCGAGCATAGGCTTTATAGGGGAGATCCCTTTTTCGTTGATGCTGTCAGTATCCATATAGGCTTTATAAAAATCAGCGATCAGTTTCTCTTCACCCTCTAAGCCTTGTTTGTCAACTAAAGAGTCGATGATTTCTTTGACTTGTTCCTCGCTTCTTTCGGCCAGTGCAGAGAACGCGCCGTAACGAGTTTTGTCGGCAGGCATTTCAAAGTTTTCGTACCATGTACCACTCGCGTGCATAAAGAAATCATCACCCGGCTTTACGTCTAGATCGCGAGCGCTTAAGTCAACGCCAAATGAACCAAGCTCAGCTTGCAACGAAGTGCTTTGTGTTACAAGTTCTTGGTCGGAGGCTTGTCCTGAGGGCGAAACCGCCTTATCACTGCACGCACTTATCGAAAGGGTGGCAGAAACTGCAAGGGCTAGAATGGATTTTTTCATTTAATACCTTCTGTCGTGTTTATTGTTGTAATTTTATTCTGAATATCTTTTGCTGACCTAAAGGTCATCAATATCTTACTGTATCTTTTTTAATGTAATGTCTCTTACCTACTGACATTGCCTACTAATATTGCCTAGAAATATTGCTGAGGACTATTACCTTGAACAATTACCTTGAACAATTACCTCGAACAATTACCATAAAGATATCCAAGATTAAATTTCTTGATGTAGCAAAATTGTGCGTAATCATCGCGTATCTTTTGATTAATACAATACTTAGACAAACCTTGTAACAAAGTTTTGAGAGTAATAGTGTCTTCCTTAGAGCACATAACCCAATGAACTTAATTATTTCGTTTCAAATTGCTTGAAAGGTAGAAGACTTTTTGTATCTTCATAGTATTGAAGTACAGCTGGGCTTTCTCGCATTAAAAAGTCTGCTACTGCTTTATTAAACATGTTGTCTAAAAGATAGTGATTAGAAAAACACACTGTAGGTTCAAAACCACGTAATATTTTATGCTCTCCCTGTGTACCGGGGTTAAAAAGTTGTATCCTTTCTTCAATAGCAAACTCAATGCCTTGGTAGTAACAGGTTTCAAAATGCAAGCCATCAACATCTTCCAAGCTTCCCCAATACCGTCCATAAAGGCGCTTCTGATCTTTAAACAAAAGAGCGCTAGCGACTGGCTTGTCGTCTTGCTCTGCAATAAAGAGCAAGATGTTTTCAGGCATCTTTTCGAGGATCTTAAAAAAGAATGCTTCTGTTAAATAGCCTTGATGGCCACTGCGTTTTAAGTAGGTTTGTTGATAGCATAAGTAAAAAAAACGCATTTCTGTTTTTGATAATGCTGCACCACTATAGCGTTTGATGTTGACGCGTAGCTTGCTGAGTTTTTCTCGTTCTTTTCTGATACTTTTGCGGCGTCTCGCGGTCATCGTGGCCAAAAAGTCACTGAAGTCTGCATATCCTTTATTGTGCCAGTTAAATTGCACGGAAAGCCGTTGATGCGCCGCCCCTTTTTTCAAATGTTGACTTTGCTCTTCAGGGGTGAACAAAAAGTGTAAGGAACTAACCCCAAGGTCTTGGCATATTTCCGATAAATTGTTGGCTAAAAAGTGCGTTATCGTTTCGTTGGACTCACTGTTATCGATGAGTATTCTTGGACCGGTGACAGGCGTAAATGGTATTGCGTTTATCCATTTTGGATAGTATGGCTTACCATATTGTTGATATGCATTTGCCCAAGAGTAATCAAATACATACTCTCCGTATGAATGTGTCTTAATGTAACCGGGTAAAAATCCAACTAAGGTTTGTTCATTCCAGACCAGAATGTGCTTACTTGTCCACCCTGTACCTTTACCTACGCTTCGAGAACCCTCTAAAGCGCTCAAAAATTCGTATTTTAGAAACGGAAATCCGTCCGCACTTGCATCAAAAATTTTATTATAATCGTCTGCGTTAACATCATTTATCGATTCGTAGCTGGACCAGCGCCAAGTCATATCAGTAAGTTACATAGAAAAAAGTATAGGGCTAAATATGGAAGACAATGAAACTAAGATCATTAATCATAAAATAACTGACTTACTTTCTCGGCGCGAATATGCGTTTAATGAACTGTTGGATAAATTGGTGAGATTGGATTTTGACAGGGACTTATGTTTACAACAGTTAAGTAAATTCTCTGAAAAAGATATTCAATCTGATCAACGATATTGCGAAATGTATGTCCGTAGCGCCTTTAATAAGGGTAAAGGCCCAAATCTTATCCGACACTTTCTAAGTACGCACCATATAGATGAACCTTTAATTGACGCACAATTAAACGATGATACATACGATTGGTTTGAACTTGCTGACATAGTGAGAGTGAAAAAATACGGGGAAGAGCGACCGCAGGATTTCAGAGAAAAACAAAAGCAAATGCGTTTTTTGCAATATCGGGGGTTCACTCACGAGCAAATTGCTCATTGCTTTTAACCATTATCTGCCCTCTACACTATTTGTAGAAAACCATCGATATCGCTCCTATCTCGCTATTTTCCTCATATACAGGCTTAATTTTTCGCGGCAATGATGATATTGTTTGCAGGATTTTTTCCTCTTCGGTGATTTTTCTACCGAACTATATTGAAAAGACACTAAACAACTAATACTGCACGCACTTAAGACTAGGAAATTTATGACCCGTTCAACCGCTGATATTCGTCGAGCCTTCTTGGATTTTTTCGCAAAAAATGGGCATCAAGAGGTAGCTACTTCTTCACTTGTTCCGATTGACGACCCAACACTCTTGTTTACTAACGCGGGAATGAATCAATTTAAAGATGTATTTCTTGGAACGGAGCAGCGCAATTACTCCAGGGCGACATCTTCCCAGCGCTGCGTTAGAGCGGGTGGCAAACATAATGACTTGGAAAACGTCGGTTATACTGCGCGCCATCATACCTTTTTTGAAATGCTCGGGAATTTTAGTTTTGGTGATTATTTTAAAGCCGATGCAATTAAGTTTGCTTGGCAATTTCTGACGGATGAACTTGGCTTACCGAAAGAAAAACTTTTGGTGACTGTATATCATGAAGACGATGAAGCCTTTGATATTTGGGCGCAAGACATTGGGGTTCCTGAAGACAAAATAATTAGAATTTCAACCTCTGATAACTTTTGGGCAATGGGCGATACAGGGCCTTGCGGGCCTTGTTCTGAAATCTTTTATGACCATGGCGAGCATATCTGGGGAGGCCCTCCTGGAACACCAGAAGAAGACGGAGATCGTTTCATCGAGATTTGGAATCTCGTATTCATGCAGTTTAACCGGCAAGCGGATGGTGAAATGCTGCCTTTACCAAAGCCATCCATCGACACAGGCATGGGCTTAGAGCGCATTTCTGCAATCTTGCAAAATGTTCATAGCAACTACGAAATAGACCTTTTTCAAGCGCTTATTAAAGACGCAGCAAGAGTAGTTAACTGTAAAGACCTAGAGCATAAATCCTTGCGAGTGATTGCTGACCATATTCGCTCTTGTTCATTTTTAATCTGCGATGGGGTCATGCCGTCTAACGAAGGCAGGGGATATGTGCTTAGGCGGATAATACGCCGTGCTGTACGTCATGGAAATAAACTGGGCGCTAAGGACGTATTTTTTTATTGCTTGGTGCAAGAGCTTGTTGCCCAAATGGGTGAAGCATATCCAGAACTTAAACAACAACAAGCAATGATTGAAAAAGTGCTTAAGCAGGAAGAGGAACAGTTCTCTCAAACCTTGGCCAGAGGAATGAGCATACTGAATGAGACTTTAGATACATTAGAATCAAAAGTCATCCCCGGCGAAGTTGTATTCAAATTATACGACACCTATGGATTTCCAGCTGATTTGACTAACGATGTCGCGCGAGAACAGGGTTTAACTATAGATGAGCTAGGTTTTGAACAAGCGATGCGAACACAAAAGGAGTTGGCGCAAGCTTCGAGTAAATTCAGCGTCGACTATAACGACATTGTTAATATAAGCAGTGAAACTGAATTCACTGGTTATACGCAGCTGACTGAGAGTGCTCGGGTGAGTAATATCATCGTGGGAAGAGAAGAAGTTAATCATGCTGAGAATATTGAGGCCTTAGTGGTACTTGATTCTACGCCTTTCTATGCAGAATCAGGCGGGCAAGTTGGAGACACCGGCACGTTTGAATGGAATAAGCAACAGGCATTAGTTCTCGATACTCAAAAGCTCAACAATGCTATCGCGCATAGAGTGGCAATTCGTGGAGAGTTGAAAGTTGGTGATGAGGTATTTGTCAGTGTAAATAAAAACCGCAGACAAGCCATTAAGCTAAATCACAGTGCTACTCATTTGTTACACGAGGCGCTTCGAAACCGGCTTGGCAAGCACGTGACGCAAAAAGGCTCGCTAGTCGATGCAGAAAAACTGCGTTTTGACTTTTCACACTTTGAAGGTATCTCTGACACGACACTCATCGAAATCGAAAACGCAGTAAATGAACAGATTCGGGAAAATAGTCCTTTAACGACGCAATTAATGAAGCTGGATGAGGCAAAAGCTGCTGGCGCTATGGCACTTTTTGGCGAGAAGTATGATGAAGAAGTACGAGTCGTCAGTATGGGCGACTATTCTACTGAGCTATGTGGTGGGACTCATGTTGAGCAAACTGGGGATATTGGCTTGTTTAAAATAGTGTCGGAGGCAGGCATATCTTCGGGTGTACGCCGCATCGAGGCAATCACAGGCCAGGCTGCTTTAAACGCTGTTCAAGCAGACTCAGACTTAATTCATTCCATCGCTGAGCTAGTGAAGTCGAATCGCTCGGAGGTGCTGGCTAAAACCGAACAGTTGGTTGCACAGGTCAAGCAGAGCGAGAAGGCTCTCGAACAACTGAAGCAAAAATTAGCGGGCCAACAATCAAAAGATCTCGTAGCGAATGTTCGCATGGTCTCAGATATAAAGCTTTTGGTGACTGAACTAAAAGACGCAGATCCGAAGTCATTAAGGTCTATGATGGATGATTTGAAGGTGCAAATACAATCAGGTGTAATTGTTTTAGCAATTAAAAAAGATGGAAAAATTAACCTTATTACAGGCGTAACAAAAGACCTCACCAAGCGCATTCATGCTGGCAAACTGGTAAGTCATCTAGCACAGCAAGTCGGAGGAAAAGGCGGTGGGCGTCCTGATATGGCTCAAGCAGGTGGAAATAAGACTGAGGCGCTTGATGAAGCTTTAGCGTCTGTCGATGATTGGGTAGCGAGAAACTTGGCTTAGCAAGGCAAAGAAATTATTGCCATAAACACATAATTGTTAAATTAATATTAATTTTTTTGATTTTTGTTTGCTATACTTTGGTCAAGGATTCACGCATATGGATTATTGTAATAAATATTACATTGCGGTTGCTTTAACCAGTTATTATGAGTAGTTTACAGGTTTCAAACCAGAGTGGGCTCAATAGTGTTTAATGCTTTTAACTGTTTTTATAATAAATAACACCAGTTATAGAGTTTACATAGTTTCAGTTTTTCAACATCTAAATAAATAGCCGCCACGTAAAATGAGATAATTGCAATTTTGCGAGTTGCTTGAGTTTAAAGATGACTAGAGATGTTACGAGACATAAATAAATTTCATAGGAGTAGTGGATGTTAATATTAACGCGTCGCGTTGGTGAAACTTTAATGGTTGGGGACAATGTCACCGTAACCGTCCTCGGAGTGAAAGGAAATCAGGTTCGAATAGGTGTTAATGCTCCGAAAGATGTCTCAGTGCATAGAGAAGAAATTTACATGAGAATTCAAGCTGAGAAGGGAAATGGCGGCAGTCCAGGCAACGAGTAAATTGCGTTTGAAAGTGCAATAATTTAGCTTTAAAAAATCAAATTATGGCTTTGCTTCATCAAGGCTGTTTAAAAAAGTTTCAATCAGCAAGTTAGAGACAAAAAACCGTTGACTTACAGTCATGTTTCATTAAACTTGCGCCCCACAAATACGGAGAGGTGGCCGAGTGGCTGAAGGCGCTCCCCTGCTAAGGGAGTATAGGGTTTGTAGCCCTATCGAGGGTTCGAATCCCTCTCTCTCCGCCATTATTTTTGTGTAACATTACATTGTTTTGAAAGATTGCGCGTGCGTAGCTCAGCTGGATAGAGTACCTGGCTACGAACCAGGCGGTCGGAGGTTCGAATCCTTCCGCACGCGCCAATTATTAAGCCGCAGTAATGCGGTTTTTTAATGCCTGAAATTCAGTTATTTATTTGTACGTAAAATGTTAATTTTATTAATATATTTGTGTGATTTTCAGTCGTAATTCAGCTCTATTAATTCCTTCAGATAATAAATGCATAAAAAACATGATTTGGCGCATAAATATGTGGATTAGCCATTGAGTTTTACCTATCATCGTTATATTTTTTATCACTAGATTTTATGTGAAACATTCGAGGGAAGTATGACAGAGCAACTAATAGAAGCTGGAATCCTATTGAGTGTTGGTATGTCAGTAGTGTTTGCCTTTTTAACATTGTTAATAGGTGGGATACACAGCATTGCTTGGTTTGCGCGAATTTTTCCTGATGATTTTAACACGTCTTCAAAAGGGGCTGCCAAGTACCACGAAACAGCACCATCAGACACATCTTCACAAGCCGCTATTCCCGAAAATATAACTGCTGCTATTACCGCGGCTATTCACACACATAGACGCGAAAAAAACTAGGAAGCTTTTTATGTCAACTAAGTTGAAGATCACAGAACTATCGTTCCGAGACGCACATCAGTCATTGCTCGCTACGCGCTTACGTTTAGACGATATGTTACCCATAGCAGAAACCTTAGATAAAGTCGGTTATTGGTCAATGGAGTCATGGGGCGGCGCGACTTTTGACGCATGTATCCGTTATTTAGGAGAAGATCCTTGGGAGCGTATACGGGCAATTAAAAAAGCGATGCCAAATACGAAGCAACAGATGTTACTCCGAGGTCAAAACTTACTTGGTTATCGTCATTATGCTGACGACGTGGTCATGAAATTTGTAGAACGAGCTCACACTAACGGTGTTGATGTATTTAGAATTTTTGATGCCATGAACGACGTTAGAAATTTAACAACTGCAGTTAAAGCAACAAAAGACGTAGGGGCGCATGCGCAAGGAACACTAGCATATACGATCAGCCCTGTTCACACACTACAGTTTTGGTTAGACATGGCTAAGCAATTAGAAGATATGGAAGTTGATTCTATTTGTGTAAAAGACATGTCAGGACTACTTAAACCCTATGATTGTGAAGAGTTAATTAAAGAGTTAAAAGCGACTGTTAACGTACCTATTGCTATGCAGTGCCATGCAACTACTGGGTTGAGTACTGCAAGCTATCAAAAAGCAATAGATGCTGGTATTGATATGCTTGATACCGCAATAAGCCCAATGAGTATGACATACGGTCACTCAGCAACAGAAACAATTGCAGCAATTGTAGAAGGCACATCAAGAGATACCGAACTAAATAAAGAGTTAATGGCTGAAGCAGCACATTATTTCCGTGATGTAAGAAACAAATATGCCCAATTTGAAGGCAGTTTAAAAGGTGTAGACGCTCGCATTCTGACAGCGCAGGTGCCAGGTGGCATGCTTACTAACATGGAAAGTCAATTAAAAGAGCAAGGTGCTGAAAGTAAGTTTGACGAAGTGCTACAAGAAATTCCAAGAGTACGAGAAGATTTAGGCTTTATTCCTTTAGTTACGCCAACCTCACAAATAGTAGGTACACAGGCTGTAATCAATGTATTGACTGGCGAGCGTTACAAATCAATTTCAAAGGAAACTGCAGGTGTACTTAAAGGTGAATATGGTGCAACTGCAGCGCCTGTTAATGCAGAGTTA
>CBFHTO010000002.1:0-129002 GCA_965658765.1 Glaciecola sp. | reverse complement strand
ATTCATATTTATGCGCTCTTTATTATCTCATAGTGCACTACTCGCGCCTTTTTTTACGTTGTCTTATAAAGGAAACCTGATAGACGTTTTGGGTTATTTTATCATTGCTCAAGCGCTTTCTGGCACTCTCTCTTCGTATATATGGGGGACTTTGTCTGACAAGAGCGCCTTATTGGTAATGCGATTAGGGGCAATTATTGTTGCATTAAGTGGTATTTTCCTGTTGCTTTGCATGTGGTTGCGACCAGAATGGTTAGCTAATAGCTTTTTGGTCATATCGCTATTTTTTATATTAGGAGTTGGGCACAACGGCATACGCACTGGACGCAAAATTTATTCAGTCGACATCGCGGATGGCCATGACAGAACGGAGTTCGTTGCAAAATCCAATACAATGGTGGGCTTGTTTATCTTAATTGCCGGTATATGTTACTCGATTATAGGAGTGTCGTACCCACATGTTTCAGTGTTCTTGATGACTGTGGGCGTATTGTTTGGGCTAGTTTTGAGCCGATATGTTAAAAAAGAAAAATAACGCTACGCTATACATTATCTGCAAAGAGTGACTTTGCCCTGTATGACTAAACATTGCATGAAACATTGGAGTAAGAATGACTTTTAGGCAATGTCTTTTTGACGTTTTGCGGGCAATAATTGCCCCATGCTATCGAAGTTGCCGATATGCATACCTCGTCGGAACACCCGCGCAAATCTCAGTAATCGCCTAGGAAAAGGCCATGTTGATAAATTTTCACACCTCAACAAAGAACTAGGTTCATTTGCATAAGCTTGCCTAAACCGCGCTGGAGCAATAGATACAACCTCAGTTGCCTGAACGGTGTCTTTTAACGCAAGATAGTATAGCTCCGGACACTTAGTCGACTCATATAGCGCTTGCATGCATTCAGACACTACTGTGTTTTTATCTTGCTCTAATACTGCGTACTCGATCATGAACCGTAATTCCTTGCTGTTCAAAAAATATGCTTTGTCTCCAAGGAAAGACAAATCGATACAGCGCCAGTTTACTTGATTCGAATTCAGGTCTAAAAAACGATCCAACGACTCTTTATCGCCTACACAAAAGCTGGTCGACTGTTTAATTCCGTCATTCAAAGGCCAGCGGTACACTACAGCTTGATATTTTATGTTACTTTGAAACGCTCTTAATCCGATAAGTATGTTCACTTTTTTTCCTTTATTGCTATGCAAATGAAGTAGAAAAACATACAAGCCTCTGTTAACAGCTTACGGGACTGACAGCATCTATCTACGTATTCATTACTACGTATATTCACTTATTTAGTTTAAAAGGTAAACTAAAGTTTATTTATTAAATTTATACTTTAGTATAGCTGCATGATGGTTCGAGGATTAAAGCCAAATTTATAGCTAATTCAGGTTGACTAAATTCGCTTAATCTGAACTAAATTTTCAGTGATGTTAAGTATATTTAGATGCAATTAAGATTGTTGTGCTTAATGAAATACGATTTACAAATGCCTTTCGCAGAACATTCGCACGTTTATAATACTAGTCCGTGTATCTCACTAGGGAAAATAAGACAAAGATTCTAGATTTTCAAAGCCTTACCAACTTTACTTTGGTTATGACGATTAAGTGTTTTACTGATATTTCTACCGATGGTTACTAGCTTAGAGAGATTAATGTTTGTTTCGATATTCATATCTTGCAACATGTAAATAAGGTCTTCGCTTGCTAAGTTGCCTGAGGCTCCATCAGCATATGGACAACCTCCTAAGCCAGCGACTGATGAGTCATAGGTAGTGATACCATTTTGAAGGCCAATCAATACATTGCTCAATGCTTGACCATAGGTGTCATGACAATGAAGCGCAAGCTTTTCGGCTGGTATTCTGGACAACAATAAATTTAATAATTTTTGCATTGAGCCTGCGCCAGATGCGCCAATAGTATCTCCCAAGCTTACTTCGTAGCAGCCCTGTTCGAGTAGCGTTAAGCACACATCAAGCACAGCCTCTGGTTCTACTTTGCCTTCATACGGACACGCTACGACACAGGATACATAAGCCCTAACAGGTACCTTGTGAGTTTTTGATTGAGATATTACTTGCTCAAAGCGTTGTATACTTTCGGATATACTACAATTGATGTTCGCTTGTGAGAACGCCTCCGATGCGCTTGCGAACACAGCAACACTATCTGCTTTCGCGTCCATGGCATCATTAAAGCCTCTAAGATTTGGCGTCAGAGCTGAGTAGATAGTGTCGTTCTGGCGCGTAAGCGACTTCAGCACTTCGCCTGAGTTGGCCATTTGAGGCACCCATTTAGGCGATACAAAACTAGCCACCTCGATATGTGAGAAGCCACATTCACTTAAGCCATTAATCAAGGTAAGTTTGTCATCTAGCGTAATAGCGTGTTTCTCGTTTTGAAGTCCGTCTCTTGGACCGACTTCAACAATGTTTACCTTTGCTGGGTAATCCATATTCATACATAACCTATTGATTTCGTCATTAATGGAAAGAGGCTAATCATCTACTAGCTCCTCGATATGCAGTATGGCGTCACCACCGCTAATTAATGCGGCCTCGGTCACAAACACTTCGCTTACTTTGCCAGCAAAAGGCGCCTTTATACTGTGTTCCATTTTCATCGCTTCAATTATGGCGACCGTCTGGTTTTTTTCAACTGAATCACCTACCTGAACATTAATGGAGACGACAGTACCGTTCATTGGTGCGCTCATGTCCCCGAGGCTTAGGGCTTCATCTTCTTGCCCTAAATCGCTTCCAGTGAGATTAATGTGTAATAAGCCTTGATCGCTCGTGAGATATAAATTTTCGTTCAACAATACAAATTTATGATGTGTACGAATTCCCGCAATTTCTAAGGATAAGTTGCGCTCACCAATAATGCTTAGTACGTCGTACTCTTCGTCACCCAATTTAATGTTAAATTTAAAAGTATTATCCTTATGCACATCAGTGAATGCAGAAGAGGGTAAGAGAGAAAGCTCTATTTCATAATCCGTTTCATCAAATGAAAAGTGTAATGTTCTGCAATGATCGTAATTTAAGCGAAAACTAGCGTAAGTATCAAAAGGTGAACATAGTCCGTCATTATATCCTTTTTGATTGGAACTCTTGAGGTTGTCCGTGTTGCCGAGCATGAGTGCGCAAACGGCAGCCTGAATGCGGTGCGTTAACGCGGGATTGTGAGTTTGAATATTCTCTTGTTGTCGTTCAATAAAATCGGTCGTCAATTCTACTTGTTGAAAAGGCGAACTGTTAGCAAGTGACAACAAATAATCGATGTTTGTCTTTACGCCACAAATCATGTATTGCTTTAGTGACTTAATGAGCAACGAAAGTGCTTTTTCACGGTTTTCACCATAGACCACTAATTTCGCAATCATAGGATCATAAAAAATGCTAACTTCGTCGCCTTCTACCACGCCGGTATCAATTCTTACAAAGTCTGATTCAATAGGTTGCACTAGCGCATTAATCTTGCCGGTAGAAGGTAAAAAATCATTAGCGGGGTCTTCTGCATATATACGAGCTTCAAAAGCATGACCGCTTACACTGAGTTGCGCTTGTGATTTAGGTAAGCGCTCATTATTCGCAACTCTTATTTGCCATTCGACTAAATCTTCACCCGTTATATATTCGGTAACGGGATGTTCCACCTGCAAGCGAGTATTCATTTCCATGAAATAGAATGACTCATCTTTGTCATATAAAAACTCTACTGTTCCAGCACCCACATAATCGATCGCTTTCGCAGCTTTAATCGCAGCTTCACCCATCGCCTTGCGTGTTTGCTCGCTTAAGTTTGGCGCAGGCGCTTCTTCAATAATTTTTTGGTGTCGGCGTTGTACCGAGCAATCACGTTCAAAAAGATAGACACCGTTTCCGTGGCGGTCACAAAATATTTGGATTTCAACATGTCGCGGTTGTGTTAAATATTTTTCGATGAGCATATGATCATCGCCGAAACTATTCATTGATTCGCGCTTTGCAGCTTGTAGCGCCTCAAAAAAATCATTGTCTGCATGTACTTGACGCATGCCTTTACCGCCGCCCCCGGCTGCGGCCTTAAGAAGGACTGGATAACCCATATTCACTGCATGCTCGTGGAGTAAATCTGGCGATTGTTCATTGCCATGATAGCCTGGCACAAGCGGGACCTTGGCCTTTTCCATGATGCTCTTGGCTGCAGATTTTGAGCCCATAGCTTCAATCGATTTTGGATCTGGTCCAATAAAAATAATTCCGCGCTCTTGGCACTGTGTCGCAAACGAGGCGTTTTCAGACAAGAATCCGTAGCCAGGATGAATTGCGTCTACGTTTAATTGCACTGCTTTTTCAAGAATTAGCTCTGCGTTTAAATAACTTTTACTGGCTTCTGACGCCCCTAAGTAAACCGCTTCATCAGCAAGTAAACAATGTTGAGCGTCCTTGTCAGCATCAGAATACACCGCTACTGTGGCAATATTCATTTTTCTTGCAGTCTTCATTATGCGACAGGCTATTTCACCGCGGTTTGCGATTAATATTTTAGAAATCATAGCTTATTTACCATTTTGAACCCAATTTGCCGCTCGCTTTTGTAAGAATGCATTTAAGCCTTCCTGTCCTTCATCTGATACTCTCACCTCAGCAATACGCTCACAGGTCATATCAATCAATGACGAGTCAATAGGCTTGTGTGCTAAATCCCGGACAAGTTGTTTTGACTTTACTACCGCAAGTGGTGCGTTTTTGAGAATTTGTGCTGCAATATTGTTAACTTCTGTTTCTAAATCCTCTTCGCTGACCACTTCACTGATCAAGCCTATACGACGTGCTCTCCTTGATGAAAACACCTCAGCAGTCATGAATAATCTACTTGCCATTCTTGAGCCAACCGCTTCAACGACGTATGGTGCAATGGTGGCTGGGATTAAGCCTATTTTTACTTCGCTCAAACAAAACTTACTTAAACGACTCGCAATCGCTATATCACAGCAAGCGATTAAGCCGATCGCTCCACCGAAAGCTGAACCTTGTACTCTCGCGATAGTGGGCTTACTAAAGTTATATAACTTGCTCAACATTAAGGCGAGTCGACTAGCATCTTGTCTGTTTTCTTGCTCTGTGTAATCAGCCATCTTTTTCATCCAGTTTAAATCTGCTCCTGCACTGAATGATTTCCCTTTTGAAGCTAATACCATGACTCGACAATTAGGGTCTTGCTCTAGATCTGTAAACGCGGTAATTAGCGCTTCGATGACTTCTTCATTGAACGCGTTATGCACTTGTGGACGGTTTAAGGTAACCGTTGCAATATTATCTCTTTGGTTTATCTCTACCATTTGGCTCATAGTGCTCCTTTACATCCTAAAGATGCCGAATTTTGTATCTTCCACCGGTGCATGTGATGCTGCGTGGAGTGAGAGTGCTAATACTTCGCGAGTTTTTGCTGGATCTATTACTCCGTCGTCCCATAACCTCGCAGAGGCATAATATGGATGCCCTTGTTGTTCATAGGTCTGAACAACCGGTTGCTTAATTTTAGCAAGTTCTTCATCGCTCATTGTTTTGCCAGCACGTTCGGCTTGGCTGAGTTTTACCTGAGCTAAAACGCCAGCTGCTTGTTCGCCACCCATGACAGAAATTCTGGCATTAGGCCACATAAATAGAAACCTAGGGTCGTAAGCTCTGCCACACATTCCGTAGTTTCCAGCACCAAAACTGCCACCAACAATAATGGTTAATTTGGGAACCTTTGCACACGCGACAGCAGTTACCATCTTAGCCCCGTGTTTTGCAATCCCGCCTGATTCGTATTGTTTACCAACCATAAAACCAGTGATGTTTTGTAAAAAAACAAGCGGACTGTTGCGTTGGCAGCATAGCTCGATAAAGTGCGCGCCTTTTTGCGCTGATTCACTAAACAAAATGCCATTATTGCCAAGAATGCCAACATCATAGCCGTCAATTTGTGCAAATCCGCATACCAAGGTGTTGCCATATAAGGCTTTGAATTCATGAAATTCAGAATCATCCACAATACGAGCGATGATTTCTCTTACGTCATATGGTTGTTTACTGTCTTTTGGGATGATGCCGTAAATTTCGTCACTTGAATATCTTGGAGCCAATGGCTGAGCTCTCTGCAAGTTAACTGGGGGCTTTCGCGATAACCGAGCTACGGCGTCGCGAGCAATATTGAGCGCGTGTAAATCATTGTTAGCCAAATGGTCAACCACACCAGAGGTTTTGCAATGAACATCACCACCGCCTAATTCCTCAGCACTCACCACTTCACCCGTTGCAGCTTTGACCAAGGGAGGACCTCCCAAAAAGATCGTACCTTGTTCACGTACGATGATGCTTTCATCGGCCATTGCCGGTACGTAAGCACCGCCTGCCGTACACGAACCCATGACCACAGCAATTTGCGGAATATTCATTGCAGACATGTTGGCTTGGTTGAAGAAAATACGTCCAAAATGTTCTTTGTCGGGGAAGACTTCGTCCTGTCGTGGCAAATTCGCACCACCACTGTCTACTAAATAAATACATGGTAAATGATTTTCTTGCGCGATCGTTTGGGCTCGAAGGTGCTTCTTAACCGTTAATGGATAATATGTACCACCTTTGACCGTCGCATCATTAGCTACAATCATACAAAGAGTGCCGTTGACTGAACCGATACCGGCAATTACGCCCGCGCAAGGCACGTAATCTTCGTACACCGAATATGCAGCAAGTTGCCCAATTTCTAAGAAAGCTGTATTTTTGTCCAAAAGCGCGTCTATGCGTTCCCTTGGCAATAACTTACCTTGCTCTTGATGGCGAGCTCTGTATTTTTCCCCACCACCCAGCATGATATTTTGTACGATAGCGCGAAGGTCGTTCACTTGCTCGAGCATATGTTGCTTATTTTGCTCAAACTCAGCAGACGCCACATTAATTTTAGATTGTATTATAGACACGTAATTCCCTCTAATTAGATTCGTTGAACAATTCTCTACCGATCAACATTCTTCTGATTTCCGAGGTCCCCGCACCTATTTCGTATAGTTTCGCATCTCTTAGTAAGCGGCCAGTTGGGTATTCATTAATGTATCCATTGCCACCTAAAAGTTGTATCGCGTCAAGTGCCATTTTTGTCGCTAGTTCGGCTGAATACAAAATAGCGCCAGCAGCATCTTTGCGAGTTGTTTCGCCACGGTCGCAAGACCTAGCTACTGCATATACGTAAGCACGCGCTGCGTTCATTTGAGTATACATATCAGCGACTTTGCCTTGCACAAGCTGAAACTCTCCAATAGATTGACCGAACTGCTTACGATCATGAATATACGGCACGACGGCATCCATAGTGGCTTGCATTATGCCAAGGGGGCCACCTGATAAAACCAAACGTTCGTAATCGAGTCCACTCATCAATACTTTTACGCCACCATGCTCTTCCCCTAGAATATTTTCAGCAGGTACTTCGGCATCTTCAAACACTAGCTCACAGGTATTAGAAGAACGCATACCTAATTTGTCTAACTTTTGAGCTTGGCTGAAGCCTGGAGTGCCTTTTTCAATGATAAAAGCCGTAATCCCTTTTGAACCTGCTTTTGTGTCAGTTTTTGCATAGACAATAAAAACATCGGCATCGGGGCCATTTGTGATCCACATCTTATTGCCGTTTAGAACGTACTTGTCACCGCGTTTATCAGCACGCAGTTTCATTGATACAACGTCAGACCCTGCATTTGGCTCACTCATTGCAAGCGCTCCAATGTGTTCACCACTTACTAGCTTGGGTAAATATGCTTCTTTTTGAGCTTGTGATCCGTTTTTATACAGTTGGTTGACACAAAGGTTAGAATGCGCACCGTAGCTAAGCCCTATACCAGCTGATGCTCTACTAATTTCTTCCATTGCTACTGTATGGGCGAGATAGCCCATATCTGAACCGCCAAATTCTTCGCTCACTGTTACACCTAGCAACCCCATTTCACCGAACTTTGGCCATAAATGGTTTGGGAAGCTGTTTGCGTCGTCTGCTTCACTTGCTATTGGTAATATTTCATTTTGCGCGAAGTTGTATACATGCTCACGTAGCATATCAACATCATCACCCAAGCCGAAATTTAATGAAGGGTAGGGAGCTGTAATCATGTAATGCCTCTTTTAATGTCGTTAAGTTCTTGCTGACAGCGAGTTTCAACCTCGTCTAATTCATTCATCAGCATTTGTATGTCGTGTAACTGTTGTTGTAATACTGTTCGTTTTGTCTTCGTCAATGTTAAGAGAGTCTCTAATTGCGCGGCAGAATTTGCATTACTGTCATACAGCTCAAATAAGTTTTTAATTTCAGCTAAAGAAAAACCTAAACGCTTTCCGCGTAAAATTAACTTCAATCTAACACGGTCTTTTGCATGGTAAATTCTGCTTTGACCTTGACGCTCCGGCAATAAAAGCTTTTGTTCTTCATAGAACCGTATAGAGCGTGGCGTTATATCAAAATGCTTTGATAATTCGCCGATTGTGTAAGTAGTGGACTTTGACATAGTTACAATTTATTTAACACTTTGTTGCAATAATGTACTTTACGTTTACGTAAAGTCAAGTTAACGTAAACGTAAAGTTTAAAAAAATATTAAAAACATCTAAAAGTAATTGAATATTTAAAGCAACAAGCACACAAAGCAGTCTAGGAAATCGAAAGATAGTGATAAAGGATATTTCCCATAAGTAGTATAGAAAACAGGAGAGTAAAATGAATGATCCGATTGTCATAGTGGCAGCTAAACGCACGCCAATGGGTGCGTTTATGGGGTCTCTAAGCCAGGTAAGTAGTACAGATTTGGGCGCAACAGCGATTAAAGCAGCGATAAGTGGAATTGATATATCCGCAATTGATGAAGTCTTTATGGGGTGTGTTTTACCAGCAGGTTTAGGTCAGGCACCATCAAGACAAGCAAGTTTGAAAGCCGGTTTGAGAACAGCGACTGGTGCTACAACGATTAACAAAGTATGTGGGTCAGGAATGAAGGCGGTCATGCTTGCACACGACTTGATTAGTGCAGGAAGTGCTAAGTGTATTGTTGCTGGCGGTATGGAATCTATGAGTAAAGCTCCTTATCTTTTACAGAAAATGCGTCAAGGTCGCAAGATGGGACATGATCAAATTCTCGATCATATGATGTTGGACGGTTTAGAAAACGCTTATGACGGCAAAGCCATGGGGTGTTTTGCTCAGGACACCGCAGATGCAGAGGCTTTTACACGTGAAGAAATGGACGCTTTTGCAATAGGGTCGCTTAAAAAAGCACAAGGCGCGATAAACAACGGCGATTTTGCTAATGAAATCTGCCCTATAACTGTCAAATCAAGAACCGCTGAAACGGTAGTGGATACAGATGAAGGGCCGCTGACTGCAAAAATAGACAAAATTCCATCACTTAGACCAGCGTTTACAAAAGACGGAACGGTTACAGCTGCGAATTCCAGCTCGATATCAGACGGAGCTGCTGCCTTAACGTTAATGAAGCTTAGTAAAGCAAAATCACTCGGTTTATTACCAATAGCAAAAGTGATTGGTCATCATACGCACGCTATGAAGCCAGAATATTTTACAGTTGCGCCTGTCGGCGCTATAGAAGGCTTGATGACTAAATTGTCATGGCGAACTGAAGAGGTGGATTTATTTGAAATTAATGAAGCCTTTGCGATGGTAACGATGTTAGCCATTAAAAAGCTTGGTCTAGATGGCAATAAGGTTAACGTAAACGGTGGGGCATGTGCTTTAGGACATCCTATTGGTGCATCTGGTGCTAGAATAATCGTTACGTTGCTACACTCTATGCAACAAAGAAAACTGAAGCGCGGCATTGCATCACTGTGTATAGGCGGTGGAGAGGCAACGGCTATTGCGTTTGAGGCGATGTAAACTCCCCCACATTAAACCAACTGCGTAAAGGGACTTCACGCAGTTAAATGTATGACTGAGTTTATCAAACTTTACTTTAGGAGTAGAGAAAGTAAGTTGCTCTCAATATAAAGCAACTAAAAAGGTTCGTATTGCCAATTATTGTCTTCGAATTCAATAATGCTGCGTTTATATTCTTTCTTTGCTTTCCAAACCCGACTGTTCATTTTAATGCTGACACCGGGAAACAGCTCTTTATTAGCAATTACACGAGCATTTGATTCATAGGTTTTCAGTTTCTTTTCTAACTCTTGACTTGCATTTCTCAACCAGCTAAGCAGAATGCGTTCGGACTCAACTTCATTATTAAGCGATTTCATTACATCGCGTAAGTTTTTTGGAATATGTTTTGAATTAAGTGTAGCAATCTTCATTTCGTGGTCAGCATTATTTGAGCTCAAAGTTTTAAACAAGTCGTTCAAGTGGTCGAGTCGCTGCAGTAAAATAGAGTAACCCTCTGTAAAATCAATCTCTATAGTGCTACCAGAAACTGCACCAACAGTACCGGCTTTCACGATGTTGAACGCGTTTATTTTACTTGCAAATAAATTGCCCATCGGCATGTCTTTATTACCGACAATAAGCTGTCCTTTGCACTTAATACGTGAGTAGGCGAGTTGCCTTACTATGTTAATGTCATTTCCTGCGACAACATCTAATCCTTGTCCATGAGAAAGGTATATGCTCCCATTTGCATATAGTTGACAATCCTCATCGTTCATCTTGCCCGTTGCGCCCTGTGTAATAATAATATCGCCGCCGGCTCTAATTAACGCAGATTCCACAAATCCATTTATAGTGATATCGCCTTTCGCGATGATCTGCATGTTTTCTGTGACGTCTCCATTTACGATAACCGCGCCTTCATAATTAATATTACCGGTACCAACGTTAACACCCTTCGTAGAGTAAGTGTCGTCTACCGACATTCTCCCATCTTCAAATTTAGGCTGCCCCGCGACACTCGCTATAATTACTCGTTCTTGTTCGTCAAGAAATTCAGTGTTGTTACCAAGCGAGATTTTACTCCAATCACCTGACTCGGCGTCTAACGTTTCGTTTTCAACATTGTAACCGATACGCCCTACTGAAGGCGGTAAATGTTCAGCGACTGCTTGCTTTCTCTCTACACACAATATGTCGCCTAAATTCCTCATGTCGACTTTTTTACCATCTACCGATTGTGGTTGCAGAACTCGCTCAATGGCGTTTGGTACAAGCGGCTTAATATGAGAGTTTTTTCCCTTTTTAGGAGGAAGTCCCCGTGCAAATTCGATTGAGAATTCTTTCGGTGAATCTGTCTTTTTTATTTCCTTAATGAGCTGACTTAAGCGTTTTTTACTTATTCCGCGCTTTATGCCTTTATCTTTTGCAAGCTTGATAAGCCCATCGATATCAGGCAGAGGAGTATGTGTGTCACCTTTAACTTTCATTGTCGCAGACATTTTGTCTTCCGCAATAGTGATATCTATGTTGGCCTGAGCTTTGGAAGCGATAGGGAGTGTGATAACTTGTTGTTGGCCGTCTGCTTGTGCAACAGAAATCCTCTCAGATAAACCGATAACAGCATCTGCTGATAAGGAAAACATCAGATAATTTTGAGATGAAAAAAAATCATTAAAAGCGTCAATATCGAAAGTTCCCGCGATTAATAGCGGGTCTATCGTACACAACACGTTATTTTTGTCTTTGCTAAGACTGAAATTTACGCCTTTCATAATTAGATACTGCTAACCATCCTCTAAATTTGAATATGTTCGTTTTGATATGTTACAACGAAGTGAAGTGCCAGTCTCTATCTTCGTAATGCATGCATGCCCGCGTATATTCTTGTTTTGCAGTCCAGTTTACTTTATTAAGAATAATATTTACCCCTGGAAACAATTTGTTATACGCAAATACTTGTATTTTTTTCTCGTAATTCTCTTTACGTTCGAGTAAATCATCATTGGATATTCGTAACCAATTAAGAAAGACTCTTTCTAAGGCAAGTTCCTCATTTAAGGCATCTAATTTTTCTTGTAACGCTGCTTTGTTTTTATTGCGATTTATGGCAGCAATCTTAATTTCGTGGTCGGCATTTTTGCTAGACAAATCTTTGTACATTTCTGTCAGTTCGTCTAAGCGCCGGCAAAGCTCGTTATAGCCATCACTATAATCGATAATCAAATGACTACCCGATATCGCTCCTAGCGTGCCGACCCTTACTTTGTTTCGGCATTTTATTTTACTAGCGAAAAGCTTGCCGTTGGGCTGTTTTATATCTCCCACCACTAAATCGCCTGAACAATCAATTTCAGAGTAGGCGAGTTGTTTTGCGACATTAACGTTTTTGTCTGACTTTACTTTTAAGCCTTGCCCATGTTGTACGAAGACGTTTCCGCCCGCGATTAAATGGCAATCTACTTCTTGTAATTTCCCCGTTGCGCCTTGAGTTATAATTATGTCACCGGTGGTTTCTATGTGTGCAGATTCGACAAACCCATTAATTGTAATATCACCTTTTGCATGAATTTGCATTTTTTCAGTAACATCACCGTTAACAATAACCGCTCCATCGTAATTCACATTACCGGTGGCGACGTTTACCCCCTTAGTTGTGTAAACATCGTCTATTGAAATGATGCCTTTACTAAATTTCGGTATGCCTAGCGTTTTTGCAAATACAGTGTTTTCTTGATCTTCAGGTACATAAGTGTTGCTGCCAAGTTTTATTTTTCGCCATTCCCCAGTTTCAGCACTGATAACTTTACCCGTCACAGTAAAGCCAGAACGTCCTATCGTGGGAGGCATGCGCTTTGCGACGATTTGGTTCTCTTTCACGCAAATGATATCTCCAAAATCGCGCATATCGATTTTATTTGCTTCTGAATCAGTAGGCGCTAATATTCTTTCAATGGCATTTGGAACAACGGGTTTAACGTAAGAATCTTTCCCCCGTCGCGGCAGTAGACCCTTTGCCACCACACTGTGATAACGTTGCCCTGGTTTGCCTTTGGTGGCGTTACTCAACAATGTCCTGAGGCGTTTCTTCCCAACACCGCGTTTGACATCATGAGCAAGAAGCACATTTTTTAATTCTAATTCACTTGGTAACTTGCCCCCATAAGGTGCATATATGGTCATTTCTGCCTGCATCTCATCAGCATCGATGGTGACTTCCATCTCAGCATCCCGAGCTTCCGCCACTTGACCAATTATAGGGTCCATTTTGTTTTCTTCTAATGCATCTTGAAGTTGGTCTAACAGCGCAAAAATTTTATCGTCTAGCACAAAAAAGTTTTTGTAATCACTTGAAGATAGAAAATACATAAATGACTTTGCATTAATTTTTTCTTCGACCATTAAAGGCTCAATCGTCGCAATGAGTTGGGTACCACTGTCAGTCAAATTAAACTTCACACCATTCATACTGGCCTCTTTACTTTATTCCCGTGATTTCGGTGGCATAACTCTCTAACTGTTGCAAAAGGGCAAGTTTGTCAGGATTATTCTGACAACTTAATGTTAATCGCTGAATCTCTGTCGAGAACTCAGATAAGGATAGACATGCAGTTTTGTTTTCACTCATGAAATTATGCCGAAGGTGTTTCTGCCATGCGACTGCTTCTCGATCAGATAACAGATAAGGGTAGTTTCGCGCGCGATACCTAAATATGCGTTCATTTAACGAGTCACTTTGAAACTTGCCCTCAAAGTTTACAAGCTCCTGAGGTGATGAGCGTCGAAAATCTTCCATTAATTGGATATCGGCTGAACTCGGAAAATCGCTAGCGTAAATATTTTCATCGATATTGTCAGAAATTGAAGCATTGTGCTCTTTGTGAAACACACTAGCTATAATTGCAGGCAAATCACTTTGTGAAGCTAAGATTTTAAAACGTTCAATACAGCTATCAAGATCTATCCCCAAGCGATTTGATACCTCTTTGTTAACGACTTTAATTGGCGCAATAAAGGGACATTTGTTGAGGGCAATAGTAAAAATTCTTGGTGATAAATGTGGTGAGTTTTGTTCACTTTGTTTGGTAAAAACTGCCTCTTTGATTAATGCCACGTGATCATGATGCGATAATTCCCTTGGTCCGTGGCTGTTAACATTTTGAGCAGGCGAAAGGGAATTAGTTTGTAGTGTTGATGAATTAGCACTCAAAAATATGGAGATGTCGCGCGTCAAATCAATACAAATAACCGAATTCGGATTATCTGGATGCACACACACTGGCATAATAATGCTTGTACAGGCATCTTCAGCCTTTATGAAGGCGCTTACATAAACAAAAACATTTGCCTGAAATTGATGCAGTAATTTTGCAACTTCATGCTTGCTTCGCAGTGTAAAATAATACTCAAACAGCTTAGGGTGATGGTCTTTTATCAGTTTTGTTATGCCAATTGTGGCGTGTACGTCGCTTAAAGCATTGTGTGCTTGACTATGTTCAATGCCGTTTGCTTCGGCTAGGGCCTCAAGTTTGAAACAAGGTTGTCCATTGTCATACTTTGGCCAGATAATATGCTCAGGTCGCAGCGCGAAACATGCTCTGATTAGGTCAATTACATCCCAACGAGAATTTGAATTTTTGAATTCTCTGTCGTAAATCGGATAAAAATTACGATAAAAAAGGTTGCGGCTCACTTCCTCGTCAAATTTCATACTGTTATAACCAGCGACACATGTATTTGGGTGCATCATTTGCTGGTAAATTTCGTCTGCGAATTGCGGTTCAGTCAGACCTTTCTCTCGGACATAAAAAGGGTTAATCCCTGTAACAAGACATGCCACTGGGTGTGGTAAATAGTCATGCGGGATCTTGCAAACAATATCTACACTTGAATTTTCAATGATATTTAGGTCTAGATCCGTGCGAATTGCCGCAAATTGACAGGGGAAGTCAACCTTTGGATTCACACCCCATGTTTCATAGTCATGCCATAAAATGCTGGCACCGTTTGGTAGTAGTGGTGTAATGTTTTTCTTGGGCCGTTTAGCAATGGCCGAGGCGTTGGTCATGAAAGATAAGTCTAGTGTAGACAATCTTTTAAGCCTTAAAGCTGAGTTGGGATGCAAGCGTCATCATTTTTGTATTCATCAACCTAGTTTCTATATTAGAAAAGTTCCAACCCTGATTATTGTAGCACACAGGCATCATTGCAAAACACGTTCAACACATTACGCGTTCAACGTATAAATAGAGCTTATCTATAAGTCTCTATTTTTACAATTTATTCTTTTTTATTTAACCCCCTCCGATTTTTAGACTCATTTAGTCTTTCACTTGGCATGGCAATGGTCGGATCTCTACTGCATGCTAGACATTTTCAGCTTGACTAAATTTCAAGCACTTTTTTGTAATAAAAACGATTCTTGAAATCTCAATTTGGTATATCACGGTTGCTACTTTAGGAGTAATCTTTAGCTGTGGTCATAAGGAGAAACCGTAATGCAAGAATCCACAATGTCTGATGTTTATCAAGGATATGAACAAACACAAGGATATGAAGGTAAAATAGCTGTTGCGCCTTTTTTTAGTATGCGTCGCCTTCGTTTAATTTATAACGAACTACAAGGCACCACTGAGTTTAATTTTATGAATTTTGACGACTTCAAACATCATATTTTGGCCTCAGTTGTACCTCAAATTGAACTGAATAAATGGCAGTCTTTGGCTGCTCGGAGGTAGACAACGAGAACTTACACAAGATTAGTTGTTGAGCCAGATAACGTTGGTTTAGGTGTGACGTTGGTTTAAATGTAACATTGGTTTAAGGTTAACATTATTGGCCGAGTGCCCCTAATCAACGAATTAGAACTTAGTAATAACATGTCAAATGATGTATTGGCTTACCAAGCTGTTTATTGGGAGTTTGGTAATTCGTAGATTTGTCTCTCCCGTAGAGAAATCAATGGTCAATTTTGACCAATCCTGCAAGAGCGTGGAGTATATAATTGCTTACACGCAATAAGAAAGTATATAACGCGGCCATTGGCCGCGTTTCTTTTCAGTTTTCTATAGCCTGTTATTCAAAATCAAGTTAACTTATGACGACGTGACTACAGTCGCTGATGAAAGTAGTAGCTGATAAAAGTAGTCGCTGACAAAAGTTGCGCTATTCGAGTAAGGCTCTTATCTATCCCAGCCTGACGAAAAATCTAAAATTATAGTTAGTCACTATTAATAGCAAAGCAAACAATTAACGTGCGCTAATAAGAAACACAATAAAAAGTTCTGTCATAAAAATCGGAATATCAAAAAAAGGTAAACTTAATGAACAAACAGTCATTACATTCTTCTGGTATAAAGCACATTGGCTTACTGAGCGACTCGAAGTCGAATATAAAGTTGTCAAGAACCATACTAGGCTTACGAGGTTTGCTTGGGATAGTAATCATATGTATTCATGGTCTTTTGTTGCCAGTACATGCGAAAAGTCACAATGAGCAATCGCCTGATGAAGCTAATACCAAGCTCGCTGTCGCTATTCACGGTGGTGCAGGAACTATTCTTAAGAAAAATATGACTGACGATATGGAGCAACGCTTCCGTGCTACCCTAGACGAAGCGCTCGACATAGTGTACTCGCAGCTCACAGCGGGTCATTCTGGCGTTGACGCAGTTACGAAGGGTATTGTTTATCTTGAAAACTCACCTTTGTTTAATGCGGGTAAAGGGGCAGTGTTTACCTTTGAAGGCAAGCATGAGTTAGATGCTTCTATCATGCACGGTCGGAATCGCTCTGCCGGCGCTATTGCTTCCGTTACTCGAATCAAAAACCCAATATTAGCGGCACGACTTGTCATGGAAAAATCGGAGCATGTTATGCTTAGCGGTATTGGGGCTGAAGAGTTTGCAGCAAGCCACGAACTAGAGTTTGTTGACAATCGCTACTTTAACACTGACTTTAGAAAGAAAGCTTTAGAAAGAGCCAAGAGCAAAATTCTTTCGTTAAGTGCATTAAGTGAACAGGATTCTGTTTCGTTTGATCCATTACTTGTGGATTATAAGTTTGGCACAGTGGGCGTAGTCGTATTAGATGCAAATGGTGATTTGGTTGCTGGCACATCTACAGGCGGTATGACCGCGAAGCGTTTTGGTAGGGTGGGCGACTCGCCAATTATCGGAGCAGGCACATTCGCTGATAACGACTCATGTGCCGTATCGGCAACAGGTCATGGTGAATATTTTATACGCTTCAATGTCGCCTCTGACATATGTGCTCGTGTTAAATATCAGGGGGTCAGCCTTGAAAAAGCCGCAAATGATGTTTTATTTAATGTATTGAATGCTGATGCAGGAAGTGGTGGCGTCATTGCGATTGATTCTGAGGGTAATATTGCAATGCCCTTTAATACAGCGGGTATGTACAGAGCAAGTATAGACACTAATGGTGTTCGTACGGTCGCAATTTACAAAGATGAGTAAGCATGAACGAACACGGGCGCTTATGCGCCCGAACTTCTAAATTGAGCTTTAAATGTTAGACTAGAGCCTACCTTAATGAACGGTGTTTTTTAAAATTCTTAACACACCACCTCTTAGTAACTAATCATCTTTAAAAAATGATAACCATATCTTTGAAAAACAATATCTTTGAACAACAATACTGCGGGATCTGAATGCTAAAAAATAAGCTAAAAAAAGCCTTAGGCCTTTGCATGATAAAAGACCGTTTTGCATTCAGACGAAAGCTTGAAAGAGCAAATGGATTAAAGGACGGTGCAGAGAAAGCTCGAGCACTAGAACTGTTGTCGCACGATATAAATAAGTCTGCCAGTCTATTGGAGGCACGAAATAATCTTTCATTAGATATTAACTATCCAGACTTGCCAGTCTCAGATAAGCGCGACGATATTAAAAATCTGATTAAGAACAATCAGGTTGTGATTATTGCGGGGGAGACAGGTTCGGGTAAAACCACTCAATTGCCAAAGATGTGTCTTGAGTTAGGTAGAGGACGTGCTGGCATGATCGCGCATAGTCAACCTCGTCGGTTGGCTGCTAGAAATGTCGCAAATAGGATCGCAGAAGAACTGGGAACTCAACTAGGAGAGACCGTTGGATATAAAGTACGCTTCACTGATCAAGTGACTGAAAACACTTTGGTGAAGTTATTAACTGATGGCATGTTGCTAGCAGAAATGCAGCAAGATCGCTTTTTAGAACAGTACGATACAATCATCATTGACGAAGCACATGAAAGAAGCCTGAACATTGATTTTTTGTTGGGGTATATAAAGCGGATTCTGCCTAAACGCCCTGATTTGAAGGTAATCATAACCTCTGCGACCATAGACCCTGAGAGATTTTCAAAGCATTTTAACGATGCGCCAATTATCGAGGTTAGCGGGCGTAGCTTTCCTGTTGATATTCAATACAGAGATTTTGTCGAACAAGAACTCGCGCAAGATCAAAGTGAGGCAATCATATTAGCGGTTGATGAGTTATTTGCGCTTGCACGTGGAGATATCTTGGTATTTCTCAGTGGTGAGCGTGAGATAAGAGAAACTCAGCAAGCACTATTAAAGCGCCAGTACAGAAATACAGAAGTCATTCCTCTTTATGCGCGTCTATCAGCTTCTGATCAGCAGAAAATTTTTCATCCACAGGGGCAACGCCGAATTGTTTTGGCAACGAACGTGGCAGAAACATCGCTTACAGTACCGGGTATAAAGTACGTGATCGATACTGGTATGGTAAGAATGTCACGCTACAGCCATCGCTTAAAAGTGCAACGCTTGCCAATTGAGCCTATCTCTCAAGCTTCAGCAAAACAACGGGCAGGGCGCTGTGGTAGGACATCTTCCGGCGTTTGTATTCGCCTATATGGTGAACAAGACTTTTTATCGAGAGACGAGTTTACTGACCCTGAGATAACGCGTACGCATCTGAGTTCAGTTATTTTACAAATGCTTTCTTTGGGCTTAGGAGAGATTTCCGATTTTGATTTTATTCAAGCGCCGGAAGAAAAGTTTATTAAAGATGGAGTAAGACTGCTCACAGAGTTACAGGCAGTAGAGCAAAGTAAGCGGGGTTTACGACTTACCTCACTTGGCAGAAAAATGGCTCGTTTACCTTTAGATCCTAAGTACGCAAGTATGTTAATAAGCGCAGGTACGCTTAATTGTGTATTCGAAATAATGGTGATAACTGCAGGCTTAAGCGTACAAGATCCTCGTGAACGACCTTTAGAAAAAAAGCAAAAGGCGGACGAAGCGCACGCCATTTTTAAAGATAATAACTCAGATTTTATAAGCTTACTGAATTTGTATGAAGCATTTAAAAGTGAACAAAAAGCGCTAACGCAAAACCAACTGCGAAAGTGGTGCATAAAGCACTTCGTTCATTATCAGCGCATGCGTGAGTGGCAAGATATAGTGCATCAGATAAAGCACACCCTTGTCAGTGTGGATTTGCGTCTTAACTCTGAGCCAAGTAACTATGAAAATATTCATCGAGCGCTCGCGATAGGTTTGTTGTCCCAAGTCGGTATGAAGGAAGGTGGA
This sequence comes from Glaciecola sp., assembly GCA_965658765.1. GTDB lineage: Bacteria > Pseudomonadota > Gammaproteobacteria > Enterobacterales > Alteromonadaceae > Glaciecola. Next base: position 109,537 of record CBFHTO010000002.1, on the reverse strand, counting down.
AATCAATACCTCGGTGCACGCAATAGTCAATTCAAGATTTTTCCCGGTTCTGCAGTATTTGCCAAACAACCTAAATGGATAATTGCTTCCGAACTTGTACAAACATCACAATTATTCGCTCGTCAAGTAGCCAAGATAGAGGCTCAATGGTTAGAGGGAATGGCCAAGCATTTAATGAAGTTAAACTATATAGAACCTCATTGGAGTAAAAAACGAGGTGCAGTTATGGCTTATTTAAACGGCACTTTATTTGGATTACCAGTAATTGTGCGTCGTTTAATTAATTACTCACAGGTAAATCCCAGAGATGCAAAGCACTTTTTCATTCGCCACGCCCTAGTTGAAAATGACACCAAGCTAACATTTTCTTTTCTGCAAGAAAATCAAAGAATGATTGAAGAGGTTCGAACGCTAGAAGAAAAAGCTCGGCGACGTGACTTTTTGGTTGACGAGGATGAACTGATATCGTTTTACGATAGCCGCATTCCTGACCACGTAAGTAGCGAGGCAGCATTTTCAAAATGGTGGAAAATAACCGCACGAAAAACGCCAGATTTATTAAATTTTGAAAAATCTTTGTTACTAAAGCGGGATGAAAATGAGGTTTCAAAAAGTGACTTCCCTGATGTCTGGCAGCAAGGTCGCCTAATGATGCCTTTAAGTTATGAATTTGAACCGAATAAGGACTATGACGGCGTGTGTGTATCAATTCCATTATCGACACTAAATCACGTTCAAAATATTGGTTTTGATTGGCAAGTACCAGGCCTACGTCATGAACTAATTGTTGCATTAATTAAGAGTTTGCCAAAAAGGTTAAGAAGAAACTTTGTTCCAGCGCCCGATTATGCGAGAGCATGTTTAGAAGAACTTACTCCAAACCTAGGCTTACTTGCTACGAAAGAAATTCAAACAGACAACAAAGCCTCTAATGCAAAACATCAAAAAGATAGCGGGCAGAATCAATCGCTGGTACAAGCGTTAAGTCAAAAACTGTTTCGCATGACAGGGCATAAAGTTGAGGAAGAGGACTTTGATGTCACTCAGGTTCCTGGCCATTTATGTTTTAACTTTGCGGCTGTTAACTCAAAAGGCAAAGTAATAAAACGAAGTAAATCCCTAGAAAAACTCAAAATCGCCTGTAAGTCTGAACTCGAACAGAGCATTCAAAAAGCGCCAACCGATGACATTGAGCGGACAGACTTAAAAACTTTCGACATGAAGACCTTACCTGATCGATACGTGAGTAAACAGAATGGTTTTGAATTAACCGCGTACCCCGCACTATCGATAGAGGGCAAATCGCTTGACGTTAAGTTATTCACGACTCATCAGGAGGCTCTATATGCCCACTATTTGGGTACGATCCACCTGATAAAAATGAACGTGCCTTCACCAGTAAAATTTTTACAAGAAAAACTTCCTAATAAGGCGAAGTTGAGTTTGTACTTTAATCCTTTTGGGCAAGTTCAACTGTTAATTTCTGACATCATTGATGCAGCAATTGCTGCTTTATTAAATGAGAAATATCCAGAGCAGGAAATACGGTCACAAGAAAAATATAAGCTGGCGCAAGAATATGTTCGTATGGAGTTAAACGATCGGGCCCTAAAGATTGCTAAAGAGGTCGAATCGGGTCTTTCTCTTGCGAACAAAATTCAAAAGCAGTGTAAAGGGAATATTAATTTAGCTCTGTTAAATCAGATACAACATATAAAAACACACTTAGACAGCCTTGTGTATAGAGGCTTTGTTTTTGATTATGGAGAGTCGAAATTAAAAGATTGGAATCGTTATCTTTCTGCGTTATTACAACGAACAGAAAAATTAAAAGTTGATGCAAATAGAGATCGTTTAAATCAGATCGAAATCGATAAAGCGATCAGAGCTTTCGAGCAATGTAAACAGGAATTAGAGTCTCAGCATAAGTCTTGCGAAGCGCTACAAGAGGTATCAGAAATGATAGAGGAGTTTAGAATTTCGTTGTTTGCGCAATCTCAAGGTACTAAATATCCGATCTCTCTTAAAAGAATAAAAAATAAAATACAAGATATCGCAAAGAACAGTTGACAGTGAACATGTAAGGCAATATAAATCGATAGGACTCTAATAAAAATAACTCAAGGAGACAGTAATGTTAGGTTACGATGATAAACGAAATTTCTACAGAATGATGGTGAACTCGCCTTGTACCGTGGTGCTTACTGAGCAGCCAGAATCTCCCGTAATGACGGCTGTGTGCAGAGACATCAGCGCTACAGGTATGTCACTTGAGATAGAAGTCTCAAACATAGAACTCGGCACAATTATGGAAGTGACAATTGACTCTAATAGCGAGCAAATCACATCGTTGCTCGCAAAAGTTAAGGTTGTACGCTGCGATGCGCATGGTGATAGCGCATGTTTAGTCGGACTTGAAATTCTCGAAATGAATTAATTTGTGCAGATAAGACCTTTTAGATAATGACCTTCAGGGAAGGTTGATTTTGTTATATGGTCTTTATCTTGATTTAATCTTTCCAAAATATGTAATTCGCTGTTAGCGTCTAGTGCGGCATCGGCGACTATTTTGTTAAACAAATCACTAGGCATAAGCCCAGAGCAACTAAATGTAGCAAGTATGCCGTTATCAGCTAAGAGTTCGCAGGCTAGCCTATTTATATCTTTATAGCCTCTTGACGCTTTAGTTAGATGGGACTTGTTATCAATGAATTTTGGTGGGTCCATTATAATTAGGTCGAACTCATCTTCTCTGTCCTTCATTTCTCTCAATTCTTTAAAAACATCCGCTTTTCTATGCGTTACCTTTTGACTCATCTCACTCGGGAAGTTCATCACTATATTATCGAAGCTTTGTTCTAAGGCTGATTCTGAGACATCGACATTAAGTACACTGGTCGCGCCATGCTTTAATGCATAAAGGGCAAAGGTTCCAGTGTAACTGAAGCAATTTAAGACCCTTTTACCTTTACAATACTCCCCAACAATTTGCCTATTTCGCCTCTGATCTAAATAAAAACCGGTCTTATGACCGTTGATAAGGTCAACATTGATTCGTAATTCATTTTCTTTTATCTCGACCGACTTAGGTAATTCTCCTTTATGAGTTTGGACGTACAAATCTAAGCCTTCTTTTTTTCTGACTTCTACGTCAGAGCGCTCATGAATAATGGCTTCTGGAAACATATATTCAATGGCCTTAATTATTTTATCTCTATGTTTTTCAGCCCCAGCGCTTAATAGTTGCATTACGACCACATTGGCATATACATCTATTGTAATACCAGGTAAACCATCTGATTCTCCAGCTATCAACCGATAAGCGTTTGTTGATTGTTGACTGAACAAAGATTGACGCCGTTTATGAGCATTAAGTAATGCGTTTTTAAAAAAATTATTGTCGATTACTTGTTTAGCGTCAAAGGTCCATACTCGCGCTCTAATTTGAGAATTTGGAGAGTAAGCCGCCTTAGCCAACCATTTGCCGTCGTGAGCGATTATATCGACCGTGTCTCCGCCTCTTGCTCGCCCATGTAGTTTCTCTACTGCGCCTTCAAAAATCCCAGGGTGATGTCTTAAAAGCGATTTCTCGCGGTTTACCTTTAATATGATGCTTGCCATTTATGATTCTTCAAATCCTGTATCAATGCTTAGTTCGCTGCTACCAGCTGCTTCTCTTGCGAGCGCGTCTACTGCTTCATTTAATTCGTTTCCGGCATGGGCTTTTACCCAATGCCAATTTACCTTATGTTTACCAGAGGCCGTGTCGAGCTCCTTCCATAAATCTACGTTTTTAACAGCCTTATTAGCACTAGTCTTCCAATGTTTCTTTTTCCACGAATGAATCCAAGTTGTAATTCCGTTTTTCACATACTGGCTGTCGGTGTATATGTCGACATCGCATTTTCGTGTGAGACTGTTCAATCCAACAATAGTAGCTAATAACTCCATCCTGTTGTTTGTTGTACTTCGATATCCTTTACTTAGTTGTTTTTGCTTATCTCCATAAGACAGTATGACGCCATACCCGCCAGGACCAGGGTTGCCTAAACATGAACCGTCTGTGTAAATCGTCACCTTTGCCATAAATTAATCTTTTCTTGGGTGTGTTTTCTTATTAAGAGTCATTATACTCCGTTTAAAGAGCAATTAATGCCATATTTAGATTACGAGTGATAATACTGCGTGGCTACGACAATATATTGGCTTTGTGTACGGGAAAACTTAAGATAATTATGAGACAAATAGTATTAGACACCGAGACAACAGGCATTGACCCTAAAGAAGGGCATAGAATTATCGAGATTGGTTGCATCGAGATGATTGAACGCAAATTAACGGGCAATACTTTCCATGTATATATCAACCCCGACCGAGAGGTTGAGCAAGAAGCAATCGACGTTCACGGAATAACGAATGAATTTTTAAGCGATAAACCGAAATTTAAGGACATTGCGAATGAGTTTGTTGACTTTATCAAAGGGGCAGAATTAATCATCCATAATGCACCTTTTGACGTCGGCTTTATGGATCACGAGTTTATGCTGACCGGTGCTTCTTTCCCGAAAACGCATGCTATGTGCTCTGTGTTAGACACCCTAGTTATGGCAAGAAAGATGCGCCCAGGTCAAAAGAATAATCTTGACGCATTATGCAAGGTTTATGGCGTAGATAATACACACAGAACTTACCACGGTGCTTTGCTCGATTCTGAGATTTTAGCCGATGTTTATCTTCTTATGACGGGCGGCCAAAAAAAGCTAGCGCTCGCGAATCATGGGGAGGAAGACAGTGACGAGGGTGAGGAAAAAGTAAAAAAGCTAAGTGGTGCGCTTAATTTAAAGATAATTAGAGCTTCTGCCGATGACATAGCCAGAGAACAGGAAATATTTTCTTAATTAATGGCTAATGCGTTGTATTTATTAAAAGCGTTTCACCTAAATCAAAAAAAACTAGGTTTATTTTGTAAAGCTCAGCTAGCACTTTTGGTGCTCGTTATACTGAGTAGCCCGGTGTGCGCGCAAGTCAGTATAAAAGATCAAATAATTCCGCTCGGCGATGAATATCAAAACAGCATTCAAATACTCGACAATCGCTTTCGGATAGACAGCGGTGTAAAAGAAGTCACTCTGATTTTTTTCCGTGATTATGGAACCGCGCCGATTGTGTTGGTGCGTCCGGACGGTAGCAAATTATTTCTCGAAAATGCGATATCTGATCCTAGCTATGATTGGTATGAAACTAGTAGCTACGACATGATTGCTTTGAGAAATCCTATGCCGGGGCCATGGCAGGCATTGGGCGATATTTTGCCTGAGAGTCGAGTAATGGTCATAGCCGATATTACTTTAATGGCATCTCCAATCCCTTCAACAGTCTTTTCGGGTGAAAGCCTGAAGCAAACAGCGCGTCTGCGAAATGGTGATCAGATAGTCGACATGAGCGCTTTTAGGGACGTGGTTTCGTTAAGTATTGACTTCGTAAGCACCAACAACCCTAATTATCCAAACTTTGGACTGGGCTCTCGTTCAATTGCTCGCTTTGAAGATAATGGCCAAGGATTGGATGAAAGGAGCGCTGATGGCGTCTTTACTGGAAAGTTTGAACTCAACATTCCAGAGGGAGAGTGGCGCCCTACATTTACAGTCAGAACGCCTTTGTTCTCAAGAGAACAAATTGGGAAGAATGTAATTTTAAAGCCTAACCCGATTATAGTGAACCACGAAATTGATATTAATGAGCAAGGCGACCACTTACTTAAACTGGACGTTGATCGTAACTATATTGATATAGAGTCTCTTTTATTGGACGGTGCCATCCGTCAACCAAACGGCGAAACTATTCGGTTCTCGGTGACAGAAAGTGGTCCTGAGGTAAAAATGATAGAGGTAATGAATACCGGCTATGGCATTTATCGTATAAATATTACGGCATTTGCAACGACAAACGACGGTAGAGATATTGTATTGAGAGTGCCAGAGTATTCCTTTGTTACCGAGGCGCCAATTATTGAGGATAATCTTGACGATACTATAGACGGTGAAATCGATACAACTGAAAATTCCATTGCAGAAATCAGCAATTCTAATGACGAAGAACTTATCGCACCTGAAGAACTAATTAGCTCTTTATCAGAACCCGAAGGTATGTCAATTGTAATGCTAGCAATTATCGTCAACGCGTCAATTTTATTAATAGGTAGTATTCTTATTGTAAGCGTAATGCACATTAGGAATAGACCCAATGATCATATTTTTAAAAGTGTTAACCTAGCTTTGATAAAAAGAATGCCAAACGCTATGCTGCAGTCTTTATTTAGCATGTTTGCGAAGCTTAAGCCAAAAAAGAAAGAGAAAGCAGAGACGTAAAACGCGTAGCTGAAGAGATAGAATAAGTCTCTTTGATTGAAAATTAATCATTGAAACATTTGTTTGTAAAAACAGGTTGACTACTTAAACGTGTCACCGTATTATCCTCGCCGCAGTGAAGGAGGGCGTACCTTATTCATTGTATGTTCTTATTGCGAGAAATCGTGAGTTGCGAGCATAAAGTTATGCGGAGTGGTAGTTCAGTTGGTTAGAATACCGGCCTGTCACGCCGGGGGTCGCGGGTTCGAGTCCCGTCCACTCCGCCATTAACTCAAGTCAAAAATAACCTCTCTAGTTTAAGCTAACACACGCAACAGGTCTTTTTTACCCTTACTATTTTTGTTCCGTTGGGTCGCATTAATACTTTTCATGCGTCATTTAACACTTGGCTTTTCGCCAGTGCAGGGTAAACTTGTATCCAGAGAAGTCTCGCTTATCATAGTGGAGAGAATAAAAATAAATATGAACGCCACACCTTTGTTATCAGGTCGCTCTATATCAAAAATATATCGAGACGCCGACGATCAAATTGAAATTTTAAAAACCGTAGATATCGATGTATTCAAGTCTGAAATGTTGGCGATTTTAGGTGCCTCTGGCTCAGGAAAAAGTACTTTATTGCATATCTTAGGGACCTTAGATGTACCATCGTCTGGGAAAGTCATTTTCCAAAATCAAGATTTAATGGGCTTATCAGATAAACGCAAGGCAGAGTTTAGAAACAAGCAACTTGGTTTTGTTTATCAATTTCATCATTTGCTCCCCGAATTCAGTGCTCTAGAAAATGTCGCAATGCCTCAATTGATTGCCCGTAAAAATAAAGATAACGCGATGGAGGAGGCTGAACACTTACTGCGTCGAGTTGGCTTATCCAATCGTTTAAGCCATAAACCACAACAACTATCAGGTGGAGAAAGGCAGCGTGTTGCGATTGCAAGGGCATTAATTAATCAACCCTCGGTGATCATGGCTGACGAGCCGACTGGCAACTTAGATTTAGCCAGTAGTGCAGAGATTCTCGCTCTGATTAAAGACATAAATAAAACTGAAAAAACTAGCTTCATCATTGTTACTCACGACCACAGTCTAGCCAAAGAAATGGATAGGATATTGACTTTAAAAAACGGACAATTTCAGGTTTGAGCGTGATGCTAAGTTATATATTTGAAATTTCAAAAAGATTCAGAGAGAGTAAAAGGCAGGATCACTACATAAGTTTTGTTTCTTCGTCGAGCACGACGGGCATCGCACTGGGAACAGGTGTTTTAATTTTGCTGTTGTCTATCATGAACGGTTTTGAATATGAACTGCGAAATTCCCTCTTAAAAATCGTACCGCATGCTGAATTATTTTCCATTGATAACAAAGGATTAGTTGTCGAACAAACATTTGTTGAGCAGGTCGAAAATGACCCGAGAGTTGAAGCTGTGTTTACCTTAAATAAAGCGACGGGGCTTATACAGTTTGGCCGAGACATGAAATCTGTTTCACTTGTTGGGGCTGATAGTACATACTTAAATGCAAAGTTCGTAGACACTTCTTATATAAGTATCCTCAAGCCAGGCGATCGCAATATCCTACTTGGCGCTAAAATAATAGAACGTCTCAATATAGAAATCGGAGACGAAATTCAGGTTTTACTTCCAAGCACCACCCAAGATTTAAGTTTTCAAGCACCACAATCGGCATGGTTTAAAGTAGCAGGCGTACTCACTATTGGTGGAGAGATTGATAATCAAATTGGCCTCGTAGATAAGCAGACGCTTGGCGAGCTTTTGCAGTTGCAGTCTCGTATTACGCACATAGAAATTCAATTAAAAGACGCATTTGAATCCTACTCATTGATCAGAGAATATGGGTACAGCTTTAATCAAGCTGCATATATGTCTGATTGGACTCGCACTCATGGTCATCTTTACCAAGATATTCAATTGGTGAAAACCTTAGTGTACATTGTGCTAACGCTTGTTATTGGTGTTGCTAGTTTTAATATTGTGTCGTCGCTAGTTATGAGCGTAAAAGAAAGGCGCAAAGAGATTGCTATATTAAAAACCATAGGCTCACAAAATCTTGATATAGCGCTGATTTTTGTTTACAAAGGTTTATACCATGGAGTAAAAGGGGCGTTAATTGGAACGGTAATAGGCGTGCTGTTGGCACTCTATTTAAGTCAAATAATAGAAATAATCGAATATATATCTGGCATTCAAATTCTATCTGGTGATATATATTTTACCAGTACCATACCTTCCAAGCTGAGTTGGGTCGATGTCGTTTTTACTGATGTACTCGTACTTGTGATTGCAATATTATCAACTATTTATCCTGCTAAACAGGCGATAAAACTCTCTCCAGTAGAAAACCTACACTAAGTACATTGCTCATTAATTAGTCTAAGTTAATAATCAGAAGCGAACTAAAGTCTTGTTTTTTTCGTTCTAAGATTATTATTCTTTTTCGGCTACTTATATGCTGTTGTCTTTGCTGTCACATGTTAAATATAGGGCTAACTGTTATGCGCTTGTTATCTTTGCAGGGTTTTCTAATATCGTCTATGCAGAGAAATCATCTACATACATATATGTGAGTGCAGGGGATTATGAATCTAAAAATCATATCCCTGATGAAACTTCAGTGCATCCGGAACACTTGGTACAACTGTATTCCGAGCGCTTGGCGCAAATACAAGACACAATTGTGCGTTATGCAAAGCAAAAACAGGACGAGCAACTTTTACAGTTGATGAATACAACTTCATTGATTATAGATACTAAAATGGAGTTGCCAGGTATCGGCTATGCGATATACAACGAAGGGCCTGAAGTGCATATATCCTTAGCATTTTTGGATCTCATTTATGGAGCAAAAGAAAAACATTTAGCTCATAATGCGATATTGGACGTGGTACTTCATGAATATGGTCACCATGCCACAAAAAGCTTGTATGAATATTATGCTTCTCCTCGGTTCATAGAATATGCTGAATATCTGGCAGACGATTGGGCAAATAAGGTGAAAGAAGAACTTAGACTTGATCAAGCTAAGGTCGGCAAGCTTTTCACTCTATCAAAAGTATATAATTACCTTGAAGACCAGCCAAATAGTAAAAAAGCTCTACTAAAATATGAAATGGACATTCTTAAAAGTAAGTTAATAAGAAGTTGCGCACATTCAAAGAGTGAAATAGCGCAACAACTATGCGTAATGTAAATATTTATCAGTTAAAGGGTTCGGTCGTTGAAAACTTCTTCGTCTAATTCTTTTTCTGACTTCGCAACTATGCACGCTACTGTGCAATCACCCGTGACGTTAACAACGGTCCTTGTCATATCTAACAAACGGTCGATACCAATGATAAGAGCAATACCGTCGACGGGCAGATTGACTTGCTGCAAGACCATTGCCAACATAATAAGGCCAACGCCAGGTACACCCGCAGTGCCCACAGAAGCAAGCGTAGCAGTAAGTACAACCATCAATAGATCGCTGGTCGACAAATCAACACCATAAACTTGTGCTATGAAAACGGTTGCAACGCCCTGCATGATAGCCGTCCCGTCCATATTTATCGTAGCGCCTAATGGGATAGTAAAAGAGGCGACTGAACGTTTTACACCCAGTTTATTTCTAGCCGTTGCCATAGTTACAGGTAAGGTTGCGCTGCTGCTAGACGAACTAAAAGCAAATATTGCAGTGTCTTTCATTTTCGTCAAAAGGATGATCGGGTTTAGTCTTGCAAGAAGCACTAGCAGGGTAGGATAGGTAATTAAGGCATGTAAAATGAGCAAGAAGAAAACCAAGAAGAAATACGTCAAAATGCTTCCAAATGCTTCTAACTCCACTGTAGCAGCTAGTTTTGCCATCAAAAAGAAGACGCCATAAGGAGCTAGATTCATAATGATTAATACGATTTTCATTATTACATCATTTAGTGATTCGAATGCGGCTTGAATCTTTTTGCCGTGATCTCCTGCTTTGGTTATCGCTACGCCAAACAGTAAGGAAAACACGATAATTTGCAGCATATTTCCTTCGGCCATAGAACTTATAGGATTTGAAGGAAACATATCGATAATGACTTGAGCCAGTGCTGGTGCTTCTTTAGCCACAAAATCTGTTGATGTAGGAATGGTGAAATTTGCGCCAGGCTGAATAATTAAAGCCATTATCAAAGCAAATGTAACGGCTATCCCAGTAGTCATGATGTAAAGGCCCAATGACTTACCACCAAGTCTACCTAACTTGGATGGGTCCGACAGACTACTAACACCGCAGACTAAAGATACGAAAACAAGCGGTACGACCAACATCTTTAATGAGTTAACAAAAATTTTGCCACCCACCTCGAAAATGCCTTGAACAAAAAATCCTTGAAGCGAAAAATTTATACCTAAAAACGATAATACTAAATCGCCAGAATCGTCATATAACATTTGTATAAATGAACCTATAACGATTCCTGCAAACATGCCGATAAGAATTCGAACAGTTAAATTGGATTTACCATCTGTGTTTGACATGAATAGACCTTGTTGTTTTGGTTATTAGTCTGGATACCTAAGATTAACAAGTATAACGCAAAAGCTAAAACCTTTTATACACTCTAAACCGAGCGACTGTAAATTGATTTGCCATTTTCCAAAGGGTCACATAATGAAACGTTTTCAATCTTTACTTATTACGATCGCCACCTTGTTGCTTATGGCAGGCTGTGGTGGCGGTGGAGAATCTCTTTCGCGAGATGATACTGGAACAAATAATCCTACAACGCCTGTGAATACGTCGTTCAACCTTACATTGGCGTTTACAAACAGTGCTGGAGAAGCAAGCAGTGAAGTTTCTGAAGGTAATCCACTCATAGCAACCGCTACCGTTACTAATCAAGATGGCGTGGCGCAAAATGGCATAGTGGTAACGTTTTTGCTGAGTATCGATGACTTAGCGGAATTTAATAATGACACAGGAACCGCATTAACTAATGCACAAGGTGAAGCGGTCATTGAACTTAGTGTTGGTTCCTTGTCAGGCAGTGGTACTTTAACTGCGAGCATTGAAAACGGATCACAAGTCGTAAAAGGTTTCGAAAGCGCTGGGACTAAGCAACAGACACCTGTAGACCTTGAGTTATTTGCAAGTGCAGTTCAATTGGCCTCAAGTGGCGGTGATGACGTTGAGTTAATCGCAGTTGTTAAAAATGAACAGAATATTTTATTACCTGGCGTGAGTGTGTCTTTTTCTGCAGATGAAGGGGCTTCATTGTCAAATATTGACGCAGCGACCGGAGACGACGGAACAGCCAGAGCTACCTTGAGCACCCAGAACAATAAAAGGAACCGGGATATTACGGTAACAGCAAGCACCGCTACATTAAGCCAGGAATTAACCATTAAAGTTGTGGGAACGGAAATTAACGTAAACGGCCCTTCATCAATTATTATTAATGATTCAGCACCTATTACTTTTGTATTATCAGACTCTGATGGTAACGGTATTCCAAATCAGACCATCAATTTGAGTACTACCATAGGTCAATTGGAACAAACAGAAGCCAAAACAGGCCCAAGTGGACAAGTAACCGTGCTTTACACTTCAGATGTTTCTGGTAAAGCAGAAATCACTGCAAGTGCTTTAAATACTACGAATAGTCCATTTTTTATTGACGTTCAACAAGACGATTTTAGCTTCACTAACTTACCTGATGCTAGCGACGAAGATGATGGTTTGTCATTAAATACCTTGCATGAGCTCGAAATTACGTGGCTAAAAGATAATCTTGCTTTTGAGAGCGGATTAATTACGGTCAGTTCGAGCAGAGGAGATATTTCGGTGGGCGGAGTTGTTGGTGTAGATGAAGTGCTTACCGATGCAAACGGCAAAGCAACTTTCTCTATTTCATCTGAATATGCCGGACCCGCGTCTATTTCCGCAGTAGGTGTAGACAACGAGGGTAACGAAGTGACTGCACGAGCAGAGATCGAGTTTGTTGCTGAAACAGTAGATTCAATTTTTGTTGATGCAACACCAGACTTTATTGGCCCTGAAGGTCAAACAAGCACGATAACCGCGGTTGTTAGGGATGAAATAGGAAATTTAGTCAAAGATCAAACTGTGAATTTTAGTTTAACTGCCGATAGTTCTGGCGGACAAATATCTCCTAATACGGCTACAACGGATAGTAATGGTATAGCGTCAACGGTATATACATCTAACTCAGTTAGCGGTGACAACGGTGTGACGATAAACGCCAGTGCAGGAGGCGTGAATGGCAGTTCTACATTAACTGTTGGAGATCGCGCGTTTGACATAAGTTTGGGTACAGGCTCGACTATTCAATCACCAGACAATTCAACTTACCTAAAAGAGTTTGCAGTATTTGTGACTGACGCTAGCGGCAGACCTGTGAAAGATGCGGAGTTAAGTGCATCTATAACATCACCCGCGGATAGTGCATTTTATACCGGGTTCTGGGTTTGGAACGATGATGCAGATATATATGTCACAATCAGCGGCGGGGATACACCTACTCGAAGCCCTGGCTGTGCTAACGAAGACGTCAACAGAGATGGTTTATTAGATGCGACAACGGAAGATACTAATCAAGATGGATTATTAACGCCGGGCAATGTTGCGTCAGTGAGCTTTAAAGACAATATTTCGAGAACCAACGAATTTGGTCAAGCAACCGTTGAAATTAGATATCCAAGACAATTTGGTCATTGGACTAGGGTAACTTTGAGCGTCTTTGGGCAGTCATCAGGAAGTGAGTCTAGTCAGTTTCAAGTATTTACTTTACCAGTTGCTGCTGATGATTTAACTGATGAGGCCTCTCCGCCTCCCAATAGTCCCTTTGGCACTACGCCAGTGTGCCCAGTACGTTCTTAATTAAAAAGATTGCGGAAAAGGTGAAGTAATACACTTCAGCTTTTTCGCAATTTTGCTCATGAGGTGTTAACGAGCAATTAATTTTAAAAAAGAATGAAACTGATATAAACAAACGAAACTAAACACCTAGGCATCTTCTCAGATTCGCAAATTCGCAAATTCGCAGATTCGCAAGTTCGTGAGCCAATGAGACATTTTTGTTCAGCTGTGTATAATAAAGGCTTTATTAAATAAGAAGCTGTTTATTATCATAAAACCCCCTTTAACTGATTTATTTATCCGCGTAGCCAAGTCGGGTTTTTACCGAGGCTTCAGTAAAGACGTAACTATCTCCGCAAAGATTTTAGTCGGAGCTTTAATCTTATGGGCCATCGCTTTTCCTGATAATGCCTCTTCAGTATTAGGGCAACTAAACACACTCATACTCGCTATATTTAACTATTGGTATGTGTATGCAATGGCCTTCTTCATGATACTTTCGATATGCTTGGCGCTTTTACCAAAAGTAGGTCGCTTGCGTTTGGGCTGTGCACAAGACCGCCCTGAATTCTCTAATTTTTCTTGGTTTTCAATGATGTTTGGGGCAGGTATTGGCATTGGAATGTTAACCTTTGCAACGGCTGAGCCGATGTACCACTTTGCTGAAAACCCCAGTACTATTATGGGAATAACTGAAGGTAGTACACATGAGAACGTCCGTGATGCCTACATTTGGTCATTCACACATTGGGGGTTTGCTGCGTGGACTGCATATGCCATTGTTGGTCTGTCGCTTGCGTTTTATTCATATCGAAGAAGCTTGCCATTGACTATTCGGTCATCTCTCACACCTTTGTTTGGCAAAAAGCTATCTGGACCACTGGGTCATGCAATAGACATAATTGCTGTAATAGCCACCGTCCTTGGTATTTCGCAAACTTTAGGGTTCGGTGTAGAACAGTTTATTTCTGGTTTATCAACTATTGGGTTCGGCGATTGGCTCTATACCATCGATGCTAAAGGTAAACAATCTGCCTCTAAGGCAGGCATACTCTTGGCACTTGTCGTCATCATGGGCGGCTCTACACTCTCGGCATTATCAGGTGTTGGCAAAGGAATAAAGTGGCTATCAAATATCAATATGGTACTGAGTATGTTCGTCCTTTGTTTCTTCCTTTTGTTTGGCTCGACCTTTTTCGGCTTGTCTAGTTTCTTCGTCGGAATTGCAGATTATGTCGTATCCATACCCGAAAATATTTTCCGCGTATGGACGAAAGATGGCAGCGAAATGGGAGATGCCCTAGCTGATTGGCAGGGCGCCTGGACGATTTTCTACTGGGCGTGGTGGATAGCTTTTGCCCCGTTTGTGGGGCTTTTTTTAGCACGTATTTCAAAAGGTCGAACCATAAGAGAGTATATTTTCGGGGCTATGTTAGGGCCGGCTGCTATGTGTTTTGTGTGGTTTGCTTTAGTAGGCGGTACCGCTATAGATTTAGAGCTTTCAGGAATTGCCAATGGAGCCATTGCAAATGCAGGCCAGGCTGAGCAATTATTTGCGATGCTAGGAGTGATTTTAAATGAAAATTTAGCTTTTGCTATGTCGGTTGTTATCGTTATTTTATTGCTTACTTATTTAATTACCTCTGCCGACAGTGCCGTGTTAATTATTAATACAATCAATGCGGCCGGAGATGAGGGGCCAAAAGCTCGTCCACATATTTTGTTTTGGGGCGGGGCGCTTGCATTAGTTGTGGGAGGCCTAATCATCGCTGGGGGCTTAGATGCGATCCGCACGGCAATGGTAATTGGCGCGCTTCCATTTAGTTTAGTAATGGTGATGATGGGAGCATCATTAGTGATTGCTATTTTCGGTGATCTGCGGAGAAAAAAACACGGTTTACAGACTGTTTATATCGAAGAAACTGAAGCTGAAAAAACTAATTCTGAGTGAACGAGATACCATCAAATCTAAATATTTTTAAAAGGTTTTATAGCTTGCATAAGCAGCATGTTTCCCAACTACCATTACACAAAGATGAACACACAAAGTTGAACGTAAAGCCGTTCAATCGCAATAGTTGGTTAATATATTTCAACCTTGTCTATTTTTCGTCTTTTTTTTGACTTTTATTTGCTCTGGCAATGACGTAATCGACAATGCCAGATTAAGTGAAAAATTGAAAACTTACCCTTTGACTATTCTTTGATTAAACCCTTTGAAACGGATATATGGATCCTAAATTCATTATTTTTGTTAGTTCGTCCAATGCTGTTCTTGATTCATTCAACAAAGATACATCGGCAAAATCATCAGGCCTTAGCTCATCTCTGTAATGCTTTTTCACCCAATTTACTAGCTTTTCATATAATACTTCGTTCATGAGTGTATTCGGGTTAACCGAAGCAAGTTCTTCATCCTCAAGGACAACTCGAAGACGCAGGCAGGCGGGGCCACCGCCGTTATGCATACTTTGTTTTACATCGTAAAACTTAACTTCTGTAATTGGGTTATCCATTTTAACTAAACGTTCTAAGTAGCGCTTTACAGCCTCATTCTCGGAACACTCTAATGGCGCAACTATGATCATTTTTCCACTAGGTAAGCTTAACAGTTGAGTATTAAATAAATAACTATTTACTGCGTCGTTAACACTAACATCGCTTGTAGGTACTTCAATAAAGTGAAAAGGAGCACCCTTAAAAACCGATAAAATGTCATTACGCACTGCATTGGTATTCAAGAAAGCATCTTGATGATAAAAAAGAACGTTTTTGTTTCCGACGGCAATGACGTCATTATGAAAAACACCTTGGTCGATAACATCCGGATTTTGTTGTGCAAATATCGTGTATTCTGGAGATAAACCATGCAAACGTGCAATTGCTTTGCTTGCTTCGAGAGTCTGTCTAGCAGGGTATTTCTTGGGTGCTGGTGAAGTATGATTGAAAGCGTGTTTTCCGTATACAAATAATTCAATTCCCTGATCATCATAGTCTTTACATAATCTAGTGTGATTTGCTGCCCCTTCATCTCCAAAATGGTCATTTTCAGGAAGATGAGCATGATGTTGGAAATATGCAGAGTCAGGGAAGGTCGCTTTCAGGACGCGCGCTGTCACTGTTGCTTCTATTGAGCGATGAAACTTATTGGTTAAATTTGCTGGTGTAAAATGAACTTTACCATCTGAACAATCTGCACTTGGCGATACTGTTGCAGCATTTGCAGTCCACATACTTGAAGCAGAACAACATGCAGCTAGTATTTCTGGGGCTTCATTTGCCGCTTTTGCAAGGACTTCTGCATCACTGCCGACAAAACCTAATGATCTCAAAGTTTGCATGTCTGGGCGCTCTTGAGGGGCTAGTACGCCTTGAGTCATTCCAAGATCCGCTAGAGACTTCATTTTTTCGAGCCCTTGCAACGCTGCCTTTTTAGGATTACTGATTGCTTTAGCGTTTGACTTTGATGCAACGTTACCAAACGATAGCCCCGCATAGTTGTGTGTTGGCCCCACTAATCCATCAAAATTTGCTTCTCTCGCGCTCATACATTACCCTCTGCATCCATTGTGTGTAGTCGTATTTCATTATTGTTAATGAGCCATCTACACCTTGTGTTTATTTAAGCTTAACGGTGAAATTATACGTAGTTAATTTTAATTTCCAATGCATAGTTTAGAAAAATGTAATAAAAACAATATGTTTGAAGCATTTTTGAAATATATTTATATAGAACAACTTGTTTTCTATTCACTTTGCAGATATACCTAAAAAAGAAACATAGGTTGAATTCGAGTAAATCTATCTCATTTTTCATAGCAAATCGCTAATTATAAAAGGTTTTTAGTAGTTCATGGGCAAATCACTCGTTATTGTTGAATCTCCCGCAAAGGCAAAAACAATAAATAAATATCTAGGTAAAGACTTTATTGTTAAATCAAGTGTTGGCCATATTAGGGACCTGCCGACTAAGTCGCTTGGTCTTGTTGAGCCCAAAAAGCCTGCAAAGGAATTGAAAGAATGGGATGAAGAAGATAAACAAAACTATTTAAAACAATATGAGTACAGGAAGCTTGTAGATCGGATGGGTGTTGACCCTCAGCAAAATTGGCATGCCCATTACCAAATATTACAAGGCAAAGAGAAAGTTGTTAGTGAGCTGAAAAAGCTAGCAAAAAACGCAGACACTATATATCTCGCGACGGATTTGGATAGAGAAGGTGAAGCAATCGCCTGGCATTTACAGGAGTTGTTGAACTCCAAAGGTAAAGAGTTTCAGCGCGTAGTCTTTAATGAGATCACCAAGTCAGCGATTCAAGAAGCGTTTTCAAAGCCGAGTCACCTTAATATAAATAGAGTCAACGCACAGCAAGCTCGTCGCTTCCTAGACAGAGTCGTTGGTTTTATGCTTTCACCTTTATTGTGGAAAAAAGTAGCGCGAGGGCTTTCCGCAGGAAGGGTACAGTCTGTCGCGGTAAGACTTGTGGTTGAGCGAGAACGAGAGATAAAAGCATTCGTACCCGAAGAGTTTTGGGATATTCACGCGGACGTGACAACACAGGGTAAGAATACCCATGATATGCGCATGTTGGTTACTAAAGAGAACGAAAGTGCGTTTAAACCAGTTAACGAGCAACAAGCGCTCTCGGCGGTAGAAAAACTCAAATCATCTTCATACGAAGTACTTAGTAGAGAGTCAAAACCTACGCAAAGTAGACCTTCGGCCCCTTTTATTACTTCTACCTTGCAACAAGCTGCAAGTACACGTTTAGGGTTTGGCGTAAAGAAAACGATGACAATGGCTCAACGTCTTTACGAGGCCGGGCATATCACTTACATGCGAACCGATTCAACCAATTTGAGTTCAGAAGCCGTTAGTTCTGCCAGAGACTACATTCAGAGCAATTTCGGTGAAAAATATCTTCCAAACAATCCTTTAAAATATGGAAGCAAAGAGGGTGCTCAGGAGGCTCACGAGGCCATTCGTCCATCAAATGTTAAAGTCCAAGCAAGTGCTTTAAAGGAAATGGAAAGAGACGCTCAGCGTTTATATGAACTTATTTGGCGGCAATTCCTTGCTTGCCAAATGACAAATGCAAAATACGATGCAACCACTATTAAAGTTAAGGCGGGTGATTTTGAGCTCGCGACAAAAGGAAGAGTGCTTGTATTTGATGGTTGGACACGCGTGCTAAATCAAGTGAAAAAGAAAGATGATGCGCAACCTGAACTTCCAGACGTAAAACAGGGCGATATACTAAGGTGCGTAAACCTAGATCCCAAACAGCACTTTACTAAACCGATTGCTCGATTTAATGAAGCGTCCTTAGTTAAAGAACTTGAAAAGCGAGGCATTGGTAGACCATCTACTTACGCAAGTATCATCTCGACAATTCAGGATAGAGGGTATGTTCGTCTAGACAATAAACGATTTTATGCTGAAAAAATGGGTGAAATTGTCAACGACCGTTTAGTCGACAACTTCGCGGGTCTAATAAATTATGATTTTACTGCGAATATGGAACAGCAACTAGATGACATTGCAGATGGTGAATTAAACTGGAAGCATGTCTTAGATAAATTTTATTCGGATTTTGAATCAAAATTAGTCGCTGCCGAGCGCGATCAAAACGATGGTGGAATGCAGCCTAATCAAGCGGTGCCAGTTGATATCGAATGCACTGAATGTAAGCGCCATATGAACTTAAGAACCGCAAGCACAGGTGTGTTTTTAGGTTGTTCAGGGTACAACTTGCCAGTCAAAGAACGCTGCACCAAAACAATGAATCTGACACCTGGCGAAGAAGTCGTTAAGGTGAGTGACGAGGACGAGCTGGAGACCGAAGCGTTAAGAGCTAAAAAACGTTGTCCTGTTTGTGAAACAGCAATGGACAGTTATTTGGTTGATGAACATCGTAAGTTGCATATTTGTGGTAATGCGCCGAGCTGTATGGGCTATGAAATAGAAAAGGGTACCTTTAAGATAAAAGGTTACGATGGTCCGATCATTGAATGTGATAAGTGCCAAAGTAATATGGAATTAAAAACAGGTCGCTTTGGTAAATATTTTGGCTGTACTAACGAGGAATGTAAAAATACTCGCAAATTATTACGAAACGGTGAGCCAGCTCCACCAAAAGAAGATCCTGTGTTTTTACCTGAGTTAGAATGTGAAAACTCAGACGCACATTTTGTACTACGAGACGGCGCATCTGGCATTTTCATGGCAGCATCTACTTTTCCAAAGTCTCGGGAAACCAGAGCGCCATTAGTAAAAGAATTAGCAAGATTCAGAGACCGTATATCGCCAAAATTTTATTATTTGGCAGATGCTCCTCAGGAGGATCCTGACGGACATGACACTATTGTGCGATATAGTCGAAAAACAAAACAGCAATACGTCATGTCTGAAGATGCAAACAAGAAAGCAACTGGATGGTCAGCCTGGTATCAAGACGGTAAGTGGGTAGCTGATGATAAACGCAAACCTAAAACGGGAACAAAGAAAAAGGCGGCCAGCAAGAAAAGTAACAGCAAGAAGTAATCGCAGATAAGTTGGTTTGCAATCATTACCGCCGTTGTCGCTAAAAAATGACCAGCAAAATAACATGCACTTTGCATAAAAAAAAACGGCATTCAAGCCGTTTTTTTATGCATTCTATAAATTATAGACTCTACAAATAAGGTAGTTAGAGTTGTTACAAAATAATCATATGCTCCATAAATTCATGAAACATATGATGAATGCAACTAGCTCGTTGCACCTGGTCTCGTCATTGGTGCACTGGCCGTATTGCTAGCCTTAGATAATGCTGCTGTGTTGCCATCTGTCTTATATTCGCTTCGCTTATCATCGCTCATAGCGCTTATCTCGAGCTTTAATTCGCCCATCTGAACTTCTTGCGGCTTCGTCATTGGATGTGACACAAAATGCACTTTCGAGCGTACGAAAGGCGTTTTTGTCTCTGCCGTTGATACATTTGACTGATTAGCAAGCTCAAGGTTTTCAGCGGAGTCCTTGTTTACAGTAGTTTTACTCGCACTATCTTGCTCAGTGGTATCTGATGTATCGGCATCATCAGGCGGGGCAACTTTGGCGCTTTCTACGGCTTGGTTTGCTGCTTCGACCGCTTCTGTCGACGATGACTCTTCGCTTGAAACAGTTGTATCACTTTTATCGGGCGTGACCGTCTGCGTTGCGCTTTTCTCGTCTACGTCACTTGCATCTAAATTTGCGTCAGATGTATCGTCAAGCGCTAGAGGAGCTTGCTCAGGTTTATTGTTCATATCAGTATCAGTTTCGTCTGATACTGTATTGTCCTTAGCTTGCTCATGCTTTTCAATCTCAGCGCTTTCGTTTTGGTTTTTTGTAACTTCAGCATCAAACATGAGTTCGACTTGTTGGGCTTGCTCGCTGCTTTGCTGCTTACGTTTTTGTCCAGCAGACCGCACATGCCTAGCAGAACGTCTTCCTCTACTTCTGCTACGTGTATCTGCATTGTCATCATTTTGAGTAGATTCTTGTTCCTGCTGCTCGCTAGAAGCCATACCTTCAGTCAAATTTTCATTCTTAGACTCGGAATCTACATCAGACTCGTTAATTGCAGACTCAGACACATTAGCTTTAGAACTGTTTTGTGTCGATTCTTTGTCCGCTTTTTGTGACACAGCTGCTGTTTCTACTGCTTTTTGCTTTTCTTTGTCAGGATTAGACTCTGGACTTTGTTCGACATTTTTTGTTGCTTCGTTTTCAACATCACTAGGTGAGACATTGGCATTTAATGATGCTTTATTTGTCTCGCTTTTAACTATATTACTTTGACCCTTTTGCTCTGGCGCTTTTGTTTCAGAGGTCGTTGCTACTTCGCCACCAGTATCTGCAGTTTTGTTTTGCTCGGCTACACTATCGTCTGCAACTCTAACACTCGCTCTTTCAGGTCTTCGGGTGCGTCTTTGTTGAGGTTTTCTGCGTGCCTTTGGTTTCTCTTTGACCGTCTCAACTTGGTTATTGTTACTAACCGTATCCTGTTCAGTCTGCTTTGCCTCCACTGGAGTATCTTGGCCAGCTTTTTTATCATTTCGTTGAGGACGTTTGTTATCTTTATTCCTTCTTTGCTCAGGTTTGCCATCCTGTCTGCTACCTGTTTTATTATCTGAGCGTTTTTCAGCGTCTTCGTTGCGATTATTGCGTCGATTATTGCGCCCTCTGTTACGTTCTCCACCTCTGCTATCGTTTCTACCATTGTTACGGCGACGATTCTGTGGCGAGCGCTTTTCAGTGGGTTTTTTAATTTCTGGTTCAGGCTCTTCGCTTGCAAATAAGCCATTGAGCCAACTTGCAATTTTGCCAAATAATCCGGTGTTTTGTTCTGGCTTCTCTGGCGCTTTTGGAGCAGGAGACGGAACAGGACTAGGCGCTTGTTGTGGTGCTCCCATACCTTGCAACATTGGCTCTTCTCGTTTGGCTGACTTAGCAGCAGGTGTATCAGCTGCGGTCTCTTTTTCCTCAACTAACTCCATTTTATAACTTAATTCGTCGACGATATCCGCTTGGCGACGTCTTACAATCTGAAATTTTGGTGTTTCAAGGTTTGGATTTGGAATTACTAGTAAAGACGCGCCATGACGCGATTCGAGTTTCTGTATTGATGCGCGTTTTTCGTTCAGTAAATAGGTGGCAACGGTAACAGGCAGCTGCGCTTCTATTTGACCAGTATTGTCTTTAATGCCTTCTTCTTCCATGATCCGAAGTACTGACAAAGCCAATGACTCTATACCTCTAATTGTGCCATGACCGTCACAGCGAGGGCACACATTATGAGCAGACTCACCTAGCGATGGCCTTAATCGTTGGCGTGACATTTCAAGCAGTCCAAAGCGTGAAATCTTACCTAATTGTATGCGCGCACGGTCTGAACGAACGGCATCTTTCATTCGGTTCTCGACCTCGCGCTGATGCTTGACAGGGGACATGTCAATAAAGTCGATAACAATCAGCCCACCCAAATCGCGCAGTCGAAGTTGGCGTGCGATTTCGTCAGCTGCTTCTAAGTTGGTGTTATAAGCGGTTTCTTCTATGTCTCCGCCTTTTGTCGCTCTAGCACTGTTTATATCAATTGAGGTGAGTGCTTCAGTTGGATCGATAACTATCGACCCTCCAGACGGAAGTCTAACTTCGCGCTGGAACGCTGATTCAATCTGAGACTCGATCTGATAATGGGAAAATAAAGGAACTTCGCCAGTATATTTTTTTACACGACTAACAAAATCGGGACGAACTAATTGTATATGCTGCAGGGCTTGATCATAAATTTTGCTATGATCAATGAGTATTTCACCTACATCGCGACGCAAGTAATCCCTAATCGCCCGCACGATAACGTTGCTTTCTTGATGAATAAGGAAAGGGGCCGGTTTACTATTGGCAGCTTCCGTAATTGCGTTCCAATGATGCACCAGAACACCTAAATCCCATTTTAGTTCTTCTGGTGATTTTCCAACACCAGCAGTACGTACGATTAAGCCCATACCTTTTGGCAATTCTAATTCGCTTAGTGCTGCTTTCAACTCAGTGCGTTCTTCACCTTCAATACGTCTTGAAATACCGCCCGCGCGTGGATTGTTAGGCATTAATACTAGGTAACTGCCCGCGAGAGAAATAAAGGTTGTAAGAGCCGCGCCTTTTTGCCCACGTTCTTCTTTGTCAATTTGAACGATGACTTCGGTTCCTTCAGAAACCACTTCTTTTATACTAGGGCGGCCATCGTATCGGTAATCTTTGGGGAAGTAGGTTTTTGCTATTTCTTTGAGAGGTAAGAAACCGTGTCTATCAGCACCGTAGTCAACAAAAGCGGCTTCTAAACTTGGTTCAACACGAGTGATGGTACCTTTATAAATGTTTGCTTTCTTTTGTTCGTGACCTGGGCTTTCAATATCTAAATCGTAGAGTTTTTGGCCATCTACTAAGGCCACGCGCAACTCCTCTTGCTGGGTTGCGTTGATCAACATTCTTTTCATATTTTACTCTTTATGCTTTACAGAGATGCCAGTAAGCTGACGGGCCCAGAGACTCACGTCTGTGATAATCGTCTATTTGTTCTAATTTAAGGTGTACTCATTTAAAGTATTTGCCATTTAATTTAAACATTTTTTCAGTATTTATCTGGTCTTACATAGCCAGATATGAGTGATAACTTGCTGGTAAATCTGTATTCTATTTTCTAAAAAATTTTTCCCTGTTCTTATTTTGTCTTAGGTAGAACGTGATTTTAGGGAAAAAAACAAATAATTCATTTTCGCGTGGTTCACAGCGTTTGTGCTGAGGGTCTCAAATAGTGTAATAAGACGGTTTTCTTTCATCGATTGTGCTTGATACATCTAAATGCAAGCTAAACGTCAAGCTTATATGTTTATGATTGTAAACCTTGACTGTTTAATATCGTGACGTCTTAGGCAATTCATGAGCGAAGACACGCGAGTCGTGATACTATCACAACAAAAGTATAACGCATACAATATTCATTCCCAAATAACTAAAATAACTCAGGATTTTTTTAATAATGGCGAACGAGTTCGACCAAGTGCAGTTTTTCACCATTGATGATTCACATCAGTATCAACGTATTGATAACTATTTAATGGCGAAATTAAAAGGCGTGCCTAAGGGTAAAATATACAAGATTTTAAGAAAGGGCGAAGTGCGGGTAAATAAAAAACGCGCTAAGCCAGAGTATAAGCTTCAAATCGATGACATTGTGAGAGTGCCGCCAGTTCGCTTAGAAGAAAAAAGTGAGCAAATAATCGATACTGCAAAATTAGGATTTATTGAAGAAGCGATTCTGTTTGAGGATGAGAGAATTATTGTCATTAATAAACCTTCTGGGATCGCTGTGCACGGTGGTAGTGGATTAAGTTATGGTTTGATTGAGGCTATAAGAGCTTTGAGACCGAATGCTCAGTTTCTTGAACTTGTACATCGGCTTGATAAAGATACATCTGGTTGCATGCTCATAGCAAAAAAACGATCAGCTTTGAGGCATTTGCATGAGCAATTGCGCAATAAACAGATGGATAAACGATATCATGCATTAGTTGATGGAACTTGGCCTAAAAATCGTCATAAAGTAAAAGCTAAATTGTTGAAACAACAACTTCAAAGTGGCGAGCGCATGGTTTTCGCAGATGAATGTGGAAAACCTAGCGAAACTCATTACAGAGTTCTTGAGCACTTTGCTAGTTGCAGTTTAGTTGAAGCTAAACCCCTTACTGGACGTACTCACCAGATTAGAGTGCATTGTCAATATGCGGGTCATAGTATAGCCAACGATCCTAAGTATGGTAATGATGATTTTTCTAAGTTCGTTAGACAAAAAGGATGCAAACGTTTGTTTCTGCACGCTCAATCACTATCCTTTATTCATCCATTAAGCGAACAAGTTGTTACCTTTAAAGCCGAATATGATGCTTCCTTAAGGAAGTTAATTAACAAGATGACAGGGCACTTACATGCGACAGATTAGCCACATTATTTTTGACTGGGATGGTACGTTAATGGATTCCGCCAGTAAAATTGTCAATTGTATGCAAACAGCTGCGGGCTTGAGCGACCTACCGATTCCAAGTGCTTTAGAAGTTCAAGATATTATTGGGATCAGTCTGGTGCCAGCAATAGAGAAGTTATTTGGTATATCGCAACATGATGCACGACATGTGGCTGAACATTATAAACGTGTATTTGTTGATAGTGACAAAACTCCATGTTCCCTGTTTGACGGGGCACAGGACACACTTAAGAAGTTATTTGAGACCCATACTCTGGGCGTTGCAACCGGAAAGGCTCGGCGTGGATTACAAAGAGCCTTCGATTCAAGTGGCACCCAACAATACTTTGATAACAGTATTTGTTCAGATGAAGCAGAATCAAAACCATCTTCAGACATGCTCTTAAAATTGCTCAAACGCTGGCGACTTGAACCTCATCAGGCTCTGATGGTCGGAGATACTGTTTATGATATGCAGATGGCAGAAAATATCGGAATGCCGAGAGTTGGAGTGTCCTTTGGAGTCCATTCTGTTGATAGGCTATTACAACACAAGCCGATTGCAGTAATAAATAGTATCGATGAATTGCCCAAATTGCTCATGTAAGTATATGAGTCTTGCATACTATTAAACCAGATTAGGGCTCTCTATTGTGTTGTCCCTTTTGCTATGTGTTGTCTCTTTTGCCATGTGTTGCACCTTTTGTCATGTGTTGCACTGGGAATTGTATTGTGAATTGTACTGCGAATTTTAGTGGTATTGGGGTAGCGGGCATTCTGCCGTGTATAGTTTTGAAAAAAGTTGCATCTAGAATTTGAGACAACAATAACAGGAGTTTTTATGCGTTTAGTCATTTTGGTTTTGTGCTTTACTTGGTCACTTATTTTAAACGCTGCAGAGGTTACGCGTAGCGTTTCTGTGCAAGGATTTGCTGAGAAAAGCGTTCAACCAGATGCTTTTACACTAAATTTTTCATTTACCGAACGTAGCGTCAACTTAAGTCAGGCAAAGAAGCAAGTAGACACTAAAATTGCGTCAGCTGTGTCAACATTGATGGACTTAGGTGTTGAGAGAAAAAATATAGAATCTATGCAAATATCGGTGTATCCATGGTCGGAACGAGAGAACGGCAAAACGATACAAAAAGGTTTTGTATACAGTCGAAAAGTGAATTTTAACCACGATGATTTAGGGGCATTTGATACGATTGTCGATGGTATTTCTAAATTGCGTCCTAATAATTTTGGCTCGGTCTCGCTTATGGTATCTGATATCAGTGAAATCAAAGATGCCCTATCAATCGAAGCACTTGAAAATGCGCGAACAAAAGCACAAAAAATGGCAAACTCTTTAGACATGGAGGTCGTTAATGTCATTAGCATAACTGACAGTCAATCACCGATTAATTATCGAAATGAAGCACTACCAATGTTGTCAGCGAGAGCATCTGACGCGTCTAGCGTTTCTTTACCGAGTGAACAAAAGGTACAAGCCCGAATTGCTGTTAGTTTTGAAATAGCGAAAAAATTGAAAGTGGAAGACGATTAAAGCGTCGTAAAGGCGATAAAAAACAACCAAAAGAAACTAAAGAAAATTAACATATGACAATAGATTCAAAAGTATCGCAATATAAAATTATAGCTGCTCAAGCAAAAGCAATTACCGAGGGAGAAAGCGACTTAATTGCAAACATGGCTAATTTGAGTGCACTGTTGTACAACCAACTCGAAGAATTGAACTGGGCTGGTTTTTATATATTCAAACAGAAGCAACTTGTGCTAGGGCCTTTTCAAGGACAAATCGCATGCGTAAGAATCCCTATGGGACAAGGAGTGTGCGGGACGGCAGCTCAGAAAAAAGAAGCGCAAGTGATTGGTAACGTACACGAATTTGATGGTCACATAGCTTGTGATGCGGCATCTAATTCTGAAATCGTTATTCCGATATGTAAAAACGGAGAATTGATTGGTGTATTAGATATTGATAGTCCAAAATACAATCGATTTGATGAACAAGACTTAGTGGGGCTCACTCAAATAGTCGATATACTTGTCGATACTATTAGATAGTTTACAATGAAGAACTTGATTGATATTCATACTATTTTAGCTACTCCAAGCGATCTTGAGGATATTCACTCTGATCCTGAAGCGGCAAGTGATACGTTAAACGAAATATTGCACCTTGTGTATGATGGTGCAGATGATGACATTGATACCCAAACCTTAGAGAATATGCTGAATTTTTGCTGGCAACATTGGCATCAAGACAGTAATTTAGCTGACATTGATGTTGACGATTTAGTTGATTGGGTAGATCATCTGCATAATACTTGGGATAATAGCAACTTCGAAAACGACATTTAGACCCACAAATTAACATATAAGTACTAATTATTAATGGAACAACAAAAGCTAACTAATCAAAAAGAAGCACTTCTTTTCTTATCTAAACAGTATCCAAAGTGTTTCTTTCTTGAAGGAAAGGTACAACCGTTAAAAATCGGAATATTCCAAGACTTAGCAAAAGAGCTCGATGGATCTGAGCTGATAAGCAAACGATTACTGCGTATGAGCTTGAGGCATTATACAAGCAGTTGGAAATATCTAGCGTCGGTGCAGACAGGCGCAGCAAGAATAGATTTGCAGGGAGAAAGCGGTGATTTAGTTGAAAAACAGCACGCAGAGCATGCTAGTCAACAATTAGAAGAGAGCAAGGCTAAAGCAGCAAAAGTCCGTGAACAAAAAGCAAAAGAAAGGCGCGATGCCAGAAAATTGCAATCGGAAAATACTGCTTCAAGTAAGAACGCCGAATCTGCTAGTTCAGCAGAGAAAGGGAAGGTGGACATCACAGCGACTCGAACAAAGCCTAATAATAAACCACCACACAAAACGCGCAAATATTCTTCTAGACCTAATTCTCATAATACCAATAATCAACGCCAACAAGCACAAAAACGCCCTGAGCCTCCGAAGATTGATAAAAATCTTGCGCAAGAAGAATTAGTTTTAGGTAAAACAGCCTTAGTGAAGCTTGGTAAAGAACCGATGCCGGTGACTATCACAGACATTGGAAAAGATGGAGTTTCTGTGCAACTTAAGTCTGGTATGACGGTCAAAGTGCAAGCGACTCAACTGTATACACCGCTGAAGGAAGGTTAAATCTCAAAGGTCATATGTACCATTAGAGCATTGTCACAATCAAAGGTATGCCTTTTAAGCAGTTCAAGAGGAATTTTTATGCAACAAAACGTTATTTCAAAGCCATTAAAAGGGCTTCTGACAACAAGCATTGTTAGTGCATTTGTATTCGCTGGTGCTTTAGCAGTAGCTAATGCAAAAGTGAGTTCTGAGACTTTTGAACTACCTGAATTAAAGCAAGAAAAGCAGCATTCAATAGCAGCGAAAAGAATTTCTGATTTGTTCACTAGAGCTCACTACAAGAAGATTAAAATCGACGATACCTTGTCGGAACAGGTGTTTAGTCGCTATCTAGAAGTGCTCGATAATTCAAAGCACTTTTTCTTAAAGAAAGACATAGATAGCTTTGCAGATTTTTCAGACAAGTTTGACGAAGCAATACGACTTGGCGATTTGAAGTTACCTTACGATATATATGAAGAAAATTTAAAACGACGTCAAGAGCGTATGGAGTACGCACTAAGTTTACTTGACGAGCCGTTTGATTTTGAAAAGGAAGGCGATAAATTCTTTTATGACCGCGAAGATGCATCATGGCCGAAAAGTCAAGCAGAGCTAAATGAAATTTGGCGGCAAAGAGTTAAGTATGACGCCCTGAACCTGAAATTAGCCGATAAAACATGGGAAGAAACACAGGATATATTAGCTAAGCGTTACAACAGGGCTATTCGTCGTTTGAGTCAAACAAATAGTGAAGATGTTTTTCAAACCCTAATGAATGCCTTTGCTAGAAGCATTGAAGCGCATACAAGTTATCTCTCACCAAGAAATACTGAACGATTTCAAATGGATATGAATTTATCTCTTGAAGGGATAGGGGCGGTTCTTAGAAGTGAAGAAGACCACACCGTGATCATGAGTTTAGTCGCTGGAGGGCCCGCGGATAAGTCAGGGCAAATAAAACCAAAAGATAAAATAATTGGTGTAGCTCAAGAAGATGAAAAAGCTTATGTCGATGTGGTTGGGTGGCGCTTAGATGAAGTCGTCGATTTGATTAAGGGCCCTAAAGGCTCAGTTGTTCGCCTTCAAGTTCAAAAGGGTGGAACTGATACCAAGAGCATTAAAGAGGTCGAAATTACAAGGGACAAAGTTAAACTTGAAGATAGACAAGCCAAGGCAGAGGTTTTTATAGCGCCAGACGGTATAAACGCTGGTAAAAAACTCGGGGTGATTGAAATCCCTTCTTTCTACCATCGCTTGCATGTTGACGTGATTAAATTGATCAATGAATTAAAAGAAGAGTCTGTAGAAGGCATCATTGTTGATTTGAGAGGTAATGGCGGAGGTTCGTTGCCCGAAGCAATTGCGTTGAGCGGCTTGTTTATTGAAAAGGGGCCAGTTGTGCAAGTCCGTTATGAAAATGGGCGTATCGATGTTGAACGTAATACTGATGGTATTGTTCATTATTCAGGTCCACTGACTGTAATGGTTGACCGTTTTAGTGCATCTGCATCAGAAATTTTTGCAGCCGCTATGCAGGATTTTAATCGTGCGATCATAATTGGTGAACAAACGTTTGGGAAAGGTACTGTCCAGCAACACCGCTCCCTTGGAAGAGTTTATGACTTCTTTGAAAACCCATTAGGTGCAGTGCAGTTTACAACTGGTAAGTTCTATAGAATTAATGGCGGCAGCACTCAACATTTAGGCGTAAAGCCAGATATTAGCTACCCTTCGGCGATAGACCCGAAAGAATGGGGCGAAAGTAGTGAGGAAACTGCTTTGCCATGGGACAGTATACCGAGAGCAAATTATACTAGCCTACAAAGCAATACGCCTGCTCTTGATGTGTTGTTAGCCAAACACAATGCTCGTGCAATGAAAGATCCGGAATTTCAATATTTATACTCGGATATAGAAGATTATAAAAAGAACAAAGACAAGACCTTTATTTCATTGGTCGCCTCTGAGCGCTTGGCAGAAAAACAAGAGAACGAAGAAAAGCGTCTTAAGCGTGTAAACGAGCGACTAGGTCGTCTTGGTTTGCCGAAAATAGAATCGCTTGATGATGATTTGCCAGACGCCTTAGAGGAAATTGATCCATTTCTTAGTGAAGCGGCAAATATTACATACGATATGATCTCTACAGGAAGTTACGCTTTACGAAGCGATGCTTAGGGATTAAATAAAACAACAATTTGGATGGTGAAGAAACGCAAGGCAATAAAATGCTTGCGTTTTTTCTATAAAAAAAACAATAAAAAAAAGAGGTTGTTATGAGCGCAAGAGGTCAATTTTCCTCTCGCCTCGGATTTATTTTGGCCGCAGCGGGTTCTGCAGTTGGCTTGGGTAATATTTGGGGTTTCCCTACAAAGGTAGCAGAAAATGGCGGGGCGGCTTTTGTATTAATTTATTTGATCATGGCCTTTTTACTCGCTTATCCTGTTTTAATGGCCGAACTAATCATCGGTCGGGCAAAGCGCACTAATATGATTGATGCGCTCGGTCAAATCTCAGGTAACAAAGTCGGAACATTTGTTGGTTCGGTGGGTGCGATCACCGTTATCCTGATACTCGCTTTCTATAGCATAGTAGCGGGTTGGATGATTTCTTATTTCGTTGATGCTATTGCACAGGTAGCTACAATCAATATTGCTTGGCTAACCGAAGATGGTATATTCAGAAACCTCTTTTTTATGGCTTTATTTTTGAGCTTAACCTGCTTTGTAGTGATTGGTGGTGTCAGCAACGGAATAGAGCGCTGGTCAGTGCGATTGATGCCAACATTACTGATCCTAATTCTTGCTTTAATTACTTATGTGAGTACTCAAGACGGAGCCGGTGAAGGTTGGAAGGCTTTTTTGCTGCCTGATTTCACTCGTGTTCTAGACGCTGGCCTTATGATAGACGCAATGGGCCAGGCATTCTTTTCGATGAGCCTTGGTGTCGGCACGATGTTGGTTTATGGCTCATATATTCAAAAGCATGAAAATCTTCCCAAACTAGGCACGTCAGTAGCTCTAGTAGATATAGGCGTTGCAGTGCTTGCAGGTATGCTGATTATTCCAGCGATGTACGTAGCATTGGCGAATGGAGTGGAAATTTTTAGTGATGGAAAACTAATTTCTGGCCCGTCACTCATTTTTCAAGTACTCCCGTCTTTATTTACTTCTATGGGTTACATTGGAGCCTTTATTGCATTTATCTTTTTTGCGTTGATGGTCATTGCAGCGTTGACCTCTTCAATAAGCATGCTAGAAGTACCTGTTGCTTACCTAGTTGATAATCGTGGAATAAGACGAAAAAAAGCGACGATATTATTGAGTTTAGTCGTGTTCTGTTTCGCCTCCATCATAGTGTTTAATTTTGCTGCACTGTTTGGTTTTGTAATTACGCTGACAACAGAATATAGCCAGCCTTTACTTGGCTTAGTATTGTGTGTTTTTGCTGGCTGGGTATGGAAAAGAGATCAAATTCTCAATGAATTGAAACAGGGTTACGATGGCGTAGAAATGAGCTTCTTCTGGAAGATTTGGCCATGGTATGTGAAGTTTGTATGTCCCTTTGTAATCGCAATTATGTTTTACCGGTCGGTGATATAACATGTCAGAAAATAATCAATCAACTCGTCAAATAAAAGCTCCGAGCCTCGCAGATGCACTCATTCCTATATTAGTGTTAGTGTTTTTGATGTTCAGCGCGGTTCTATTATTTGGCGCAGATTCATCCTATGGTCCAAATCAAATCGCACTATTGATAGGTATGTTTTTAGCTGCGGTGGTTGGAATGAAAAACGGCCATACTTGGGTCGACATAGAGAAGGGGATAGTTAAAGGCATTTCGATGTCTTTAGGTGCCTGTCTTATTTTATTAGCCGTAGGGGCGCTCATTGGCACATGGATGCTCGCGGGTACTGTGCCGACCTTGATATATTATGGGCTTTCCCTGTTAAATCCGACCTTTTTTTACGCGGCAAGTTGCTTAATCTGTGCGGTAGTGGCGATGAGTATAGGCAGCAGTTGGACTACTGCTGCGACCATTGGTGTGGCACTTATTGGCGTTGCGACGGGAATGGAATTGAGTCTTGCGATTACTGCTGGCGCGATTGTATCTGGTGCATATTTTGGTGATAAATTATCGCCGCTTTCTGAAACCACGAATCTCGCTCCAGCGATTGCAGGCACGAATTTATTCGAACATATAAAATATATGCTGTGGACGACCGTACCGAGTATCTCTATTGCATTGGTTCTCTTCGTTATTTTGGGTTTTCAAGAAGAAGCAGCGAGCAGCGCTGATCGAATTGAGCAAATGCAAATAACGCTTACTCAAGAGTTTACAATTGCCTGGTATACCCTAATCCCTTTATTTGTTTTGTTGGCATTAGCGATTAATAAAATGCCAGCTTTTCCTGCTGTTTCGATTGGCGCAATACTAGGTGGGATTTGGGCACTAATGTTTCAACAAGATGTCGTAACTGGGATGCTTGAAACTGATTTTGGCGATAACATAACCCAATTGATGGTGGTTTGGACAGCACTTTTTGATGGCGTTTCTTTCTCTACAAGTGATGAGAATTTAAATAGTTTGTTGAGTCGAGGTGGTATGTCTAGCATGCTCAACACGATATGGTTGATCATTTGCGCGATGTCATTCGGTGCGGTTTTAGAACGAGTAGGTTTGTTAACCGCAATTGTGTCGGCTTGTTTGAAAGGCGCTCATAGCGCAGGAGATATGGTAAGTAGAACCATATTGACTTGTATCGGTACTAATTTAGTAACCGCTGACCAGTATATTTCAATCGTTATGCCGGGCAGAATGTATAAGGAAGAGTTTGAAAAGCGAAATCTGCATCAATTAAATCTATCGAGGAGCCTCGAAGACGGCGGCACGATAACATCGCCGCTGATCCCTTGGAATACATGTGGCGCGTATATGCATGGCGTGCTGGGTGTGCATCCATTTACCTACATCTTTTATGCCTTTTTTAACTTAATTAATCCTATTTTAGCGGTTATTTATGCGTATCTTGGCATAAAAATATTACGACTCGAGCCACCTAAAGTCGCTCTAAAAGACGCGTAAATAAATTCGTTTATATCGAATACCGGTAAATCATGTTAAAAATGTATCATCTTTTTATTGGTATAACTGAGTACTCACGTTCCCAACTAAGGCTATATTAAATATGACAGACGCTTTACAAGCAAAGAAACGTTTAGACTATCTACCTCCATCTTTTACTATTGAAGACGTAAACCTCTGCTTTACTTTGTCTGAAAGTGACACCTTGGTAGAATCCTTGCTAAAAATAAAGCGACTAGATACTGATTCAAATGTACTTACTTTAGACGGTGAACAGTTAGAACTTATTTCAGTACTAATAAACGAAAATGAGTTGCTTAAAGACAAAGACTACTCAGTGTCTGATAAAGGTTTGCAAATTCATATAGATGAAGCACAAATGTCAGATGAAACCTTTGAATTAACAATAAAAAATAAAATTAATCCGATATCAAATACCAGTCTTGAGGGCTTATACTTTTCTAACAATTCCTTTTGTACACAGTGTGAGGCAGAAGGTTTTAGGAAAATAACCTACTTTTTAGATCGCCCAGATGTTTTATCCATTTATACAGTTAAGATCGTGACTCATGACAATGATATGGAGCATTTATTGAGCAATGGTAACAAAGTTTATGATAGCGGATTCGTTGAAGGAAAAAGAGAAGTTATTTGGCATGACCCGTTTCCTAAACCATGCTATTTGTTTGCCTTGGTAGCAGGCTCTTTTGACTTACTGAAAGATGAATATCTGACGAAATCGGGGAAAAAAGTCGCGCTTGAATTGTACGTTGATAAAGGCCGTAAGAATAAAGGTCAACATGCCCTAGATTCATTGAAAAAATCAATGCAGTGGGACGAAGACAGTTATGGCTTAGAGTACGACCTTGATGTTTACATGGTAGTTGCTGTCGACTTTTTTAATATGGGAGCTATGGAAAACAAAGGACTTAATGTCTTCAATTCAAAGTTCGTACTGGCAGATAGCAATACAGCCACTGATGAGGATTATTTCAACATTGAATCGATCATCGCCCACGAGTATTTTCATAACTGGACCGGAAACAGAGTCACATGTAGGGATTGGTTCCAACTGAGTTTAAAGGAAGGCCTGACCGTTTTTAGAGACCAGCAATTCTCTGCAGATATGTCCAGTCCTCTAATTACTCGAATAAACCAAGTTAAGGTGATAAAAGAACATCAGTTTGCGGAAGACGCAGGGCCGATGAGTCATCCAATACGACCTGATGTCGTTATGGAGATGAACAACTTCTACACAGTGACGGTGTATGATAAAGGCGCAGAAGTTATTCGTATGTTACATACTTTGCTAGGCTCAGAAGGCTTTAGAAAGGGTATGGATTTATATTTTAAGAGACACGATGGTCAAGCAGTTACTTGTGATGATTTTGTAAATGCAATGCAGGACGCGAACGAGCATGATTTAGGGCATTTTAAATTATGGTATTCTCAATCTGGCACGCCAATTGTGAACGTAAATCAGGATATCGAAGCAAACAAGGTTGTTTTGAATTTTAGACAATATACTGCTCCCACTAAAGATCAGGATATTAAGCGTTCCTTGTTTATTCCAATAAAAATGGAGGCATTAGATTCTCAAGGGAATGCCCTTGACCTAGATACAGACACTGTGGTTCTGAGTGAAGATACATTTAGTTTGAAAGTTAATGGGCTTAATCCTGATCCAGACAATGAACGCCAAAAGATTATTCCAGTCTTACTACAAGACTTTTCAGCGCCAGTAAAGATTGAATACGAATATACCTTCGAGGAACTGATAGTAATATTGTGTCACAGCAAAAGCGATTATTCTAAATGGGAAGCCAGTCAACGTTGTTATCAATATTTAATACAGAGATTGTATGAAAGTAAGATGGCTAAGCTGACTAATTCAGCTATATCTGATAGCGACGAAAAACTTGCATCACCAGATAATGAAACAAAGGCATTGATACAACAATTTTGCACAGCATTGAAGGAACTACAAGTAGCGCCGGAAGTTCATGCTCAATTGCTTACTGCACCTAGCGTAGAAAGCGTATATTCAAACATTAAATGCGTAAACCCGCGAACTGCGGATATTGCACTAAAAAAACTGCAAACGATGATGGCGCCGTACCTAATAGATTTCATATTACCTTTATACGAAACCTTGCACGAGGCTCGCGAAACATATGCTTATGAAAAATCGCAAATTAATGCACGTCGCCTAAAAGCAATAAGTTTAAAATGGTTAGCAATAGCAAAGCCTAATGATTTTTCGGATACCTGCCGGATGCAATTTTCTATGGCGGATAACATGACAGATAAGCTATCGGCTCTAAAAGCGGCGCAACTATCAAATGATTCAGTGTTTGATGACTTAATGCTGGAGTTTGAATCAGCATATTCTGAAGACCCTGTTGTGATGGATAAGTGGTTTTCTCTGCATGCTACTAAAGATCGCCATGATATTTTATCTCATCTCGATCTTTTGCAAGCTCATCAACAATATTCAATAAAGAACCCAAATAAAGTTCGTGCTTTGATTGGATCCTTTGCATTCTTTAACGCAAACGGTTTTCACCAAGAGAATGGCCTAGGATACAAATACTTGGCTGATTATATTATTCAGGTCGATAGTTTGAACCCGCAAGTTGCTTCTCGTTTGATAACGCCGTTGATTCAATTTGCGAACTACGACACAGAGACTCAGGAAAAAATGAAAGCTCAATTAGTCCGTATTTTTGATAAACCAGATTTAAGTAACGATTTGTATGAAAAAATTTCTAAGAGCTTGCAAGGCTAAGGTTATAATTCGTTTAACAAAATGCCCTAATAGTAAGTTCTTGGGCATTTTGACACGGCGATAATATAATGCGTGACCACCATTATTACTTTTCAGCGAGTTTGAGCTATGCAGATTGTGAAGAGCTTTACCTTTCACATATAAAATCAGTCATTGTTACCAGCGATGACGGCAAGCGCATTCAACTTCCCAAAGAACACCTTAAACGTTTTATAACCCCCAGTGGAATTAAAGGTCGATTTCGTGTCGAAACTGACCGAAATCATAAAATCAAAAGTATCAATTTACTAAATGATTGATTTTAAGAATGTTTAGTAACAATTAGTTTCATTTAAATTTACACAGCAAGCAATATACGAGCTTGTCGTTTCACTTATTTCGGTATGCACAAATTTTGAACTGTTTGAAAATTCAACAGTTTAATTAACTGGTACGATTAGTTCTTGCGATTACAATAAAATAATGTAATCATTTTGTTAAATCGAATAGCATGACTACAATAATCAATACATGTATGTATTTGGAGAAGGTAAACACATGACAAACAAACCTTGCGCATATAAAAAAACAACTATCGCAATAGGTGTTGCTACTAGCATCTTGGCGCTTGCGTCGAGTAAGGTCTCTGCAGCAGACTGGCAGTTCGGTGACCTAAACATCAACCTCGACTCAAACTTTACGCTCGCAACTAGCATCAGAACAGAAGAAAGGGACTTAAACTTAATTGGTCATAGTAACCTACCTACCTTCGATTGGACGGGTTATAACGCGGCAACTAACGTGATTTACCCAAGTGCTGATGTTTGGTCATTGGCGGATGGAGCCTACTCGACTAACGGCGATTTAGGTAACTTAAGTTTTGATCCAGGCGAAGCATTTTCTACGCAGTTTGTAGGCCTGCATGAATTAGACATCAATTACGGTGATGTTGGTTTTTTTGCTCGCGGATTTTATTTTTATGATTTCGAGTTGTCTGATTCTGATAGAGACTGGGCAAACCCAATCACTGGTGTAACAGTTGATCCATGTCGTGATCCTGAAGCGCGAGACGAGCTTTGTCGTGATGCTAGAATGTTAGACTTTTTCGTCTATTACGATTTTTACCTTGGTGATATGCCAGTAACTGTGCGCTTGGGCGACCAAGTTGTGAGTTGGGGCGAAAGCACCTTTATTCAACACGGTATAAATACAACTAACCCAGTTGACGTCACTCGTGCAAGAGCGCCGGGCTCCGAGCTTAAAGAGGTCTTTATCCCTGTTGGTATGCTATACGGTTCTATCGGCTTGACTGATACACTTAGCTTCGAAGGTTATATTCAGTACGAATATGAGAGGTCTTTGTTGCCAGTAGCAGGTAGTTACTTCGCGACAAACGATTTTGCAGGCGAGGGTGGCTCGTTTAATAACATTCAGCTAGGATTTACAGGTAACCCTGATATCGATGCTGATACGCTTGTGACTCAATTAAATGGTTTAGGTAGTGCTCTTCGTGCTGGCGCTATTAGCCCTGAATTAGCTGGTCAAGCGTATTTAGCGTACCCAACTAAAGTGGCGGTGAGAGCACCTAGTGATGCAGCTCACGACGAAGCAAGTGATTCTGGTCAGTATGGTTTAAAATTTACTTGGTACTCGCCTGAATTGAATGAAACAGAATTTGGTTTTTATCACATTAACTATCACTCGCAGCGCCCATTGGTGTCAGGTGTTACGTCAGATTTCAGAGCGGAAGCTATCGGTGCAGACTTAAATATGTTGGCTACCACAACTATCACGCGTGAAAATCTAACCGATTTACGTGCGTTTACTAAATCTCGTTTTGCCTATCCCGAAGATATTAAACTATATGGTGTTAGCTTTAACACCACAGTTGGAGAAACTGCTCTTGCAGGCGAGTTTGCCTATAGACAAGACGAACCACTGCAAATTGACGATGTTGAGTTATTGTATACCGCTATGCCAGAGCAACTTGCAAATGCTGGCTTGCGTCCAGACTTAGCAGGTATATCTCAATTAAGAAATATTGGCCGAAACGTAGGGCCTGGTGAAACAGCAGATGGCTTCTTACTATCAGACACTTGGCAAGCTCAAATGACAGCTTCTCATATATTTGGTCCGGCACTCGGCACAGATAACTTAATTATTTTAGGGGAAGCTGGATATGTGAACATTGTTGATTTCCCTGACCCTGAATTGATTCGTTTAAACGCACCGGGCACAGCTCGGACGCCTTCTTTGGAGCCAGTAATTGGTGATCCAACAAATCGTCGAGAAGGTTTGCATGTAGGCTTATCAGATGGACCTGAAACTAATCCATTTGGTACGGACGACGCATGGGGATATCGTTTGTTGGCAGTAGCTGATTTTAATAACGTATTTGCCGGAATGAATCTTCGTACAAGGGCAACTTTTTCACATGATGTCAGCGGCACCACGCCAGACCCGTTATTCTTATTTTTGGAAGATCGTAAGTCAGCTAATTTGTCATTTACCTTAGACTACCTAAGCAAATGGTCCTTCACCGCCTCGTATAGCGCATTCTGGGGTGGATTAGGTACAACTAACGCTTTGTCTGATCGTGACTTTGCTTCTTTCAATATTAAATACGCAATTTAAGGATGTAGTAATGATTAAAAAAATTGGTATCGTTGCGGCAAGCATTAGTATCGCATTTGCTTCTCATCAAGCATTTGCAAAAGTATCGGAAGCAGAGGCTGCAAAGTTAGGGGCTGAGCTTACACCACTTGGCGCTGAGAAATCAGGCAACGCTGATGGTAGTATTCCTGAATGGACTGGGGGCATAACTAGTGCACCAGCAGGCTTCGTAAAAGGTGGATTTCACGTAGATCCGTACCCAAATGATAAGCCTTTGTTCACTATTACTGCTAGCAACTACAAAGAATACGCGGAATTCTTAAGCGATGGGCAGATGAAGTTGTTTGAAACGTATCCAGACAGCTATAAAATGCCAATATATCCAACGCGTCGTTCTGCGTCTAACCCACAATATGTATATGACGCTACACTTGCGAATGCAAAAAGAGCGGAGCTTCTTGAAGGTGGCAACGGGATAAAAGGTGCAGCAATTGGTATACCTTTCCCAATTCCAAATGATGGAGTGGAAGCCATTTGGAATCACATTCTTCGCTATCGTGGAGAAGCCGTAAAGCGTTATGGTGGTCAGGCCGCTGTTACTGCTGGAGGTGACTATAATGTTATTGGGTTTGAAGAGCATTTAATGATCAAGTACGCTGAGCCTGACGCAACTCCTGAATCTTTGGTCGAAAGCAATATACTCTTCAAGTTTAAGCAATCTGTGACAAAACCAGCACGATTGGCAGGTACTGCTTTGTTAGTGCATGAAACGGTTGACCAAATTAAAGAGCCACGACAAGCATGGACATACAATACTGGACAGCGCCGTGTAAGACGTGCTCCAAACATTGCTTATGATGCACCTGGTACACAAGCCGATGGACTGCGTACGACTGATGATTTTGATATGTTTAATGGTTCTCCAAATCGCTATAATTGGGAATTAAAAGGCAAGCAAGAAATGTATATTGCATATAATAACTATGCAATACATACCGACGACGTAAGCTATGAGCAAATTCTTAAGGAAGGTCACGTCAACCCAGAACTAACGCGTTTTGAAAAGCATCGCGTATGGGTCGTTGAAGCTAACTTAAAAGATGAGTTTAGACACGTTTACCAGAAGCGCGTTTTCTATATTGACGAAGATAGCTGGCAGGTACATGTTGCAGATATGTATGATAATCGAGGGGAACTTTACCGTGTGGGCATTGCACATGGTGTAAACTACTACGATGTGCCTACGCATTGGTCAACGCTAGATGTTTACCATGACCTAAACTCGCGACGCTACCTTGTTATCGGCTTAGATAATGAAGAGCAGATGTATGACTTTACTATCAAAATGGACGATAGAGAATTTACACCTCAAGCGCTCAGGAGAGCCGGTAAACGTTAATCGAACAAACGGTTGGCAATGCCAACCGTTTTTTTTAGAGGAAAAGTATTAGTGAAGCAACGCCACCTTCTACAATTGGTTTATATGTCAGTTTTGATTTTTTCGTCATCTGTATTAGCCGAAGAAAGCTACAAAGCACCATTAGTCAAAGATTCCTTGATGCTAGGTATATCCAAGCACCAGTCTATGTTGGCAGTGGGCGAAAGGGGACATGTACTTATTAGCTCTCTGGACGAAACCGATTTTGAGCAAGTAATCGTTCCAACGAAGGTTACTTTGACTGCTGTTGAGCAATTCGGCAGTGAAGCATGGGCAGTTGGTCATGATGCGAGTATTATCAAATCGGAAGATGGCGGTAATAGTTGGAGATTGTTACAACAGGCACCAGAGTTAGACAGACCCCTATTAGATGTACTTTTCTTCGATGCTAATGAGGGGATAGCCGTCGGTGCTTATGGCCTATTTTACCGAACACTTGACGGTGGAGAAACGTGGACTCAAGAAAGGCATGCTTCGGTATTATCAGCTGATGATAATGATTATCTCGAAAGCATAAAAGACGATGAAGCTTTTTATTTAGAAGAGCTTTCGTTTATATCACCGCACTTTAATCGGCTTAGTATCTCGGACAACATATTATATGTTGCTGGCGAGGCAGGTCTAATAGCGCGTAGCCTTGATCGTGGTCGAAACTGGGTGCGACTTGACATCGATTATTTTGGATCTTTCTTTGATGTGAGGGCTTTACCTACTGGAGATGTTCTTGCCATTGGACTTCGGGGTAATATGTTTTTGTTATCTAATCCACAAGCATCCGCTCAAAACCAAGTTGATTTCACTAATAATGGTTCAAACTTATCTTTTAAACGAATAAACACTTGCCTTACAAATACCTTGAACGGGATCGTAGTAGATGACGAAGCAGTATTTATTGTGGGCAATAATGGTGTTGTTTTAGAAATTGATGCAGAGCGTTTATCATCAGACAGTCTTAAGCCCGCTAATAAAGAAAATTGTCGACAACATGCTTCAATAAATGAGCTACAGACAGACTTTTCCGACGCGATTGCCAATGCGGTTTTACATAATTCTACTTTGCTACTT
Organism: Glaciecola sp.; assembly: GCA_965658765.1. Classification (GTDB taxonomy): domain Bacteria; phylum Pseudomonadota; class Gammaproteobacteria; order Enterobacterales; family Alteromonadaceae; genus Glaciecola. The sequence continues at coordinate 68,659 of CBFHTO010000002.1, read as the reverse complement.
GCCAGTGCAGGCGGCCTCAAAATGATAGAAGTAAATAAATAATCATGAACAGCCTTGTTGATAGTATAGAAAAACTTGTATTCAGACACCGCATGGCGGTGATTTTCGCCTTTATTCTTGCCACAGTGTTTCTTATTTATCAGGCTTCTATGCTTAAGCTAGACGCAGGATTTACCAAGAACATCCCTTTGAATCATGAGTATATGCAAACGTACATGAAGCATAAGGAGAATTTTGGTGGGGCGAATAATATCCTAGTTTCAGTTTGCGATAAAAACAGTACCATATTTAACACTAATTTCTTTGACACTTTAAAAAATGTTCATGATCAGCTGTTTTTTATAAACGGGATTGATCGTTCCTTGGTTGTTTCTTTATATGCACCATCGACACGTTTTACTGAAATTGTTGAAGGGGGCTTCTCTGGTGGCCCTGTAATACCAGCAGACTTTGATTCGTCAAAGCAAAGTGCGCTTGAAACAGTGCGCAAAAATATCGACAAAGCAGGCATCGTTGGGCGCCAGGTATCAAACGACTTTAAATGTGCCATGGTTACCGCCCAATTACTTGACATCAATCCTGAGACAGGCGAGCCTTTAGATACTTTAAAAATTGCCAGTGAGCTTGAATCGCAGCTTCGCGGGCAATTTGAGAATGAGCAAACCAGTGTTCACATCATCGGTTTTGCAAAAATGATTGGTGATGTAGCAAACGGTGCGAAGGACGTTCTTTTGTTCTTTGCTATTGCTATCGCGATTACGGCAATTATGGTTTTTTTCTTTTGTCGCTCCGCAATGCTCACATTCTTGCCACTTGCTTGTTCAATTATTGCCGTGATTTGGCAACTTGGTTTGTTAACCTTGTTTGGTTTCGGCCTAGATCCAATGTCAATTTTGGTACCGTTCTTGGTTTTTGCCATTGGTGTCTCACACGGTGTTCAAATGATTAATGCGGTAGGCAAAAAAGCCGCACAGGGCATGTCAGTAAAAATTGCAGCTCAACATGCATTTAGGACCTTGTTGGTGCCTGGTGGTGTTGCGCTATTATCTGACACTGTTGGATTTATGACTTTATTAGTCATCGATATTGGCATCATCAAAGAACTTGCCATCACGGCGAGTATGGGTGTCGCAGTTATTATTCTTACTAATCTTCTTCTCTTGCCAGTATTAATGAGCTATGTGAAGCTTTCTGATGCAAATAAGGAAAAGTATAAAGAAGACGAAGACTCTCACCCTTTATGGGATAAAGTTGCCGCTTGTGCATCACCTAAATATGCAATTGCAATTACTATCGTTACCGCATTACTGTTTGTTTTTGGTTATATTCAATCCAAGCAAATGAAAATTGGTGATCTACATGCAGGCGCACCCGCCTTGCATGAAGATAGCAGATATAACCAAGATACTTTCTTGATCACGGATAAATACGAAATAACCGTCGACTATATTTCTTTGATTGTAGAAACGACGCCTGAGGCTTGTACACGACACGATATTATGACTTCTATCGATGAGTTCCAGTGGAAGATGCAAAATATAGCGGGTGTGCAATCAGCGATTTCACTACCGTCGGTTGCGAAGAAAGTGAATGCTGGTTATAACGAGGGCAATCCTAAATGGCAAGTGCTTCCGAGAAATCAATCCACTATGGTACAGGCGGTTTCTAGGGTACCGACGTCTTCTGGATTGCTTAATGGTGACTGTTCGGTTATGCCAATCATTCTCTTCATGGAAGATCACAAAGCTGAAACAATAAATGTAGTGGTAAGTGCAGTAAAAGAATTGCGCAGCGAGTATGAGACTGACGAAATATCTATAAAATTAGCATCTGGACCTGTAGGAGTTATGGCGGCGACGAATGAAGCAGTCGAGTCTTCTCAAGATCCTATGTTGTATTATGTGTTCGGCGCAGTAATTATTCTATGTCTGATCAGCTTTAGATCGATGCGCGCTACATTGGCCGTCGTAATTCCCTTATACGTTGTATCGGTCTTAGCGCAGGCGCTCATGACCTATCTAGAAATAGGTCTAACCGTATCAACTTTACCAGTCATCGCTTTGGGAGTCGGTATTGGTGTTGATTACGGTATATATATTTTGTCAACAATGACACAGCAACTAAGAGAAGGTCGCGATGTGCAAACAGCATATTTAGTAGCCTTGAAAGAGCGGGGTAGCGCAGTCTTATTTACGGGAATTACGCTCGCCATTGGGGTTAGCACCTGGGTGTTCTCAAGTTTAAAATTCCAGATGGATATGGGTATATTGCTAACATTTATGTTCTTGGTAAACATGTTAGGCGCAATTTTTGTACTACCAGCGATTGCCAAGTTACTTTGGTTCAATCGCGACAGTAAATAATTTTGAGTAATTATTTAAAAAAAAGGCCATACGGCCTTTTTTTTTATGCATTTATAGTCAATGCTTATGCATGTTGTAAATTTTCCGTTAATAATCACTAGTAAACCATTAATATTTTTAGGAAAATAGCGATAACATAAGTTATAAATATTTACATTTACTTAAAAAGAGATAGTGTTTATGTCTGTTAATCAACAGCACCACTCAGTGTTACTAGAGCGAGTTTTTAAGCTCATCAGCGAGAAGATCGATACCAAGCGCTCAGACAAGGTTATGCAGTTCGCAAATCTAATATTAAAAACCATGTCGTTTGACGACTTGGCAGGTCGCAGTGATAGCGACCTGTATGGTGCGATCTTGAGCCTTTGGCAACTTCTAGAGAATAGAAGTCTAAACGAGCCTTCGATTAAGGTGTTTAACCCGGAAATTGCTAAGCATGGTTGGCAATCCTCACATACTATCATTCAAGTCATTGTTGACGATATGCCTTTTTTGGTTGACTCGATTCGAATGGCGATAAACCGATTAAATATCACTGCGCATTTAATACTCCATACACCTATGCACTTTGCTCGCGGTAATGACGGAAAAGTCGCCCACTTTGTCGATTCGGAAGACAAAAACGATGAACATAGTTCAGAAACCGTATTTTTGATTGAAATAGATAGGCAATCTAGACCAAAAGACATTAAGGCTCTTACTGAAGAACTCAAATCAGTTGTTAGTGAAGTTTCCTTATCAGTCTCTGACTGGCAGCCAATGAGAGATCGTCTAAGTGAAATCACGAATAGCTTTGATAAGACAAATAGCAAAACCGGCAATTCTGTGCTTGATGCGCAGGCTAAAACATTTCTGCATTGGTTAAACGACCATAATTTTACTCTTATGGGTTACCGATATTACAAAGTCATTGCAATTGAAGGAGACCACAGATGGTGTCCTATCAATGATTCTTCGTTAGGTTTAATGAAGAACTCCATCAGTGACCGCGAGCGCTTATTGTCTAACGTACCTGCAAATGCAAGGGATGAAGCGTTAAGCGAAAACCCGCTATTGTTAACGAAAACAAATTCTAAATCCCGTGTTCATCGCCCAGCTTATATGGATTACATTGGAGTAAAAGAATTCGATGATAATGGTAATGTGTGTGGCGAGCATCGGTTTGTTGGCTTATATTCCGCATCATTTTATAACAGCAGTGCCACTGGTCTACCAATATTGCGAGAGAAAATTGAACGCATGTGCAAACTTACAGGCTTTGGTAAAGGCACACATGCATACAAAGCTTTCGTCAACATTATAGAAACGTATCCGAGAGATGAGTTAATACAAACACCCGAAGACGATTTAGCGCAAATTATTCTAGGTATTTTTCAAATGCAAGAACGCGGCATGTCGAAAATATTTGTGCGCAAAGACGCCTTTGGTCGTTTTTTCTCATGCATGGTGTATGTGCCAAGAGAACGCTACAACACGCAACTGAGAAAAGAAACTCAAGATCTGTTAAAGCGTTCTTTTATGGCAAAAGGCGAGGTTGAATTTAATACCTATTTTTCTGAATCAGTGTATGCACGAACACACTATATTGCGCGAGTCGACAATAACAATACCTTGGAAATCGACGTGAACGAAATTGAGAAAAACTTGATCGAATTAACCAAATCTTGGCAGGACAAACTCAATAGCAAAATTGTCTCTGTATATGGTGAGGAAAACGGTAAGGAGATTGTGCGTAAGTACGACAGTGCTTTCAGTCAAAGTTATTCTGAGCAAAACTTACCAAGTGCGGCACTAGTAGATATTCAACGTATTGAAATGCTGAGTGCAGACAAAAAGCTTGATATTTTATTTTATCGTCCGCAAGAAGAATCGAATCAAAGTAATATCGTAAAACTGAAGCTTTATCATAAAAACGAACCGATTCATTTATCAGATGTTTTACCAATGCTAGAAAATTTCGGGTTACGTGTAGTAGATGAGAGTCCTTATAAAGTCACTAATGACCAAGGCGAGCTTAGCTGGGTGATGGACTTCACCATGCTTTACAAGAAAAGCAGTAACTTTGATATGGAGAAGTCGCAGGTTTTATTTCAGCAAGCATTCTCTGCGACATGGAATGGACATATCGAAGATGACGGCTTCAATCGCTTGATCTTAGGCGCTGGAATTACCGGCAGAAAAGTGACGATTGTCAGAGCTTACGCGAAATATATGCGTCAAATCGGTTCATCGTTCAGTATTGAATATATTGCAAATACAATGGCGTATTATCCAGATATTGCAAAATTGCTAATCGATTTATTTCATCAGCGTTTTTGTCCGACCATTCGCCGCAACAAGTCAAAACTAGAAAGCATAGAGAAGTCTGTACTAGATAAACTCGATAAAGTCTCGAATTTAGATGATGACCGTATTATCCGTCGCTATCTCGACCTTATAAACGCTACACTAAGAACAAACTTTTACCAAAGTGACGAATTAGGTAACGAAAAATCTTATGTATCTTTTAAGTTGTTACCTTCAGAAATCCCTGATATGCCACTTCCAATGCCTAAATTTGAGATCTTTGTGTATTCACCTCGGGTCGAAGGTGTTCATTTACGGGGTGGTAAAGTGGCGCGGGGCGGACTCCGCTGGTCTGACCGTATGGAAGACTTTAGAACAGAAATTCTAGGCCTAGTTAAAGCACAACAAGTAAAAAATACGGTGATTGTGCCGGTTGGAGCAAAAGGCGGTTTTGTATGTAAAAAAATGCCTCAAGACGCTGATAGAAAAGCTCTGCAAGTCGAAGGTCAAGAGTGCTATAAAATCTTCATTAGAAGTTTATTAGACATTACTGACAATATAAAAGACGGTCAAGTGATCCCACCAAAAGAGGTGATTCGCCTTGATGAAGATGACCCCTACCTTGTTGTGGCTGCTGATAAGGGCACCGCGACGTTTTCTGATATTGCTAATGGGATTTCTGATGAGTTTGATTTTTGGTTAGGAGATGCTTTTGCCTCTGGCGGCAGCGTTGGATACGATCATAAAAAAATGGGAATTACTGCTCGTGGTGCGTGGGAGTCGGTAAAACGCCACTTCAGAGAAATTGGTATTAATTGCCAGACTACACCATTCACCTGTGTTGGTATTGGCGACATGTCGGGTGATGTCTTTGGTAACGGGATGTTATTGTCGGAGCAAACGAAAATAATATGTGCCTTTAACCATCTGCACATCTTCTTTGACCCAAGCCCAGATCCTGCAAGCACTTACAAAGAGCGTCAGCGTTTGTTTGCAGACCCCTCATTGAATTGGGATGACTATGACAGAAGCCTTATATCTAAAGGCGGCGGCATCTTTAAGCGTAGCGAAAAGTCCATTCGACTAAGTCCTGAAATGAAAAAATGGCTTGGTACTAAACAACAGAGTATGACACCAAACGAATTAATTCATAATGTGCTCAAAATGCCAGTGGATCTTATATGGAATGGTGGTATTGGCACTTATGTTAAAAGCTCAAAAGAATCGCACGCTGAGGTTGGTGATCGAGCCAATGATTCACTCCGCGTGGACGGCAAAGACTTAAACGCAAAAATCATTGGGGAAGGTGGGAATTTGGGTTTAACTCAGTTAGGTCGAATTGAGTTTGCCGCTAAAGGTGGGCGCGTTAATACAGATTTCATTGATAATGTGGGAGGCGTAGACTGTTCTGATAACGAAGTTAATATTAAGATCTTACTTAATACCCTGGTAAATAATGGTGACTTAACGACCAAGCAGCGTAATCAATTGCTTTATGACATGACAGATGATGTGAGTGAAATCGTACTGCAAGATTGCTACAGACAAACTCAGTCACTGTCGATCACTCAACTAATGGGTGTGAAACAACTAAAGGAACAACTCCGCTTTATTCATGGTTTAGAGACTGAAGGAGCATTAAATAGGGAGCTTGAGTTTATACCAAGTGATGACGAAATATCTGAAAGAGTTGCTACTGGGCAAGGCTTAACACGACCTGAACTTTCTGTCTTGATTGCGTATGGGAAAATGGTGTTAAAAGAAGAACTCAACATTGAGTCGATTACCAAAAACCCTTATTTCGATAAGCATTTACTCAACGCATTTCCTCCAATGCTGAGATTAAAATTTGCCGCCGATATGCAGAACCATCCTCTTAGATGTGAGATTATCGCAACCAAGTTGACAAACGAAATTGTCAACGACATGGGGCTTAATTTTGTCCATCGCATCAAGGAAGAAACGGGAGCCGAAGTTACTGAAATATGTAATGCCTTTAGTATTGTGAAAGAGGTTTTCAATATTGGCACATTATGGGAGGCCGTGGAGGAATTAGACAATACCATCGACGCCCAGATACAATTGCAGATCCTCGATGAAATGAGACGGACACTTCGACGAACAGTAAGATGGTTTATTCGTCATGGTGAGGTGGGTGTTACAATCGAAAAAGCAATAAAACGCTACAAGCCAGCGTTTGATACCATCAGACAAAACCTCAGTACTTACCTAGTTCCCTCCGAGATGAAGGAGGTGGAGCAGCGTACCTCAGATTTAATTGAGCAAAAAGTACCGGAGCAATATGCGCAAGACATAGCATACTTGAGCAATATGTTCTCTGTACTCGATTTAGCTCAAATATCTGAATCAGAGCAGCGCGATGTTGATGTTGTTTCGCGTCTATATTATCAACTAGGTAATCGTTTTGAACTGCATTGGTTCTTAGAACAAATCAATCAACAGAGCGTATCGAATCATTGGCAGGCGCTTGCTAGGGCTTCATATCGCGAGGAATTAGATTGGCAGCAACGTTCATTGACGACTGTTTTATTAAACTCTGACCCAAAAAGTAATGATGCCGACGCAATTCTTGAAAATTGGATTGAGCATAATAAAGTAAAATTAACGCGGTGGAAGCTTATGATGACAGAGTTTAAAACTTCGGATAATCACGAATTTGCTAAGTTTTCAGTCGCTTTACGTGAATTGATGCTGTTAAGTCTAAGCGCAAACCATTAAACTACGCCTTTAGGTGAAAGCCCTGCTTGCAGGGCTTTTTTTTGATTCGATAATGGTTCGATTTATGTGCAATGCACAAATTGTTGTCGAATATTTGATGCTTTCAAAGCGGGCTTGATGTGACATCATCGCATCACTCTGCTGATTAGGTGGCTTTACGTGTATTCCTTGGTACAAAAATCTTTGTTGTTGTGTGACGCAGAATGGTCACACGATGTTTCCATAAAATTCCTAAACCGAACTCAAAATACTTTTTTGTCTTCTTTATATTCGCAAGCGCTCCCTCCCAAACCTGTCCATGTGTGCGGCATAGAGTTTAAGAATATGGTTGGTTTAGCTGCAGGGTTAGACAAAAACGCAGAATGTATTGATGCTTTCGCAGCAATGGGGTTTGGGTTTATTGAGGTCGGTACTACTACACCGCGCCCTCAGCCAGGCAATGAAAAACCTCGGCTGTTTAGATTGCCAGAACACAAAGCTATTATTAACCGAATGGGCTTTAATAATAAAGGTGTCGATTATTTAGTCGAGCAAGTAAAAGCAAGTAAATACCAAGGTGTCTTGGGCATAAATATTGGTAAGAATAAAGATACACCTGAGGATAAAGCCTTAGATGATTACATAATTTGTATGCAAAAAGTCTATCAATATGCTTCTTACATTACCGTTAATATATCGTCACCTAATACCCCCGGATTACGTGACTTACAGTATGGCGACGCGCTGAAAAACTTGCTTTCAGGAATTAAAAATGAGCAAATCAATTTACACAAGAAGCATGACAAATATGTACCTGTTTGGGTAAAGATTGCACCAGATGTGGACTCAGTCGCGCTCGAACAAATTGCTCAAACACTTCTAAACAGCAAACTTGACGCCGTCATCGCAACCAATACAACACTGGATAGAGCACCAGTTCAAGATCATAAATATGCTAGCGAGGCTGGAGGTTTAAGTGGTGAAGTACTCACGACAAGAAGCCAAAATGTGACGCAACAACTTTCCGGTTTGCTTGATGGCAAAATGCCGATAATTGGTGTTGGAGGTATATCTTGTGCAGAAGATGCGAGAAATCGTTTAGATGCAGGTGCAAGTTTATTACAAATCTATACAGGCTTTATTTATCAAGGTCCTAAACTAATCAACGAGTTGGTGAATGCTTAATATTATCGTAACGACCTCGCGAGGCCTTGATGAGCTTCTGCAGCAAGAAATTAACGCAATATTGTTCATGCTTTATCAACGTGACGCTGAACCACAACAAGTAGGTAAGGCAAAGTTTTGTTACCCATTTCCTTTAGACGAATCTCATTACCCTGTTCATTGGTTGGATAATGCGCCTAAATTAAAAATTCAACCGGGACAAGTTAGTTTTGAAGGAGACTTAAAACAAGCCTACGCTATCTGTTTACATTCACGTTTAGCAAACCGTGTTTTAGTGAGTCTAGCCGAGGGTAAAGTTCATAGTGCTGACGATCTTTATAATCTCTCTGCGTCCGTAGATTGGCCGAGTCAATTTTCAAATAAATCTTCTTTCTCTGTCCAATTTAACGGAACAAATAAGGCAATCAATAATAGTCAGTTTGGCGCTTTAAAGGTAAAAGATGCAATCGTCGACGCATTTGTAGAAGATGGACAACAACGTCCAAACGTCGAACGACAATTCTCAGATATCAAAATACACGTTAGAGTAAAAAGAGAGCTGTGCGATGTCTGTATTGATTTATCTGGTCAAAGTTTGCATCAGCGTGGTTATCGAATGGGCACCGGCGATGCTCCGATTAAAGAGCATCTCGCTGCGGCGGTCATCTATAGAAGTGGTTGGCATCCTTCAGATACGCGTTGTTTACTAGATCCAATGTGTGGTTCTGGCACTATTGCGATTGAAGCTGCATTAATGGCCAATAATATTGCACCAAATCTTTTACGAAAAAACTGGGGCTTTGAGTCTTGGTTTGGGCACCAGAAACAACTTTTTGATGAATTGAAAAATACAGCTCATGAAGAAGAGTGCGAACCCACAAACAAAATATATGCGTTTGACTTAAGCACTAAGGTTTTGGATCTAGCAAGAGAAAATGCTTATACAGCTGGATTAGAAAATTCAATTAACTTCAAACAATGCGACGTTACAGGTGCTAGCGTGCCAGAAACTACCGGCGTAATGGTGAGCAATCCACCTTATGGAGAGCGATTAGATGATTATGTTGCTCTTTTACCTATGTACCATCAACTCGGAGAACAACTTAAACGAGAGTTTGGAGATTGGCGTATTGCATTTATCTGTTCAAGTGAAAAATTACTAAAAGCGCTAAAACTGAGAACGACAAAAAAATATAAACTATTCAATGGAAAAATAGAAACTCAACTCGCATTATATGACATTACGGATAGCAATCTGGTGCAGTTTGACAGCGCTCCAAAGGATAACGAATTCAGCAATCGCTTGAGCAAAAATTTGAAAAAACTCAAGTCATGGATTAAGCGCAGCGATACGGATGCATATCGCGTTTATGACGCCGATTTACCCAACTTTAATTTTGCCATTGATCTGTATGGTAAATATGTCATTGTTCAAGAATATGCGGCGCCCAAAAATATACCTGAATCGGTTGCTCAGGAACGCTTAGCACAAGCACTTTTGCATCTACCTAGCTTACTAAACTGCCATAAGCGAGACATCGTTCTTAAAGTTAGAGAGAAAAAGCTTGGTAAACAGCAGTACGAAAAAGTTGAAAAGCAAGGTAAAAAAATACAGGTACACGAAAATGGCGCAACCTTTCTTATAAATCCAACTGACTATCTAGATGTGGGGCTGTTTTTGGACCACCGGATAACTCGCAAATTGGTCAAACAAAAAGCCAAAGATAAGCATGTACTTAATCTTTTTTGTTACACAGGCAGTGTTTCTGTGCACGCTGCGCTAGGCGGCGCAAAATCTGTCACGTCAGTCGATATGTCAAATACCTATTTAAATTGGGCGAAAGAAAACTTTGATGTGAATGGATTAAAAGGCCCTTATGAATTTATCAAACGAGATTGCATTGAATGGATCAATGAAACTCATCACGCAGCTAAGTTTGACCTTATATTCATAGATCCGCCTTCATTTTCCAATTCTAAACGTATGGAAGCCTCTTGGGATGTACAACGTGATCACCTCGCATTACTGCAAGTCGCAAAGTCTAAACTCAATTCAGGCGGTATAATATTTTTTAGCAATAATTTGAGGTCATTCAAGCTAGATGAAGCTGAACTAGTTAAAAGTGGATTTATGATCAAAAACATTACATCTCAAACCATAGATGAAGACTTTAAGCGAAACCAAAAAATCCATCATTGTTGGGAGTTGCGAGTATGATTATTCATTTTTATACCGGTCCGTCCTGTTCCTTATGTGACTTGGCAGATGAGTTGATTGCGCAAATTAAACGACCAGACTTGATAATACAAAAGAGTAATATTCGTGACTCAAGTGAGTTATACCATCTATACAGTGCCAGAATTCCGGTTTTAAAAAGAGATGTAGATGGTCAAGAACTATCTTGGCCGTTCGATTTAAACGCACTAAAGGCATTTATTAATGAACCTCTTGCAGATTAAACAAGGAACTGTCTTATTTGGGCATCCACCCTTGCTAGATGGTGTTGATTTTACCTTGGATGAAAAAGAGCGCGTATGCATTGTTGGGAGAAACGGTAGTGGTAAATCAACGCTCTTAAAAGTTTTGAGTCATGATATTAAGTTGGATGATGGTCAATATTTACATGGCAATCAATTGAGTATCGCAAGACTTGAACAAGATCCACCAAGCAATAATGAAATCACACTGTTTGACTATGTTGCTGAGGGGCTTTCAGAGAACGCTAATACAATCAAAGAATACTTTGCACAAACACGAGTGGTAGAGCACGACCACAGTGAAAAAGCATTATTAAAGCTGCAAAACCTTCAAGAAAAACTAGATGCAAGCAATGGATGGATGCTTGAGCAGCGGATTTTAAATGTCTTAACTCAGCTTGAATTAGATGGCTCTGTCAATTTGAGTGGTCTGTCTGGCGGTTGGAGGAGAAAAGCTGCACTTGCAAGAGCATTAGTTAGCGAGCCTCAAGTACTATTATTAGACGAGCCGACAAACCACTTAGATATCAATATGGTTAAATGGCTAGAGAAAACATTACTTAACTTCCAAGGGGCAATCGTATTTATAAGCCACGATAGAGCCTTTATTCGAAATTTGGCCACCAGAATTGTCGATTTAGATCGAGGCTCATTAAAGTCTTATCCGGGAAATTATGAAACCTATCTAATTCAAAAAGCGCATGATTTGGAAGTAGAAGAGACCCAACAAAGAGAATTTGATAAGAAACTTGCAAAGGAAGAAATTTGGATTCGCCAAGGTATAAAAGCTCGTCGTACTAGAAACGAAGGGCGGGTGAGGGCACTCAAATCACTTCGAGAAGAGTATAAAGCAAGGCGCAATCAAGTTGGCAATGCAAATATTAATAGCAGTGTTGGAAGTCGCTCGGGCAAGCGCGTGTTTGAATTTAAACAAGTGTCTTATGCCTATGGTGAGAAAAAAATCGTTAATGAGCTCGATCTTTTGATTAGCAGAGGAGATAAACTTGCGTTTATTGGTCCGAATGGGTGTGGTAAAAGCACGCTAATAAAGTTGCTTCTAGGACAACTTGAAGCAAATACAGGTGAAGTATTTACTGGTACGAATTTAGAAGTTGCATACTTTGATCAACATCGTACGCAATTAGACCTGAATAAAACACTGATTGATGCAGTGGCAGACGGTAAACGCGAAATTACGGTAAATGGCGGTCCTCGGCATGTTATCAGTTACCTCCAAGACTATTTGTTTTCTCCTGAAAGAGTAAATGTGCCTGTTTCAGCCTTGTCAGGTGGTGAAAAAAATCGCCTCATGCTAGCAAAAATCATGTTGAAACCAAGTAACGTTTTAATTCTTGATGAACCAACAAATGATCTTGATGTCGAAACGCTCGAACTTTTAGAGTCTCTGTTAGTTAATTATGAAGGGACACTTCTATTAGTGAGTCACGATAGAGAGTTTATTGATAATGTTGTTACTAGCAGTTTGTTTTTTGAAGGCGACGGCAAAATAACTCAATTTGTGGGTGGTTATGCTGACATACAAATTTGGCAAGAAGAACGTGCTTTGAAAGAGAAGAGTTATCGCAGCGATGATGATTCTTCGAAGATAAAGCAAAACAAGCGACCAGAGCAACAAGAGAAGGCACAATATACTACTCCTGCTAAGACAAAAAAGTTATCATATAAAGAGCGTAGAGAATTAGAAACTTTGCCGAAAACTCTAGAAGAGATAGAAGAAAATATTGAGCGTTTACAAGTTATTGTCAATGCCCCCGATTTTTTCAGCAAAGACATCGATGAAACCCAAAACGTGCTTGAAGAACTAGCCAGTCAAGAGTTGGCGTTAGAAACTGCATTTGCACGATGGGAAGAATTAGAATCAACACAGAATCAACAGTAGTTACAGGACCGTTCATGAAATTAAACCGCATAACAACTATGTTAATGCTAAGCGTATTACCGATTGTGAGCCAAGCTGCTTCGTATGAAGTAATTGAGTTACCAAGCAATCAATTATCAAGGAATCAGTTTTCTGGCTCAATCGACAACACTGGCTTGATTCTCACGATTATTAATAATCCTTATAATGCACCAATAGACATCTCATTATTGGATTTAGAAGCCTTTAACTTAACTGACCTAGACTCGGCCCTAGAAGGTAACTTCAATGCTACAGACCTTGCAATCGTCAGCAGTTTTATTCGAGGCAATACACAATCCGATCTGCCATTCGGTCAAAAACTAGCTTCGAATATTGCTTACCAAACAGACGGCACCGATTTCTCTTATGTATATGGTTTTGATGTTCAAAGTGATGTCCTAAACGGCTTTACTTTTGCAAACGATATTGAACTCGGTGACTCGGTAAATGGCACACATATTGTCGGTACTATGAATGGCCCATTCACTAGAATTGACTATGAAAACGAAAACGGCGAAGTATTAAATTACGTTGTAAATGACTTTGTAAATCGTGGATTTGTGCAAGTGGGCGAAAAAGTTACTCCCTTAGTGCCTTCTGAAACAACTGCAGGAGGCTTTTCTGTAGCGGATGCTATTAACGCAAATCTACAGGTGGCAGGAGCCTCGAGCGTTGCTGTAAGCGATAATATTACGAGCGCTATCACAGCTTGTGAAGACGAGGAAACACGCGGAGACCGACCTTTAAAAGCGTGTATATACAGCACGTTCACTGCAAGCATTACTGATCGCTTTGGTAACCGCTCAAATACGTTCCTGCCTCAGGTTACTCGGCGCGCTACGATTTGGCAGTTAGATGCACAAGGCGATGTTATAGACAGTGAAATTTATGGTCTAACGTTTGAGCCTGATGCTGATTTATCCCAAATATTCTCAAATAGAGCTGTTGATATAAATGACGCTGGTACGGCAGTAGGGGTTTCTCCTGTCCCAGTTGGTGATTTCTTTACAGAGGCTGCTGTTGTCTATGAAAATGGTGTGACAACTCGACTTATTGCTGATGACGAACTTTTACCTAATGCAGCAACGGGCATTTCTAACGACGGTTATGTTATTGGCTATAGAACTCAATCATTTAATGGCGTCAGTCGTACAAAGTTTTTTACCTATGATCTCAATACAGACGAACTGGTGTTTCCAACAGACTTTTTTGTAAGTTCTGCTAGTTTTCCTCGAGCGATAAACAATAATAATATTGTTGTTGGTGAAGGGGAAGCAGACGCGAATCAAGGTGAACGTAGAAGAAACGGGTTTATGTATACTATAGAGACCGATACCTTTGTAAATCTTAATGACCTTTTGCCTTGTGATAGCCCCTATTTGATTGTTACTGCTAATGATATAAATGACAACAACGAAATAGTGGCTGACGCCTTGGTTAAGAAACCTAATCGGGATGTGCAGGGCAATATTCTGCTAGACGAAAACGGTGATCAAGTCTTAGTCGATACAGTAGTTTCCGTAAAACTTAATCCTACAGGAGACGCTCCATCAACATGCACTGATGAGGATGAAGATTCAAACGTAAGAGAAAGGCAGGGTGCTTCTTCATCAATTGCATACTTATTCGGACTATTGGCGTTAGTCTTGGTCAGACGCTTGAGATTTTAAAAATTTATTTTTGCTATAAAGAAAAACGCTTTTAGAAATAAAGGCGTTTTTTTTAGTTTAAATTTGTCGAATTTCATCATATTCATAAAATTATAGCGCAAATATATATTTTATTAGGATATGCATCCTAAGCCCTTAGGAACCGCGTTTTTATTGAGGTGCGTAATTTTAATAACAAAATCTAATAATAAGGTGGTTTTTTAGTTTAAAATTGTGTATCAAAAAGCTTTTAGACTTTTCAAGCAGTTAGGATATATATTCAATATTTACTAAATTTATACGTTGAACTCTTTTTGTTTTATGTGTACTAATTAATGGTGCACATCGCAATATTGCTAATGTTGCTTATGATGAACAGTAGCCTATTTCGTGACCGTGTGCGCACTTTCAATACACTAGAGAGGTTATCAATGAAAAGACAAAAAAGAGATAAATTATCCAGAGCTCATGCAAAAGGTTATCAAGCGGGTATTTCTGGTCGTTCTAAAGAAAATTGTCCATTTCAAAATTCAGACGCAAGGTCATATTGGTTAGGGGGTTGGCGCGACGCTAATTCAGATCGACAATTAGGTTTAGGACAGCGGTAATTTTTCTAGACAATAACTAGTCATTTATAAAAATAAAAGCCTCGCAATAGCGAGGCTTTTATTTTGTTTAAACCTAAAACTTGGATGTATCTTGAAAGAGTCCAACTTTCAAATCGTTTGCAGTGTAGATTACACGACCGTCTACTGCTACAGAGCCGTCAGCTAAACCCATAAATAATTTTCGTTTAATAACACGCTTAAAATCGATTCGATAGCTTACTTTTTTTGCGGTCGGTAAAATTTGACCAGTAAATTTCACTTCGCCAACGCCTAAAGCTCGACCTTTACCCGGACCACCAGACCATCCTAAGAAAAAGCCAACCAACTGCCACATCGCGTCAAGCCCCAAACATCCGGGCATAACTGGATCGCCAGGGAAATGGCAATCAAAAAACCACAAGTCGGGGGTAATGTCCAACTCGGCTTCAATATATCCTTTATCAAACTCGCCGCCTTCTTCGCTGATCATGTTAATTCTATCCATCATCAGCATATTGGGTGCGGGTAATTGGCTGTTGCCGGGCCCGAACATCTCGCCCCTGCTGCAAGCTAAAAGGTCATCTCGAGTAAAACTGCTTTGTCTATTTGTCATGTGATTTGTCATATAATTTTACGATGCCGCTAATTTAGCGAACACTTGTACGCTTAACAACTCCGAACAGTCAAAAAAGTGAAAAAACTCTATATTTCTATTAAACTAGAACTCTTCCTCAAATACAGAGCATATTTGCGCCCCGTATATACGATATGAAAAACAAAAAGCTTGTCGCCAATGCAGAGAAACAAAAACGTTTTCGAGAGAAACAAAAAGCACTCGGTAAAAAACTTGTCCGTGGCTATATTACTCCTGAGGCTATGGAAAATTACAAAGAGATTGTAGAAAAGACCAATTGGACTGATTCTGACATCCTGAGTAATGCGTTACGCATAACCTACGCGGCGTATAAAAACGGACAAATAAGATATCTCAATAAGTGGCTACAAGAAGAAGAAAAAGCGAAGCAAGCAAAGAAAAGGCGAGAGCAGATTAAACAAGAAATTGAACAACGACAATAATTCCTCTGCCCGTTCTCACCACCATTTATAAATATATTTAGCCTCTAATGGCAATGCTTGTTTCTCTTTTAATTTCAGATAAAACAAACGTTAGCTAATCCGACGCATGGATAAAGCCCTTGTAAGCCTAGTTAGAGGCGCTAACACACATACTGTGGCTGTTTATCCTTTCATAACAATTGTGCGATTACCTGTCAAAAATACACGTCGACTAACGTGCAAGCGAACTGCTTTAGCCAATACTACTCGCTCCACATCCTGACCCACACGGACCAAGTCTTCAGGATAATAAGTATGGTCTACATCTTGTATGCCTTGCGTAATGATTGGTCCCTCATCAAGGTCGTTATTGATGTAGTGTGCGGTTGCCCCCACCATCTTTACACCCTTTTCCCATGCTTGGTGATAGGGCTTAGCCCCCTTGAAGCCAGGTAATAATGAATGGTGAATGTTAATCGCCCAACCATCTAAGTATTCACACATTTCGGGAGACATGACTTGCATGTAACGCGCTAGGACGACCAAATCAATCTCATATTTTTCTAACAATTCACGTATTTGAGCCTCTTGTTGAGGCTTTGTTTGCTTACTTATGGGTAAGTGATAGTAGGGGATACCGTGCCAATCAGCTAACGCTTTTAAATCTGGGTGATTTGAGATAATCACAGGGATCTCAATGCCCAGTAACTGCCCCGTGCGGTGGCGATAGAGCAAATCATTCAAACAGTGGTCATATTTAGACACGAGAATCGCTGTCCGCTCTGGGTGATCCGGCGCCTTTAGCGTCCAGTGCATATCAAAACGGTCAGCCTCTTGCTGAAAATCATTTGCAAATTTATCAGGGTCCAAACTTTCTGATTGAGAATGAAAGGCAATTCTTATAAAAAAGTCAGCATTGGTCTTGTCGTCGAAAGACTGTATTTCGTCTATGTAGAGACCATTCTCAGCCATAAAGTTGGTACACACATCCACTGTCCCAAGGACGCTTGGGCAACGAGCTGCGAACACCCAACTGTTTTCACTTGTTTTCATTATTATTCCAATATGATTTTTCTAGACTCAGTATTCAGTACTAGCATCTACGAGCCAGTCCCATATGTAATCCGCAAAGCTACGACGCACGATTAAAAGGTAACTGTCATCGCCGGTGCGAACAATTCCCGCAGCACTTTTAGCGAATACCGTACCGACACATTTACCAATAGGGAAGGCTTGTGGATGCACATCGATGGGCGAGGCTTTTTTCAGCAAGTTGCGCGATTCAGGGCCACTTAGTTCAACTAGGGTTTGCCCCGCGCTGATATCAACAATGGAATAGTGTCCAGTTTGAGCGCCCCGATATCGAGATTCGAAATCGGCGGCAAGAGACCAAGGCATGATTACCAGCCAATCGTCAGGTGCAGTCCAAACTGCACGAACCTCACCGTACTGTAACGAGGTCAATGGCTTGGTGGGCAGAGGACCGCCAATAAAATCTGAGGCTATCTGCATCTGCTCCGCGTTATCCGGATTTAAACGCAGGTTAAATTGCCCACATAATGGCAACTCTCGCAGAGTTAATTGATCACAACTGAGGTAAGTGTTGGTATGGCGAGCCTTAATCGGTGTCACGCCCTCGATACCTTTAGCATGCTGTTTAATTACTGAAAAGTACTCAGACATTTTGACGATCTCCTTTTGGATCGAAGAACACGGGGCTAGTAATTTCTGCTTCAACCACTCGCCCATCAGCTAAGGGGAAGTAAACTTTGTCACCTTTCTTGTTCAAACCACCCTTAATCACCGCCATCGCAATGGAGCGTTCCAAATTAGGGCTAAAATAACTTGATGTAACATTACCAACCATAGGCATTGGTTTCGGTGCATTCGGGTCTAGAACCGCTTGCGCACCTTCTTCAAGTACTTCTTTTGGATCCGTAGTCAACAATCCGACCAACTGCTTACGGTCTTCACGCAAGCAATCTTTACGCTGCATGCCGCGCTTGCCAATAAACGAGAATGGCTTTTTCATACCTACTGCCCAACCCATATCCAAATCTATTGGCGTAACTGAGCCATCGCTGTCTTGACCAGCAATAATGAAACCTTTTTCCGCACGAAGTACATGCATGGTTTCAGTACCATAAGGGGTGATATTAAATTCCGCGCCTGCTTCCATCAGCGCTTCCCAAACATGCAAGCCATAATGTGCTGGAATGTTGATTTCGTAGCTGGCTTCACCGGTAAATGAGATTCTAAATACCCGTCCAGGTACACCCGCCACGATTGCCGCTTTCCAATCCATGAACTTGAAGTTATCGTTGGAAAGGTCGATATCTGTCAATTTCGCTAACACCTTGCGACTATTGGGACCACTGATGGTGCAGGTTGCCCACTGGTCGGTCACTGTATTGAAGTAAACTTCTAACTCGGGCCATTCAGTTTGGTGCCAAAGCTCAAGCCATTCGTAAACTCTCGCTGCGCCACCTGTAGTGGTGGTCATGATGAAATGGTTCTCACCTAAGCAAGCGGTGACACCATCATCAAATAGCATGCCGTCCTCGCCACACATCAAACCGTAGCGGCATTTACCGATGCCAAGTTTAGCCCATGCGTTTGTATACACACGCCCCATGAACTCTCTGGCATCTGGGCCTTGGACATCTATTTTACCTAGCGTAGAAGCATCCAAAATACCAACAGAATCACGCACTGCTTTGGCTTCTCGATTAACCGCTCTATGCATGTCTTCGCCATTTTTGGGGAAGTACCAAGGTCGCATCCATTGGCCTACTTCCTCAAACTCTGCACCGTTGGCTTCATGCCAAGGCTGCATCGCCGTATAACGTTTTGGATCAAATAAGTCGCCAACGTCTCGGCCAACTACAGCACCGAATGTGATAGGGGTGTAGTTTGGCCTGAACATAGTCGTTCCGGTATTCTCAATCTTTTTACCTAAGGCTTTAGCGGTGATCGCAACACCATTGATGTTGCTCAACTTACCTTGATCAGTACCAAAACCTAGCGCGGTGTATCGCTTAACGTGTTCGATAGACTCAAAGCCTTCGCGACAGGCCAATTCAATCCCCGAAGCGGTAACGTCGTTTTGAAAATCTACAAATTGCTTAGGCGCTTTGGCCGTCTTTTTACTGTGAGGCACGTGGAATAAAGCCATAGGCGCCCCGCGCTCTATTTCTTGTGTTACTGGTACTTCTAGCACTTCAGTTTTGCATGCGTTTGCGGCAGTAGAGGTAGCCTCAGACAAAACATCACTTAAGTCATAGGTAGCGTTAATGCCTCCTGCGCAGTGCAGGTGCTTCAAGCCATGATTCGGCACAAAGCCTAGTTTTTCCTCGTTCCAAACAGGACGCCCACCAAGATGAGCCGACAAATGCACAACTGGACTGTAACCACCAGATGACGCAATAATGTCGCACTTTAATTCGTTGGTTGCTCCAGTAACTCTTTCACCCATGCTATCAATTGGCGCAACATATGCCCCTTTGACTTTCTTGCCTCCGCTTACATCTATCACTGCACTACCGTGAACTATTTCAATACCGAGCGCTTTGGCTTTGTCGATTAACGTGCCTTTTGGGTTTTCTCGAGTATCAACCAACGCAATCACTTCGCCGCCAGCCTCGTGCCAATCCAAGGCCGCTTGATAAGCATCGTCATTAGTTGTCATCAATACCAACCTAGACCCTGGGCGAACACCGTATCGACGAATGTATGTGCTGACCGCAGAGGCGAGCATACAGCCAGGCACGTCGTTATTTCCGTATACTAGTGGCCTTTCATGAGCACCTGTGGCCAGCAATACCTCATTAGCACGAATGCGATGCATACGAGCACGAACTTTACCAAACGGCGCGCGATCAGAGAGGTGTTCGGTCAAACGCTCATGAACGGTCACAAAATTATGATCGTGGTAGCCGTTGGCAGTAGAGCGGTTTAACAATAAAACATTATCCATGCTCTCTAGCTCACTGACCGTATTGGTGACCCACTGCATGGCATCGTCACCATCAATAGTTTCTGTGCTGGCTAATAGGTATCCGCCAAATTCGTTTTGCTCGTCGCACAATATGACTCGTTTACCCCCACGCGCAGCAGTCAAAGCCGCCATTAAACCAGCAGGACCGCCACCAACCACTAACAGGTCACAGTGCTGATTCATTTTATCGTAGGTATCGGGGTCGTTTTCTAAAGGCGAACGACCCAAGCCAGCTGACTTGCGGATAAAGTGTTCGTAGGTCATCCACAACTTGCTAGGCCACATAAAGGTTTTGTAGTAGAAACCCACAGGCATCATTTTACCACCTAAGGTACCCGCGATGGATTTCAGATCGAAATCTACACTTGGCCAACCACTGACTGGCTCGCACACGAGGCCTTCAAATAATTCTTGTTGAGTCGCACGAACATTGGGTACTTGAGTCGCTTCGCTTGCACCCAGTTGTAATAAGGCATTGGGTTCATCAGCTCCTGCAGCCATGATGCCCCGAGGTCGACCGTACTTAAAACTACGTCCAAGTAAACTAATGCCATTGGCCATCAATGCTGAGGCGAGCGTATCGCCCTCAAAGCCCTGATATTCTTTGCCACGATATTTGAAACTGATTGGCTTACTACGATTAATGCGACCGCCATTAGGTAAACGTTGGCTTTGGCTCATTGGGTCTCTCCAGCCGTTGTGCTTGGCTGTTCGCCAATCTTATAGGTTTCTTTTATCTCGTAAGTTACTGTGTCACGGGTAACATTGAAGAACTTACGGCAACCCAAGGCATGAACCCACATTTCATGGTGAATACCTCGAGGGTTTTTACGGAAGTACAGATAATTCCCCCATTCCTCGTCAGTGCAATCGTCTGGGTTTGCGGGACGTTTGATATGCGCTTCACCCTTCGCATGAAATTCTTCTTCTTCTCGATATTCACCACAGTAAGGGCAGAAAATATTTAACATGTTCGAATCCTCTTAGTGGGCTACACCGGCAGCGCCGTGTTCATCAACTAGTGCTCCACTATGGAAGCGATCTATAGAAAAAGGAGCCGCTAAGGGGTGCATTTCACCCTTGGCTAGTGAGTGAGCAAACACGTTGCCAGAACCTGGTGTTGCCTTAAACCCTCCCGTACCCCAACCACAGTTAAAATACAGATTCTCAACCGGTGTTTTTGATAAAATAGGACATGCGTCAGGGCAGGTATCAACAATTCCTCCCCACTGACGGTTCATGCGTACTCGACTAAATATTGGGAACAACTCTACGATCGCCTGTAGCGTGTGTTCGATAGTGTGGTAGCTGCCACGCTGGCCATAACCGTTATAACCATCAATGCCAGCGCCAATGACTAAATCGCCTTTATCAGACTGACTGATATAACCGTGCACGGCATTAGACATCACAACGGTATCCAAAATCGGTTTTATCGGTTCGCTGACCAGAGCCTGCAAGGGATGGCTTTCAAGGGGTAACTGGAAACCGCCCATTTTAGCTAACACACTGGAGTTACCAGCCACTACGCACCCAACTTTTTCGGCGCGGATTAAACCATGCTGTTTTGTATGCACTCCAACGATGGCACCATCTTCGATTTCCATATCGACCACTTCGGTTTGCTGAAAAAGGTCAACACCCATTGCATCAGCACCCCGAGCAAAACCCCAAGCTACTGCATCGTGACGGGCAACCCCTGCGCGAGGCTGCCACGATGCGCCTAAAATTGGATATCGCGTGTTACGCGAGCAATCCATATGTGGCACGATTTCTTTCACACCTTGCGTGTCCAAAACCTCTGAATCAATACCGTTTAGCCGATTTGCGTTTACTCGGCGCTGAATATCACGCATATCCTGCAGGTTATGGCCAAGGTTCAACACACCTCGTTGTGAAAACATAACGTTGTAGTTTAAGTCCTGACTAAGACCCTCCCACAGCTTCATTGCATGCTCATAAAGGTGTGCTGCTTCATCCCATAAGTAGTTAGAGCGAACAATAGTGGTGTTTCGACCGGTGTTACCCCCGCCCAAAAAGCCTTTCTCAATTACCGCAACGTTAGTAATGCCATGCTCTTTGGCTAAATAGTATGCTGTTGCTAACCCATGGCCGCCACCACCGACGATGATCACGTCGTATTTGTCCTTGGGCTTGGGATTTCGCCATATCCTTTGCCAATTTTCGTGATGGCTCAGGGTATGCTTTGCTAAGCCGAAACCTGAATAACGTTGCATAAGGATTGCTCCATTTCGATATCAATAATATAAAAGTTAATACCAGCGACATGGCGACTGATACAGAAACAATGTCTTAATTAGTAGCCCACAAATGAAGAACCCCTAGACCACTTATTTTCCATTCACTTTTTAAGCGATGTTACTGTTTTGTAAACAATACGTTTTTAATGCAAGCTTGTTATGCATTAAATGTCCTATATTATGCAGATATTTCCAAAAAGAGTGAGTTAAATGGTTTCATGGTGAAGCAGTCATTTTGGATGAAAAAAGTCCAAAATCATTTTAGTCAGTGAGTTGAAGATCAGAATGCACTTTTAGTTGTTTAGTGACATTAAAAAACACTTTCATATTCTTCAAAAAATATGCAGTGATGAAGCTCTATGATTGAAGCGAAAGGCATTGTCGGTTTACAGAAAGCGGGTAGTTTACTTCAGTTGTTTAATAAAAATATCAAAATAGCTTTAACTGAGCGGATGTCGCGCGGCTAAGTTTTTCGCCAGGTTTAGATCTTGAAGAAAAGTTACGTCTCCTTGAACCATGTTTTATGAAGACTTTCTTTGATTCATCTGCACAATGCTTAGATTTAGAAATTTCGTAGAGTGCGTCTTTCATGATGCGTGATTCTTTCTTAAAGTCTATGATTGGCGCTGTGTAATTAGAATGAGTATATCCAGATGACAAAGATAAAATCTGTGCAGGTTTTAACGATTTTAATTCAGGGATCATGCGATAAACAAAGTGACATTTGGGATCATGATCTTCAAGTTGTTTTTGAGGCGAATAAACTCTAATGGTATTTATACCAGTGACTCCAGCTTGCATCTGCACTTGCGATACATGTATTCCAGGCACGTAATCAATCATCAGTTTTGAAAGTGCGTATAATACCGTTTGCCAAGGAAGTCTAAGTGCATTGCACGCAAAACTCGTAATCATGGCTCGTGAACGAAAGTTCAACCATCCATACTTTTGATAATATCGCATCGCAGCATCAATTGCGGGAAATCCCGTTTCTCCATGAAGCCAAGCCTGCAAACGCTTATTGTGTTCGCAAAGAGAGGTTTCTGGAGAGATATATGGCAAACCACTTCTAAATGCCTTGTTAACAGCATAGAACTCCATATCTACTTGATTCTCGAGTTTCTGCACAAAATGCGCGTGCCAGAAAAGTCTCGATCTAAAATTTCCTAGACTCAATCTCCACTGTTTAGCTGAATTGGAACTTTCCGCCTCAAGTTCAGAGATTCGTTTATCACACTCCTGCAATACCGTTCTCAATGACAATGATCCCCACGCAATTTGCGCCGAAAGCCTTGAACAGGAATCAATTGCTCTATTCATGCTACTGATCCCACCCGTGTATTTTTTACCTCGGTTGTATAAGAAATCCCTCAGTATAAAATTTCCTGAACGTTCGCTCACGTTCATGCGTTCAGAAATAGAGTGTTCAGCAGTATGACTAAGTACGTGACTGATATCGTGATTGGAAAATAGCTTTTTAATTGTTTCTGGAAAACTCTTAGTCAGCTTGAGCTTAGGAAATTGAAATCTATCTTTCGTCATATAGCTCACAAAGTGCCGCTCCCAATAATTTCTGTCTATTTTCCACCTAATAACACCGTTGTTTGTGTACTCATGCCAGACGATATTGTGAGATCGACACCAAACTTTAAACTCTTTATCGCGATTAAATGTGTGTGTGAGTCCCGTTTCTTCATGAGAATACACCCTTGTCACTTCAAACCCATTAGCGCTGAGCTTTTGCTTTATTTCGTGAAGTGCTTCAAATAAAGAAACATCGAAACACAAAAGTTTACTATTGTAATATTCTAGATTGTTGCTTAATGATGCGGCCCCACTGTGGATTGCGGCAGTATGGAAATCGCCCCAATCTGAACCATGCATTAAGAGTGGTTCAAATAAAAAAATGGGGATTACGATTTGATTAGCTTCTAAAGCCTTAGAAAGCGCCTCATTATCTTTGAGACGAAAATCTCGCTTTACCCACCATATGGCAACATTTTGAGTATGATTAGTGATTTTATTCATTTTAAAACGTTTATTGGTAGTGACTCTTAAGACACTTAATCTGTTTAATCACTTGTTCAAATACCTTTTAATAAAATCACGATTTGGGTCATATTGATTCGTTTGTTTTTCTAAATTAAATTGTCGGTGTCCTCGAGGATCACTGCCAACGCCTGCTAGGTATTGCCAGTTACCGAAGTTACTGGCAACGTCAAAATCAATAAGTGCATGTTCGAAATAGGCAGCACCATAGCGCCAATCTAAGTTCAGCTCATGCACAAAACAACTCGCTACAAGTTGACGACCACGGTTTGACATAAAGCCAGTTTGCATAAGTTGCTTCATACATGCATCAACAATATCGTAACCTGTATTGCCATTTACCCATTTGTTAAATAGGGAATCATCAAATCGACTCAAAGGCTCTTTATCTTGAATACCTGAAAACTTGAAAAACTTAATCGTGTGTTTAGACAATTGCAAATGAAAAAATTCGCGCCATAAAAGTTCAAAAAACAACCAATAAGTTGACTCGTTTTTTACCCTAGACGTTTCATATTCTTCTAATTTTTCAATTACGCTAATCGGAGAAACACAACCAAGTGCGAGATAAGCAGATAAACGACTGCTAAAATCTGAACCATCTAAGCCATTTCGAGTTTCTTTATATTTCGCAATCCTATCAGTTTCAAAAAAATAATCATCAATACGAACTAGAGCTGCACTTTCCCCTCCGACAGAACCATCTTTCTTATTAGAATGCTCAGACGACTCTGGAAACGAATATTGCTCTAGTTTACCTACATTAATGTGAATCATTTTAGGACAGACTTTTATCTCAGAAATTGAGTTTTGAACGTCAGAAAGCTTTTCTACTTTTCGCCGAAACGGAGAAAACACATTCGGCATATTCTCAATATCAAATGGTAGTTCTTTTAAATCAAAAAGATAATTCGAAAAGCCTTCAATAAATTCAATATGGGGCGCGTTGCTTTTTATAGCACTTATCTGGTCTTTCTCGTGTACACCAGAATGATATTCGTAGCTAATGTAAGAAACTTCATTTTCCTCAATAAGCTCACAAACACAGTTAACGGGATCACCGTACAAACAATAAAAACGAATGTTCAATTCATCTAGCTTAGATTTAAAGTCGGTAAGAGCTTGGTCTAGGAACTGTTTTCTGTGCTCACCAAGGTGATTAAAACCAAAAGAATTTTCAGTCAGCCAACTTTCATCAAACACATAAACAACTGCTATCTTATTGGTTTTTTCGCGTAATAAAAACAAGGCCTCGGCGTTTTTCGTTCTCAAATCGTTTCTAACGATGTGTATACCTAATTGGCTATTATTGACACTTTCTTTTGACATATTTTACCTTGAAAAATTTTAACTTTCGCTTTTCTATGTCTTTGCTTACTCCATTGAATTGTCTTCCGATCTATTCTTAGGGCTACAGAGTAAAAATTACTTTGAAATCATGACTACGAGAATTTACATACGATGACAGCTTCTATCGTTTGGTTCCGCCAAGACCTCCGCATAAACGATAATCCAGCGCTCAGTGAAGCGTGCAAATTAGGAAAAATATTACCCATTTATATATACGATACCTCTACAGAGCATTTAGGTGGTGCATCCAAATGGGCATTGCATCATGCATTGGCATCACTTAATGACGCACTTGAAGGAAAGTTGCTTTTTGCAAAAGGCAATCCTAAGGAAATCTTGTTGTCGATTTGCGAGGAACATCACATTGAAGGGGTATACTGGAATCGCATGTACGAAGAAAATATTCGTCAACGCGATGCTGATATTAAGTCATCGCTGAGAGATAAGTCGATTAATGCGATGAGTTTCAATGGCAGTTTACTGTGGGAGCCGATGGAGGTACTGAAAAAAGATAATACGCCATACAAAGTGTTTACGCCGTATTATAAAAACGGTTGTCTAAATCAAAGAGAACCACGTTATCCATTATCGCGACCAAACATTGAAACTCTCACTATTGAAAATTCAATTGACTACAGTTGCAGTTTAAATGATTTAGCTTTACTGCCGAAAATCAGTTGGGACGAGGGCTTTGATAAGCATTGGACACTAAGCGAAAAATCAGCCCAAGACCGTCTTGCTCAATTCATTAATGAGCGAATTAGCGAATATAGTGACCAACGGAATATTCCTTCAGTTAAAGGGACCTCTAGATTGTCGCCTTATCTTCATTTTGGTTTGATCTCACCAAATCAAGCATGGTACGCAGTGCTAGATGCTTTCGACGGAAATAGAGAAAGCGAGGGTGTATCAACTTTTCTTTCTGAATTGGGTTGGCGTGAATTTTCATACTACTTGTTGTTTCATTTTGATGCCTTACAAAGCAAGAACTTTAATCCTAAGTTTGACCATTTCCCATGGGAAAATAATCAAGAAAACCTTGTCGCATGGCAACGCGGTAACACTGGTATTCCGATTGTAGATGCCGGCATGAGAGAACTCTGGCAAACAGGTTACATGCACAATAGAGTGCGGATGATTGTTGGTTCATTTTTAGTTAAAAATCTCGGTATTGATTGGCGCAAAGGGGAAAGATGGTTTTGGGATTGTTTGTTAGACGCGGATACCGCAAGTAATTCAGCAAGTTGGCAATGGGTTGCAGGGTCGGGCGCAGACGCAGCTCCTTTTTTTAGAATATTTAACCCCGTATTACAGGGTGAGAAATTCGATAAACAAGGGGACTACGTAAAGAAATATTGTCCAGAGTTAAAACATATGCCAAATAAGTACATCCATAAACCATGGGATGCCCCGTCAGATGCTCTAGCGCAAGCAAACTTGACCTTAGGAAAGCAATACCCAAAACCAGTAGTGGATTTAAAAAGTTCTCGTCAAAAGGCGCTTGATGCCTACTCTCAAATTAAATAATCACAAGGAGCAGAGTGTGAGTAAGAAGCTCATAGTCGTACTCGGCGATCAATTATCGGAAAATATGTCTAGCTTTAACGGGATAGATAAACAACGTGATGTAATCTTGATGTGTGAAGTACGGGAAGAGGCCACATACGTTAAGCATCATAAAAAGAAAATTGCGTTTATTTTTAGCGCGATGAGGCATTTTGCAGCTCAACTAAAGGATAATGGCTACAACATTCGTTACACAAAATACTCAGATAAAGATAATCAAGGCAGTATTTTATCTCAAGTTGAGCACAATATCCGACAGCAAGAAAAAGATGAGCCATTCGACAAGGTTGTTATCGCGAAGCCCGGTGAGTATAGATTATTCGATGAAATCAAAACATGGGGAAATAAGTTAAATATCGAAATTGAAATTACCCCCGATAATCGTTTTATTGCAAGCGAAGAAACCTTCAATCAATGGACAAAAGGCAAAAAGCAATTGCGTATGGAGTTTTTTTATAGAGAAATGCGCAAACAAAGCCGTTATTTAATGGACGGTAATGAACCAAGCGGTGGCAAATGGAATTTCGATGCAAAAAATAGAGAGAAATTTCCTAAAGGAGCATCACTTCCACAACCAACTAAATTTGAGACTGACGCTATCACCGAAGAAGTCCTCGAGCTCGTTAAAGATGAATTCTCAGATCATTTTGGCAATATAGACGAGTTTCATTACGCTGTTGATCGAGAACAGGCCTTAATTGTGCTAGATGAATTTATTGAGCAACGTCTAGAAAACTTTGGTCGCTACCAAGATGCTATGGTTCAGGACGAAGCTTGGATGTACCACGGCCATGTATCCTTTTACATAAACGTAGGCTTATTGTCTCCACAGGAGGTCATGGACGCAGCACAATCTGCTTATGACCAAGGTAAAGCACCAATAAATTCTGTTGAGGGATTCATTCGTCAAATTTTGGGTTGGCGTGAATACGTAAGAGGTTTTTACTGGTTTTTTATGCCAGGCTTAAAAGAAGATAACTTCATGGACGCCAAAAGAAACTTGCCCGCTTTCTTCTGGACGGCTGATACTGACATGAATTGCTTACAGCAATGTGTTCAACAAACTGAACAAAACGCTTACGCACATCATATCCAAAGGCTCATGGTACTTGGCAACTTTGCATTACTAGCAGGGATCGATCCTAAATTTGTAAATGAATGGTATCTTATTGTATACGCTGATGCCTACGAGTGGGTAGAGTTGCCTAATGTCAGTGGTATGATCCTTTATTCAGACGGAGGCAAGCTCGCAAGTAAGCCATACGCTGCAAGTGGCAGTTACATTCATAAAATGTCGAATTATTGTGCTCATTGCAAATATAGCGTCAAAGAAAAGAGTGGTGAGCAAGCTTGTCCGTTTAATTACTTGTATTGGGATTTTATCAATAGACATAGAGATAAATTTGAGAAAAACCCAAGAATGGCAATGATTTATAGAACGATGGCGAAAATGAATAGTGAGAAACTTGAGACTATGCTCTCGGATTCAGAACTGTTTTTTACACGTTTAGATAATAATGAAAAAGTCTAATCTCCCCGAAAAGATTTGTCCCGTTTGCCAGTTACCTTTCACTTGGCGCAAGAAATGGAAGAAAAACTGGGAAGAGGTTAAATACTGCTCAGAAAGGTGTCGTAGAAGCAAAGATAAAGATATGTAAAGCCATAAATATGCATCACACTACCCGACATGAGGCGGCATTTTCTCCAAATGTAGACTTGTTTGCTGTATACTAAGGGGACATTAAGAGCGGCAACTAACGCTATCAAGATAAGCCTTGTCGCACAACGTGGACCAAATGAAATCAATCACCCCCTTAAATCCCAACTTTGAATTATTTGAAAAAGATTCGCCTGAAGGCAAAATCGGATTACAGTGCACAAGTTCTGATAACAACGAAGACGTTTCTCATGTGCTCAACAAAAGCATAGAAAAAGAATCATCTAGCTTTGAAGATGATATGTTTGATGACTCACTCTTCGAAGACGACGAGATAGTACACTCCTCAAATAAGCAATCAAAACTGCCGCAATCAGAAAAATTATTGGAACTCGCTCTATGGGGCAGTGCTCAATCAGTTTGGACTTGGGATCGCACTACGAATCTTGTTTCAATGAAGTTTTACCTAAGCGAGTCTTTCCAAGTCATAGAAAATCAAATGGACTTCAATGAATTTACATTGAAAGTGCACCCTGACGACATAGACAAACTTCATTTCGCATGGGAAAACATCGTCTCGGGCAATGATTCTAAACTAAAAATCCAATTGCGCTATCTGGATGATATTAAACACGACTACAATTGGTATGAAATAAGAGCTAAGGTCAGTTCTATGGATGACAGCGGCGCGGGTGGCGTCGTAGGGACTTTTAATAATGTAAGTAGCAGAGTCAAAAATCAAACTTCTCTTAAATTAATGTCTGAAGCGTTTTTTAAAGCAAAACAACCGATTCTTTTACTCAATAAATCTATGGCAATAATTGAGAATAAAGAGGCATGGACAACAGAGTTTGATAAGGATGAGCGTATCAGTAGCCTTTGTAGTTTTGCTGAATTAGTTCCAATCAGTAAAGCAGATATGCTGGAAATCGAGGACAAAGACTTTTTTAGTAAAAACACAAAATTGCTACTATCTAGCTTAAACGCCGAACGCAAAGACATAGATTGTGAAATCGTGATGAATAGATTCCAATCTGAATTGAGTAATGCTCACTACTATATTGTCCTCCTGAAGGATTTGACAGAGAGTATCAGAACAGCAACAGAACTGCATACTCTTGCGACAATCGACACAACCACTTCTTTGATAAATCGATTTGAACTCCAAAATCAAATGGACACATTGATTGAAGACCAACATCAAGAATTTGATTCGTTTTTTATTGAATTAAATGGTGTAAAAAATATAAGTGATGCTCTTGGCCACCAATGCAGTGATTCATTATTGAAAGATTTTGCAACAAAGCTATCGCATCATATACATGATGCTTT
Organism: Glaciecola sp.; assembly: GCA_965658765.1. Lineage (GTDB taxonomy): Bacteria > Pseudomonadota > Gammaproteobacteria > Enterobacterales > Alteromonadaceae > Glaciecola. The sequence goes on along the minus strand of CBFHTO010000002.1, from coordinate 38,225 downwards.
GCATATAGCTCGTTGGGGAGGGAATGAATTCGTTATTGTTTATCCTAAAGCTGATGGTTCTCAAACAAAACAAAGAATTAAAGATATAAATGAGCTAGTAAAGCAAAGTACCTTTGTAAGTAACGGGCAAAAGTTTCACATTGATGTTCATATAGGGGTCAGTCGTTTTCCTGAACATGGCACTAACGCTTCAGAGTTGATTCGAAAAGCCGATGCTGCCTTGTATTATTCGAAAGAAAATGCGAGTGAAAACTTTCAATCTATTCCAAGGGAATGGCGACAGAGATATTGAATTACTTCACTATGGTCAATGATTTACGAGAAGACCTAACAAGCGGAAACTTACATTTTGTCATGCAGGGCAAGTACAGTAATAAAAGGGAACTAATTGGTGCCGAATTATTGTGTCGATGGAATAATGTAAAGCATGGTTTTGTATCTCCTGCTGTATTCATTCCTATGATTGAAAAACACGGGATGGAACATCAACTGGGGCTGTTAGCTATAGAAAATGCGATTAAATACATTCAGTCGCTTGGTGATCTCGAAATTAAGATCCCATTTTCAGTAAACATTTGCCCATCGCAGCTCTTGGACCCTAATTTTACGCTTGAATTACAGCAATTATTAATTAGTAGTGAAGTTGATCCAAGCTTGTTAGAACTGGAAGTTACTGAATCAATTTTCATTAATGATAGTGATTCAACGAATAATCAGCTCGCTGACCTGAAAGCGCTGGGGGTAAGTTTATCCCTAGATGATTTTGGAACCGGCTACTCAAGCCTCAGCTATTTAGGAAAATATAATTTCGACGTAATTAAAATTGATCGTAGCTTTGTAATGGATATTGATAAAGACCAACAAGCATTAAAGCTTTTTTCAGCTATCATGAACATCTGTAAAGCCTTTGACTTCGATGTGGTCGTAGAGGGCATCGAAACAGAAGATCAATTTACTCTTCTCAATCTAGAAGGTGTAGAAAAATACCAAGGCTTTTTACTGGGCAAACCCTCTTCATTGGACGATTTTATTAATCACAATAACTTAGGTAATCTTCATTAAATTCTTAAAAACGCATACTTTATTGCTTAATTAAATGGCTAATAAGGGTGTTAACTAAGGGGCTTAGTTAACCAAAAATTCTCTTATGGCTAAGCCAATAAGGATTGCAAAGAAGAAGCTAAATAAAGTCCCAAGCATAATATATTCTGTTAACTTTCTGTCGGTTTGGCGCCTCATATCCCCGAATCGGAATACACTTTTTGCTGCCAATAGAAAGCCAATCGCGGAAAACTGAGCTAATAAAATAAAGATGATGATCATTAGTCTCTCTAACGACCCAATTAACTCTCCTGCATTCTTTAATCCATTGCCTTCGATCTCTATTTGCTCTAAGTGTTTGCTTAATAATAGTTGAATTAGAATTGAGGCAGGTTTGTGAGCAAGAGCAAAACCAATTGCCGCGATTAGGTAATTGCTTATCGGATATTGAGCCACAATAACCTTTAAACTTTCGAAGTTTAATATCTCCCCAAAATAAAGACTTACCGAAACAAGTATAAAAAGGTGACCGAGTTGGTCTGCCACAAAATAGCGAGTGGTAAATCCCATGTATGTCTTCCAAATATCAATAGCATAATGAGTAATAATGATAAAACTCAGAGCTAATATGAATTCAGTGGCATTTGCTTCACTAGCGAGGAGAAGTGCTGCCGATGTTAACAAGACGTGCACGCATATGTGCTTAAATAGCCCGAGTGAGCGTTCTTTGTGTTCTACCTTATCCATTATCCAAGCGTAAGGTTGCAAGTAAAAATCGGCGATAACATGGGCTAACAATAAACTGGAAAATAAAGTCATAAGCTAAACTCGCTTTGAAATGTGTGATTTATAACGCTCGAGAAATTTTCTGAACAAATTAGCGTGGGCTCGTTGTAAATGCGTATTCACGTTTTGCCTTGATACACTTAGTTGTTTAGCAATGATCTTGTGCTCTGGAAAAGCTTGCTTTATATAGTAATAAAGTGTTTTTGCCTGCTTTTGAGTAAGCTGCTCAAAGAATTGATTTATGCACTCACTAAATAAACTAAAGTCATCATTTGCAAAGCTTTTGTCGATGTGAAGCTCACCACTATCTGCAAAATCTAAATTGCGGCCAGACCGCACATAAACCTCACTCATATTAATATTTGGCGTGCTCGCTTTGTCTTCTAGCTCGCCAATCGCAAGTGACTGAGTAAGTGCAAATGAACCTGTACCGAATTTTAACCTAAGTTTTATTAACAATGCGATACGCAAAGCGGATTGGGGGTCAAAGAAGGTTATTTGGTAGCTATCCCCACGAAATACTTCTAGATGTGAATGCTTATTTGAGGGAAGAGATGTATTTTCATCGTTAAGTTCACTGCGAATATACGAAAACACCTCGTTAAGTTCGTCTCGCGTAAGTTGGGTTGAGCGCACGATGTCACCCGTTTCGACCGCTATCAACATAATTTACTTTATCATGAATGTTTTATTTAGTGTCACATATCAATGTTGCTAAGGCAAATAAATATGATTGCTTTAAAGCTTGCAAACAAATATGATTGCCAGTGGTTTATCTCGTCTTTGTCCTTTGTAGGGAAATAAGTAAAACAACCTGCTATCCTCTTTAATCAAAAAGATAAATAATAATAAATAAATGAAAAACACGATGCTCTGGCTTGCGCCAACTTACAGCTTGGTACTTTACATTCTTTTAATTTCTTATCAGGTTAATCATGAAATCAGTGCAACAATTGCAGTCACTGTTCTAACGGTTAGTTGGTGGGTAAGTGAATCGGTAGCAATACCAATAGCTTCTATTGTGCCATTTGCTTTATTGCCACTTACTGGGGTTATCGATCATAAAACGGCTGCTAGTGCGCTCGGTAGCCATGTGATTTTATTACTAATGGGCGCATTCATGCTTTCAAAGGCCTTAGAAAAATCTGGCGCGCATGTCAGATTAGCGCATACGATGCTGCACATCGTTGGTGCAAATAGTAAAAAGCGCTTAGTTTTTGCATTTATGATTACGACTGCTCTGCTGAGTATGTGGATATCAAACACAGCAACAGCATTAATTATGCTGCCAATCGCCCTAGCAATGATCAAAAATATTGAAGAACAAGCATTAAAGGTTGCGTTAATATTGGGCATTGCTTATTCCGCTAGTGTCGGTGGGCTAGGGACGCTTATCGGTACGCCTCCAAACGTAATTTTTGCAGGAATATACCAAGAACAAGTAGGTAAAGAATTCGATTTTCTCGACTGGATGAAAATAGGTATTCCAGTAGTTTTGATAAGTATTCCGGTCATGGCGCTTTGGTTGACGCGTTCATTACATGGGAAAATTGAAACTCACTTACCAAGTGTAGGTAAGTGGCAAGTTGAAGAAACTCGAACATTGCTAGTATTTGCGCTTACTATACTTGTGTGGATAACACGAAAAGCGCCATTTGGCGGTTGGAGCGATTTACTTAATATAGATGTTGCTGGGGACAGCACTGTCGCACTCGCCGCAGTCGTTGTCATGTGTCTATTGCCAAATGGGCGTAAAGGTAAAATTTTAGATTGGAAACATGCGTCAGAAATACCTTGGGGAATGCTCTTATTATTTGCTGGCGGTATTGTGTTGGCAAAAGGATTTCTCGCATCTGGCTTAAGTGATTTGATCGGGGATGGATTAAGCGGGTTTACTCGTTTTCCTTTAGTTATAACAATTTTATTACTTTGCTTAAGTGTTACCTACATAACAGAGATCACCAGTAATACGGCTACCGCAACGTTGTTAATGCCAATTTTGTATGTAGTAGCAATCAATCAAGGCGCCCCACCTGAATTACTTATGATCCCAGCAGCAATGGCGGCTAGCTGTGCATTTATGCTACCAGTTGCGACTGCACCAAATGCCATTGCTTATGGAACAGGGCTCATTACAATTTCAAGTATGGTAAAAGAGGGCGCTGTATTGAGTTTTGTGATTTCAAGCCTACTAGGATGCGTTGTGTACTTTGTACTTGCCTAACACAGCGTAGCGTTTTAAAAAGGACAGAAAATGAAGATTATTGTCGATGCGGATGCGTGTCCTGTTGTAATAAAAGAAATACTTTTCAAAGCTGCTAATAGAGTTGCGATGCAACTTTTGTTAATTGCAAATCATGCAATGAAAGTACCGCCATCACCTTATATTAAATTTATGCAAGTGTCGTCTGGTTTTGATGTGGCAGACGACGAAATTCTGCTAAGAGCAGAGAAGGGTGATTTAGTTATTTCGTCTGATATTCCACTTGCTGCAGATTGCATAGACAAAGGAGTCATGGTGTTGTCACCAAGAGGTGAGTTATTTGACAAACAAAATATTAGAGGTCGATTAAATACGCGAGACTTTATGGAAACCATGCGCTCTAGTGGTTTTCATACAGGCGGCCCACCACCTCTTGGACAGCGTGAAAGAAAAGAATTTGCAGGTCATCTGGACCGTATCCTGGCCCAGAATAAATAGGAAAGAAAGTACCTGTGGTTTATTTGCTTGTTTTCGCGTTTGCGCTCAGTAAGCTAATTAAACTGGATGTGTCATATCGACCACCACCCTTGTTTTGGACTTGCGCATAAAACTGGTCAACCATAGCAGTAACTGGTAGCGGGCTATTATTTTTTTTGGCTTCTGCTAGCACAATTGCCAAGTCTTTCCTCATCCAATCGACTGCAAAACCAAACTCATACTCTTCAGCAATCATCGTTTCCCAGCGATTTTCCATTTGCCAACTTTGTGCTGCACCTTTGCTGATAACATCGATTACATCTGGAACGCTTAATTCCGCATTCTTAGCAAACTGAAGTGCTTCTGATAAACCTTGTACAAGCCCCGCGATACATATTTGATTTACCATCTTTGTTAATTGACCTTTTCCAGTCCCCCCCATTAGAGCATGTTTTTGACTGTAACATTCAAGTATTGGTTTTGTTCTCTCATAGGAGGCACTCTCACCACCAAGCATCACTGTGAGTTTCCCGGTCTCAGCCCCAGCCTGACCGCCAGAAACAGGCGCATCTAAAAAGGCTATATTTTTCTCCTTACACTTTGCGTCTAACTCTAATGCTAGCTCTGCAGAGGTAGTTGTATGATCGACAACTAATGTATTTTCTTGCAAACCATTCAAGACCCCATCATTCCCATACATGACTGAACGTACATCATCGTCGTTACCCACGCAAAGTAAGACAACATCTGCCCCCTCTGATGCCAATTTAGGGCTTGTCGCGCTCTCACCTTTGTATATTTCACACCATCTCTTTGCAACAGAGACGGTTCTATTAAATACGGTTACATCATATCCATTTTGCGAAATATGTCCTGCCATAGGAAACCCCATGGCTCCAAGACCAATAAACGAAACTTTCATACGTATTCCTATTGTGTTGATTTACGCTAGCAAAAGGCTTAAAGCGCAATAATTACAAACAATCTCTTTATGGGATATCAACAGTCTTGCCCCCTGAGATATCTTTAGTTTTTATGTATTTGACGAATATTCTAACAGTACCTTATTTATGAGTCTTATCGCATCCTCATAGTTTAAATGATTAATGCAATTAACAAAGTTATTGAGTTCTGCATCATCAAACACTTGCTCAATGCTTGGCACAATTTCATATACATCGTCCATCGCCATAAAACTGCCACCATCAAGCTTAGTTTTAAGGCTCACTAATCCTGTAAAGATATCTTCCTGCGCCGCAATTGTATTTGCTGCCACACGCGCAGCCTTCTTTGATTCTTCAATCACTTGTACATGCTCTCTAGATAAGAACAGAGTAATTTTTTCTATAGTGTCTTCGAGCAAATCTTTCACTTCACTAATCTTTGTGATCTTGTCCTTGGAAACTTGTTCCTCTGTAGTTTGCTCTTCCAGTTTTACACATAAAGCTTGTAAACGGCTGGCGCCGATACTCCCGCTCAGTCCTTTGAGCTTATGAGCAATTTTGTAAATGGCTTGATTATTGTGGTCATTGTAAGCAATTGTAAGGTGCTCCGATGACGAGGCAGCATCAACGATGAAGCTCTTCAGTAGTCGAAGATAAAGTTGCTCATTTTGCATTATTCTTGCGAGCGCGTCGTTGACATCAAGACTATCAAGTTCCGGATAATCAAATAATGGGGACCTCTTGTCGCCTTTTTTATCATCTGACTGAAGCTGACTTTTCGTTTTTAAGTAACGTTGTACTATATTACTCAGTGCATTCATATCGATAGGTTTTGCAATATGATCATTCATGCCAACTGACTTCACTTTTTCAACATCGCTTTGCAGGACAGCCGCAGACATAGCAATAATGGGAATGTGCTTTCCTTTTTGTGTCTGACGTAGTTTGGAAGCTGCCGTTAAGCCATCCATCACGGGCATTTGAATATCCATAAAGACGATGTCAAATTCAGCTTGCTCAAACTTTTCTAACGCAATCAGTCCATTTTCCGCAATAACAACCTTGACATTTAATAGTCCTAAAAACTCTTCAGCGACTAGTTGGTTGGTTACGTTATCCTCAACTAACAAGGCCGTAGTGTTATCTGCTGCCCTCAATTGTAGCTTTTCTTCATCACTACCCAGCCCATCTTTGTAGGTTGAACGCTCATATTCATATATTTCTTGCTCATTTAAAGCTTTTAGAGGTAAGCATAATGAGAAGCAACTGCCCACATTTTTTTGACTTTCAACCTTAATCTCGCCGTTCATCATCGCGGCTAATGTTTTACAAATTGTAAGCCCAAGCCCCGTTCCACCGTATTTTCTCATTATCGAAGTGTCTGCTTGATTGAAGGGCTCAAACAGCATTGATACTTGCTCTGAACTCATTCCAATACCTGTATCTTTTACACTAATATTTATCGTATCGTAGTCTTGATTTGATAAAGCATGGTCTTCAATTTTAGCTTCAATCGAGATAGAGCCACGTGTAGTAAATTTGATGGCGTTGCCAATTAGATTATTCAGAATTTGGTTTATTCGCAGTGGGTCACCTCGGTAATAGTCTTTTAGCTCGTCATGTATAAGCACATTGATAGCGATTGATTTCTGTTCGAGATTCAAAGTAAATAAGCCAATACCATTTTCGATTAGCGACCTCAAATTGAATGGTTCTTCAACAATATTGAGCTTTCCGGCTTCCATTTTTGAATAATCTAAAATGTCATTCAATATATGCAATAAAGAAGTAGATGACGTCACTACTTTACTTAAATAGTCTTCTTGTTTCTGTGTGATATCCATTTGTAAAACTAAGCTAGTCAAACCCAATATTGCATTCATTGGCGTTCGGATTTCATGACTCATATTGGCTAAAAATTCACTTTTTGCTAAGTTTGCTTTCTCCGCACTTTCCTTTAATTCGACTAAGTTATGCTGAAGTTCTTTCTGATTACTTATGTCAATAAAACTCCCCATGAAACGGGTAACTTTTCCGGAATCGTCTCTATCTAGAATAACGTCTTGTCCTAAACACCATATCCAGTGCCCATCTTTATGTTTAAAGCGATATTCAACAGGCTTACGCTCTGTATTCAATGGATCTACAAGCAGTGACTTTAAGTGATTTTGCATTCTGTTTTGTTCATCAGGATGGAAGTTCCTTAAAAATAATTCATTATCAATTAAGCCAATATCGTAGAGCGTATATCCAGTAATAGTAGTGTAGGTTTCGTTGATAAAATCGATTTTATTTTCGAGTAAGTTGTAAATGTAAACACCGGTGATTGAGGCATTAAAAGCGGTATTAATAAATCGATCCTTCTCTTTTATCGATTTTTCAGCCCATTTTTTAGTGGTGACATCTTGAAAAAGAATAATGGCAGTGCCGACTTTACTTTGAAAACATTGCACATCAAAAATCCCGTCAGTTCCATCATGATTATATTCCACTGATTCATTGTGAAAAACGCCGCCATATAGGGCAATGTCCCGGTAGGTCTTTTCTAATTCAGTATCTTTGATTCCTGGATATGCGTCAGCAATGCCTTTACCGACAATGTCCGTGCGACTTTGACGCAAAACCTCTAAGGCAGTTTGATTACAGTCAGTAAGTTTCAATTCATTGTCTTGCATTTCTAATACGTGCATGCCAAGTGGCAATGCATTAATTATGCTTCTTAGGGTTGTTTCACTGTCTTTTAGCTGTTTCGCAACCTTTAAACGTTCTGAAATATCTTGAAACGATGCAAATACCAGTCGCTTATCTCCGTGTATCCGTTTGTTAAGCCTGACTTCTATTGGGATTCGATTTCCCTCTTTTGTCACACCCGTTACAATTCGGTCAGACGCCATGATAATTTCGCTCTCATCAGCCTCGAAGAATTTTTCAATTAACAAAGTATGATGATTTCGAGCCTCTTTTGGTAATAAGAAATTTAAATGACTACCTTCAAATTCACTCTTTGTATAACCGAATATCTGGCATGAGGCCTCATTTGCCATCTTTATTGAGCCGTTTTCATCAACAACCAAGATACCAATATGTGCGCTGTCTGTACTTTCACGTATTAAAACCTCTTGTTGCTTTTCATTTTCAAGTTGTACTCGCTCTAGTTCTGCTTGATTGGCAATTTTATACGCTTTTTTGAGTTCAGAGGGCGAGGGCAGATCAAGAGCAAGAGGGACATTTTGATAGAGTCTATACGCCGTTAGGCAAGATATAATAGCGGTCAAAAACTTAATTATCCCATGAATTCCGTATGCACCTGTGTATATGGTGTATATAGAAAACATATGAGTTATTCCACACATAAAAATAAATGCGGAAAACAAAATAAAAATACCCCTAAATTCCATATCTGTACGTTTTTCTACAATGTAGTAAAGAGCCACAGGTATACTGAAATAAGCTAAGGCTATTAAGCTATCCGACACTATGTTTAACCATAAAATCTCTGGTTTCCACAAGTAGCAGTGCCCATGTGGCATATAATCTGTCCTGAAAATGGACTCTAATGAATCATCCATTACTACATCCTCTTGTTATACAATAAATATTATAAAAATTTCGTTAAGCTTAATATTGGTGTAATATCACCTAAAAGTATAGTTTAGGAGAGATCAAATTTTGCAGCATATTTCTGTGCTCATCATTGACGATGATATCTCAACAGTAAGATTGATTGCGGAATCTCTGCAGGCAGAGTTTAGCGTCAATTTTGCGACCACAGGTGCAAAAGGACTTAGTCTGGCTGAAAAAATGCCAGACGTAATATTGCTAGATTTGAATTTACCCGATATGAAAGGTTTTGAGGTAATCAAAAAGCTCAAACAAAATCCTAGTACGTACCCGATCCCGGTGATCTTTATAAGTTCTGTTTCAGATTTAGCTGACCAAGAACGGGGTTTCAGATTTGGTGCAGTAGATTATGTTGTCAAACCAATACAAGTTCCACTACTGCGAATGAGAATAAAAGCGCACGCAAAGCTATACCAGCAAGCGATAGTATTGGAACAATTAGCTGCGACTGACTTTTTGACCAATGTTGCAAATCGTCGAAAGTTTAATGACGTGTTAGGGGATGAGGTTAAGCGTTCGTATAGAGATGGCTCAAGCATATCTCTACTTATGATAGATGTAGATGACTTTAAACTCTTTAATGATTACTACGGCCACGGAAAGGGAGATGAATGTCTAGTCTGCGTAGCTAAAATATTGAGAGAAGTTGCTACAAGAAGCTCAGACTGCATCGCCAGAGTCGGTGGTGAAGAGTTTGCTATGATTCTTCCCGACTCAAGTTGTGAGGGGGCCGAAGTGATTGCTCGAAACATAAATCAACTAATTAGTCAGGCCGGCATAGAGCATGAATTTTCGAAACATGACAAGAAGGTCACCGTAAGCATTGGTATCAGAAACATCAAGCCAGGTGAAAAAGACTCACAGAAGAGTATTTACAACGAGGCTGATAAAGCCTTATATCAAGCAAAAACCGCCGGTAAAAATACATATTGGGTATATCGTTAGCAACACACGTTGACAAAAATACAGCAATATTTTTCTCAACGTAGCTCACACAAAAACCATTGGGATGTAAAAATGGGTAATGCACTAAGAAGTAAGTTGACTAGAGATGAAATGACAAGTGCTAAAATTTTGGTTGTGGATGACTCGACAACGAGTATACAGACCATCAGTGAGTCTTTGAGGGGACTTGCTGACATATATTTTGCAACAAGCGGTGAACAGGCAATACAAATCGCTATGATTTCGCCTCCTGATATAATCATCCTCGACATATTTATGCCTGGTATTGACGGTTTCTCCGTTTGTCGAAAAATCAAATCCTCTCCAGAGCTTCGTCATATTAAAGTTGTATTTGTTACCTCAAAAGCTAAAGAGAAAACTGAACATAAAGCTCTTGAGCTAGGCGGCATTGATTTTATAAAAAAACCGATCGCATCAAGTACCTTGAGAGCAAGAATCAAAAACCATTTGAATGAACTGCAAATAATAAACAGAGAGAAATTGAAAGCAGACTCATACAGCAAAATGCTTAATGTCATACCCGTATTCGTGTCAATGTGGGGATCTGATTTCAAATTAAAGTACCACAATGACGAGAACGGCTTTTGGATCCCGCATACACCAAAAAGTGCTCACTCAACGCACCTCAGCGGATTGCTAGACCCGGATAACTTCTATAGCGTGGTAAATTATTTTGATGGTATTAATGAAGAAGAAGTTCGCACATTCACAAACAAAGTAACGAGTTTTGAAGGTATTGTTTATACCGTAGAAATTACAGTATCTTGCATATACACAAAGCAAGAAAAATACTGTTTATTAGTAATACACGATAAGACAAAAGAAGAAAATAACAAGGCTGACTTGTCTAACAAAAACGAGGCCTATAAATCCATTATCGAACAGGTCACTGATGGTGTAATAACAACTGATGCAGAAGGTAAAATCACATATCTAAACAAAAGAGCTGAGATGTTAACTGGTTTGACTCTTAAAGAATGTGAGGGCCGTTTTGCAGAAGCGGCGATGAAACTTGAGACTTCTCAGGGTAAAAGATTGCTAATGAACCCCATTAACATTGCCATTTCGCAAAAAAGAAGTGTGAAATTACCTTTCGATATTACAATGAAAAGTAAAAATGGAAAATGCTACGCGATAGATGAATCTGCATCTCCCATCAGAGATATCGATGGAAATATTACGGGTGCGGTCATGGTGTTTCAAGATCGCAGTGCATCACATGCCGCAACTGAAAAGCTTAATAGGCTAAGTAAGTACGACCCGCTTACCTCGCTTGCAAACCGCGACTTATTTATGGAAAAAGCAAAAATCGCCATTGAACGGAGCAAGCATCATAAGAAGTTAGCGGCAATGGTCGTGATAGGCATCGACAACTTTAAGTCAGTTAATGAAGTCTACGGGCATGATATTGGAGATGGTGTACTTACTGATATCGCAGATTTTCTCAAAACGTTTCTAGCGCCAAATGACTTGTTATGCAGAATGAACGGTGACGAATTCGTAATCCTGAACCCATCGCTAGTAAATCCAGAAAAAATAATAGAGTCTAGTCGAGTTATCTTACAATCATTCTCGAAAAAGTGGGAAATGCAGGAGCGTAAATTTAGCTTAACGCTAAGCATTGGCGTATCTTTGTTTCCAAACGACGCACATAATGAGCGAACGTTATACCAATTTGCTAGCGCCGCTATGGCAGAGGCAAAAAGGGGAGGTGGCAATAAATACTGTTTATATTCTTCAAAAATTGAAGAAGGCCGTAAAGTGAGGCTTCATAACGAGACTGAGCTTCGCGATGCCCTTGAAAACAATGAGATAAAAGTACATTTTCAACCAAAAGTAGATGGCAAGACTAAAAATATAGTCGGGGCTGAAGCACTCGTAAGATGGCAAAAGCCCGACGGTGAAATGGTTTACCCAAATCAATTTATACCTATTGCAGAATCGTCAAAACTTATCATACCGATCGGAAGATTTGTACTAATAGAAGCATGTAAGCAGGCTATATTATGGTCGAAGAAAATCAAGAATTTTACAATTGCAGTAAATATATCACCGGTTCAGTTTTCGCCTGACTTAATTAACGATGTAAGGCACGCACTGGATGTTTCAGGCTTACACGCAAGTCAATTAGAATTGGAGATAACAGAGTCTTTATTACTCGCTGATGCTTTTTCATACGATACGATTTTGCAGCTAAAACAGTTGGGAGTTTTGATTTCACTTGATGATTTTGGCACCGGCTATTCGAGCCTCTCTTATATCAAACGTTTTCCTATTGATGTACTAAAGATTGATCAAACGTTTGTTATGAATATGTTAGAAGACAGTGTTGACCAATCCATTGTGCAAACCGTTATATTGCTTGCCGAAGGCCTGAACTTTAGTCTGGTGGCCGAAGGGGTTGAGACACAAAAACATGCAGAGCTTTTAGTAGATATGGGATGTAACATTCTACAAGGATACTATTTTAGTAAACCACAAACTGCTGAAAACATATCGAAGCAAATTTGTTCGCACTAGTAATGTCAAACTATTGATATAACAGCAAAAAAGGTGAGCTATAAAATTACTTAAATTACCAAAATTACCAAAGTGACCAAAGTGACCAAAGTGACCAAAGTTCTGAATTACAAAAGCTTCGAACCATAGATAAGCAAGATAGTTGCATATTTCAAATATTAAATATGACGATGTTTCCTGTTTCTAACTAAGAAAATAAAAATGATACTGCATTCGATTCGGTATTATTATTTTGGTAAATAAGTATAAGTTGGTAGGCCTGAGGGGGTAAACTTACAATGATCTCTCTTAGAGTCTTGTGGTAATAAAAGCCAATGTCGCCGATGAGCATAACCTAAATCGTGAGCCTTACTAGTATCGAAACATTGCTCGTCGATTAATTTGTCTGCAATTAATACAAAACGCGTGTCAGCATTTTGCCACTGATATGCGGCGCCAATCTGCCCCTCTAATGGTGAATGATAGCCAAAGTGAGAAATAGGGTGGGTTGCAAAAAAGATAAACTGCTCTGAAAAACTAACGAGAGCAATTTCCGACTTATCATCAACAAATTTCTCAGCGGCTTGGTAAATTGACATTGGAGTACTTATCGGGTTTCTTAAATAATAACCATAAGTGCTATATGTGAGCCATAGAATACTCATAAAAATAGGCCATGCAAGCCATTGGTTGTTTCGCCACACGACTAATATTGCGAGCAAACCAGTCCCACCGACAAATACAAAGAAGTACCAAGGTTGAATGTCGAACTTGTTAGCGAGTTTGACAACAGCAGCAATCTCCATCAATCCAGAAACGCCAAATAAAAGCACAAAAAAGCAAAGAGTCAGCGAAAATATCGCTAATAATAGTTTGATAAACGTCTTTTGCATTATAATTCTGTAGTACGGTGCTATTGCAACGACCAACATCGGTAAAGCCGGCAAAATATAAACACCTCGTTTACCGGGACTTATACTAAAAAATAATACAACCAAGCACACCCATCCAAGTGGTAATATAATTCGTAAATCAAGTTCTCTTATTGCTTTGTACCACGGCTTTACTAGCCAAGGTATTAGGAAGGTTGCTGGTAGCCAAAACACTGGTATGACGGAACTAAGGTAATACCAAAATGGCTTGATATGATGCCAAGAGTCCGCATAACGAGTCACTGTTTGTTTAAAGAGTATATTGTCTCTATACAATTCAAAAGCAGTGTTATCTGAATTAGCTACGATAATGATCATTGGTACAAACCATAAACTAATCGCAAATAGCATAATAAGTGGACCACACCACCAGTAAAGCAGAGAGTGATTTGCTAAAGGAATTGAATTCCGCGTCTTAGCTCTACACAGAGCGTAAGGGATCAACATCAGCAATGGTAAAAACCCAACTCCTTTCGTAATGACTCCGATTCCCATGAAAAACCAAGCAAGTGCATACCATCTGTATAGACCATCAATTAGCAAATATCTCATTAGTCCATATGAAGCGACCGTAATCCAAGCGCAAACCATTGCGTCTATCTGAGCTGTTTTTGCCTGCAATATAAATTGTAAGCTAAAGAGCAACAACCATCCTGCAATTATGCCAGTTTTCTTATCCCATAAGCGTTTAGAAATATCATAGACTAAGAATATACATAACAAAGCGCTAAAAGCTGAAGGCAGTAAGAAGGAAAACCTTATCGACCCTGTAAACCAATAAAATAGGGCAATTGTCCACATAAAAATAGGGGGCTTGTCAGGATATAATTCTTGCGCTCTAGCGGGGAAAAACCATTGACCAGTATCAACCATTTCTTTTGCTATAAGTGCAAATCTAGGTTCATCCGCTGGCCATGGGTCTCGCAAACCAATGCCGGTAAAAATGATCACAACGGCAATGATAAAAAGAAGCCAAAAAGAATCACCCAATGAAACACCAAGGTGTTTTAGAAATGTATTTTTAAAGACTTTATCGGCTAACATTTATACTTTGGTCTGCGAGTGGATGGATGAATCATTTGCTTGTTTTTGATTTATTAGGTCAATGCGATAGTTTTTATATAAACGAAAGCTTAAAAAACTTGATGTTAATAGTAGAATAATACTAAGCGCTATTTTCCATTCAGAACCAATAAATAGTCCCTTTCCGAGTAATGCAAAAACAATCATTTGTGGCATATAACCAATCCCTGAACCAAGAAAAAAAGCTGATGGGCGAACAGATGTTGTGCCTGCAACTAAGTTCGTTAAAAAATTGCTACCGACTGGAAAGAGTCTAATAATAATTGTTTTAAGCGTTGGAGATCTAAATAAAAATTGGTCTACTTGTCGCGCCTGCTTTGTAAATCTCTGAAGAATAAGACGACGAAAGAGTAGTTTAGATATAAAAAACGAAATCATACAAGCCGTAATAGCAGCAATTGTAGACAACAAAAAACCTAGTGCAGAACCAAAGGCGTAACCTCCTAAAAAAGCAACTAGCTGTCTAGGTGCACCGATTGCCATGACAAAAGAACCGATAATGAAAAAATAAAGAGCTCCTGTGATCCCAGTATTTCGTATTTCACGATCGATCCAAGCCTCATTGAAGTTAGAAAATAAGTCTAACTGACTAATCGCTATACTTAGGACTACGCAAATTGCTACTGTGGCAAATCCATGCTTATACCAGTCATTAGATGACTTATTATTCACTGATTAATCTCTGTTACGTTTGTCTGCCTCGTTCTTTTTTGAAGCCATAAAAGGCCTAATAAATCAACTAAACCGGCACAAAGCCTGCCCCACATGCCGTACTTTGAGGTACCATGCTGGCGGTCTCTATGAGAAACCTCCACGGTATTAATTTCGCCTCCAATACGTTTTATCAATGCGGGGATATAGCGATGCATATGGTCAAAATAGGGTAGTTTCAAAAAAGTATCTTTCGGAAATACTTTTAAACCACATCCGGTATCAGGCGTGTTATCGCTCAGTAAATAAGACCGTACTTTATTAGCTATGCGTGACTGAAGCCTTTTCCACGCAGTGTCCTTACGTGATTTGCGATAACCTGAAATACAAAAATCACTTTTTGGATTGTATCTTTCTGCAAGCTTGAGTAATTTGGGGATATCAGCAGGATTATTTTGACCGTCAGCGTCTAATGTGACAATCGTTTTCCCGATGGACCGAATAACTCCGTTATATATTGACGTACTTTGACCAACGGAGTGCTCATGTTGGATCAGCCTGACTTTACCTGGATATAAACGTTGGACACTTAAAACTTTTTGCGCTGTTTCGTCGTCACTGCCATCATCAACATAAATGATTTCAAAACTTGTGATGCCGTCCAAACTACTTAAAATTTCTGCGACTAAAGGTTCGATGTTTTGTACTTCATTTTTTGCTGGAATAACGACACTAATTTCTGGAGTAGTATGCATATTTTATTTAGGTACTTTGTTGGTCTCACCAAATAGATACCAAATAATATTTAACGAATCTTAAGATATCCTGAAGACAGATTAAATTTCGTAGTCGATATGATTTGTCCAATGACCGGAATTAAACTCAACAAGTTCGAAAAACTGGTCAGAAATAAACTGAATGCTTGCACAAGAAATTTGTGAAGATAAAGAAGTGTCCTTAGCAAAGCCGCAGCAAGCCAACATTATGTGATTAAACTCAGCTAAAATTTAAAAACTTACTGTTAAAAATTAATGAATCAAAAAAACGTTAGATAGCGTGTTTTTTATTTTTTTGCTTGTGATTAAGCATTAAGAAGTAACACATTGAATCTATTAATCTTATTTTATCCCCATATTATTATAGTTCGCATAATGTATATTATGTTAAATTAAGTATTATGCACATTTTATCCACATTAGTAAGTGTGTGTGGTTTCTATTCCAAGTTTGGAATGCCCTTCTGCTGACTTAAATTAATATTTTATTGGGATCTAGGCTGAACTAGCGTTTAGGTCTCTGATTTTCGATAATTTCGTCTAAGCTTCTAATTTATAGATCGAAATTATTGCACTCTATTATTTTCAGCTAGCGTTACCGCTACAGTTAATGCCGAGTAGAATTTCATTAGAGTTACGAAGCCCTTGCGCCTACTATTATGAATTTTATAAGTGACTAGTGGCTTCGTCTAAGAGTAATATCTTTGGTTAGCGGTAAAGCGCTCGTGTGAGTAACAATCGTTGTTATTGACCACCTGATAACGCACTGCTCATATCACAGACGAGTGAATTATACCCCATGTTCATTTGGCTAATATCATGGTGTATACCGGCTAGTTGCTCGGCCTCGGCCACCCCTTGCATATCCAGTTGTGGGGCAAAGAAGCTGATATTTTCAGCCAACGTACCCGACATTAGCTGGTCGTCTTCCATACCACCCCTAATTGACTGCGGTAGTTACGTAAACCAATATGATGAATATCCCAATGCAGCACGTAGGGCATTTTGAGATTCTTTAAGTCATCTAAATCCATCTTTAAAGCACGCCCCACCATATCTAACTACTCAGCCAAGCGCATAAGCTATTGCATGTTAGCGCCTTTGAATGACACGCTATATTGATTGCGCATGGTGGTTAAGTCGAGCTTGTGGCCATGATGGTTGGCGACCATAGCCATACAGGCAAGAGCGCATTCAGCCGCTTCAGATTGGTAAATAATCAACGTTAATCCTGCACAGGATCATAAACAAATATTATCTTTTATAACGACGAAAAAATTCCATCCAGAATGGAAAATAAAGCAATATGTGAGATTTTGAGTCTTGTGTTTAATCATGCAAACTATATAAGACATGATAAAAAGTATTAGCATTGTATAGGAGAAAAGTAGGCCGGTATGAAGTACTGTAAAAAACAATGAAATAACAACGAAAATGATATGGGGCTGGCCGATAGCTTTCATAAGCTTATCAAATAGAAAACCTCTAAAAATATACTCCTCAATTAAAGGAGCCAAGATAATCATACTTATCAATACGCCGATCGATAAGCCACTACCTAAAGAGAGCTTATTTGCTTTACAGTTGTTCGGATCGACATTAACAAAATCAAAGTTAAAACCAGCTAAAATGAAACTGACTAAGAAAGCAAGTGAAAATAGTAAAGCCGGTGATAGAAATAAATAAACAGCGTGTTTTACGGAAACAAGAGCAACTTTTCGATTCCTCAAATGCATTGATAAATTAATGTTTTTGGCATTGGCGAAAAGCCATATTAAAAGTATGCCTGAGAAAAACGTACCGTACCTATAAAGGTCAGAACGGAAGTAGTGTTGATCCATTTTCTCGAACCCAAAAGGCGTAGCCGCCATGACGAACACTACCTTACCAAGTGTGTTCACGGCAGTAAATATCAGGTAAGTGATAGCAATTGCACAGAATACATTTAGTACCAAGGAAACAAGTTGTTTCATAAAAGACTCCGTCTGACACTCGTTGTCTTATGGAACTGTTCTTAACTCATCATCATCTGGTGTACCCCAGTCATCTAATTATAGAGCAGCAGTAATACCTGCTACGATGCAACCGTAATCTGTTTTGCGATGAAAAGAAGATGAGATTAAGAATACTATGGCGACACACACCACGCCGAGTAACGTCATTAGCACTACTTTGGAGGCGAGCAGATGCGCAATGACCACCTTGCCTTCTAACTTGGCTGACTGATTTTTGACCGCTTCAGGTCGGAATAATCCTTTATTCATTCTCCAACTCTCTTACTACTCAATACAGATTGGCTCAAATTCCTTTAGCAAAAAAGCTACCAAACTAAATTTATCTTTACAAGTGGGTTTTTTCCTCAAATGCCCCTCTTCCGACTTAAATTTAAAATTATATTGGGATATAACAATTATCGGTCGATATGATTTCTATATCGTTTGTTTTTGTAACGCTGCTGCAATGGAATCTGGATTTGGAAATATTTAAACAGTCACAAGCTATTCTTTTTTATATCAATGAGGATAAAGTCGTTGAATTTGCTAGTCGTGGTGCTGACAACATTGGCATTACTATAAACTCTGTTTGGGAACACAGCACTAAGGGTCACTGTTCTCTTAATGGAGAAGATTATTTAATTCAAGCTGATTTGGATGATTTAGGTGGCTATTGCTTCCTACTTCAACCTTTAAAGAAACAACAAGTCATGTTGCAAGCCTTAGATGCAATGTCTCAGTGTGTATTAGACAATATTCCTTTGTTAGATGGAAAGCTTGGAAATGCTATGCAACGCGCTGTATCTACTTTAAACGAAGCCATGAAACAATCCCTAGACGGGGCTAAATCCTTAGAAGTAAGCGCGGAAGAACTGTTTTCTTCTTCTAATATATTAAAAGATCGTTCGATCGATGTTTCTACTAAGTTAGAAGAAACATTAGCAACGACTACTCAGTTAGACTCTTCTGTTCAAGATAATATAAACGCGGCTGATAATCTCGTAGGTGCAGTATCAAGCATTGATTCTGATATATCGCTGGGTCAAGACTCTATAAAGCAAGCTAATACTCAAATCGATCAAATACGAGAACGCGTTAAAGAAACTCAAAATATTGTGTCCGTTATTGATGAGATTTCTTTTAAAACGAATCTTTTATCACTAAACGCTGCGGTTGAAGCTGCTAGAGCGGGTGAACAAGGTCGTGGCTTCAGCATAGTAGCTCAAGAAGTCCGCGCGCTTGCTGGACATTCTGCTGCAAAAGCTAAGGAAATAAGAGAATTATTAAACCGAACTCACGCAGCTAGTGAAAATGGTCAAAAAGTTATGCTTTCTGTAAACGATTGTTTAGGAAATCTTTTTTCCAAAATTGAATCAATAAGTGATAGCGTAATAATCATGCAGCGGACCGCTGATAACCAAACTACCGCCATGAAAGAGACGTCAATTGCGCTTAATGGTATCGAGCAAGTAAATAATCAAAATGCAGCTTCTGCAGAGTCTTTATCAAACCTTGCTGAGAGAGTTAAAAGCCAATCGCAATTTATGCGAGATGCGATGGAAGTATTTAGTCTACAGTCGGGGTTCTCACATCCAAAACACGAATATGCATTTAACTTGGCTAAACAGGCCTCATTAGATATTGCATCACAATTCGAAACTGCCATTCAAAACAGTACGATAAAAGAAGAAGCCTTGTTTTCTAGGGATTACGAGCCTATCTCTGGTACTAACCCGACTAAATTTACTACACATTTTGATAAATACTGTGACAACGTGCTTCCAAGTATTCAAGAGATGGCCTTATCGTCTTCTGAATACATTAACTACCTTATTGCATCAGACAATAATGGTTATGTTCCAACACACAACAATAAGTTTTGTCAGCCACTAAGCGGTAATTATGATAAAGACTTAGCTTCTAATAGAACAAAACGCATATTTACAGATAGGGTTGGTAAAACCTGCGGCACTCATCAAAAAGACTATTTAATCCAAACTTACCGACGAGATACCGGTGAAGTACTAATCGATCTGTCTGTACCAATTTATGTGAATGGTAAGCATTGGGGAGCTATACGTTGTGGGTATGCGCTCTAGAAGTTAAAAGCACCCTATTTATAAAAAAACGAAATTACACTTCAAAGGCTATCTTTTCGCTCATCCTTTTATTGTGACTAGTATGAACGTTTTTTTTAAAATGTTGAAACAATGCATTTAATCTATCGTCTTATTAAACTAAGCATAAAAAAGTTAATAGTTATGAGGAAAAAAGCGTCTTAGCCCTCTACTTTCTTTGGCACTACGGCACGAATATAACTCTCTTCACAATACTCACCGCTAAGCAAAACGCAATTGTAACGACTATAATCAAATCAAGTATTTTAATTTATAGGTCATTACCGCATGTCAAAAAAAGTAAATCGTAAATATTCGCAAAAGATTGTCGATGGAAATGCGCAAGCGCCAAGTCGCGCAATGCTCCGAGCCGTTGGTTTTGGCGATGCTGATTTTAAGCGAAGCCAAGTTGGTATTGCCTCAACTTGGAGCATGGTTACGCCGTGTAACATGCACATTAATACACTTGCTGAGGATGTTTTTAGTGGTGTACAAGACGCAGGCGGAAAAGGCGTCATATACAACACAATTACCATTTCAGATGGTATTTCTATGGGTACCGAAGGCATGAAATATTCATTGGTATCGCGAGAAGTTATAGCCGATTCAATTGAAGCTGTGTCTGGATGTATGGGGCATGACGGTATAATTGCAATTGGTGGATGCGATAAGAACATGCCAGGTTGTATTATGGGTTTAGCGAGACTAAACCGCCCTTCTATCTTTGTGTATGGTGGAACGATAAAACCGGGTAAAGAAAATCGGGATATAGTGTCGGTATTTGAAGCAGTAGGTGGTCATGCGTCTGGTGACATTCCTATTTCAGTGTTAGAAGATATTGAAAAAAGTGCTATCCCAGGTCCTGGTTCATGTGGAGGCATGTACACTGCAAACACCATGGCATCAGCAATTGAAGCCATGGGGATGAGCCTTCCGAATAGTTCAGCACAGAATGCCGTATCGAGTGATAAGCACCAAGATTGTGTAGATGCTGGAACGGCAATTATGCACTTACTTGAAAATGACATTAGACCCTCTGATATTATTACAAAGGATTCTTTGGAAAACGCCTTAAAGGTTATCATCGCTTTAGGAGGCTCTACTAATGCTGTGCTCCACTTGCTCGCCATAGCCCACACCATGGATGTTGATTTTAATCTCGATGATTTTGTACGAATTGGAGAAAGCACTCCAGTATTGGCAGATCTTAGACCTAGTGGTCAATATCTTATGTCAGAGCTAATCGCGATTGGCGGCATAATGCCGTTGATGAAGCGTATGCTCGATGCCAATATGCTCTGTGGAAATTGTTTAACGGTAACAGGCAAGACCTTAGCTGAAAATCTAAAGGACGTTCGCGATTATCCGCAAGAGCAAGAGATCATTCGTCCCTTCACCAATCCAATAAAACCAGACAGTCACCTTGTAATCTTAAAAGGTAATATTGCACCCGATGGAGCAGTTTCCAAAATTACTGGAAAAGAAGGATTACAATTTAGCGGTACAGCCAAGGTATTTGATTCTGAAGAGTCAGCGTTTAAGGCCATTATGGACGATGAAGTTGTCGCAGGTGATGTGGTAGTAATCCGTTATGAAGGTCCTAAGGGTGGGCCTGGTATGCGCGAAATGTTAAGTCCTACATCAGCTATCATGGGCAAGGGCCTTGGCTCAAGTGTCGCACTTATAACAGATGGACGATTTTCAGGAGGCAGTCGAGGTTTTGTGGTCGGTCATGTTACTCCCGAAGCGCATGTAGGCGGTCCAATTGCTATGATTCAAAATGGAGACAAAATAACTATTAACGCTTCTGAACGCACTATAAACTTAGAAATTTGTGAAGAAGAGCTACAACAAAGAGTAGTAAATTGGGTACAACCAACAGCAAAATACACTAAAGGCTTGCTAGCAAAATATGAAAAGCTCGTAAGCTCAGCCTCTACCGGCGCTGTTACAGATGATTTTTAATCTCCTTGTCTTTGACTTGCGTGCTTTGCAATATTAAGTTTTGTTCACATATCTAAACAGTTCAATAAAATTAGCCTAGTTCGTTAATGCGAATTAGGTAATTTCACACGCATTTCTTTAGCATGCATTTTAATGAAGTCTAGACCAGCGCTGGCTATCAATCTTAAAAAAAGACGAACGTTTTGAAAAAAATATAACCTTTTTTCATATATTTGAATCTTTTCATTGATATTTTCACTCATCCCAAATGGATGATCAAAATCGCCATAAATTTAGTATATAACAGCACCAAAACAACGCAGTATTGTAATTCCGTTATTAAAATAATGATAAAAAAAGGGAAAGGCGTGCCTAAATTAATAGCAGCTTGTTTATTACTTTTACACTTTGGAAGTGTTGCTCAGACACCAAGCAACGCTCGCGCAACCCAAGTCATCGTGCAAAGCATTGGCTTTGAGCCCATTACTAGCACTGTTGAAGCTGTGGGAACTGCAGAAGCAGTGTCCTCTGTAGACATATACCCTGCTGTCGGGGACAAAGTAACAGAGTTGAATGTCGCACCTGGGCAGTGGGTCGAAAAAAAT
The DNA here is from genome assembly GCA_965658765.1 of Glaciecola sp. Taxonomy (GTDB): domain Bacteria; phylum Pseudomonadota; class Gammaproteobacteria; order Enterobacterales; family Alteromonadaceae; genus Glaciecola. The sequence continues at coordinate 15,587 of CBFHTO010000002.1, read as the reverse complement.
ACTATTTTATTGCAACTAGATGATCGCAGACAGACTATTGCCCTAAAACGAGCAGAAATAGAATTAAAAGATGCCTCACGCAATCTTAAAAGGCTTAAACGGAGTCGTGAAAAAGGAGCAGTAACTGAGTCTGCTTTGGATGATGCTGAAACACGTCTTGAGTTAGCTAAAGTCGCACTTGAAGAAGCAAAGGTTGAATTGGCCGACAGAACCGTAGTAGCTCCCTTTGAAGGCTATGTAGGTTTTACAGATATCGAGGTCGGAGACAGAATCTCCACCAATACGCTCATTACCACTTTAGATGATAGAAAAGCCCTGTTCGTAAACTTCACTGCACCGGAATCTGCCATTTCCAACTTAGCAAATGAAAGCAAAGTCTCTTTGCAACCATGGAGTAACCGATTGGTAGAAATTGATGCACAAATTGCACAAATAGATTCGAGAATCAGCGAACAGGACCGAACGATAAGAGTGCGGGCAATATTTGACAATGAAAATGATCAATACCTTCCAGGCATGAGTTTCCGCGTCAGTCTTACAAATAGAGGACAATCCTACGCTAAGATCCCAGAATCAGGCTTATCATGGGGCGCATCTGGCGCTTTCATATGGCTGGTAGAGGATTCAAAAGCTACCCGCGTACCCGTTCAAATAAAGCAGCGTTTACGAGGGTCTTTATTGGTTGAGGGCAACATAAATGAAGGCGATATAATGATTGTTGAGGGAATACAGCGTTTACGTCCTCAACAAAACGTTCGCGTTGTTGAGAACGGAGTAAGCTAATGTCTGAACATGATTCATTATCACAACAAGATCTCCCCTCTCTTTCGGTCAGACGTCCAATCCTGATTGTTGTTGTAAACCTGCTCATTATGATAGCAGGTGTTGCTGCTTTAGCAGGTCTTGAGGTAAGAGAGCTGCCCGATGTTGATCGCCCTCGCCTTACGGTTACCGCAAATTTCCCTGGAGGTTCGCCTGAAACAGTAGACACAGAAGTCACTTCAAGACTCGAAGGAGCCATTGCAAGAGTGAGTGGTGTCAAAAGTATAAGAGCACAAAGTGAAGAAGGTTTTTCAAGGACCGTTGTTGAATTTAGACCGGGCATAGATTTAGAGGATGCTGCGAACGAAACACGCGAAGCGATTAGCCGAGTACAGCGAGAATTACCGGATGACGTTGAAAGATTAGCGATTATTAAAGCTGACAATAATGCCGAATCTGTCGTGAGTTTGGCCGTCGCCAGCGATGCACTATCGCTTGAAGCTCTAACTGAAATGGTTGAAACCGATATTGCTCCGCTTTTTTTAAGTATTCCTGGTGTCGCTGACGTCAACCTCAATGGCGACAGAGAAAAAGTACTTAGAGTCATAATCGACCCACTAAGACTCACAAGCTATGGCCTATCCGTGACAGACGTCGCTGATGCGCTACGGCTAGCACCGTTTGATGTGCCCGCTGGAAGCTTGCGCTCAACTGACCAAACGCTTATCGTAAGAGCAGATGCGACATCAATAACCGAAGACCAAATTAAAAGTATCATAGTTGACGGTGACACTCGTATTGAGGACATCGCAAATGTATATTTCGGCCCCGCTGATGCCTCAAGCATGGTGCGTTTAGATGGTTCCCCTGTGATCGGTCTAGGGATTTTACGTCAAGCGAGTTCAAATACTATTGAAATTTCTGATGAGGTCCTTTCAATGGTCGAGCAACTTCGACTGCGCTTTCCAGAGTTAGATATCACGGTTACCTCCGATGACGCTCAATTCATTCGAGGCTCAGTAGAAGAAGTAATCACATCGCTCAGCTTAACGATTGTGCTTGTTGTGATTACCCTTTGGTTATTTATCGGCTCTGGTCGCGCAACGATTGTTCCAGCGGTAGCCATTCCAGTATCTTTGATAGGTGCCTTATCTATTATGTGGGCACTTGGTTTTTCTATCAATATACTGACCTTGCTCGCTCTGGTTCTCGCGACGGGTCTTATCGTAGATGATGCTATTGTCGTTTCTGAAAACATACAGCGACGTCGAGCCCAAGGAATGGGCTCTAGGGCCGCTGCCGTGATTGGAACTCGTGAAGTATTTTTCGCAGTTGTTGCCACTACCGCCGTGCTAGCAGCGGTTTTCATACCCATCGCCTTCTTACCTTCAACCGCGGGTCGGCTATTTAGAGAGTTTGGCGGAGTGCTAGCAACCGCGGTTATTATATCTTCTTTTGTCGCTTTATCGCTTGTACCAGCCTTAACGTCGCGATTGCGAGTCAAAAAGAACATGAAGCATTTTCTTGGTGGCTTTGGCGTGAGGTGTTCTGATCTATATCAAAACGCGCTTAATTTTTGTTTAAAACATTCTGTTCTAGTGGTGGTACTGAGTCTTTTGAGTGCGACAGGTGCTGGTGCGTTATATTACCAAATTGATAATGAATTACTGCCAGAAGAAGATCGTGGCAGTATTCGTGTCTTTGCCAGAGGACCCGATGGTGTTGGTATTAACTTTATGGATCGCCAAGCAATAAAAATGGAAGAAGCTCTTATGCCTTTCGTTGAATCGGGAGACATTAAATCAATATACACTGTGGTAGGCCGCTGGGACCCGAACATTGTTTTTATTAGAGTGCCATTGGCTCCTTGGGACCAGCGTAGCCAGAGCCAATCTGAAATTATTAACAAACTCAGACCCGAAGTTGCTGATATACCAGGTGCGCCAGGTAGAGCGTTTGGTTCAAACTCATTAAATCTGCGGGGACGAGGTGGTGGATTAGAGTTTGCGTTAACGGGCGAAAATTATAAGGATATCTATCAATCAGCTATTCGTTTTACTGAGCTACTTGAGCAGAAGCACCCTGAGCTAGGTGGTACGCGAATTTCTTACCAACCTACCCAACCACAACTTCGAATCAATATCGACCGTCGCAGAGCTGAAGAGCTTGGAGTATCATTTAATGATATATCAAGTACCTTGAGAGCAGCCATCAACGGTAATGATATCGCCGACTTAAACGTTGGTGACCAGTCAATCCCCATTATTTTGCAAGCAAACACGGCTGATCTTGCTGACCCATCAGATTTAACAAATCTGTTTGTATCATCTAATAATGGTGGATTAGTCCCTTTGAGTAGCCTAGCCTATATCACTGAAGAAGGTGTGGCAGCTGAATTAGAACGTCATGCACAACGTCGAGCGATTGAGATAGACGTCGAGTTACCTGAGGGCACCCCCTTGCAAGATGCCGTCGAAAAAATACGAGCTATTTCAAATGAATCTCTAGATCCAGGGATAGGACTTGTATTCTTGGGGGAAGCAAGGACTTTTCAAGAAACATCTAATCAGGTCATGATGACCTATATACTCGCATTTTTAGTCGTCTTACTCGTACTAGCGGCTCAGTTTGAAAGTGTAAATTCAGCTGTGGTTGTTATGTTGACGGTTCCCTTTGGCATAGCAGCAGCAATATTTGCGCTTTATTTAACGGGCAACACTATCAATATTTATTCTCAAATTGGATTAGTTATGCTGATTGGACTGCTCGCTAAAAATAGTATTCTATTAGTAGAGTTTGCTGACCAAATGCGAGACAAAGGTTATGCAGTTAAAGACGCTATACTGGAAGCCGGTAAGGTAAGATTAAGGCCAATAATGATGACATTAATGTCGACCATTTTGGGCGGTCTACCTTTGATACTCTCTTCTGGGGCGGGTGCTGAAGCGCGCAATGCAATCGGTTGGGTTGTTTTTGGCGGCTTGGGTATAGCGGTGGTATTTACCTTGTTTCTAACCCCTGTCCTTTATTATGCACTAGCCCGATTCACGAAGCCAAGAGCTGACGAAGCGGCGCGGCTTGAAAGGGAGTTAGAACAGGTTGCGGAGCAACATTAATAATAATAAAAAACAGGAAGCCTCTACATGTTCGAAGTGGCCATTATTGGCAGCGGTTTTGGTGGGATAAGCGCCGCAATTAATTTGAAAAGGCAAGGGATCACTAATTTCGTGATCCTAGAGAGGCGGTCTTTTTGCGGCGGTACTTGGGTTCAAAATACCTATCCAGGTGCAGCAGTGGACGTGCCCTCGCCTCTTTATAGTTTAAAATCCGAACCCTTCCCTTGGACGCATTTGTATGCCAAACAAGACCAATTATCTGAATACACACAAAATTTGTTTGTTAAGCATGATTTAAATGCACACCTTAGGTTGTCTCACGTTGTCAAGAAAGCTTGTTGGCAAGATGATCATTGGCAATTGACAATAGACCAGAAAGAAAACATCTCTGCCAAAACAATTATTAATGCAACCGGCCCATTGAGCACCCCTTATCTCCCTGAGTTTGCCGGTACATCTGATTATAAGGGAACGATAATACATACAAATGACTGGCCAAAAGATTTATCTTTAAAAGGAAAGAATGTTGCAATCATTGGTAATGGCGCCAGTGCAGTACAAGTAATACCGGCTATAGTCGACGAAGTTAAATCACTGCATGTTGTTCAGCGTTCTCCTCATTGGGTGATCCCACGAATGGATATTCGCTTCGGCAGCATTTTGCAAGGCTTAATGGCATACCGCTTTATTTATACCTTCGTGAGGTGGCTCATATATTGGTTTTATGAGTTACGCGTAACTGGGTTTAAGTACAGTCAGTCGGCGCTTAAGGTAATTGGACAGTGGCCCGCAAAAATGCACATGCGTCGTCAAATTGATGATGTTCTATTGCGAGAAAAATTAACGCCTGACTTTACCATCGGCTGTAAGCGGATCATATTATCTAACCACTATTACCCTGCCTTACAAAAACCTCAATGTACTTTGCATGATAAAGATGACGCTATCAAAAGTTTCACAACTAGAGGTATAGAGTTTACAAGTTCAGGCGAGTTAGACTTGGATTTGATAATTTTCGCCACGGGGTATAAAGCCAGTGACTCTATTGTGTCTTATGAGGTGCTTGGTGAAAACGGGAAAAATCTTACCGATACATGGAAAGAATACCCCAAGGCATATTTAGGCACTAGCATCGCAGGGTTTCCAAATTTTTACGTAGTCAGCGGCCCAAACACGGGGATCGGGCACACCAGTGCTATATTTATGATTGAATCACAAATGCAATACATAATGAATTGTATTAAGACTGTAAGAAAGCAAGACGCTTCAAGTATTCAAGTCAGCGAGACGGCGCAAAACCAATATACCAGTATGATTCATAAAGAAATGGAAAATACTGTATGGCAGACTGGTGGCTGTAATAGTTGGTATAAGAATGCGCATGGAAAGGTCGTTGCAATATTTCCGGGCTTTACCTTCAACTTTCGGCGTATGTGTAAAAACTTCAAAATACACCATCATCAAATTAAGAGTAAATAATATGTTTTATGTGGTTCTCCTGGCTTTTCTGGTATGGTGTGTTTACTTTTCACGAAATGAGCGCGTTGGTTATTACCTATACCGTGCTAATAATTGGTATGAATGTCATATGGCAAAATTGATTCGCCGGGAGGCGCATTACAGCGGTCGACGCTATGTATTTCTTACAAATGACAAGACCATTGGCACAAACGAAAATAATGAAAATAACGAAAATAATAAACCTCTAATGCTTATGCTACACGGGTTTAGTGCTGATAAATCAATTTGGCTCAAATTCGCAAAGCTCGCCAGTAAGGACTACACATTACTCATACCGGACCTGCTTGGACATGGAGAAATAGCCTACGACAAGCAATGTAACTACAGCAGTTATTCACAAGCTGATTACGTTAAACGTTTAGTTTCAGCGCTCAATATTCAAGTGCCAATATATGTTATTGGCAATAGTATGGGTGGCATGATCAGTGCTATTTTAAGTAATGATTTGGAAAACATTGAAGCTTGCATTCTGTTAGATCCGGCTGGAGCCAAGACTGACTTTGCAAATAATATGCATTCCTCAAAAGCCAACCCCTTTTTGAGAAGCAATATAAACGATGCACTGAGCTTTATCCAAAAGACGATGTTCAATCCCCCTTTTATGCCTCCAGCCGTCCTTAAATACATAGCTCAAAACAACTATGTGCAAAAGTATGACCAGTACGACCATATGTTTCATGAGTTTTTTAATATTGACGATTTCTTCGATGAACCCTTCAATAGTCCATATCCTAAAACGCAGCTAATTTGGGGAATGCAAGACGCACTGCTTCCTGTCAGTGATTCAGAAAAATGGAAAACGCTTATAAATGACTTAGAAGTGCATATTTTGCCGAACATTGGTCATATGCCTATGGTCGAATGCCCTAAACAAGTCTATAAGCTGATGCAAAACCGCTTCGCCACTTCAGACCTGAAGTGAAATTAATGAGTTTGTTTTCGCTCCTTTATTAAAAAGAGAGACATCTCTGGAATAAAATTTAAAATCACTGCTAGATTAATTTAATCAACTCCAGTTGCGAACAATATTTGAACTTCATGCAGCGTAACTGCCATTACTAAATCAAATATAGCTAATTATTTTTTTAATGATTTCAAAGCTTTCACATCTTATCTTTTAGATTAATACTAATGTATGAACTATTAATGCCCAATATTAAAATCTCCTGCTATATTTATATACTGTTAAATATGTAAATAAATTGTTCTTTTTTTGATTGGCAATTTAAAGTTTCGAAACAATAATCGAGACTTTATTCGAGACTTTGCAACTATCTAGTCTTAGTTTGGTCAGAGTAGTGCTCCACAATAATGGCGTCAAAAGAAAATGGCGTCATAAAGGTAGAGTAAACGGATATAACTCTTATCTAAACTTTGCAGTGGTCCCTAGCGGTGTTTTTGTCCGTGATATGTTGCTTTGCTAAAAAAACAATTTACAGCAAGTATAAATGGAGGAAGAAGTGATGACAGGTCGAGAGTTTTTAAAGTTAGTTACTCATAAAGGTATTCCTCTAAGTTGCATAGCAGTTAGATTAAACTGTAAATTAGCCACCCTTCGCGCCATAGAATTTATGGAATCTGTACCTCGCCCATACATTATAAAGTTCATAGCGGCTTTCCAAGACTCATTATCTGATTCGGAGCTTGAGCTTTTAACACAATAAGCTATCGAAGCTATCGCTTATCATTTTCCCGTAGTGCAAGTCAGTAAAGCGAACAATAACTTTAAGATTACTTAATAACTTTGCTTAGGCCCCAAAGGTTTTAACAAAATATCAACTATTATGCTTAGTTTATATTATTGCTATGTCGTTCTTTTTTTGTGACCATAAGTAAAAGTTCTCAAATATAGCGTTTAAATGGAATTCTCCCTTCTCCTCGTTGCTTTTATCTTTGGTTTTTGTTGCAAGCTCGTTAGGCTTCCACCATTAATCGGCTATTTGATCGCAGGTTTTGCTCTAAATATTATGGGCTTTGAAAGTAATGACACTTTAGTTTCTATTGCCGATTTGGGCATAACCATTATGTTATTTACTATCGGCTTAAAACTAAATATTAAAGATTTAGCAAAGTCTGAAATTTGGCTGGCAAGCATAGGGCATACTCTTTTATGGATTGCTTTTTGTAGTTTAGTCACGCTTGTATTAATTTCAGTGGGTTTGCCCTATTTTACTGAACTCAGCTTAGCTCAAGCCGCACTCATCGGTTTCGCATTCAGTTTTAGCTCTACCGTTTGCGTCGTAAAAATTCTTGAAGAATCAGGTGAGAGTAAAACGCGACATGGTCGAGTAGCGATCGGTATACTTATAATGCAAGATATTTTCGCCGTAATATTCTTAGTTGCGGCAACCGGGAAATTACCATCAATATATGCATTGTTATTGTTTTTACTCATCCCTCTTATCCCACTGTTACGAAAACTTCTTGAAGAAGCAGGCCATGGAGAGTTACTTCCATTAAGCGGCTTAGTTTTTGCCTTGGGTGGCTACTATTTGTTTACGCTAGTTGGCGTTAAAGGCGATTTGGGCGCACTAATTATGGGCATTATGTTGGCTAAAAGTAGCAAGGCATCTGAACTAGCAAAGTCGCTATTAGGATTTAAAGATCTATTTTTAATTGGCTTTTTCCTTACAATCGGGCTAAGTGCCCTACCCAACCTTGAAATGACCCTCGTTGCACTATTCTTTGCTGTACTATTGCCATTTAAATTTTTACTATTTTTTACCTTTTTTATCGGGTTTAAACTTCGAGCTAGAACTTCTTTTTTGTCTAGCCTCGTTATGTCCAACTACAGTGAATTTGGACTTATCGTAATGGCGGTTGCGGTGTCAACCGGTATGTTGAGCAATGAGTGGCTTGTTATTGTTGCGTTAGCCGTATCGTTTTCCTTTTTGGTGACCAGTCTTCTGTACAGAAAATCTCATTATCAATACAACAAACACAAAGAGAGTCTGAAACCATTCGAATCTAAATATGCCCTACTCGAAGACCAATATCCTTGTATGAGTGATGCAGAAATCCTTGTCATTGGCATGGGCCGAGTCGGTAAAGGCGCATTTAAAGCCCTCAATAAAACGATGGGTAGACGTGTTTGGGGAATGGATGCCGACAGCGAAAAAGTGGCGAAACTGAGTACTGATAATCAAAATGCGATATTGGGTGATGGTGAAAACATTGATTTATGGGACAATATCGACATTTCTAACGTACGTCTTGTTTTATTAGCACTGCCTGCCATCGAAGATTCTGGAAACATCACATTGCAATTGCGCAGTTCAGGTTATTCCGGAAAGATTGCTGCTATTGCGAGATATGAGGACGAAGTACAGCCCCTTATGGACAGAGGTGTCGATAAAGTATTTAACTTTTTCACAGACGCAGGCTTAGGTTTCGCTGAAGAGAGCATAAATTTACTTGAAAAAATTAAAATGAAAGAAACTCAACTTAATCAGTAAGTCTATGAATTTAATTATTTTAATGGACCTCGCTTCCTTATTATTCATATCATTGTAAGTTGTAAATAAGAATGATTATCTTTTTTATCTTATTGATAAACAAAGGAAATACACACGATTTCTATCGAACGATACTATCTAATGCTATACTATCGTAGTTATTAGAATCTGACAGATTAAGGTACTCAATATGCAAGGCTCTCCAGACGTAATTAAAGCATTAAACGAAATGCTGACAATCGAACTCACGTCCATCAATCAATACTTTTTGCACTCTAGAATGCATAAAAACTGGGGCTTAGAAGGCCTCAACAAAGCGGCTTATAAAAAATCGATAGATGATATGAAACAAGCTGACAAACTTATTGAGCGTATTTTATTTTTAGAAGGGCTACCGAACCTTCAAATGCTCGGTAAATTATTTATCGGCGAGGATACGCCTGAATCGCTTGCGTGTGATTTAAAATTTGAGATGGAACAAATCCCCAAATTAAAACAAGCGATTGCTATCTGCGAGCAAACTCAAGATTACGTAAGTCGCGATATATTAAGTGAAATATTAGAATACGAAGAAGAGTATGCCGATTGGCTCGAAACACAGCATTATCAGATAGAGCAATTGGGCATCGAGAACTATTTACAAAGCCAGGTTGAGGAATAAATTATGGAAGGTAACTCAAACGTAATTGCGGGATTAAACAGCCTACTAGGGTATGAACTAGCTGCAATGGATCAATATTTTGTTCATTCGCAAATGTATCTTGATTGGGGTTTAAATAAACTTTATGAGCGCATTGACCATGAGTTTGATGACGAAAAAGGCCATGCGACAAAGTTAATAGAGCGCATGTTGTTTTTAGGTGGCACTCCCGACATGCAAACTAGAACCGGACTAAAAATTGGTTCAGAAGTCCCCGATATGCTCGAAAGTGATTTGCGCGTAGAATACGAAGTGGCCGCAAAGCTCAAAGAAGTCATAGCTATTTGTGAAACCGAGCAAGATTATGTGAGTCGAGATATGCTCATGGTATTACTTGAAGATACGGAAATGGACCATGCACACTGGTTAGAGCAACAACTTGGCCTTATTAAACGTCTTGGGCTGCCTAACTACTTACAATCACAAATGTAAAATTATTCGCTGTTACTGGTGGTAAATAAAACGGAAAATATTTTATTGTTTTCCGTTTTTTCATTTTGTTCTTGATTTATTGGGTCCGCGTTAAGTTTCTCAAGTTTGACATATAAGGCCCATTGCATCGTATCTAAGTTACAACTCCCCAAAAACGTAACACCTCGCTGAGGTGAATCATCGAATATGACAGGGGATTTTCCCATGTACATATTAATGCCTTCGATCCATGCGTTTTTAACTCTGTAATTTTCTGGTAGGTCAAAGCGTATGAATAATTCCTCTTCGGTTTGTGGTACTTGTTCAAATATAAGACTAAAGTATTTGCCCTCAAATTCGTAATGACAAGCAAGAGAATCCAGTAAACATTCATTAGATTTATTTAACTTCTCATTTACATTTCCAAAATAAACCCCCGCAAAGGCAGTAAAAACAAGGCATCCGAAGAGCGCTGTATGGAACCATTTTTTTGATTTATTCACAATTTTTTAACCGTAAAGTTTGCTTTATTGACTAAGATCAAGCGAAGCCTAACTTGCCTATCTTTTTGTATTTAAAAACATTAATATCCTGCTTTGACAAGTGCCGAGTTTACTTTGCTTCTTCGCCCCACTCAACTAGGACGATACATGCTTAAGTAAAATCAACACTAGTTAGGGTTTAAATTATTTCTCGACGCGGAAGTTTTTATAATGAGTGAAACAAGCCAAGTTCAACCTGATTACAATTATAAAGTAGTTAGGCAATTTACAATCATGACGGTTGTATGGGGCATCATCGGAATGGCATTAGGGGTCTTAATTGCGGCGCAATTATTTGCACCAGCCCTTAATTTTGACCTTCCATGGTTAACCTACTCTCGTCTTCGTCCTTTACACACCAACGCGGTTATTTTTGCATTTGGTGGATGTGCACTGTTTGCAACTAGCTATTACATCGTGCAACGTACCTGTCAGGTTCGACTATTCTCAGACAAATTAGCAGCCTTTACCTTTTGGGGATGGCAAGCCGTTATCGTAGCAGCAGTGCTTACACTGCCGTTCGGTATCACTGGCAGTAAAGAATATGCTGAGCTAGAGTGGCCAATTGATATATTGATTACGCTGGTATGGGTTGCATATATCGTCAATTTCTTCGGAACATTGGTGGTACGAAAAACCTCTCATATTTATGTTGCCAATTGGTTCTTAGGCGCGTTTATGTTGACGGTTGCTGTACTGCATATCGGTAACAGCATGGCCGTACCTGTCACCTTCTTCAAGTCTTATTCGTTATACGCGGGTGCGGTTGATGCGATGATGCAATGGTGGTACGGACACAACGCGGTTGGCTTCTTCCTTACAGCTGGTTTCTTAGGCATGATGTACTATTTCGTACCTAAACAAGCTGGCCGACCGGTGTATTCATACCGTTTATCAATTGTTCACTTCTGGGCACTTGTTTCATTATACATCTGGGCGGGTCCTCACCATCTTCATTATACAGCCCTTCCAGACTGGACTCAGTCTCTAGGCATGGTGATGTCTGTTATATTGTTCGTACCTTCGTGGGGCGGCATGATAAATGGAATAATGACCCTATCTGGCGCTTGGCATAAGCTACGCACCGACCCTATCTTACGTTTCCTTATTGTTTCATTGTCTTTTTATGGTATGTCTACCTTCGAAGGCCCAATGATGGCAATAAAAACAGTAAATGCGCTATCGCATTACACTGATTGGACGGTTGGTCATGTTCACTCTGGTGCCTTAGGTTGGGTTGCAATGGTGTCTATTGGTTCAATTTACCACTTAGTCCCTATTCTTTTCGGTCAGCCCAAAATGCATAGCATTAAACTTATTAACGTTCATTTCTGGCTAGCAACCATAGGCGTAGTTTTATACATCGTCGCAATGTGGATGTCTGGTGTACTTCAAGGAATGATGTGGAGAGCTGTGAACTCTGACGGTACTTTAACTTACTCTTTCGTTGAATCACTAGAAGCGTCTAAACCTTTCTATATCGTTCGATTCATCGGTGGTTTATTTGTTGTCGCCGGTATGTTGATTATGGCTTATAACGTTTTCAAAACAGTTACTGCACCAAAAACTGAAGAAAACACGCCTGGTGATCAAGTCGCGTTAGGAGCAGCCAACTAATGAAAAATCCACATGAGTTAATTGAAAAAAATGTTGGTCTTTTGACCATATTGATTCTGATAGCGATAAGCTTTGGTGCGATGGCTCAAATATTACCGCTTATGTTTCAACAGCAAGTATTAGAACCAGTAAAAGGCTTACGTCCATATACTGCACTAGAAATGGAAGGTCGCGATATTTATATTCGCGAAGGATGCGTTGGTTGTCACAGCCAAATGATCCGTCCATTCAGAGCAGAAACGGAACGTTATGGACACTATTCTGTTGCTGGCGAGTCTGTTTGGGAGAGACCCTTCCTTTGGGGCTCAAAACGAACTGGTCCTGACTTAGCAAGAGTTGGTGGGCGTTATAGTGATGAATGGCATCGTGTACATTTGATAAATCCAAGAAATGTTGTGCCTGAATCTAATATGCCTGGTTATCCTTGGTTAGCAGAAAATGTGCTTACTGGTGAAGATACCGCCAAGAAATTAGAAGTGAATAGAATGCTTGGTGTGCCATACACCGACGAGGACATCGCAAATGCAAAAGCCGACGTTGAGGGTAAGACCGAAATGGAAGCAATCATTGCATACTTGCAGTCACTCGGAACCCATTTAAAGTGATTGGTCGCTGATAATGGATCAAGGCATTGTAGGCAGTATATTCACGGTTGTCGTATTTGTGTGCTTCATTGGTGTTGTTTGGTGGGCGTTTAACGGCCGCAACAAAAAGAAGTATGACGAGGCTGCAAATATCATCTTCGCAGATGAACAAAAAAACGACGACGATAAGTTAAGTAAAAAAGATCAGGAGTCATAATCAAATGACTATGTTTTGGACAATTTGGATAAGTGTAATAACACTTGGCACTATTTTAGGGTGCTACCTCTTGCTCAGATGGACGCTTGCAAATAAAACAGGCGTTGAAGAAGGAGCAGAAATGGACCACGGTTTTGATGGGATCGTGGAATTAAACAATCAACTTCCAAACTGGTGGACGATATTATTTTATATCACCATGGTTTGGGGCGTTTTATATCTAATCGCCTACCCTGGCCTAGGATTTACCTTTAAAGGACTATTAGGATGGGAAAGCTCTAACCAGAACGTTCAGACACTTGAACAATCGAAAGCTGAGCTGGCAAAAGATATTGATGCAGGTAATTTGAACGAATACGCTGAAGAAGTTCGTATCGCACAAGAAAAATTTGATCCCATTTTTGAAGAATATGCAAAAGTGCCTATTGAAGAGCTTGCAAATAATCCAGAAGCACTTCAAGTTGGTAAACGTTTATTCATTCAAAATTGTGCTCAGTGTCACGGCTCTGATGCACGAGGTCAACGTGGTGGTTTTCCTAACTTAACCGATAATGATTGGTTATATGGCGGCACCGGTGCGAAAATCAAAGAAACTTTGATTAATGGCCGTCGCGGAGCAATGCCTGGCTGGTTGGCTAGCTTCGGTGAGCAAGGTGTCGATGAAGTCGTAGCGTACACTCTTAGTTTGAGCGGACGTGAAGTTGACCAAAATCTTGCTAACGCTGGAAAAACTCGGTTTATGGCGTGTGCGGCTTGCCACGGTATGGATGGAAAAGGTAATCAAATGATTGGTGCCCCTAACCTAACCGATAACATTTGGCTCTATGGCGGCAGTGAGCGCGCGGTAACTGAAACCTTATATTATGGTAGAAACGGTGTTATGCCAGCGTTTAAAGAAACTTTAGGCGAAGATAAGGTACACGTTGTTGCATCTTACGTGTACAGTTTATCCAAATAGACTTCGTCTAAAACGATAAATTTCGCGTGTGAAATTAGTAAAAAGCCTCGTTTTACGGGGCTTTTTTGTGTACATTTACAGTGTTTTTTAATTATTTAAAACAAAGGCTTATCATGCAAGATAACGATACTAAACCTTGGTACAAGCAATTTTGGCCTTGGTTCCTAATCGCCATACCTACTTCGTCATTGATCGTGGGTTCACAGGTCATTAGACTTGCAACTGACGGCACAAATAGCATGGTAGTCGATGATTACTATAAAGAAGGTAAAACCATAAACGCTCGTCTCGATAAAATAGAGAAAGCGAAAGAATTAAATGTCAAAACAAGCTTAGACATAAGAAAAGGAGCGATTGCTCTTACCTTTTTAAGCGGGGCACCGAGCACAGGTGAAGCCTTGAAGTTGGATTTTTTTCATGTAACGCAAGAAGAAAAAGATATCACATTACTTTTAACTCGAGATGCATCAGGTGTTTATCGAAGTAATGAAGAATTTGAAATAAAGGGAAAATGGCGCATTCGTTTAACCCCCTTAGATGAAAGTTGGAAAGTACAAGACAGAGTAAGTCTTCCGCAGGCTAAGCCGTTTTCATTTAACCCGTAGAGCGTTATTAAATGGCTATAACTATTGAAAAAGGTTGTTGTTTCCACTGTGGTTTGCCTAATACAGAGGGCGACCGGTATCCAATTACACTAAATGAAAATACAAAGTTTACTTGTTGCCCTGGTTGTCAAGCAGTAGCCACTGCAATCGTTGATAACGGTTTAGAAAGTTATTATGAATTTAGGACAGAGCCTGCAGCTCGCGGAGATGCAGCGCTTGCCAACACCATGTCTCAATTAGCAGTATATGACGAGCCCGAACTGCAAGAAGAGTTTGTATTTGATGAAGGCAAGAACAAGCAAATTCAGTTGACTGTCGAAGGAATTACGTGTGCGGCTTGTGGCTGGTTAATTGAAAAACAATTAGCAAAACTCGATGGTATTCGGCAGGTCTCAGTCAATGTTTCAGCGCGTAGAGCTATGGTGACGTGGAATGACGAAGCTGTAAAATTGTCAGGTGTACTGTCTCGGCTAAAATCTATAGGTTATGAGTCTCTTCCTTTCCAAGCAGACAATCATGAAGCCTCATATAAAAATGAGCAAAAGTCTTATCTTAAAAAATTAGGTCTTGCAGGCATTATGACTATGCAAGTGATGATGCTTGCGATGGGTCAATATTTTGATATTTTGGGGAATATTGATGCAGACGCAATTGACTACTTTAACGCGGTTAGCTTGATACTCACTACACCAGTCGTTTTATACTCAGGCAGTATTTTCTATATCAGTGCCATCAAAGCATTACAAAATAAAAGCGTTAATATGGACGTCCCGGTTACTATCGCAATAGCGGCAACCTATATTGCAGGAGTGCTCGCAGTCAATAAAAGCAGTGGCGAAGTGTATTTTGAGTCTATCTGCATGTTTATTTTCTTCTTGCTTATTAGTCGCTATCTAGAGCATCGTTCACGCCATAAGGCCTCTATGATTTCTTCCAACATGCTTAAATTGATTCCTGTGACCGCAAATAGACTTGATGAGGGAGAGTCTGTTTCTGTATTGGCTAAGCAGCTGAAAATCGACGACATAGTGTTAGTAAAGGCTGGAGAGACGGTGCCAGCAGATGGAATGATAGAGGACGGTAAAAGTACCTTTGATGA
>CBFHTO010000001.1:0-130526 GCA_965658765.1 Glaciecola sp. | reverse complement strand
CCTAAAACCTGAACAAACTCATTCATTTTTAACATTTGT
This sequence comes from Glaciecola sp., assembly GCA_965658765.1. Classification (GTDB taxonomy): domain Bacteria; phylum Pseudomonadota; class Gammaproteobacteria; order Enterobacterales; family Alteromonadaceae; genus Glaciecola. The sequence continues at coordinate 130,487 of CBFHTO010000001.1, read as the reverse complement.
GTCCTAAGCCTTGTGAGCTAGAATTGTGTTATTAGTAAAGTCCATGGGATTTCTTATGTCAAAAGAGTTTATCGAGCATTTAAATCAAGAACTTGCCGAGGCGAAAGTGCAAGGCTTGTATAAAAAAGAGAGAGTCATTACGTCTCAGCAGTATTCTGATATTCATATCAGCAGCGGGCAGCAAGTGCTGAATTTCTGCGCGAATAATTACCTTGGTTTAGCCAATCATCCTGACTTAATAACTGCCGCAAAAGAGGGATTAGATAGTCACGGTTTTGGTGTCGCTAGCGTCCGTTTTATATGTGGTACGCAAGATATTCACAAGCAATTAGAAGGTAAAATTAGTCACTTTTTGGGTATGGAAGACACGATTTTATACCCTTCTTGCTTCGATGCGAATGGTGGATTATTTGAGACTATTTTGGGTGACAAAGATGCGATTATTTCAGACAGTCTAAATCATGCCAGCATTATCGATGGTGTGCGGCTTTCAAAAGCACGTCGCTACCGTTATGAGAGCAATAATATGGAAGCTCTAGAGGCTCAGTTAAAAAAGGCTGTTGAAGACGGAGCTCGTTTCAAATTAATCGCTACCGATGGCGTTTTTTCAATGGATGGCGTGATCGCTAATCTAAAAGGTGTTTGTGATTTAGCTGAAAAATACGACGCAATGGTCATGGTAGACGACTGCCACGCAACAGGCTTTGTTGGTGAAAACGGAAAAGGCAGCCATGAATATTGTGATGTTATGGGGCGTGTCGACATAATCACGGGTACTCTTGGCAAAGCCTTAGGTGGGGCATCCGGTGGATTTACTTCAGGCAAAAAAGCGGTGATCGAATGGCTTAGACAGCGATCAAGGCCTTATTTATTTTCAAATTCGGTGGCACCACCAATTGTCTCTGCTTCAATAAAAGTGTTCGATATGATGGAAAGTGGGGCACACTTACGTGACACACTTAAACGTAATGCGGCCCATTTTAGAAGTAGAATGGAAAGTGCTGGCTTTACTCTGTTGGGTAAAGATCATGCAATCATTCCCGTGATGTTAGGCGATGCAAAACTTGCTAGTAAAATGGCTGACATGTTGTTGGCGAAAAATATATATGTCATTGGGTTCTCGTATCCTGTCGTACCAAAAGGAAAGGCGAGGATCCGTACTCAAATGTCGGCGGCCCACTCTATTGAGCAAATCGACCAAGCAGTCGATGCCTTTATTTCGGTAGGTAAAGAGCTAGGAGTTATTTGATGAAGTCTCTTATGAAACTGCATACTGAAAAAGGCATTTGGATGAAGGAGCAGCCTAAACCAGAAATGGGGCCAAATGACTTGACTATTAAGATCCGTAAAACCGCAATATGCGGCACGGATATGCATATCTATAACTGGGACGAGTGGTCGCAGAATACCGTTCCGGTGCCAATGATTATTGGACACGAATACGTTGGCGAAGTAGTAGAAATTGGTTCAGAGGTGAGAGGTTTTTCTATCGGTGATAGAGTCTCAGGAGAAGGGCACATTACCTGTGGGCACTGTAGAAATTGTCGAGCTGGTAGAATTCATCTATGTCGCAATACCATTGGTGTAGGGGTTGACCGCCCGGGGGCTTTTGCAGAGTATTTAGTTATCCCTGCGTTTAATGCTTTTAAGATCCCTGACAACATCAGTGATGATTTAGCTGCGATATTTGACCCATTTGGTAACGCAGTTCACACGGCCTTATCTTTTGATTTAGTCGGTGAAGACGTTTTGATTACTGGAGCCGGGCCTATTGGAATAATGGCAGCAGCTGTCGCAAAGCATGTCGGGGCGCGTTTTGTAGTAATCACCGACATTAACGATTATCGATTATCTTTAGCCGAGCAGCTTGGCGTCAGTCGTGCGGTTAATGTACAAAATGAAGATTTAAGTGAAGTAATGTCTGAACTTGGCATGAATGAGGGATTTGACGTTGGTTTAGAAATGTCAGGCGTTCCGTCCGCATTCAATGATATGCTTCATAAGATGAATCACGGTGGCAAAATTGCCATGTTAGGCATTCCTCCTAAAGGACTCGCCATTGATTGGAACCAAGTGATTTTTAAAGGTTTGACAATTAAAGGTATATACGGCCGTGAAATGTTTGAAACATGGTATAAAATGGTCAGTCTGATTCAAAGCGGACTTGATTTAAGTCCCGTCATTACCCATAAAATGAAAGTGGACAACTTTCAACAGGGTTTTGAAACTATGGGTACTGGTCAGTCGGGGAAAGTCATTTTAGATTGGACTGAATAAGACGCAAATACGAATGAACATATTACGATATGCAATGGGGTAATAATGGAACAGTTTCAACATATATCAACGCAACAAACGAAAGAGCTTTTGGAAAAAGGCGAAATAAACGTCGTTGATATACGAGACGAGCAATCTTTTTTAGCAGGGCATATTCCAGATGCATATCACTTGAATGACGGTTCACTTACACAATTCATGAACGAGTGCGACTTAGACACACCTGTAGTGGTATGTTGTTATCACGGCATTAGCAGTCAACAAGCTGCACAATACCTTATTCAACAAGGCTTTGATGAAGTCTATAGTATGGACGGCGGTTTCGAGGCATGGAAAGCACAGTATGACTTTCAGTCAGGTAACTAATGCACACACCTTTAATTAAGTTTAAAGAATCAAAGCCCGCAGATCTTCTCCTTGCCTACTGCCGAAAGCATGACATTCAGTGCGCTATAGAAAAACAAAGTGACGGTTTCCTTATTGTCTTGATGGACGAAACACAACTTTCTCAAGCAGTAGAGCTAACCAAAGAGTTCTTAGCGCAACCTAATGCAGACAAATTTCAAGAAGCAGCGTGGGAAAGTGGTGAAGCGGCTTCTGAAACCAGCTCCATTACTCATAAAATGAGGTTTGAAGGCTTAGCTGATTGGCAACGTAACTGGTTTACTACTCTTGTCAGCATAAGCTGTATACTCATCTTTGTATTGATGAGTATAGGATTTGGTGGGCGCATCTTTGAAGCCCTTCAAATACAGTATGTAAATGAACTCAGCACTAATTATCAGTGGTATAGAGTTTTTGGGCCAAACTTCATGCATGGCTCGCTAATACATTTATTATTTAATCTGATTTGGTGGTGGGTGTTAGGCCGTCAAATCGAATCGATATTTGGCAGCGTCGCATTGATTGTCTTGTTTACTGTCGCCACCTTGGCGGCTAATTTTTCGCAGTTATTAGTGAGCGGACCTAATTTTCTAGGCCTTTCAGGTGTGGTATACGCCTTGTTTGGTTTTGTATGGTGGTTGGGATGGCTGCGCCCGAAGTGGGGCTTAGGTCTATCTAATGCCTTAGTTGGGTTTTTGTTGATATGGTTGGTTTTGGGGTATGCGAATGTGCTTGGGGTGAGTATGGCAAATCAAGCACACACTTTTGGTCTGATTTCTGGCTGTGCGCTTGCTTGGATATTACACAAAGGCACATACATACTTAAGCGATGACACGGATTAACCACCTTGTCGCAAGTATTTTGTGAAAATAATATCCTTTACCACAACGTTGCCTGTCTCTCGCATCAATATGTCTCGAAAGCTTTTAAGAATCTGTCGACGCATATCTTCACGACCGGTTAGCGATTTCACTGTTTGTTCGTTTTGTGCGCCAATAATTTCAATTGCAGTTGCTCGCAAGAGGGGCATGTGATGTTCGATATCCTCAATAAAGTCAGGATTGTCTAGCATCATTTCGATGGTCAATCGAAGGTAGCCTAGTCGTTTTGAGTTGTCTCCGGCGTAATTTGTGATGATGTCAGGGTCTAAAGCAATATATGCATACATAGGCGCACTGGACTGCTCATCTTGAGCATTGGCTTGGCAAGATAAGAATGTAAAGCATAGAAACAATAGCTTCAGTGCAAGTCGAAAAGGTGAGGAAACGTTTAAATTACTCATTGAAAGGATACCTTTTATATAAATTGCCGCTTAAGAACATAAATCTTCAATTTGCGTCTCAACTGCGCATGCAACAGTCAGTGTCGATATGATAAACTATATTATCGGTTAATTGAGTAAATTCTGCAGTTTTGATAATAGATAAATCCTTTCCTTATACACTTTCAGTCAACTGGCAGTCGCCTGAAAACGCAGTATTTTTGGACAAAGCGCTAAAAAGCTGGATACTGAATACTCAGTCGCTTACTGAACGTCTCCAAAATATAAGTGAAAACTTTCGTGTACGCTTACTAGGTCAAGAAGATGGGCTCCCATTACCAGACGAAAGTATTTTGCTTAGTGAGCCTTTAGCTCATAGATGGCAAGTACGAGAGGTAATATTGCAAGGCGGGCAGATAAGTGAACAACAGGACTGGGTATTTGCTAGAAGTATCTTGCCGCAGGGTTTGTGCGAGTCAAAATTAGCAAAGTTAGGCGAAGAACCCTTAGGCCAGCGAATTTTTAACGATAAAGAGTTTGTCAGAAGTGACTTCGAGGTTGGAGAGTTGACACAACATCCCTTAAATGGACAGGTTTTTAAACCGGGTAAATACTGGGCTAGGCGCTCACGTTTTACGATCGCAAATTTCGAATTGATTGTTGCCGAGGCCTTTTTGCCAGACGCACCTTGCTATTGGTGACGCAACGATAGTGATAAGTCTGCATTGGAAAAATAAACGCCACTACTTGAAGCTTATGAGAGCAGATAAGCCCGTAGGTATTCTGCTCCTTTTATGGCCAACGTTTTGGGGTTTATTGTTTGCTGCTGATGGATTTCCAGGCTGGGATATACTGGTTATTTTTGGACTTGGGGTCGTTGTAATGCGTAGCGCAGGATGCGTGATAAACGATTTCGCGGACAGAAAAATCGATGGCTCAGTAAAACGAACCAAAACCAGGCCACTTGCCACAGGAGACGTGAGCGCTGAGGAGAGCGTACAGCTCTTCTTATTACTTATTTTAGTCGCGTTTGTTTTAGTGCTTTTTCTCAACCTACAAACCATATTATTGTCGGTTGTTGCCCTTGCACTTGCCAGCATCTACCCCTTTATGAAACGTTACACACATCTGCCTCAAGTGGTTTTGGGCGCAGCTTTTGGTTGGTCCATTCCAATGGCTTTTATGGCGGTTTCTAACGAGCTGCCCACTTACCTATGGCTTCTATATTTTGCAAACCTCTGCTGGACAGTAGCTTACGATACCCAATACGCCATGGTTGATCGTGAGTATGACTTAAAAATCGGCGTTAAATCTACAGCAATTTTATTTGGTTCCTTTGATCTTTTGTTCATCTGCTTGTTACAAGTGACAGCCTTGGTTTTGCTCGCTTTATTATTTTGGGTCAACGAGTTTACCTATCATGCTTATATTGGCTTAGCTCTCACCGCTTTGCTGTTTATCTATCAATTTGTACTTAGCAAAGAACGCGACGAAGTTAATTGTTTTAGCGCATTTTTGCATAATAATTGGGTGGGCATATGGTTAACCATTGTGATTGCCACGGGTCTTTGGTTTCGCTACGTATAAACCCGCGATCATACATCAGCTAAATCTTTTCTAATTTCGATGAAAATCTTGCTCTTAAACAAAATATTATCCGTAAAGACTTATATATTTTAGGCGTTCAAATGTGTGAATTTTTACGCATATGACTATTCATAGATTGGTATTGATGGCATGCAAAAGTATTTTTTTATTCTTATTAGTCTTTTGGGCTTAGCAGCTTGTAGCTCATACGATTACCCTCCACAGCTAAAAATCGATGAATCGCTGGTGAGGTTTTCTGGGGAAAGCTTAGCAGGCGAGCTCGTTACTTTGCCTGACGATTTAGAGGGAAAACCTGCACTATTGTTATTTGGCTTTGTGCATAAAAGCCAATTTGATATCGATCGATGGTTGATTGGTCTAGACATGACCAGCACTGAAATTGATATCTATGAAATACCTGCGATTAAAAACCCCTTTGCCAGGCTAGTGAGCAATAATATTGATGATTCTATGAGGGAGGGTATTCCACGAGAATTATGGAGCATAGTAATAACCGTCTATAAAGACGGAGATATGGTGCAAAAGTTTACAGGTAATCGAGCGCCTAAAAACGCTCGAGTGGTTTTAATCGATGGAGAAGGAAGAGTGAAACACTTTTACAACCGCGGTTTTTCCGTTGACGCACTAAATGCGCTGCGTAACAGTATAACGAAGATTAAATCCTAGATCGCTAGGGCGCCTAATAACCTAGTCTTCGTTTTTTTGCTCTTCCTCTAACGCGGTGACGCGCGCTTCTAATGCTTCGAGCTTCTCGCGAGTGCGAATGAGTACTTGGCTTTGTACATCAAACTCCTCTCTGCTAACAAAATCTAAACGGCTAAGTTGCGCTTGAAGAACCTGTTTAATCTTGCCTTCAGCTTCATCGGCGAAACGTTTTGCGCCTGGGGGAATCGATTCTGAAATATTTTTGGCAATCTCTTCTAATTTTTTAGGATCAATCATAGTCTTATCCTTTTGCGGGTAATGCAGGCGATAGATTCTAACGCAAGCTTTTAAACACTGGATATTATTGTAGCGGTAACCGTCAAAGAAAACAGTCTATATTTAACTTGTTTTGATATAATACGCCTTTTCAATGAGTCAGATTTTATTCCATGCAACTAAATCCAGCACAGCAAGCAGCAGTAGAATATATCAGTGGGCCATGCTTAGTGCTGGCGGGCGCAGGTAGTGGAAAAACTCGTGTTATCACTAACAAAATCGCTTTTTTGGTAAATGAGTGTAAATACAAACCACATCAAATAGCTGCCGTTACTTTCACCAACAAAGCTGCTCGGGAAATGAAAGAACGTGTATCTCAAACACTCGGGAAAAAAGCATCCAGAGGTCTCAAGGTCTCAACATTTCACACGCTTGGTTTAAACATTATAAAGAAGCATGTAATCCAATGCGGCTACAAAGCAGGCTTTTCGCTATTTGACGACAAAGATAGTTATGGTTTATTAAAAGACCTCACTGAGGCCTTATACGGCGGTGATAAAGACGAGTTGAGATCGCTTCAGTGGAGTATTTCGAATTGGAAAAACGAACTAGTCCTCCCCGCGCAAGCGAAACGTATGAGTGAGAAAGGCCCACTCGCGCAACATGCTGCATTTTATGAAGAGTACCAAAGACATATGCAAGCATACAATGCACTCGACTTTGATGATTTGATACTTTTGCCTACTTTATTACTCAAAACCGACGAAGCCGCACGTCAGAAATGGCAGCTTGGTATTCGCTATTTGCTAGTCGACGAATATCAAGACACCAATACAAGTCAATATCAACTAGTTCGCTTGTTGGTCGGTGAGCGCGCTAGGTTTACTGTGGTGGGAGACGATGACCAATCAATATATTCTTGGCGCGGTGCTCAACCCAAAAACTTAAGTTTGTTAAAAGAGCATTATCCCAATTTAAGACTGATAAAACTCGAGCAGAACTACCGCTCATGTCAGCGTATTTTGCATAGCGCTAATATTCTCATCCAAAACAACGCTCACTTATTTGAAAAGCGTTTATTTTCGCAATTAGGTCAAGGCGACAAACTAAGCGTATTAGCTGCGAAAAATGAAGACAATGAGGCTGAAAAAGTGATTGCTGAACTAATGGCACATCGCTTTATGAATGACACAAAATATCGTGATTACGCTATTTTGTACCGTGGAAACCATCAATCACGTAACTTTGAAAAACTACTTATGAAAAACCGTATTCCATACAAAATCAGCGGTGGTATGTCGTTTTTTGGTCGTGCTGAAGTCAAAGATATTATGGCTTACTTAAGAGTTTTGACAAATCAGGACGACGATAATGCTTTGTTAAGGATTATTAATACTCCGGCTAGAGGTATTGGGCGGGCGACTCTAGCTAAAATTGGTGAGTTTGCAAATGTTAATGGGTTTGGCCTTTTCGAATCAATGTGTCACCCGCAAATACGCAGTGTATTAGGTGAAAAAGCAGCCCAGTCTGTAGAGCAGTTTACAAAACTGGTTGTAATGACCAGTGATAATGTTTCGCGCGGTGATGTGCAAATCGTACTACGTGACTTTATTAAAAGTTTGCAGTACGAGGAATACTTATATGCTGATTCAGCTTCGCCAAAGGCGGCAGAAATGGCAATGAACAATGTTGCTACTTTATTCTCTTGGGTTAAAGATTTGGTCAAGGGTGATGACTTAAATCCTCCCTTGAGTTTACCAGAGGTTATTCAGCGTCTTACTTTGCGCGATATGATGGAAAATGCGGAACAAGATTCAGAAGCAGATCAAGTGCAGTTAATGACCTTGCATGCTTCAAAAGGATTAGAGTTCCCGATTGTTTTTATGGTAGGAGTGGAAGAGGGCCTTCTCCCGCATCAAAGCAGTATAGACGAAGACAATATCGAAGAGGAGCGACGACTTGCATACGTTGGGATCACGCGAGCCCAACAAAAATTATACTTCACGATTGCCAGGGAGCGAAGACATCAAGGGGAACTGATTGAACCCACCCCATCACGATTTTTGTATGAACTTCCCAGTGATGATCTAGAATGGGAATGGCAGAAAAAGCCAGATTCAAAGGAAGAACGCCAAAGCAAAGCTAAAAAGGGCATTGCTGGATTAAAAAGTATTTTAGGTGATTGAGATACGGCTAAGAGATTTCTTCACATAGCGTCTGATTAAGTCAGTTTGTTTATGAGAGTTGACGCGTAATTTCTTCGCCTTGCGCATAATGACATCCCACTTCTAAAAGCTCATGTACGATTGACTCTTCGTCGACGCCTTCCGCGATCACACCAATGTCGAGCTCGTTAGCAATAAGTACAACGGATTTTACCAGTGAGTAATATTTGTCGCTCATACCAAAACTGTTCACCAAATCAGCGCTGAGTTTTATATATTCAAAGTCAAACTTGAAAAGGTGATTGAGACTAGCCGATTGACTTGCAAAATTTTCTAATACCAAGCTTATACCAATTTCTTGGAGCCGTTTAAGTAAAGGAGGCAGGATTTTTGTGTACTTATGCAGCGCGCTCTCTGAAAGTTCAATGACGAGCTTTTGTGGGTCAATGCTACTTTCTATGATTTGGTCGACCAAGCGTTCAAAGGCTTTTTCCTGGAGCAAATGCTCAGTTGTTAACGAAAGCCCTAGTCGGTTAGAAGATTTGATAGGATCATTTTGCCAGGTTTTGAGTATAGAAATAGCTTCTTCTAGTAAATTTTGATTGATGGCGTAGTTTAAATTGCATTTATTGGCAAGCTCCCAAAACTCCTCTGGCTTATTATACTTTGGATGCTTTGGCCAATTCATAACACACTCATAATATAAGACAGAGTCGTCAGTGAGTGACTGAACCGGAGATATTGAGAACACAAATTCGTTGTTTTTAAACGCTTCACGAAACAGTTGCTCAGAGTTTATAGATTCGATCAGCTGATTACGCATGCTTATATTAAAAAGAATATAGCGATTACGGCCGAGGTTTTTTGCTTGATACATTGCAGCATCTGCGTCTCTTAGAGCATCATCAGGATGATGGTAATCTTCGGTTATTTCAGCAATACCAACACTTGCTCCTGAAAACACTTCTTTTTCATCAATCGTATAGGGCAGTGCAAGCTCATTTACAATTCTATCGGCAATGGCCTCCACGTCTTCTATGTCTTGAAATTTGTCGACCAAGACTACAAATTCATCGCCGCCAAGGCGAGCTAAGAGGTCATGGCTACGTTTGCAACCATTTATGCGCTCTGCCACTTCAATTAAAAACTGGTCGCCAGCATGATGACCAAGTGTATCGTTGATATTTTTAAAGCGATCAAGATCGACAAACAAAAGAGCATATTTGTGATCTTTATGTCTTTTTTTGCTGGCGATGGCAAGTTCTAAACGGTTATTAAACATCACTCTATTAGGGAGAGATGTGAGGGCGTCGTGATGTGCGTCGTGTATTAGCTTAAGCTCTATTTCTTTCCTTTGTTCAATTTGTTTTTTTAAAGACTCGTTACTTTTATTTAGCTCAGCGGTTCTTTCTTTGACTTTTTCACTTAGTTGAACATTGTATTCAACAAGTGCGTTTGCCGCATCTCTTCTTTGGATCGCGGTCGCTATGTGCTGTGATACAAACTTCATCACGTACAAATCAAGCTCGGTGTAGTCTTCACTATCTCCATAAGTCTGTACAGCAATGATCCCCTTGACGTCATTTTCAATAATAAGTGGCGCACCCAACCATGAGTTACTTCGCTTTATCATTGCTATAGCAATAGACTCTTCAACCTCGTCATTTTTAGCTAACTGTTCTATTTTTTTAGAATCAACTAAACACGCTTCTGCATTACGTATGACATATTCAGTTAAACCCCTTTTAAGCACTCGCGAATTAACGGAGTCTTCTGCTCGACCAACAAAATAGGGAAATGACAGCATTTTCTTATCATTATCTAAAATCGCTATATAGAAGTTTTCGGCATTTATCAGTGTCTTTAAAATATCGTGTAACTGGGGATAAAATACTTCTATGTCATTTTCGGCATTTGCAGACAACTCTGAGATCTGAAATAGAGCTTTTTGTAACTTCTCCATGCGCATACGTTCTTGAATTTCATCTTCCAAGGCGGTATTTATTTCGAGAAGTTGTTGCGTGCGCTCCTCTATCAATGATTCAGTTAGCTCACGATGTTTGACCCGGTCAATAGCCGTTATGATTTGCTGAGAGATAAACAACAGTATCTCAAGGTCTTCGCTATCGTAGCGTACACTATCGGTATAACTTTGCACAACCATCGCACCAATGACTTGTTCATCACGAGTCAAAGGAACGCCAATTAGATCCACAGGCGCGGTGCCAAGCACGTTCAATTGATGTTTTGAGACGATCTCGTCAACATTTTCTTTGGTCATCACCATGGTATCTCCCGATCGCAAGATATGGGCAGTGACGCCATTTTTCACCTTTTCGTAGGGAATAGATTTTAGGACTTGTTCGTCCCGCTCATCAACAAAATACGCAAAAGTAATTCGTTCGTGCTTGTGGTCATAAAACGCTACGTAAAAGTTGTCGGCAGTCATGAAATCTGCCACGATTTTGTGAACTTCAGCGTAGAGATTATCTAAATTTGATAAGGAGCTGGACAGCTCACTGATGCGATAAAGCGCTTTTTGAATTGTTTCTGATCGTTTGTACTTTTCTGTAAGACTCTGTAGCTGAGGGACTAACTCCCTCAACTCAGGCTCTGACAATTCACCAATTATTTCGTTATTTTGCATATTTTTTATACAACATTCCAATCATTGGTGATAGAGGAATGGCAGATTAAATCCCCTCGATCATGTATTCGATAGCTGCTTTGATATCATCTTCTGTGCAATCACCGCATGTGCCCATGGCCGGCATTGCATTAATACCATTCACCGCATTTTTCCACACTTGATCGAAGCCTTTCTCGTCAAGTCGTGGCTGCCAGTCGGCTGCAACTTGTGTTTTTGGCGCGCCTAATACACCGCCCGCGTGGCACGCTGTACATGCGCCCGCATATATATCTTTACCCGTTCTAGGACCAGCTGCTGCGGCACCTGCAGGCGCTGCTCCAGCTATATTGATCTTTCCAACTGGTTTTATTCTCTCTGCTATTTCTTCATTTGTTTCTGTTTCTTGGGCAAAACTAATGCCAACGAAACAACAACTAGCAACGAGTACAGAAATGATTGATTTCATTTTCACGACATTCTCCTGACTTTAGAGGCGATAAACTGACGTGATTATAACGAGTTACAAGCTCTACACAACATTTTGTTGAGTCGAGCTACACTTACACCAGTGCTTTGTGAACCAAAGGATTTACACTTTCTTATGGTAAATCAATTAAACGCTATGGAAAATCAATAAAAAACATGGACTTGTCACTTGGTATTAGTAAGTTAATGAGACTCATATTGCCCAAATCGTTCGATAACGAGTATAGCGGATAAACTAAATTAATACTAAATTACTATGGGTATAACAAAGCATACCTCGTTATCGTATTCGTTTCGCTTATGTGACAGATATATGTGGGTGTTTAGAGCCGTTTTCAGAATGCAAAGACTGTTTTACTCAAACGGCTTTTTAAAATAGCGCTTGTGAAAAGCACTATTTACTTACTTTAGAGAGTATTTAATCAACGTTAATTGTTTGAAAACTAGACGTTAAGAGGTATAGTAATTTACTTGTTGAATATCGTTGCTCAAGCATTGATCATACGAAGTGGTTTCACCACTTTTTTTGCTAGTTGGTATGCTGCCGATACAACGCGTTGCTTAGCGACAAACAACTAATGCTGTCGAAAACTAAAGTAGCGAATAAAAGTAGTGTATAAAAGTAGTGAATAAAAGTAGCGAACATAAATATTCGCAACAAATGCAGTTAAAGTGCAGAGGAATATAATGCTAAGTATTTCGCTGTGTTTATAGCGCTTTGATGAAGCCCGTACAATCAGACGCGACGTATAATGTATAAAACACCAAGTATGAGTGTTATTAGAGGTTTATCATGAAATCAATTTTTTCCCTAACTAAGGTTTCAGCTGTCGTCATTTGCAGCTTTGCACTTGGTGCTTGCGTTTCTACCGGTGGCGATTCCAAATCCGAGAGAAAAGCCTATCCTTTTTACAAAGCCGAAGTTGTTGAAGAAGTCAGCCCTGAAATACAGGCAGAGGCCGGTTTAACGCCTCGAGAAAGGTTGGCTAAGGCCATTAAAAGTTTGGAAAATGGAAGCTCTGAAATTGCGCTCGCGGAGTTAAACGCATATTCGAAGGCAATTCCAAACAGTTCTCGTGCAGCAAATTTGATTCGCCAAATAACCGTGGATTCGGACGAGTTTTATCCCTCTGATTTCTTCACTATTAGCTTGAAATCAGGTCAAAGTCTTTCAACTTTGGCCAAAAAATATCTCGGAAGCGCATGGGAATTTTATGCTTTATCTAAGTACAACAACATTGATAACCCAAGTCGTGTAAATATTGGCACTGAAATAAAAATACCGCTTACTCAACTTGCGCGTACTGTAAAAGCAAAAGAGGACGCTCCAATTGCTGCCGTACCACAAGAGCTGGCCAGCAGCCCAAAACCTGAGGATACTGCTGACGTTGTTCAGGACGTAGAGGTCCAAAGTAGTGAGCTTGAAAACAGTGACATTGAAATGAGTGATGAGTTTGCGATGCCAATCACTGCAAGCGAAGTTATGGAAGAAGAAATTGACGATGCAGAAAGTTTGATGCAAACACTTTACGAGAGCAATGCAGATGGGGATTACGCAAGTTCTGTCGAGACACTCGCTAGTTTAAGTACATTAGGCGAGTTATCAAAAGAGGCGAAAGAGCTAGCAGTGCTTGCGTATCAGAATCATGCGTCAGTGATTGTTGATGATCAACCAAGTGAGTCCGGAGAGCTATTTTTCCAAGCCGGGCAGTTATATCTTGAAGCTGACGATGAAATGAACGCATTTAAATCGTTTAAACAAGCTTATGAGGCAGATATTTCAAATACTCAAGCTCGAGATTCAATGACGGAACTGCAAACGAAGATTGCGGAGCAATATCACCGCGAAGCGTCAACGGCGTTCAGAAAGCAGGAGCTATCAGAGGCGATCGAGAAATGGGATGTTGTACTTTTCGTGGATCCTACACACTCAAATGCATTAGCGTATAGAACGCAAGCGATAGAGTTGCAAGAGCGTTTAAATAAGTTAAAGGATAACTGATCGGAACAACCGTCAACTTCATAAGCTAAACGCTTAGCTTTTGCTTATGAAGTAGGCGAATCAGCTTACAACGACGCTCCGCTTTCCATAAGATAACTAATTTTGAATTGGTTCTAGCGGGATATACACAAGTTCACTACTGCTCATATCAAGTGCATTACGAACCACTTGTACCTTTTCTTCTGCAAGTTCTGGCGCGTAAACGCTGAGTACTCGTTGTGGTTCTATATCAGTGCTTACACCAACCCCATCAGTGCATGCGTTGCTGCTCTCACCTCGAGCATTACTGATAATATTAGTGCAGTTCTCAAGTACATCCGGAAGGTTTTGCTCAATACCTAATGTTTGTTTAAGAATCAATTTCCCACCATAGTAATTTTGGCCAACTGATATCGAAATGGGAGCTAAACTTGAGAGTAAGTCGTCAAATTGCTCTTGTCCGAACTGCTTTGATGTACAACTCAACGAAGAAAAAGTGTATGAACCCTTAGGCAAATTCACTGCTGCAAAAGCGCCTTGTGTATACCTAAGGGTATGAGTTTTTGAAGCGTTTTGTGAACTCAGATTAATTTCTAGTTGCTCACAATCTAAGTTGCTGGATACCTGTAGTAAGTATTTTGAGGTAGGTTGAACCCCTAAGGTGGCCATAGACACAGATGCGTACATGCTAAGTGTCGTCATTAGTGTTATTCGAGAAAGCATAGGTAATTCCCTAATTAATCCGCATATTTTTAATTTTTTGAAGGTTTTCTTGTATAACCTTTGCTCTTTGTAGCTCTTTATTTGCCCTTGCGTGCTGAGGATAAATCGCTACTGCGTTCTGGAAGTGTATAACTGCCTGATCGACATTACGTTTGATTGCTAGTAATCCCTTTTCAAAGTGACCATCAGCTAAGGCTTCTTTCTGACTTAACGCTTGTTTAGAAACCTTTTTGGACTCCTCTTTAGACATATAGGTCATCGCTTGTTCGAGGTACTTTATTGACTTTTCAGTGGGACCGTTTTTGGCTTCTAACTTTGCCATTCCTAAATAAGCCTTTGAGCGAAGGGTTTTGAGTTGGGCATGCTTAGGACTCAGTTTCTCGAGCTTTTTAGCCACTTGCAAAACGCTTTGGTATTTACCGCTTTTAATTAAGGATTGTCCTTGCTCATTCAAGTTTGAAATCTCGATTTCGCGGCGCGCTTTGCGTTGGTTTTCAGCTAGATACTTCACGATGTTCTGCTTTTTCGCTGAAGCTTCTTCTAAAGCCTTATCCCAAGTAATATCCCTTAGTGCTTCTTTTGCTTTAATATCATCCGGAGTTAGCGCTAATATTTTCAGTAAAATTTTCTGTCTTTTTTTAGCGTCACTTTCTTTGCGGTTAGTTGGTATTCGTTCAAGTGATGTTAGTAACGTTTGTTTTCTTTGCTGAATAAGCGAGTTTAAGCGGTTAATCTCGTCGTTTATTTGATTATTATTGCTGTAAAGGGCTCTGAGCACTCTCCATTGAAACAAAGCATCGGCTAGCAAACCCTCAGCTTCTAAACGCTGAGCTAATTCGACGCGTTGATCTTCTGCGTAATTTGGCGCTGTGGATGTTGAGCTACATGAGGCTATTACGAAAAAAATTACTAAAATAAAAAGCAATCTGATCATTTTAAATCCATTGTTACAAAGGTATCTAAACTGCGCTTAAAGCTTTTTAAGCTGTCTCCGCCATAAATCATAGTGCGGTTTAGCAAGTATGGCGCAGAAAACGCTGGGTTACCGCCTCGTTCCACTGTAACGGCTAAGTCATATTCGTTTTCCTGCAACATTTTGATAACAGTGGGGCTGCTGTTACCATACGGATAAGCAAATTGTTTGATAACGTTGCCCGTGCGTTTGGCAATAATTTGCTCTGCCTCTACAACTTCAAAGTTGAGTCTCGTAAGGTAAGCATCCATTGATTCGCCATTCGGTTTTTGATGGAGGCTATCGTGAGTACGCGAATGAGATTGTATGTCGACTAAAGGGTTTTGGTGTAGTGCTTTCACATCTGCCCACTTCAATGCTACCCCTGCGCCGACAAATTCCGGATAGACAAACATAGTAGATGGATAATCATATTCACGTAAGATGGGTAAAGCAATGTCCATATAACTTTTGTAACCATCGTCGATGGTTATAACAACAGATTTTTCTGGTAGTTCTTTTTTACCTCGAATAAACAGTCCGACATCGCTAAGTGGGATGACGTTATAACCGTTCTCATATAAATAAGACATTTGTGCTTTGAACTCATGTTCTGGCACGACCATTTTGGAGCGTCCCTTTTTGTCACGAGTAAACTGGTGATAACACAGAATAGTTACGTGCTGGTAGCCATTAATAAATACGCCAGATTTATTCAAAGGCACCTTAGGTACAGCAACGTAATCTAGTTGGTTTGCAGGTAAGCTTGGGTTGTAGCGTTTAAGTATAGAAGAATAACCAGCCTTACCTAGGTGCTCTTGTGCCAAGCTTTCATAAGTATCTGAATGTTTCGGCTTAACTATTTTAAATTCGTCATTTGAGGCGATTGTAGCAGCCGTATTTGACTGAGTAGCGCATCCCTGGAGCATTAAAAATAGGAAACAGATAAGGACAAGCTTCGCTCTATTCATGATATTTACTCTTTTTGTGTTTTGCTCTCAGTGTCTTGGTCGGTTTTTTCATCGCTTTTTTCCGAGTCAATATCGATGTTGCTGACGTCCTCGTTCACTTGGCTGTTATCGCTTTCGTCTTCCTCAAGGTCGTCTGTCTTACCTAATTTATCTTCACGGGCGCCATCGTTTGAAGCTGTGCCTTCAGACAGAGCATCTTCAGACTCAACATTTTCCACCAGAGCATCTTTCACAAGAGCGTCTTCTACAAGAGCGTCTTCATTTGTAATCTTTGCCTCATCTGCCTCTGCTGGTTTCGATGCGGAATCACCAAAAGGCTGAAAAGAACTCGAGATCATGGTTCGATCCTCTTCTCCTAGTTCTTGGTCCGCCACATCGGTGCTTACTGGTGCATCTGTATTTTGAGGGAGTTCTTGACTGACCTGACTCTGATCGTTTGATTCTAAGTCATCGGCCTCACTAGAAGGAGGACTTGTCATTAAACTAGATGCCATGACAGTTGCTTCATCAACCTCTTGGTCTTTCATGTTTATAAGACTTGAGGCCATTATAGTGGCTTCATCTACCTCGTCTAGACTCTGTTCTGGCAATCCCGTACCGGCAGACATCGAACCATCGAGTTCGCTTGATGATTCTTTACTGGGTAATTGAATACCCGATTGAGCTAACTCGTCAGCAACCTCTGTGTAACGTTCTTGAATCGCTGCCGCCATATGGTTAAAGTCGTCGAAAACTTCGCCAATTTCATCTTTTCGTGTCAATGAAATTCGTGTGTCCAAGTCGCCTGAGGCAAAATTATGAAGTGCCCTACTAACACTTTTGAGTGGTCTTGAAATTAGTCCACCAAAAATGAACATGATTAGACCAACCAACGATATCGTGATTGCTGCTAGAGTAAACATCAAGCCGGATGTCACGCTTTTTACTTCATCAAGGCTTTCTTGCGACAGTCCAAGCACTATAGTTCCGACTTCGGTACTCTGAAACAAAATAGGCGTTTTAATATTAAATACTTTAGCACTGTCTTCGAAAGTAGAGCTGGTGGTATAAATATCGTCAGATTCACTAATAAGCTCAGCGTCTTTTGGATCTTCATACATTTGTCCGACTAATTCGCTGTTGCTAGCTCCTCTGATTATTCCAGAGCGGTCGGTTACTATAAGGTAAGCAAAGGTATCTCTACTTGCAGCATCATTAATGAAGGTCTCAAGCGTAATCCAGTCTTCACTTAACAGAGGAATAGCGGTTTCTGTGGCAATAAATCGAGCAAATGATGAACCTGAATCCACTGCTTGTTTAGTCATTGCTGAGGATTGAAGACCGAATACGACTTTCATACTAATCAAAAGCACGGTCGCTACGATAAACACTGCCGACAGAGTCCATTTGATTTTTAATGGAATGTACTTATGTTTTTTTTGTTCTTCTTGTTGGTCTCGATAGGAGTTAAGTTCTTTTATCAATGCATCTGCGAGTTCGCCACCGTTTTGGTATCGTTTATCTGGCGATTTCTGAAGAAGTTTTTGTACTATCTGGCGTAAGCCTGTTGATACTTCCGGCGCGATTTTCTTAAGCGGCTCTGGTTGCTTTTGTGCAATCTGCATCATCAGCGTACCCATATTAGTCGCATCAAAAGCTTTCGCACCCGTCAGCATTTCGTACATGATGACGCCGACTGAGAATAAATCGGAACGCCCATCTACGTCATTTCCTAAAGCTTGTTCAGGACTCATATAACGCGGCGTCCCTAGCACTGCACCAACTTGTGTTTTTTGCGATTCTTCGTTCTCATTCATACGAGCAATACCAAAATCCGCCACCTTAATGGTTTCACCATCAGGTAACACAATGATATTGTCAGGTTTTATATCTCTATGAACAATCCCGGTAGAGTGAGCATAATCAAGTGCCTTAGCTAATTGAAGAGCAATGGTTAATGTTTCTTTGATGCCGATTGTTTTCTTTTCTTTGAGCACTTCACCAAGGTCTTTGCCTTGCAGAAGTTCCATCATTATGTAGGGAGAACCATCGATTTTACCAACGTCAAAGACGGTGACGATGGCGTGGTGAGACAACGAGCCCGCTGCTTTTGCTTCTCGCACGAAGCGCGACATGTATTCTTCATCAACACAGTGGTCTGCTTTTAGTACCTTACATGCAACTGAACGGTTGATTTCAGGGTCAAAGGCTCTGTAAACCATTGCCATTGCGCCTTCACCAATATGTTCTTGTATTTCGTAGCGACCGATTTTCCGATTCAGTATGCTATCTGTCATGATGACCCTTTTATTATTTTTGCCAACTGCTCAAGAAATACTTCAACATTACCGCTACTTGATGCAATAATACACAAATCGTGATCAAATATTAAACATCAAGTCTACATGTAAAGATGCTTATGTAAAGACTTTCATAAACGTAAATTTGTATGTTTTTATACGTGGGTTGTTATGTTCATAAAGCCCCGCAGTGACTTGGTCCTATATGCATGTTTCTTACAAGGGGATATATGAAAAGCTTAGTCTGGAAGTCAACAGCAGAGAGCAATATCGGCACAGTAAGAAAGGTGAATGAGGACGACTACTATGACGCGCCACAGGCTTGTTTATGGTGCGTAGCGGATGGCATGGGTGGGCACTCCCGTGGCGATGTTGCGAGTCAGATGATCACAGAGCAACTTTCCTTATTGGTGTCTAATCACCCTGAAACCTTATCAGTAAAAACCATCGTAGACTGTTTGCAAGACGTTAACCGAATGTTAGTTGAACTGTCACAGCAGCATCAATCCATTGTCGGAAGTACGGTGGTTGTTTTGTTTTTTGAGCAAGATAAGGCACATTTTATTTGGGCTGGCGATAGTCGCATATATCGACTGCGCCAGAATACTCTAGCAAGAGTGACCAGAGACCATAGCCAAGTTGAGGACATGATAGATGCTGGACTCATTAGGCCAGAGGAAGCTGAGAGTCATCCAAAAGCCAATGTGATCACGCGTGCCGTTGGAGCCAATAATTATTTAGAACTTGACGTAAAGACCCTAGATTTGAATAAAAATGACCAGTTCTTTTTATGTAGCGATGGCATAAACAAGGTCATTTCAGATCGCGAAATCGAGCACGCACTACTCACTATGTCTTCTTCCACTATTGCTCATCGATTGATAGAAATATCGCTTGCTCGCAAAGCGAGGGATAACATCACATTGATTGTTGTAAGACATCCATCCGAATCGGAAGACGAGCAAGAGGCTCAAGTCCCAGCACTAGACGATACGCTTCCGTTGAATTACACAAGTGGGTAATAATTAACGCTTATTCTGCTGTTAATAAAGAAGAGTAAACATCTGAAGGCGGAAGGCCTGCATAATATCGTCTTTGTGCATCGGAGAACTCCGATTCTCTTGTACTCCAAATGCTTAACGACAATGCTTGGCGATCGATTAATTCGTGGCTGAAGTCTAAATGACAGTCATAAACATCTAATAGGTGTTTACTGCTTACTCTGAATATCTCTCTAGAAGAGCTTGTTTGACTATCTTTTGTTGCTTCACATTCATACTCTGAGGTTTGTTTATATGTTTGGTTGAGTATTTGAGCTATTTCGTCTAAATCTGGGCGTTTTTTATCTAATAGACTTATTATAAAATCTTCGCAACTATCATGCTTGTCATCTGTAATCGCCGAAAACTTTAGTAGATTGACGGGTTTTTCAGCCAAGCAAAACACCGTAAACGGATAACATCGTCCAGCGCTATCGACACTTGGCATCATCAATCCACTGATGCATTCATTTGCTAATATGTTTGCGGCGAACGAAAAGCGCCAAATTGGACTGTTAAAATAGATTTCCTTCCATCCACTATCCAGATTGTTTCTTGAAGACTCTATCGATTGCAAAATCCAATTGTCCCATTTATCTGCGACATTTGGGGGGACATTGCGTTGAATAAAATCGCCATAACCAGGCAATTTTCCAAAAAAACCAATTTTCAAGCTACACTCCTAGAGCGAATCAATGCATCGCAACTTAGACATGTTCATAAATACCATTGGGTCCGCTGGGCTAGCGGTGGACATCTCATAAATGGCTTTGAAGTTGCCTTTACTAAAAGTCAATTCTATCTTTGTTGGTCCCTTTCGTTGAATTTCGTTGTTGTCTATCAAGCGATAAAACGCGAATAGTCCTTCAGACGCCTGTAATAGTTCACTGCCGTCTCTTCTAACAAAGCTATACTCGCTCCTTGCACTTGGATTTGCTGGCGGCCAGTTTACGGTGCTTGGCGTCGGCCGACCAAATTGATAACTCATAGTATTGCCATATACCGTCATCCGATATCGCAATAGACGGGGATCAAGATAGATAGGTGTTAGAGCAAATCGCAAACTAGCTTGATTGGCGCTTTGCGTATAAAGGCTTTGCTGTATTTTGTAAAGGCGCTCAAAAAACGAGACGACATCATTGTTAAAGCCAGAGCCGTTTGCAGTTTTAAATTGCCAAGGTTGTCTTTGAGTGTCGATGTAAGGAGCAAGATGCGTGTTGAAAAAGTTAAATAGGGTACCATTTGGCGAAAACATAATATCTAAATCTCGTAAACTAGCATCCACGCTTGAGTTTGGTTCAAAGGGATATTTAGAGCTTGTGATGTCCCTGCAAACTGACAGTATTTGATTCGACCAGATACCAGCTATTCGATCTTTTTGTATTTGGTTTTGAGCACTTTGCACGCTCGTTACTAATTGAGTTACCCATTTATTTAAAGGCTCTGTTTGCAAATAAGCATAGCCTTGCAATCCATTCAAAATTTTAGGGTCGACTTCGCTCTGAGCACTCTGCATTTGAAAGCTAAGCGCAACACTTATATCTTGAAGCAGTGCAGTAAGGCGTTGTTGAGTCGCGATTTTCTTCTCTTCTTTCATTGCCTCATGCAACTTACTGAATCGAGATGTGATAAAAAACCTTGGATCGTTTGCCGACATTGCACCCTGTGCTGCATCTAGCGCTCGATTCGCGTTTGAACTCAAGTTGATGTTCAAGCCCTTACTATTGATGTCAACCAATTCTGTTGCCGCTGCCGCGGATTCCATTAACGCAAATATGGGCGAGTCTACATTGCTTAGGGATTGAAGGACTGAGTTAATAGACGCGAGATTATTGTTCTCTTTTACAGACACACTATTCAACAAACCTTGCCACGTATTCACATAATCTTTGGCATACAACTGCTCTATTTGCTTATTAAGACCAGATTGATTAATGACATTGTCAGGGCCTAAAATCCAAGCTTCCCCGTCTAATTTATTTATATATGCATCGATTTCGTCACTTAACACTTTTTTTAGTTGGTCTGGTGTATAAAGGGATGAGATTGTTTGAATATCGTCAAGTTTTGTAGTGAAGATTAATCGCCACTCGCTGCCAGCCAATTGGGCAAGCGACAGGTACTTCGATGGGTCATTTAGATACGAGTCTTTGAACTGTTTGTAGTAAATCTCACCGAGTGGTTGTGCGCTTAAGTTCCTGCGAGCACGAGACACAAGTGTGTCGTCAATACTTTCAAACATCACATCATTTTGCACTAGGTTGTCGAGATGAACTTTTACCTGCGCAAATTCAGGAGTACTGAAATATTGGTCGTCATTGAGGCTATTAGATAAAAATTCGGAGATAAACTGGTTATCACGGTTTTCTCCGTTTGACATCATCAAATAGCTTTTCAAGGCTTGATATTGCGTACTAATATCGCTGGATTGCGTCAGTTTGGATTCCAGAGAAGTTTTTACATAAGGCAACAGTACAGTGCTTAACAATCTGTTGTAACTGGCCTTTAATGACGATTCGAGTGACGATGCTTGGCCGAGGCCTAAGCCAGAGAATTGCGCTTCATCAGTATCTATCAGTCCCTGTATATTATCTGCAAACTCATTTAAGGCAGGAATATATTGCTTTATTTCGAGGTTGCCTTGTTTGTCTTCATAATCTGCCCGCCAACTATCAACAGCTGCATCGCTTCTTACAATATAATCAGCGTTGTTGTTATAGCTAACAAAAAAGCCTGCACAGAGCGCAACGGCAAGCACCGCTGCACTCGCCATGAGTCCTCGTTTCACTAAGCTCTTTCTTTTCTCATAACCAGAGAGTGTGCCAAACTGATCCGCTTCGTTAAAAGCAACTTCTTGCAACACGTCCTTGATGAAATAACTTCGGCTGTCGTTATTCCAAAGAACCTTCGCGGTATTTCTCAAACCGAAAGCATGTGAGACTTTTTCGATCATTTTATCGATTGGAGCACCACTTTGCGTGCCACTGGTAAAATACATACCACGTATTATCCCGGTAGTCACGCCATCGTCTTTTTGACTCAAGCCTTCTAAAATTGTGACTAAACTAGGCTTCAATGAAACGAGTTGCTCTGTGTAGGAGTACACCAATGCTTTACGATTAGGGTCTCTTTCCAATGATATCCTAGACCACTGTCGACGCTTTTGCGATGCGACTAATTTGTCATATTCTTGGTGAAACGCTTGGGTGACTTGCTCTTGTAAGCTGATTTGTTTATTAAAAGTCACACCGAGCACTTGCTCTCTTTCTTTATGTGAGAGTGTCTCGTAAAACTGCGTAAACCCAGCCATCATGTCTGATTTTGTGATGACCACATAAATTGGGAATCTTGTTGAAAAGTAATCGTTTACTTCCGCTATTCGCTGCTTCAACTGAAAGGTCAGTTGGCTCAGCTCATACTCATTCATAGTCATCAAGTCAGACATACTAAAACTGACCAATAAACCACTAACTGGCTTTTTGCGATAACGTTTTATCATTGCCAAAAAGTTTTGCCAGCCGCTTTCATCTACTTTTTGAAAGCTGTCTTGTGAGGTGTAACGTCCGGCTGTATCTAAAAGTACAGCATCCTGAGTGATCCACCAATCA
The DNA here is from genome assembly GCA_965658765.1 of Glaciecola sp. Lineage (GTDB taxonomy): Bacteria > Pseudomonadota > Gammaproteobacteria > Enterobacterales > Alteromonadaceae > Glaciecola. Next base: position 107,201 of record CBFHTO010000001.1, on the reverse strand, counting down.
CAGTTTTTAGTGCCACCAACGCCTTGCAATGCCATTGTTTGCATTTCGTTCATGAGTGGGAATCTGAGTCCTGAGTTAGACAGAAGCGTAGTTTTTCCGCTGCCAGGCGAACCAATGATCATGTACCAAGGGATTTCAGGCAATGAGACTGGTCCGCCCTTAGTTTTTTTAAGTGTATCGAATGCGAGCTTGAACTTTTCTTTTAAGGCTTGTGACTCAGCGTCAATGGCGTCGGCTGAACCATCATCTGATGTCATCTCCTTCACCATGTTATCTTGTGTTTTTTGCTGCTTCAGATGTTTGATGTAAACATATAAGCCGTATGCACTTACGATAAGCAGAAATAGAACGATTCTACTCAACCAGCTTTGTAATGGGGTATAGCCCGCAAAAGCAATGTAAGGACCTGCAAGGAAAATTAGCAGCGCTGCCAATAAAAGGCAAAGTACTGGTAGAAAGAAGCGGTGAGATGCCCATTGTTTGAGTTTATTCATAGCGTCAGATCGTCCTTCAAGACTAAAATTAACTCCACACGGCGATTTAGACTTTGGTTGAAGTCACTGTCGCCCTCTTGCACAAGCGGCTGTGTATCTGCAACACCGCGTGTAATGGTTTGGGGCACTGTGCCTCGAGCGCTTTTTATCCATTGTTCAATGCTTTCTGCTCGTTTTCTAGAAATCGCCCAGTTTGAGTCCGCTCTACCAGTAGAATCTGTGTGGCCGACTACTACGACGGCATCTGCGTATGGGTTAATTGCTGAAACTAAGGTTTCCACTGCGGGAAGTTCATTCTGGTTTACGTCTGTGCTACCGGGTGGAAATAATTGAAGACTTACTAATCGTATAACAAGTAAGTCGTCTTTAATGTCGACTACGATTTGTTGTTTTGCGATAGAATCACTCAATCTTGCGCTGATTGAAGAAGCGATATCTCCAAGGTCTAGATCCTCACTTTGTGCATCGGACATTTGCAATACAAAATTATCCCATCCAATTTGCTCAATTTTTTCATAAATGGGTGAAGATTTAGCATGAAGGTTGGATAAAAGCGCGATATATACCGCTATACAGACAAAGCCCAATATGAGGAAAAACAAGATTGGAGGTACTTTACTTTCAAACGTTTTTTCCGGTTTAGCGTCACTTTGCCATGAGGGAGAAAGTTCGGGTGATGTGGGTCGATGGAGGCTAAGTGGTTGATATAACATCTGTGCTATCTGGGAAACGTCATTTTCGCCGGTTTGGCTTAATCGATATTTACCTCTGAATCCTAGCGACAAGCATAAATAACTAAGTTCAATCAAATCAATATTTCTTTGCGCTTGTTCGAGTAATTTATTAATAATAAGAAAAAACTTCTCACCACCGGATGTCTCATTGTGATACTTACCCAGTAAAGTTTGATGACTCCAAGAACTTTCGATACCCCAGGGCGTAGTGAGTACTAGCTCATCGATTAAACAGCAGAGCATATAGCGGGCGGTCAAAGTTATTTCTTCTGGTGTATTTCGTTGTTTCAGTTGTAGTTGAAAATTGCTGAACAAATTCTCAATATCGGCTCTTAACTGTTCAATGCTATTACTGGGTTCTAGTGTTCTTAAACTGCCTGCTAAAACAAGAATGTCGGATGCAAATCGCAAAATGACATTCTCGCAGTTGACGTCTACTTTTGTGCTATCGCTGTTGGCATAGTTAGGCGCATGGTTCTGCGTCGGCGGAGGATTGCTAGGAGTATTTACCTGAGGTGGTGTGTACTGAGGTTCAGCACTCGCTGTTTTACGTCTACCTCCAGGATTCGGTATGACCATTGTCTTTGATAAATCGTCATCATCGTTCATGCTATTGGCTCCTAATGGCCCAGAGTTCCATCATTAGGTTAGGGAAGTTGGTGCCTATGTGCAGTGCTACACCACCAGAGTTAGCAAGGGAATTCCAATACTCTCCGTTTTGTACCAATTCAAAATACACGTAGTTTCGCTGATAAGGCATTTCGCGTGGCGCTGCTGCAAGCTGGGTTAGCTGGATCCCCGGAAGCTGAAGATTAACTAATTCTTTGATTTGCTCTACTGCACCGATCTTAACTTGCTGAGGAAAATACTTACGAATTTCGTCTGCTGATATATCTGCGCTCACCGCTAACACAAAAGTAGCGGTGCCAAATAAGGTCTTATCACTTATTGCGCCAATCCTAATGCCAAATTTCTTCTCTTGAAGCGGGATATTGATTGAGTTTTGTTCCAAAACAACACTAAACAGCTGGCGCAATTCCTTGATCAAAACCTGAAACATTTCGCTTGGCTGTTTATGCTCATACTGAGGAAGGTCGGGTACAAGTTTATCTGCTTGAATAAAGGTACTCATATCTCCAATCAGTGTCACCATTCGTTCATACAGTGATGTTGGGCTGACATAATCCGCTTTATCAAACTCAACTAACATCGGAAAGTGGCGGTTAAGTGTTTGCAGCATTAAATATTCGTTAATTTCACTGCCGGTTGATTTACCTGCAACTGATACTCTTGAAGCAAGTGACTGTATGCGGTGTTTACATAACTTAACGAGTTCGCTCAAAAAGCCAGATAAATAGGCATTTGATTTAGCGTTCAAGGTAACGGGAATGAACTCCTCTTTTAAGGTCACTACTCCGTTAATGCTAATATCTTCTACTTTAGCGATGGGGATGCAGCTAAACTCACTATTGTCGTCTTTGCTAGTACGAAAAGAAAAATTCAGGCCAGATACTTCGATTGGAACTTGGGTAGATGATATGCCTGAAACGTCTCTCGGTTCGTGTTCTTGCACGGCAAAGCGACTTTGTACCGACGAATCTCGCGCTGTCTCTGTATTACTATGTCGGCGCATCGTAACGGCTAAATAAATGGTCGCATCTAGCTGATCTTCAGTAATATCTAGCGCTTTTGGTAAAGCGTCTATTTCCGGTATATGAAAGATATTTCCATCCGGTAATATACCTTCAGCGTCGACTAAACTGAGCTTGCCCACTTTTAGCTGCGACTTATCAATTTCGAGAGAGTATATTCCCCACGAGTAAGGCGTTAGCAAATACAAAGCTTTACGTAATTGAGACTCATGGTAGCGAGCTTGTTGTTGGAAATGATGAGGTTGGAGCATCATTCCTTCGGACCATACTACTCGTTTTTCCCATGCCATTGTATTTTTTCCCGTGTTAGTGAGCTGACAATGCTTTATTTAGTTAGCGATGACTCTAACGCTTTTCTGATAAATTTTAATGTCTAAGCTAGAACTTCTAAAAAAACTTTTTTCTTCAACTGGAGAAATTGTTCTCCATGTAACCATATCAATACTGCGATACCCCACTACGACCCCAATAAATTTTGCGTTCTCCGATATTTGCGCCTCAATTTCTTTGCGAGCTCCAGGATCAATTAAATACTCGTCAACCGATATAAACTCAGTACCTAATGTATTATTGGCACTGGCAAACAAGTCATCATAAGAGGCATTTTCAAAGTTAATTTGATTTGATAATTGAAACACTCTGACCACGACAGACGAGGGTCGACCATTGATGTCAGGGTTAATTGAGTCAGCCGCCTCAATGACGTAACTAAAATCGACTTTTTGCTCGCCTCCTGTGCTCATACATGCAGAGCTAAGAATTGCGAAAGTTATGACTATAAGGCCTTGTAACAATGTTTTCATAAATATCCTTTACTAGCTATTTTTCATGCTTTTTATTTGAGCTTCGTATGCGTCTGAAAAGTGAGTTGATAATATCTCATTTAAATTTTCGTTGACTCTTTTTGTAAGCGAATCTTGTTTCTCTTTAAATGCATCCCACTTCTGACTGTTTGCTTTTAAGCCAATAAAGCTTTTTCCTTTTTCAGCTGCTTGCTGCTCAATTAAGTTGGGGTCTAACTCTGCTAAGACGCCACTAAGAGTCCCTTGTAAGCCCGATAAAAAGGCCATTTGATGAAGCTGAATGTCGTTCAAAGCTTCTGAGTATGCACCTTGAGCTGTCATATAGCCTGGCTTCTTCTTCACGAGTAACATTTCTAGGGTATCACTTGGGTCCAATGAAAATTTAATTGGATTGTTCGATTGCGGCCTTATCATCGTCATGGATAATCTTGACTCTTGCTTAAATACTGAACGTCCCGCAAGGAGTGACATGATCCCCTGAGTAGAGGTCATTAAAATATTCACTAAATCGTCAGCAAAGGCCTTTTTGTCGACCGAAGATATATATTCTTTTGGTAGTCCAAGCTTTTCGTAAAGGTAATTAAAAAATTCTTGATCTTGTTCGCGGTTAACTTGTGAAGGGGCTTGCGCATTTGTGACTTGCTGAGGCGAAGTGGTATTGGGCGAAACTGCTCGCTCAGCCTGTCCGCTCACTGATGGTTCTGGCGCGTTTTCAACCGTAAATGGCTCAGGGTTGGTAGACGTAGATGTACTCATCTGAGGCGTAGTTTGAGTTGTGGATTGCTGCTGAATCTGACTTGACTCGTTAGTTTCGAACGGCGCCTTACTTGTTGCTTCTGTCGCCTGAGCTGCGCTGGTTCGCCCTGTTGTTTCCTTATTTACTGCACCCTTATTTGCACCAAATTCAGTATCGCTAAATTCAGAAAAAGCGTCGTCCGGGATCAGCGGATTGGACTGTGCTGCAGGTACATTTGTCGGAGAAAGTTCGTTAGTCTGCGGTGCAGCGCCTTCAAAATCATGGCCTTCAAAATCAAGGCTTTTAAAATCAAGGCCTAGACCATTGTCGCCATTACTAAGGTCATCATCTAAACTACTTAAATCCCAATCCTCGGGGATTGTATTATTTGAGGTTCCACCGCTTGTTGCTTGCTTGTTTGGCGTATTTAAAAAAGGCGCATTGCTACTATCATCGGTCGATTCTTTAGAAAAAGACGAAGATGGCGCTACGTTTTTGCTAGGTTCCTGCCCAAATGTATTAACAGAGGGTGGCGGTGTCCTATAACTGTAATCATCGGTGTTCATGTTAGGCGCATTAGAGGGCGCACTCGAGCCGGATAAAATATCAAACAAACCAAGTTCATCTTGGCTATTAGTTTGTCCAGAGCTGACGTTTTGTTCTGTACTAGCAGTGCCAATTTGTGGTGCAGAATTCGTTGCCCCCGCGCTTGGAGAGCTGACTAAGCCGAGTAAATCTCCGCCTGACGAATCGCTTTGTTGAACCGCAGAAGGCGTTCCTAGAAATGGTTCTGGAGCTTGGTCGCACTCGATTTGTGATACGGTAATACAAAACTTTCCGAGCGTTAATTTGTCGTTTAATTTTAATGTATATTGATTGCCTTTTCCGAGTGGCTCGCTTTGTTCATTTATAAAGACACCGTTGCTACTCGTGTCAGTTAGAACAAACTGCTGATCTTGATAAGTAATAAGAATATGTTTATTTGAAATGAAACGGTCGGGATCGAGTAAAGTCCAATCACATTCGCTCGAGCGTCCAATAGTGCCGCCGAGTGTTGAAAAGGCGCAATTTGTTTCTTGCGAGGGTGCTCCCCCCATGATCAGTGATAGTTGTAAATGAGCCATTTAGTTATTTTTCCTCATCCAACGGCAAAGTTTTATCAACATTATCCAAGGTTGGATTGGCTTTTTTTCCTCATTATTTTGAGTGCTTAGATTATAAGCAATACGATTTAAACGCAAAGACTTTACAAAAAACATACACACTAAAATGTCGAATCCTCTTTTATTCATTTTCTATGCGATCTGAACGGTCTTGCCGCCAGGATTCGTAATTGAAATCGTACCAGCAAAAGCACACATACATTTACAGGTATTATTGAGCGCTGGCATATTAGCGATCTGAACGGTCGGTGAGCCTGGCGTCCATGGAGCTGGAATCACTGGAGTACACGGCATAGGAGTCAAGACGCCGAGTGCCGCGGCAGTGGCGGCAGCGACTGCCGGGTTTGCCGGAGAGCGGCACATACCAAAAGGCGGAATATTGGCAAATGGTTTAAAATCCATAATGTTAGCAGCAGGCATGCCATCTGCCATTGTTCGATTCATAGGTGGAACGACTAATGTGCTAGGTGCCATACCTTGTGTGCACATTAACGAGGCTCCCATTGTTACTTGAATAGCCATAATGATTTCCTCCTTTATTTAATATTGATAATTACTCACAGCTAGATTTACTTCTGCAAGTTGTTTATCTGAAAAATTAGCAGCTAACTTGGTGTCAAACGATAAAGGGATCTCAATAATCTGCGTAATTAATTGGACCGCTTTGTCGCATACTCGAAGAAATGACGGAAATTTCAAGGCTTCGGCTGCGTCACCTAGATATTGAACTTCACGTTTATTACTCAGTAACATTCGCAGAGAAGGGACAATCCAAGGCTGATTTATGTATTCAATCAAGGAAAATACGTCCATAAAGGCTTGGTTGTCTTCTTTGATTGATAGCAAATAGGCAGATAACTGCTTTCGGCGCTGCTCCATCCCAATTTTCGATAGTGCGGCCATGCAATGTAAGGCAACCATTTGAGGTTGCTCAGTGGTGCAATACTTATCAAGTGCAGGTGCCTGCTCTCGCGTAAGGCGGCTTCCCAACATTAATATCACGCGATTTTTTGCATTTGGCTCAGTGACTTTTTCGAGCAAACCCAATAATATTTCTGTCGAGAGGCTGCCTTGTTTTTTTTCTATCTCTCCCATTGCCATATGAGCAACGCTTATTTCTTCGTCGTCTAGCGCTTTAAAGAGTAATTCATAGCTCAATGACAGCTCTATTAAGCCAAGTGCTTTTACGCTTCTTAGCCTTAGTTTCGGATCTTCAGAGTTTAACAACGAGGCTAGTTCTGGTAAGGCTGCTTTGCCCATACGCGCCGCAATATTTTTTGCATCTGCACTATTTTCAATAATCGCTTTTGTAAGTTCAGACATTGTGTCCTCTTTTTTCGTGTTGACGCTTTGTTCTTGCGCCAAGGGTTCATTCGATTGCCCTTGGTTTTGCTGGCAAGCCCACAGCGAGCCTACCAGCAAAAACGTTAGTACCGGCTTTGCGATATGTTTAGCTCTCACTCTCATACGTGTCGCTTCTTGTCGCCAGTGCGCATTATTCGCCCCTATTCTTGACTGATTCGCAGTTATTGAACATGCTCAGTAGATCACTGTAGGACCCTTCGCGATGAAGTTGCGAGCAGTCGAACATTGCCCCTCCACGCCATGCTGAGAGCTTACACTTATTTTCTTTAAATTAATGAGCCCTGCACGATAGGCTTCGCCACCCTCTGTTTCTCCGTATCCGAGATCATTAAAGGCAGGCCAATCGCTATCTTTTGGTGGCGCTTGACGCCCAGTCGTATTGTAATTGTGCATTAACATACGCATGGACCATGTATCGTATTTTTCCCAGCCGCTTTCGACTTGAGTGGATTTATCACTAGGATGGCGCAGTCCAAAAAAGTGTCCTAGCTCGTGCGCCAAATCGTTTGCGCACCAATAAACATCCTGACTTCTATCGATACCTTTTGAGTGTAAACCTAAAAATATACCCGGGTGACTCAGCCCAAAGCTTTTATGTACGGCTCTGCTGATACCTAAACCTAGCACATCTTTTATCTCTTGTACGATGTAAACATTGATGGCGTTTTCTTCCCATTGCTCTGAAAAGACTTTATTTATTTCAGAGAAATCTAAAACATTGGCTGACGACAATCGCACTGCAAATGATTTTGCCATTTGCATATCAATGTCGACACCACAAGGAGCCCATAGTGCTGATACCTGTTCGCATAGTTTATCGACATCTAAATTTGGCGCTTTTGCACCCACTCCGGCAGCATCCGAAATTGATACAAGAAAAGGTTGGATACACAGGTTTAATTTTGCAAATACATAGACGGTAAGTTGTCCAATAACCGGACCATTAAGTGACTCGAAACGCACCTCGATATTAGCCGACCTTGGGGTGGAACCAGAAAAATTTCCCGCGCTAAATGTGATCTCCGTTTCTGGGCCTGGTTCACAGCACTCGTTTTCGCTTGGAGACACTATACTTAGCACCTCCTCGTCAGACGAACGTATAAATAAGCTTGCCTCTTCGCTAATAGCTTGCCTGACGAGTTTTACAGTAAGTGTTTCCCCTTTGGACGCGCCAAGTACAGGACCCCTTAACTCCTTTGACTCAGGGTATCCATTGACCGTTGGGACTTTATGGCGATAACCCCTATCGTCGATGTCAGGATATTGCTTTTGTGGGCTTTCATCACCAGCTTTTACAAACTTAATTGGGACTAAGCGCAAGGAGTTTTTAGTTTTTAATATTATGCTCATAACTATTCTCCTACTTCCGTTTTCAAAGCATCAATGGTCTTTTGATCAAGTGCATCTCCAGAGACTTCGAGCATGTAATCGGCTTGGAAATTCAAAACCGCTTTATCCAGTTCATCGCACCACTTGCCATTTATTTCCGCTTGATAGTAACCAAGGCTTCGCAGTCTTTGTTTAACTCCTAAGATAGAGTCATGGGCGGCGAATTTCGGTAAGACTTCGATGTCGTACTTTGTTCCAAGTACTTCTAATTCCGCTTTGCTTGCACCAGGGACCAACAGTTCGATGCAACCATCGTTTGGTACCATGCCGGACTGAGAGAAGTTGTCGTTTATGTACAAAGCGTATTCGATATCTTTGAATGCTGATGCCTCTTCGCCATTGGCGAAGGTACCTGGAAAGCTTTGTAAATAGATTTTCGTTCGGTGCACGCGCAGTCTGTTTACATTTTGCATAGCAGAGCTTGAACGACTTACGTTAGCCATTTTTATCCTCTTTAAAATCCGTACTCGGATTTCAGCGCGTTTGTGAAGGTCTGGTCGATTTCAGTACCGCCAGACAGATTGTGCAGTTGCTTAAAAGCGAATATTGCTTGCTCAGTTTTTTCACCAAACTCACCATCTTCTATACCCGCATTAAAACCCAAATTATTGAGTCGTGCTTGTACGCCACTAAGCGTATCTACAGGTTCTAAGCAACCCATTTGCAGTCTCCAATAAAGGTTGTCTTTTAGGTCATCGCTAAGATAAACACTGAGTTTTGCAACTTCGCCTGAAGCGGGCACTTTTTGTCTGATACAGCCGTTGTCATCTGTTTTGCCAGAATAAAGTTCACCAGCAACTTCCAGTTCGTATAGTTTATTGCACAGCGGCTTAGCATCCGTACCCTCGATGACTAAGTGAAGTTCAGTCAGCAAACCTTTTACAGTAAAAGTCACTGCGCTATTGGCCGCGAGCTTTCTTGTTTTGTTGAGCTTTTCAGGGATATAAATTAGGTCGCCTTCGACTAATACATGTAAATTATCTCTTTTTGACCTCAATTCACTATTAGCGGGGTCGTTGTAAATAATTTCTGCGTCGTGAAACCCATACTTTTGCGCAATGCTCGCAAAACATTCACTTTTCTTCACTATGTGGGTTTTCACGTTCTACTTCCTAAATTTTAATGTTGTTTGGCTTACCATGCGTCTTTATGGAGTTCAGGCAATGCAAGAGTGCACTCTTCGCCTGCAAACCCTTCCACCGTGGCTTGCCCATTTTTGTCTGTGGTACCCTTTGCAACCGTGCCATTTGGCAGTGTAATTTCGTACAACACTCCTGTTATGGGCGTTTGGTTCTCGTCAACTAAGGTAACTTTTACTGTTTTTAATTCTTTCGACTCTCCAGCAGCAGCTTTGTCTTTTTTGAACGGTTTAACTTTTTGCTTGCCATACTTGCCGGTTTTACTCTCTGCTTGCTGAGATTTAATTTTTGCAATCTCTCCCGGATCTGGCGGATCAGCTTGGAATACCTCTCCTGGGGAAGTAGGCGCGATAGGTTTGACAAGTTTTCCGCTTTTTGATTTCACTGCGTGTTCCTAAGCCTTTTGCTTGTATGATTAATTTATTTTCACCATAGCGCCTTTCAAGGTCATTATTGCGCCAGCTTGGATGTCCATCTTGCCCGAGGTTTTAATCGTTATGCCGCCTTTTTCAATCGCAATCGATGAGCCACCTACTTTGAGAGTAATGTTAGAGTCGGCTTGTAAACAAATGTTTTCTGCTTTCATAAAGGTTTTGTCTGTGACTTTCTGAGAGTATTTACCTTTAAAAGTTTCGCTTACGTCATCGCTCACGGTTAGCGAGCGTGTTCCCTCAATTTTAATGGATTCCTTACCGTCTACGGTTAAGCTGCGATCGTTTCCTATCTTTTCTTTATGATCGTTTTTAACTTCTTCTTCACGGTCATTTTCAACAACTTCAAATTTATCGTTTTTTATCGCCACATGCTGATCATTACCAATCGTTTTGAAATAATCATTGTTGATTAACATGTCTTGGTTTCGTTGCCCATGAATATATATTTGTTCTTCATCTTTTTTGTCTTCGAAGCGAATTTCATTAAAGCCGCCCCCACCTTTGCTTGAACGGGATTTGTAGCCTGTGATCGTTGCATTTTCGGGTAATGGATAAGGTGGCATAGTATTACCGTTATAAATACAGCCGATGACGATTGGTTTATCTGCATCTCCGTTTAAAAAATCGACCAATACTTCTTGACCGATTCTCGGAATATACATACTTCCCCAGTTTTTTCCGGCCAGCGTCTGTGAAACTCGAATCCAACAAGAGCTTTGTTCATCGGATTTACCGACGCGATCCCAGTGAAATTGTACTTTTATTCTCCCGTACTTATCAGTCCATATTTCTTCGCCTTTTTTGCCAACAACTGTTGCTGTTTGAGGCCCCGTCATTTTGGATTTAGAGGCTTTTAGCTCTGGGCGAAAGGGAACTTTTGACGGAAGCATAGACGCTGAAAACTCAAAAAAAGTCTTATTTGAGTCCTGCGCTTCTGCCATATAACTGTCTCCGCGCATGATGCACTCATAATCTGTGATTAGGTACTGAGTATTTTGATCCTCGCGGGGGTAGTCAACTAAGTTAAACTGTGCGCCGGCATATAAACTGCGTAAATTTCCCTTCATGTACTTTTTGGTGTACCGGGCATTCTCTTGCTGCATTAACATTTTTGTATATTGTTCGCCGTCTGCGCGCTCGGTGTATTTACCAGGGTAGCGATACTTTTGAAAAGAAGACAATGATGAAGTTTGAGGATCGGAGGTGACAGCAGACAAATCTTTAGATGGGAGTTCAAAATCAAACGCTTTTAAGCTTATCCCTCCGCTTCGCACTTGGCGCTGGTTTCTCCATTCAGTAATACCGTCTACGCCTTGATGTTTACTTTCTTCTTCCAACTCAAAATACGCAACCTCACCTTCGTCTACCGATGACGAATTGTCGTCTAGCATCACTAAAGTGTGTTTACCGTCTATGTGTTTAAAATAAAAAAAGATGCCTTCTTGTTGCATGATGCGAGTGACGAAATTCAGATCACTTTCATTGAATTGTACGACATAATCTTGTGGCGAGTATGAGCTGGTGAGTTTGTCTTCAAAATCTGAAAAGCCCAGTTCATCAAACACTTCTTTAATGATGTCCGGATAGCTTTTTTCTTGAAAAATTCGGCAATTTTCGGACAGCGAAAGTAACCAAAACCAGGGCCTTACGACAGCGCCGTAGCGTGCAGTCATGCTTTGGTTGTCGGACTGATAGAATTCTGTAACGATGCCGTTAAAAAATCGGCTACCATCACTGGTTTCCATTTCAATAGTGACGTTTTGACCTAAAATATCGTCTAGTGAAATGTTTTCGTCATCGCTTACTAACTCTAAATCGATGCGAAAGGGATTACCTAATGACTCTCTGTATTTTGCTTTGTGAAGCAATACGGTATCTTCGCCCAATGGAGTCGATATGGAGAGAATACGATTGTCTCCTGGCATAAGTTAGTTCCTATTCGGTCGATCACTGTTGAGATGAAAAGTTAACAAAATTAACATAATTAACACATAATGACCGTGCAATTTTAAATCAGCGACCTTGTTTGAAGATAGCCAAAAACTTCACGAAAACCTGTCACTGATGCCCAGTAAAATCACTAGTCTGAATCACCTAGTATAAGCAAAATTTACTGCAATGAAATCCCTAGTTAGAAAAAAATGAGCAAAAATCCGTCAATACGTCTTTTCTTTATGGTTTTTTTGTATTAACTTAAATCAACTAAATGTTAAATAATTTCACCTCGGGCAACCGAATTAAGGTAGTCATAATGGATTATGAGCAGGCGCTAAATACTGCCATAAGTGAAACAAGCTTCTGCGGTGAAAACCTAGAAGACGACGCTGGCTTTCAAAATTTTTTCTTTGAAGCGGAAGGTACGCCTGAACGCTTCGACGGTCAAACAACGCTACCTGCTGAGCCACCCGATTGGCGGGTAGTCAAAAAAGCTGCGACCGAATACCTTGAAAAAACAAAAGATCTAAAGCTCATTGGTATATTGGCTCAATCAGTATTAAATACTGAAAGTATTGCTAAGTTCGAATCGTGTTTACGAGGTCTTGCATCGTTAATCGAAGAGCAGTGGGAAGGCATTTACCCTCCGTTAGATGAAGATGAAGGCGATCCGATGGAGCGGGTTTCCGCCCTTGGACATTTAAAAGATACTTTCGTTGTAAATACTCTGAAGAATGCACCTCTTGCGTCGGTTAAGGGCTTTGGGAATGTTACACTCGATGCAATCGACAAGGCCGTTTCTGGGGATGATAATGCCCCTATGAGTCTGTCACAGATAAAGGGTATTTTTAGCGAAATTGATCCTTCAGAAAATATTGCGTTGTTTGAGGCGGTTACCCAATGTTCAACACACCTAAATTCAATCAATCAAACCTTCATCGAGAAAGCAGGTAATACCTATAACGTCGATTTTTCACCTACATTGGATGTATTATCCCAATTGACTTTTGCATTAGAAAAGCACGCTAATGTGAAAACAGAGGCGCTTCAAACAGAAGATGAGACTAGTGGACAAAACGGTGAAACTGATACAAGCTCGTCTGGTACCGCATCTGCAAGCCAAAATAACAGTGCGGCGGCATTCTCGCCTTCTGGGCAAGTATCGAGTCGTAAAGACGTAGAAAAATGCTTTGCCCTGATCCTTGATTATTATGCAGCTCACGAACCCTCAAGCCCGATTCCTATATTGATCAACAGGGCTAATAAACTCATACATTTAGACTTTTTAGAAATAATGCAGGATATTTATCCTGAAGCGTTAAGTACCCTGCATCAGTTAGGTGGGATAGAAAAAGAAGATTCTGATGATAGCAGTACGACCGACGACTCGTGGTAATAATACGGGAAGCACGGTGTTTTTCAGATATAAAAATAGAAATTAAAAAATAGGAGAGAACAAGTGGCTAGTGGTCAAAAATTTATCGGAAGAAACCGAGCCCCAAGGGTACAAATCGACTACGACGTTGAATTATATGGTGCAGAGAAAAAAGTCCAGATCCCCTTTGTAATGGGTGTGATGGCTGATTTGAGTGGCAATCCCGCTGAACCTCTAGCGCCTATTTCTGAACGTAAAATCCTTGAAATTGATGTTGATAATTTCGATGACAGACTCAAAGCAGCAAAACCTAGAGTGCAATTTAGTGTGCCGAATACACTGACTGGCGAAGGTAACTTACCTGTGGAGATGACATTCGAAAGCATGGATGATTTTTCACCAGAGGCAATTGCTCGCAAGACCGATGGCTTAAAACAACTACTAGAAGCGCGTACTCAACTCTCTAATTTGATTACTTATATGGACGGGAAAGAGGGCGCTGAACAACTTATTGCTAAAGTATTGGCAGATCCGGCGCTATTAGAAACGCTAAGTGCTGCGCCAAAACCAGAAGAAAGTGGAGAGGAATAAGAAATGGCCGAACAAGAAGCTAATGCGGTAGAAGGCGCAACGGAAACGCTAGATGGCGACAGTTTTGCGTCCTTACTTCAAAAAGAATTTAAACCAAAATCCGATCATGCAAAAGACGAAGTTGAAAAAGCGGTCAACACGCTTGCGGGTTTTGCATTAGAAGATGTGAATAAAATCTCAGACGACACTGTTCATAGTATAGAAGCAATCATTGCCGAAATAGACAAAAAACTCAGTGACCAAGTGAATTTGATTCTTCACAACGAAGAGTTTCAAACGCTTGAAGGAACATGGCGTGGTTTGCATTACCTAGTGAATAATACTGAGACAGATGAATACTTGAAAGTACGCGTATTTAATATTTCCAAGAAAGAGCTAGGCAAAAATCTTAAGAAATTTGCTGGTACGGCTTGGGATCAGAGTCCAATATTCAAGAAGTTCTACGAAGAAGAATATGGACAGTTTGGTGGCGAACCTTTCGGTGCCATTGTTGGCGATTACTATTTCGACAACAGCCCAGCAGATGTTGCGCTTTTAAGCAACATGTCAAAAATATGTGCCGCCTCTCATTCGCCCTTCATTAGTGCAGCTGGCCCTGGCATGATGCAAATGGACAGTTGGGCAGAATTGTCAAATCCTCGCGATCTGACGAAAACCTTCTCTACACCTGATTATGCTTCATTCCGATCGTTGCGTGAAACCGAAGATTCTAAATACGTTGCGCTGACCATGCCAAGAGTGTTGTCACGCTTACCTTATGGTAATGATTCAGACCCTGTAGAAGGATTTGATTTTGAAGAAGACGTAAGCGGTTCTGATTCTTCAAAATACACTTGGACAAATGCAGCATACTCGATGGCAGTCAACATAAACCGTTCATTTAAAGAGTATGGATGGTGTTCGAGGATCCGTGGCATAGAGTCAGGCGGTGCGGTAGAAGGCTTACCCGTTCATACCTTCCCTAGTGATGACGGTGGCGTAGATATGAAATGCCCAACGGAAGTCGCAATCAGTGACCGACGTGAAGCAGAGCTTGCTGCTTGCGGTTTGATGCCGTTAATTCATCGCAAGAATAGTGATATGGCTGCCTTTATCGGTGCTCAAACTTTGCAAAGCCCTGCTCAATACGAAGATCCTGATGCGACCGCCAATGCAGCACTTGCAGCGCGTTTGCCATATTTATTTGCAACATGCCGATTTGCACATTACTTGAAGTGCATCGTGAGAGACAAAGTAGGTTCCTTTAAAGAACGTGATGATATGCAAAAGTGGTTACAGAGCTGGATTAACAATTATGTTGATGGAGCTCCAAACACATCTTCTGAAGCAACCAAGGCAAGTAAACCACTTGCTGGTGCTGAAGTAGTCGTAGACGAAGTCGAGGGAAGCCCTGGTTATTACAGTGCTAAGTTTTTCTTGCGGCCTCATTATCAACTAGAAGGCTTGACAGCTTCGTTACGCTTGGTATCGAAGTTACCTTCTGAAAAACAATAGATATTAATTTTAAATTTAAACGAGGAGAACAATCATGGCTGTTGATATGTTTTTAAAGCTAGACGGTATAGATGGTGAAGCACAAGATAAAAAGCACGGAAAAGAAATTGACGTGCTTGCATGGAGTTGGGGTTTGAGTCAAAGCGGAACGACTCACATGGGTGGCGGTGGCGGTGCAGGCAAAGCTGCATTCCAAGACCTTAGTGTTACCAAATGGGTCGACAAATCTTCGATGACTTTAATGGAATATGTTTCAACTGGTAAACACATTAAGAAAGCAAGATTAACAGTGCGTAAAGCGGGTGGCACACCTTTAGAATATATCATCATTGATATGGAAGATATTATTGTAACGTCTGTTTCAACAGGTGGCTCTGGCGGTGAAGATCGATTGACTGAGAATGTTTCTTTGAACTTCTCTGTTGTTAAGACACAGTACGTACCTCAAGCGAAAGATGGTACTGGCGAAGCTCCAATCGCATTTGGTTGGGACATCGCTGGAAACGAGGCTGTTGCTTAATTAGGCGATATCTTTGTAAGCATGAAGGCCATTTAAAAAATGGCCTTCCTTTTTTCTCACATTCACTAATCTGACTAAAGGCTACCATGAACTCAGCTGAACTACTCAAAAACGGAAGTATTGCGGAATGTAAAAAGCAACTATTTACTGAAGTAAAACAAGATCCTTCGAATAGTGATTTACGTGTTTTTCTGTTTCAGTTGGCTTGTATTGAACGAGATTGGAAACGCGCCTCTAGTCAACTTGAAGTCTTAAAAGGACTGTCAGACTCCAACTTAGCCTTGGTCAACACATATACACAACTTATAAGTTGTGAAAAGAAACGAGAATTAGTATTAGCTGGAGATAAAGAGCCCAGTTGCTTTGGCGAACCTCTAGATTGGCTTGCCTATTATGCGCAGGCATTTGAACACAGCACTGCGGGTAAATATAAAGAAGCTAAAACACTTATTGAGCAGGGTGCTGAGCTTGCAAAAGCTGTAGGTGGCAATATAGACGGTGAAGCCTTCGAATGGCTTAGCGATGCCGATGTGCGTTTTGGCCCAACAATCGAAGTCATGCTGAACGGCGGTTATTATTGGCTTCCATTCGAATATATCAAAGAGCTTCACTTCGAGCCGGTGGAAGACCTAAGAGATTTAGTCTGGAGACCAGCTAATTTAAAACTTCAAAACAACGGTGAATTAATCGTATTTGTTCCAGTACGTTACCCTGCAAGCGCTGAGCAAAGCGATGCTGAACTGCTGTCTAGAACCTGTGAGTGGAGCGAGCCGACTGAGCACTTTTATGTTGGTAGTGGGCAAAGAATTTTAATGACCGACACTTCTGAAACGCCATTGTTAAATATTACAAAAATTAGTTTTGACTAGCCCTTATGCCTGAGCTTTCCCAAAAAGAGCGGTTACAGCTTTCGTTGTTAGACAGGCTTACTGACGATGAGCCTGAAAAAACCAGTGAATCGCGCGAAAAGCGTGTTATTTCCGTTTCAAGATTAAAGAAATTGGTACAGCGAGACTTAGCATGGCTTCTTAACACCGTGTCAGCTTCTGCGAATATTGATTTTGATGATTATGAGTACGTAAAAAGTTCGAGTCTAAACTATGGGATTTTGGACTTATCGGGTATGACGGCTAAATCATTAAATGCTAAAAATATTGAGAGAGAATTAGTAAAATCGATTAAGGCTTATGAACCTAGAATTATCCCCCGCTCTCTAAAAATAAAGGTGTCACTCGCAAACGAAGAAATGAATAAAAATACCTTGTCGTTTGAGATAAGTGGTGATCTATGGGCCCAGCCCTTGCCCTTGCAATTATTCTTAAAAACAGACGTAGATATCGAAAACGGCAATATAGCCATTAGTCAGTGGCAATAGCAGTATGGACGCTAAATTTTTAGAATTTTACAATCAAGAACTTCGGTTTATCAGAGAATCTGGGGCTGAGTTTGCCAAAGAGTATCCCAAAATTGCGGGAAGGTTAGGCATTGATGGATTTGATTGTTCTGATCCATATGTAGAAAGATTACTAGAGGGCTTTGCATTTTTGTCTGCCAGAGTGCACCTCAAGTTGGACTCTGCTTATCCTGAATTCACACAACATTTACTCGAGCTCTTATTTCCTGCATTTTTACAACCTCTTCCGTCGATGTTAATTGCTCAGTTTAATCCAGATTTCGAGGAAGGTAGCTTACTTGAAGGGGTGACGATTAAAAAAGACACGCCGCTACACAGCCTTCTTGGCAAAGGCGAACAGACTGCTTGTGAATACCGAACGTCTCACCCAGTTACCTTATGGCCGATTAAACTGAGTCATGCCGAATATATAAATTCGCAAGATATTGTGTCTTACATCGATAAGTTGCGCTTACCTAAAGTGGCGAAAGCCGGTATTTTAGTTACATTAGAGACCGCACCAAGCTTGTCTTTTTCGAATATCCAATTAAACGACTTAAATTTACACATAAGGGGTAGTGAGTCTTTTCCGCTTTATTTGTTTGAAGCTTTGTATAAGGGTTATAAGGGGCTTGCGTTCAAAACAGGCGATAATTTGTGGCGATACGAACAAGCGAAAACTGAGCTCTGTCCTTTGGGATATGATAAAGACGAAAACTTACTTCCGTATTGTAACCGGCAGTTCGATGGCTTTAGATTATTGCGCGAATATTTTGCTTTTGTTCGCCGATTTTTGTTTTTAGAAATAAAAAACTTGCTGCCAAGTTTGCGCCAATGCAATAACAACAAAGTTCAACTTATATTCCTCTTAGACCATCATGATTCTCGATTAGAAAATGCGGTTAGCCAAGAGAATTTTGCGTTGCACTGTACGCCAGCGATCAATCTGTTTCCAAAAAAAGCAGAACGTATTAACGTCAATCGAACTAGTAAGCGTTTTCATGTGGTACCAGACAAGCTAAGGCCTTTAGACTTTGAGGTATGCTCTCTTACCGAAGTAAAAGGGTTTGCTAGTGGTGTTGATGCGATATCTAATTTCGCACCATTATATGGAGGCGATAAATCCGGTGGTAAATCTGTTTCTGGTTATTTCACCAATGCCAGAGAAAGTAGAACGCTGAGTGTAAATGAACGCAAATTTGGACATCGCTCTAGTTATATAGGTACTGAAGTATTCCTTTCGCTGGTTGATCCAAAAAATCCTCCCTACTCTGATAATTTGCGGCAAGTGTCGGTATCAACCATGTGCTGTAATCGAGACTTGCCTCTTATGATGCCGCTTGGTAAAGGCAATACAGATTTTACGATAGAGACCGGTGCACCTTGCGAATCGGTTCGATGTGTTGGTGAACCGACAAGGCCATCAGGCCCGCTTAGCCAAGGCAGTGTTGCATGGGATTTGATAAACCAACTTTCCATTAATTTCTTGGGGATCAGCGATGAAGATGAGGGAAGTGCATTAAGCACGATTAAGACCCTGTTAACCTTGTTAATGAATAAAAATGACCATTCTCAAGTGAAGCAAGTTGATGGGATAATTGGTGTAAATATTAAGCAAATAACAAGCCGTCTGCCCTTTACTGGCCCAATTTGTTTTGGTCGAGGTGTTGAGGTCTCTATAACCGTCGATGAAATGGCGTATGAGGGCAACAGTATTTTTATGCTCGGTATGGTTTTAGATAAGTTTTTCGCCCATTACGTAAGTATTAATTCTTTTACTCAATTAGTTCTAAACTCCTCTAACCGTGGTGAGATTTATAGATGGCCAATACGAATCGGCTTACGAAACGCTATTTAGAGCATTTAGCGAATGATAAGGATGAGCTTTATCAACAAGGCTTAGAGCCTTTATTACGCTATTTTGATGCCAATGCGCCATTGTGTAAAAGAATTGGCTATTCAACTTCGCCAAAACAAGACGCCTTCAGACTTGGTCAAACCCCATTATTGCATTTCCATTCCTCTGCATTTACCGACGTTAAATTTAACGAAGTCACTAAGAATTACAAAGTTAAAAATAGTTACTTAGGCCTTTTTGGGATTAATGGTTCGCTGCCAACACATCTCACCGAATATGCTGTTGAGCGAAAATATAGACACAAAGATGACACTCTCGCAGAATTCATTGATATTTTTCATCATCGTTTTCTATCTTTATTTTATCGAGCGTGGGCAGATGCTCAGCCCCATGTTAGCCACGACTTGCCAGAGACGGACTTCTTCAAAAAGCGATTGTCGGTATTTTATGGTGAAACAGATAAATCGAACCAAGCTTTTTTTCAGAGTAATGATGTCAGCCCTTTTTTAGCTGGTCTTCTCAGTCAGAAAAATCGCAGTGCGGCGACCTTGACTCAAATGATAAGTGAGTATATCAAGCACCCCGTGACGATTAACGAATTTGAGGGAGAATGGTACGAGCTTTCAAAAAATGAACAAACCAGTCTTGGTAGAAACAACGCTAGTCTGGGTTTAAACAGTATTGCTGGCTCCAAAGTGTATCAGAGGGGATTTAACTTTTCTGTGTCGATCGGGCCATTAGATTATCAGCAATACAGTGAGCTTTTAAACAACCCAGAACATTTTAGAATGATTAAAAAATTGGTGATTGGAATGGTTGGAGCAGAGTATTCCTTTGCAATAAAACTAGTTTTAAAACCACAGCAACAACAACAATGCTATTTAGGCAAAGCAAAATTAGGTGTGAACTCTTGGAGTATAAGCAGTAGGTGTGAGCGCTTACCAACAAAGTCTGAAGTGGCGTATCAACGAGCGTGTTAACAAAGAAGAATAAGGAATTGAACAATGGCAGAAATTAGTCGAGTCAGTCTGTTTGGAAAGTTAAATCCAATCGCCTACAAGGCAGTTGAAAGTGCGACAGTATTTTGTAAATTACGAGGTAATCCATATGTGGAACTAGTGCATTGGTTTCAACAAATTCTGCAACTACAAGATTCTGACATCCACAAAATAGTTAAACATTTTGAGCTAGATCCTTCTAATTTAGCAAAAGATATGTCCAATGCATTAGAGTCTTTGCCGAAAGGCGCTACATCTATCTCTGATATTTCTAGTCAAATAGAAGACTCCATCGAACGCGCTTGGGTATATGGCTCGTTGGTATATGGTGACTCACAGGTCCGAATGGCTTACGTCATTTTAGGTATGTTAAAAACACGGGCTTTAAAAAGTGCTTTAACAAATATTTCTAAAGAGTTCGACAAAATAAAAACTGAGACTTTCAGCGACAATTTACACGACATCGTTTCTGGTTCGAGTGAAGATGGTTTGAAGGCAAATGATGGTTCAGCGCACGGCGCTGAGCCTGGAACGTCTAGTGATGCTATGGCGCCAGCACAAATGGGTAAGCAAGAATCACTAAAACAATTTACGACTGATTTAACAGAGCAAGCCGCTAATGGAGAGTTAGACCCAATTATTGGTCGTGACGAAGAAATTCGTCAATTAATCGATATTTTGATGCGCCGCAGGCAAAACAATCCTATTTTGACAGGTGAAGCTGGTGTCGGTAAAACCGCCGTTGTTGAGGGTTTTGCTCACAGGATCATAAAAGGTGATGTACCCCCATTGTTGAAAGGCGTGAAATTACTGTGCTTAGATATTGGTTTACTTCAAGCCGGCGCTAGCATGAAAGGTGAGTTCGAAAACCGCTTGAAGCAGGTCATTGAAGAAGTGAAGTCATCACCAACTCCAATAATTATGTTTATCGACGAAACTCACACGCTTGTAGGAGCTGGAGGTGCTGCAGGCACTGGAGACGCTGCTAATTTATTAAAGCCAGCACTTGCTCGTGGTGAATTGCGTACCATCGGTGCAACGACGTGGGCGGAATATAAAAAGCATATCGAAAAAGACCCGGCATTAACCCGTCGATTCCAAGTAGTAAAAGTTGATGAGCCAAGCGAAGAACGCGCAATTCTTATGCTTCGTAACATTGCGGGGATGTTAGAAAAACACCATCATGTCGAAATGTTGGATTCGGCGATAGAAGCGGCAGTAAAGCTATCACATCGATATATCCCAGCAAGACAACTTCCAGATAAAGCTGTGAGCCTGCTGGATACCGCTGCGGCGAGAGTGGCAGTTAGTCAATTTGCAACACCTGCTGAACTAGAAGACTGTAAACAGCGCATTGAGAATCTAAATAAGGAACTTTCTATTTTAGAGAACGAAGCGGCGATCGGGATGGAAAATAAAGCAAGAACCGACGAAGTCATCGACTTGCTTGAAAAAGAGAAGAAAACAGAGCTAGATTTGGACGCTAAGTGGAAAGACGAAAAAGAAACCGTTGATGCTCTACTTGAGACACGTCGTAAACTAAGAGAGTTATTATCTAAAGACAAAGAACAACAGGCAGTGAGCGATGAAGCGAGTGAAGACTCTACTAGTGAAGAAGCGGTAGAGAGTGTATCTGAGATGTCTGAGGTAAGCGCCGAGCTCAGCGAGGAAGAAAAAGAAGCCGAGTTAAAAGAGACCCGAGAAGAACTCGCTCAACTGCATTCAAAACTTGAAGAATTACAAGGTGAAAGTCCACTTATTCTCCCAGCATGTGACGAGCAAGCCGTTGCGGCAGTGGTTGCAGATTGGACGGGAATTCCAGTTGGTAAGATGGTGTCTGATGAAATTAATGTTGTACTGACACTTGCAGATATCATGAAACAACGGGTCATTGGCCAGGACCATGCGATGGAAATGATCGCAAAACGCATTCAAACATCTCGCGCTGGACTTGATAACCCTAATAAGCCAATAGGGGTGTTTATGTTGTGTGGGCCGTCTGGTACAGGTAAAACCGAAACTGCGCTTACACTCGCTGAATCTTTGTACGGCGGTGAACAAAATGTAATTACGATTAATATGAGTGAATTCCAAGAAGCTCATACGGTGTCGACCTTAAAAGGTGCGCCTCCTGGTTATGTTGGATATGGAGAAGGCGGTATTTTGACAGAAGCGGTAAGACGCAAACCTTATTCTGTTGTTTTATTAGATGAAGTAGAAAAAGCGCACCCAGATGTACATGAAATCTTCTTCCAAGTCTTTGATAAAGGGGTAATGGAAGATGGTGAAGGACGTATGATCGACTTTAAAAATACGCTCATTTTACTTACTTCCAACGTCGGCAGCGAACTCATCATGAACATGTGTAGCGACCCAGACTTGATGCCGGAGCCAGAAGGTATAGCGAAGGGCTTGCGTGAGCCTCAATTACAGATATTCCCAGCCGCACTCTTAGGAAGGATTGTAAGTATCCCTTATTATCCATTGTCGCCTGAAATGATCAGTTCTATTACGCGCTTGCAACTGAACCGAATCAAAAAACGCGTGGAAACAGGTCAAGGTATCAAGTTTGAATTTACTGATGCTGTGGTCGATTTAGTAGTGAGCCGTTGTACAGAGCTAGAAAGTGGTGGTCGTATGATTGATTCAATACTGACCAATACATTACTGCCAGAACTGAGTAATAGCTTTTTGAATAAGATGCTTGAGGGTACGCCAGTAAGCTCAGTTAAGGTGGATGTGAAAGACAGCAACTTTGACTACACAATTGTTTGTTAAATAACATGTTCTGCAAGCCAAAGGAAAACATGTGCAAGGATGCACTAATCTTATTTTCAGGGATGCATAAAGTGTCATTAAATGTTTAATAGCCAGCTCAACTGCCATCATTGTGGTACTGAGATGGCTTTTATCGATTATAGTCGGAGTCGGTTTTGTTCCGAGCCGGCTTGTCAACGGGCTCAAGTACAGCATATTATTCAAACCCAGCAAGAGGATGCACACGCTAAGTTACACGCAGTTGCAGAGGGGTATTTTCGTAATGCTCAGAAAGAGATAGCAAAACCCCAGAGTTACCAGGCGGTAATGTTGCCTGCCAATAATTGTGAACTCAATATCCTATCGGATGAGCGGAAAAGCAGATTTATGCATTCGCTTTCGCGCGCGTACGAAGATTGTCAAGCTAAACAACCCGAGGCGTCACGCACTTATGCAAAACAGCTTACGCCCAGTAGCTCAAACCAGCACTCAAATCTCATGGGCAAGGCTTGCGCTACATGTAAAGGTAAGTGTTGTTTATTAGGTGGTGAGCATGCCTTTTTGGATTACTATTCAGTTAAAAGAATATTGGCCTCTTTGCCTCATGTAACAGAGTCTTCATTCTTTGATTTATATGCGTCTTTTTTGCCAGAGCAGAGTTATGAAAATGCTTGTGTATTCCATACACAAACTGGTTGTGCTCTGCCAGAAGAATTACGATCAAACACATGCCGAAATTATGAATGTGAGTCTTTACAAGCCTTTGAGGAGCTCGTGACTAAGGGCCCCCCTAATCTTTATTTTGCTGCAGCAGTAAAGAACGGCAACTTGATCACGGTATCAAAATTTGACCAAAATGATTTTGACTATGTTATTGAAGAAAAATAAGAAAAATTAAAGCGCTTCTATGTAGTTGTACCTGAACTCTTGTTCATGCTGTTTGCTCGCAAAGTGGCTTGAATTACTGTATCCTCCAGTGCCGCGTTAGCCGCCGATTACTTGAGCGTTTATAAGCTAGCGTAAACTAACTAGGCATATCAGATAACACTTTATGAGTTTCGAATCTCTCGGATTAATTCCAGATCTATTAAATATTCTTGAACAGCAAGGCTACAAAGAGCCTACACCCATTCAAGAAAAAGCCATTACCCCTATCTTAGAAGGTAAAGACTTGATGGCTGCCGCACAAACGGGCACAGGCAAAACTGCGGCGTTTTCTTTGCCTATTTTACAAAACTTAAGCGAAAATAAGCAGAAGGCTAAAAGCAATCATACTCGGGCCTTGGTGCTTACGCCTACAAGAGAGTTGGCAGCGCAAGTGGCGCAAAACATCGAGGTTTACGGCACTAAGTTAGATCTTAAATATAACTTAGTATTTGGAGGGGTAAAGATAAACCCTCAAATGATGAAGCTACGTCGAGGTACTGATATATTGATTGCCACGCCCGGTCGCCTTTTAGATCTGTATCAGCAAAATGCGATTAAATTTAACCAAATAGAGGTTTTGGTATTGGATGAAGCTGACCGCATGCTAGACATGGGCTTCATTAAAGATGTAAAACGAATTTTAGCACTCTTGCCAAAAAACAGACAAAATCTGTTATTTTCGGCAACGTTTTCTCCCGAAATTAGAACTCTCGCCCGAGGGTTAATGAACGATCCTGTCGAGGTTTCGGTAAGTCCATCAAATACAACGGTTGAGCGAATTGATCAATTTGTTCACCCTGTAGATAAAGCACGAAAAACCGAACTTTTAGTACATCTTATTAAATCTGAGAATTGGTTTCAGGTTTTGGTGTTTACTCGCACTAAACACGGAGCGAATCGACTCACCAAGGTATTAAATAAAAAAGGCATTCACGCGGCTGCTATCCACGGTAACAAAAGTCAAAATGTGAGAACGAGAGCACTCGCTGATTTCAAAGACGAGTCTATACAAGTACTGGTAGCCACAGACATTGCCGCGAGGGGAATTGATATCTCGCAACTGCCTTTCGTAGTCAATTTTGATTTGCCACATGTACCTGAAGATTACGTTCACCGAATAGGACGAACTGGCCGTGCAGGCAAATCAGGTAAAGCGATGTCTCTTGTGTGTGCAGAGGAAGTAAAACAGCTCGCTAGTATTGAACGGATGATCAAGTTAAAAATTGAACGCCAAATAATAGAAGGTTTTGAACCCACCGAGCCACTAAATAGAAAATCTACATCTCGGCCTACTGATACGCGTGACAAGCGTCCAAAAAAAACAAATAAAAGACGACCAAGATCCAACAACTCGCAGACTAAATCCGGCGGACTAAACAAAACTTAAGGAGAAGGTCAATGAATTGTATTCGAGTTAAAAAGCGATGAGTAAGCAGGATAAACCAAGTATTGCTGTGTTTGTCGATGTGCAAAACGTCTATTACACCTGCAGACAAGCGTTTGGGAAACAATTCAACTACCGCAAATTATATACGTCCTTAGAAAAAGATTACGAGATTGTGCTTGCTCGAGCATACGCGATAGAAAGCCAAAATGACGGGCAGCACAAATTTCAAACCGCGTTGAAAAGCATTGGTTTTGATATAAAGCTTAAGCCTTATTTGCAGCGTGAAGATGGATCATCGAAGGGCGATTGGGATGTTGGTATAGCGCTTGATATGGTAGACAAGATGCACTCAGTTGAACATGTGATGTTGTTAAGCGGCGATGGTGATTTCGACTTACTCATGCATTACATACGAGCGCAAAGCCAAGCTAAGAGCCATGTCTTGAGCGTTGAAAAGCTTAGTTCGTACTCGCTTATAAAAAGCTGCGATAAATACCAGCATATTTCAAACGAAATGCTTCAGTAAGCCATTTCGCCAACATCATAAAGCAATACTAAATAGACAAGATCTCATTTATAAATTATCCAATGACTGTTCAATTGCCGCTAGTATGTCGCTGCTTCTCTCACAACCTACAGACAAACGTATCATACCTGCAGGTACGTCATCTGTACCCCAACGAGCGCGTCTTTCGGCCATGGTATGCACCCCACCAAAGCTAGTCGCTTCAAAAATCAGCTCGGTTTCTAAAAATTTATCTGCTTTTCTTTGATTTCCTAAATCAAAACTAATGATGAAACCAAAGTAATGCATTTGTTTGGAAGCGATAGCGTGAGATGGGTCAGATGTTAGCCCCGGGTACCTTACCCATTTGACAGAAGGGTGCTGTTCGAGTAACTCCGCAAGCTTTAGGGCGTTATTACACATCCGTTCAAGACGAACGTCGAGCGTCGCCAGACCACGGTGAACCAACCAAGTTTCCATTGGACCAGGAATATTGCCGGCTAATTTACGCCACAACCGTATGCGATTTGATATTTCAGGGTCGAGCGAAGCAACATGGCCGAACACCACATCACTATGCCCATTTAGCGCCTTTGTATCTGCGCTCATTGATATATCAGCCCCTAAACTCAATGGTTGTTGGCCAAGCACGGTAGACGTTGTATTGTCTATTGCGAGTAAGGCGCCTGCTTCATGCACTTTGGATGCTAATGCTTGGATGTCTACAATATCTAATAAAGGATTGCTTGGCGTTTCAATCAAGACAAGGTTTACGCCCTGATAATCAAAACTTTGTAAATCTAAGGTATTGACGAAGCAAAGCTCAAGACCATTGGTCTGTAAGAATTCGATAGCATAGGCTCGGGTCGCAAAATATCCATCTCCCGTCAGTACAACTTTATCTCCGCTTTTTGTTAAGCTTGATAATATTGAAGCTATCGCGGCCATGCCTGATGGAAATATTACGCAATCTCCACCTTCAAGTTCCGCTAACGCGCCTTCTAGAGCTTCCCACGTGGGGTTTGAGAATCGACCGTATTGAAAGTGGGCGTTTTCGGTATCTCCGGAGAGGTGAAACGTACTAGCGAAAGATGGGCCGTGGTTAAATGGCGCACCCTGTTGAGCTTCAGGTAAGCCAGCGTGCACGACCCGCGTACCCAGTTTTCTGGTGTTTTCCATTGGTAACTCTTCTATTCTATTGCATTAACATAATGAGTAACTTGCACCTATTAATTTGGAATTATCATCACAATTCAAATTTAATACTAAGCGCTAATTCTCTTCTTTATGCTGCTCCCAATGAGTAAGCCGACAATCATCACAGCAATAAAGCTCAGCATACTAAGGTCAAAACTACTTACATTCGCAACTGCTGGGCCTGGGCAAATGCCAGAGATACCCCAACCTACACCAAAGATCATCGCACCGAGAAGTAGTTTTTTATCAACAGGTTCTTTAGATACTGCTGGAATATCACCGTCAACTAAGGCTTTTGTCCTACTTTTTATCAAGGAAAAATAACCGAGTCCAAATACGATTAAGGCGCCGCCCATTACAAATGCGAGACTAGGGTCCCAATTACCAAAAAAATCTAAAAAGTTTTTTACTTTTTGTGGGTCGACCATTTGCGATACAGTAAGCCCAAACCCAAATATAGTGCCTGTAAGAAGGCCAATTAATGCTTTCATAATAATGTCCTTCAACCCTTACAATAGATGATTTAAAATAAACACAGTGATTACAGCACTTCCCATAAAAACAAGAGTCGCGATGATGGAACGAGTCGAAATTCTACCCATTCCACAACTGCCATGACCGCTTGTACATCCAGCGCCTATAGCAGCGCCAAGACCAACTAAAAACCCGCCTATTAAAATAGTCTGATTGGATAAGTCATAAGTTTGCGGTAGGGAATAGTCAGTGAAGAAACTCGCAAGTACTGGGCCAGCTCCTAAACCAATTACAAAGCACAACCTCCAAAGCCATTCGGAAAGCGAATGCTGATAAGGCTTAAATATATTAGTTAGAATTCCAGAACACCCTGCAACTTTGCCAATCAGCAGCATTAGTAATAAAGCTGAAAGACCGATAAACCCTCCACCAATCAGGGCCGACCATGGCGTAAACTCAGTCATAATTTTGCTCCAAACTCTTTATAATTAAAAGGAATAATGTATACATATTATTATATAAGGACATAAAAGCTTAAATCAAACAATGATCCACTTTTTAGTCATTTACATTGCCGAATTGTTTGCGGTACCGCTTGGCTAGTTTCGCTAGACGAATACGGTCTTTTATCAAGCTGAAAACGGGAGAAGGGGCATCAATGGTATTTTTGCCATTACCCAATCGCTGTAATTGTCTTCTGATCATTGCCATATTGCTTAAGCCACTTAAAGTTTTATTTCGCCATGTCACTTTAGGCGGTGAAACTTGATAATCAGGGTTGTCCTCCCATCGCTTTACTAAATCGGGCACACAGGCTAAGCCTGAGGCAATTCCCACGAGCTGTACATCTTGTGCTAAGACCTTTTCGACAGTACTTAGCCTAGTGATCCCGCCTGTAGTCATAATGGGTGTTTTTGATGACTTCGCGATTTTTGCCGCAAACTCAAGAAAATAAGCCTCTCTCGCTAAGCTCGTACCATCGGCGGTGGTACCTTGCATTGCGGGTGATTCATAACTACCTCCGGAAAGCTCAATGAAATCCAAGTTGAATGGCTCTAACATTGCAACGACCTCTTGCGCTTCTTCAGCCTTAAATCCACCTTTTTGAAAATCCGCCGAATTTAACTTGAGAGATACACTAAAACCTTGCCCACAGTTTTGCTTTATACCCTTTATGATGGAGACGAGTAGGCGGCTTCTGTTCTCGAGGTTTCCGCCCCATTTATCGGTCCGTTGGTTAATGCTCGGTGATAAAAATTGAGAAAGTAAGTATCCATGTGCAGCATGCACTTGTACACCGTCAAAACCCGCTCGTTGAGCGAGCTGTGCTGTATTTATAAATTTCGCAATAAGAGATTGAATATGATTTTCGGACATTGGTATTGGCTTAGCAAAGAGTTTACTGTGCTTGCCAAGCTGCAGTTCAACATCGGACGCAGAATAGCTCAGCGTGCCTAAACTCTTGAACACTTGTCTGCCAGGGTGATTTATCTGCATGACGACAGAGTTACCATTTGATTTAGCCGCACCAGACAATTTTGAGAAGCTCTCAAGACCTTTTTCTGAGGTTAGTGCAATACCACTAGGCCCTGTCATCGCCGTGTTATCTACCATTACATTACCTGTGAGTATCAATCCCACATTTCCCTCAGACCAACTACGATAAAGACGAATCAGGCGCTCATCTGGCAACAGTTCAGCGTTACCCATGTTCTCTTCCATGGCGGCTTTCACAATTCTATTTTTCAGATTCAGTCCGCTTCGAAGCGTGATTGCTTGCATAGCTGTTGTCATAGATATCCTTTATTGTTCTTTTTGTGAGATTTATACGGTCGTTTTAAAGTAATAGGATGTGAAAATTTCTAGTTTGTTGCAAAAAAGCTTCGACGTTTTGTTCGAGCAACAAACTGTTCAGTGTCATAGCTTACTAACTATGCAAAAGTCCATCTGAGCCCATCTAGATTGCATAACAAAGTAATGTTTTCATAATATGTAAACGCAAGGTTAGTGGTTCGTAAAATTATTCGTTTAATTCAGCACATATTTATAAACACGCATCTGTATGTTGTATTTTTTAATTTTGTTTTTTTAAGCCCGCAGCCCTTTTTGTATTCTACTTCACTTCGTTAAACTAAGGACGTAATTATGTGTGTTAAGGCACGGTTTTGCTTTATTTTCATTGCTGTTTTCAAAAACATCGTTATTCGAGTCCTACATCACTTTCAGACAAATACGTGTTTTGATCAATGGCGCGCTAAGTCAGCAAAAGTGATCAGCGCGATATTTATGGGCTTATTATTCGTATCTGCAAGTCACGCCGGTTGGGAAGTCACTTGGATAGATAAATTTGAAGGAAACAGCGTTAATTGGAATAAGTGGACCGCACAGACACAAGCCAATTATAACAATGAAGTACAGTGTTATACAGACGATGACAGCAGTGATAAACGCAATTACGAAGTATCTGATGGTACCTTAAAAATCATTTCCCGAAAGGAGAACAATAGCTGTGTTGGTCTGAACGGCATCAATAAAACGTGGACATCAGGGCGCCTGAATAGCAAGGATAAGGGTGAGTTCTTATACGGGCGTGTAGAAGCAAGAATTCGTTTCTTAGAGCTAAGAGGTGGTACATGGCCTGCGTTTTGGATGCTAGAAAACCGGATAGCGGAGCAACCTATCAAAGGAGATGGCGACTCAATTAATTGGCCCAATCCCGGCGCTGGAGAAATAGACGTTTGGGAGTGGTATGGAAATAACGGCGATCGCTATATTACCAATTTTTTCAACACAGGCGGATGCGGTGCAGAGGTCCGAAAAACCTATACTGGCGGTGCTCCTGATGTGATGACCTATCAAACCTATGCTATGGAATGGACTGCAGATGAGGTTGCCTTCTACATGAATGACGAGCTTGTCGCGACTCAGGACATGACGAATTGCTCTCAGTACGAAGAGCCTATGTTCGTACTACTCAATGTTGCGATGGGAGGGAATTTAGGCGGTAATATCGATCCAACGCTTGAGACTGCGACCATGGAAGTCGACTATGTGGCTCATTGCGCAAAAACGGATACAAATAGTTTTAATCGATGTAACGAGAGTACGCCTACAGCGGCAGACGACGACAACGACGGCGTTGTAAATTCGCAAGATGAATGCCCAGATACACCGGCTGGGACAAATGTTGCACAAAATGGTTGTGAGATTGTAGACGCTCCTAAGCTTGCAGCAGAAGAGCCGTCAACACCTGAAAGCCAAGTCATATCTTTGTTTAGTGATGCTTATACCAATATAAGTGAGATTGATTATAACCCTAATTGGGGACAAGCAACTCAAGTCAGCATGGAAGTGATTGATGGTAACAATGTACTTAAATATTCAAATTTAAATTATCAAGGCACTGATTTTGAAAATAATCCTCAAGATGTAAGAGGAATGGACTTTGTCAATTTAGATTATTGGACTAACGATTCTAGCGTACTTCAATTTTTTATAATTAGCCCTGGCCCAAGAGAGACTGCTTTTAACATAGACGTGAAAAGAGAACAGTGGGAAACCGTTAAGATCCCGCTTTCGGCATTTTCTAATGTAGATTTAAGCGATATATTTCAACTTAAAATAGAAGGCAATGGCAGTGTTTACCTAGATAATATTTATTTTAGCTCGGATGAGGCGGTAAGCATCGACACAGATGGAGACGGTGTTGAAGATGGAACGGATCTTTGTCCTGAAACGCCTCAAGGTACGCAAGTCGACGAAACAGGCTGCCCTGTAGAACAAAATGTAGCGCCGAGCGTTTCCGTTGTGGCCACACAGAGCTCGGAAAATATTTCGCGTATTGCTATAGACGCAGGAAGTGTAACTGTGCAAGCTCAAGTGAGTGACGACAATGAAGGCGATGAGCATACGTACGTTTGGTCAGTAACTGGACTGGACTCGTATAGCGGAGAAGGTGCTCAGATTACCTTTAATCCGTCGGCGGTGTCTGCAAGTCAGGTTGTTATAAGTGTAGAGGTCACCGATAGCGGTGCTTTAAATGCCGATGCATCAATAACACTAGCAGTCGAGCAACCCGCTGCGGCGCCAGAGCCGAGTGACGCATCTAGCTCTGGAGGGGCAAACAGTGTATTTGTTATTTTTATTTTATTTATAATGGCATCTTTGCGCTCTATTTTGTCCTCTATGTTGCATCGTCGTGAGACTCAATAAACCTCACAGTACAATATAAAGTGCGGTGCTGCGCAGTCAGCATCGTGTTGCACCATAGCTCATCATTTCGTTTTGATAAATCAATCGCGTCTCTCGCTTCTTTCGTTTCTGGCACTAAGAAAACCTTTCTTACTGCCATGTAAAAGCTTCTAAACCCGTCTTTTCACACTTAGTTGAATATGCTCAAACTAAGTTCTAATTAACTGAAAAATATATTAATTTTCTATTCTTTCTTGTTTGGCATTGTTTTCGCAACGACGTTTTTAACGATTGATACTCGCGTTTCTTTGATTTCACTGAATGATTTAAATCACATCGAGTGTGAAGAAAAGCGACACTTTATAAAATGTTAAATGACTGGAGGCGACAATGTTAGGTTGGGCTATTACGTTTTTTATTATTGCAATCATCGCTGCAATTTTGGGCTTTGGTGGGATCGCTGGTGCGGCAACGAATATTGCACAAATTTTATTCTTTGTCTTTTTAGCGCTGTTGGCTATCTCATTGATTGCGGGAGCGTTGAAAGGCAAACGTCCTAGTTCGTAAACACTTCACTATTTATATAAATCACCGAGGAGAAAGTAGAATGAAAACCAGAAATAGAAAATTTTTAACGGGTACGCTTAGCGCCTTATTCGCTATGTCATTAATGGCATGTTCAGATGGCCCAGCAGAGGAAGCCGGTGAAGAGGTCGACGAAACGGTCGAGGAGATTGGTAACGCAGTTGAAGACAAATGTGAAGATCTCAAAGAGGCGGCAAAGGCCAAAGATGAAGATTGTTAAAGGGGCACCTCTTGCATGCCTTGTTTTCATAATGCTCTCAGCAGGATGTGCCACGCTTGAGGGGGCAGGAGAGGACATAGAAACCGCAGGCGAGGAAATACAAGAAGCGGCGGAGTCATAGGGATGAGTTGCTTGTCCATTTGCTTTAAACGTCTTTACCAAGCTCCGCTTTGCAGAATAATTATCATTTATTTCACGGGAGAAGCTATGAAATATTTCAAACAAAAACGTAAAAGCATGGGGCAAAATTGCTCATTTAAAGTAGCGCTGTGTGCGCTACTGTATGGAGTATCAGTGACAACTCCAGCTTTTGCCTCAGAGGCAGTAAATGCCTTGCAAGACAATGATACGCGCAGCAACAAGACCTTAGAAGAGGTTCGCCAAAGCGAAACAGCAACAAAACTAGACTCGGTTGTTGGAACGCAAAAAGAAAAGGGTCTTGATAATCGAACGGAAAACAAAGCAAAGACAACACAAGAAGTTTCAGTGGCTACCAAAGACGCAACTTTATTGAGAAATAAAAATGTGTCTGAAATGTTCGAAGTTGCTGAGCCTAGTGTTGAATTGAGTTTAAATATTGGCGGGAAAGAGTTTCCAATTTTGATTCGAGAACATACCTCAGGTAAAACAGTCTGGGTAAAAGAAGCTAGTGACGAAGAAATGAAGGATATAGAAGCCGTTTATCGACTAATCAGCCAAAGCGACTCGGTAGAAGTGAAACGAATGGGAAGCAATAATAAGCCCCTTAGTGAACAGAGTATTTCTTCTGAATAAATAGACACGAATGCCCGCTTGCAATTACTACTATATAGCGCCCTGTATCACTGCAGGGCGCTTATGGCTTGAATACACACAGTAAGCTAGTTAGCTAATATCCGAGCGACGTACTTAGGAAATACAATTGGCGAAAAAAGCAAACTTGAAAGGACTTTAAAAGGCACTAAACTTTAGGCGTAGTGTAGGCGGTCCTATGGCAGCCACAAAAGAAGATACAATCTGACTTATATAAATTTACGTAAGAATTTATATAGTGTGAGTCATATATTACCGGGTAAGGGACATACAGTGAAATCCATTTTGTTGATTGATGACGACTTAGAGTTTGCCCAAGTAGCGCAACATATTATCGAGCACTTAGGACACATTGTTTCGCTTGCTGAATCTGTTGACGACGCCAAGCAGTGGCTCACTACCAATGAATATGATCACGTATTTATTGATTTCATGTTACCGGACGGCAGCGGATTACATGTTTACGAGCACCTTAAAAATATTAGTCGACGAGTGCCCAAAGTGACTTTTATTACCGGTAATCCAAAGATCAAAACTGCGATAAGTCACATAGTCGGTCCCAATGTGGGCTACTTAATGAAACCACTTGAACGTGAAGATATCGAATCTGTTCTCGCCCATAAAAACAAAAAACACAGTCATGCTGAACAGGTATACACATCAAATGCTTCAGACAAATTAATACGTAAAAGCAGTGTAAGTGCTCACTTTGATTGTTTGATCGGTGAATCGGATGCAATGCAGAACTTGTTCACGATGATTGAACGGGTCGCGCGCAGTCGGGCAAATGTGATGATAATGGGAGAAAGCGGTGTTGGAAAAGAATTGGTGGCGCAAGCCATTCACAACGCGGCCGAGCCCAAGGGCGATTTCATCGCAACGAATTGTGGTGGATTGTCGAAAGAATTGATTGGCAGTGAATTATTCGGTCATGAGAAAGGGGCATTTACAGGAGCTATTAGTCAAAAGATTGGGGTATTCGAACGAGCAAACTCAGGTACTTTATTTTTAGATGAAATCACAGAAATGCCATTAGAAATGCAAAGTCATTTATTAAGGGTTCTAGAAACCCAAAGCTTAAATCGGGTGGGCGGCACAAAAAGCATTCCAGTTGATTGCAGAGTGATAAGTGCGACTAACCGAAGCGTTGAGAGTATTGCGACAGATAAAGTACTGCGCGAGGATATTTATTTTAGGTTAGCGGTGTTTCCGATAGAAGTTCCTCCGCTTAGAAATAGAAAATCCGATATTCCGTGCTTAGTTCACTACTTTCTTAGTCAATTAAACCAAGAGCATGGGGAAGCATTCGAAATCAGTGATGCACAGCTCGAGATGCTCTCAGCTAACGATTGGCCTGGCAATGTACGTGAACTCAAACATTGCTTGCATAGAGCATTTATTATGTCCGAGCCTGGCAGTAAATCCTTAGATATGCCGAGTGTTTTTAATTCCCCGTTCTCCAATCGCAAACCAGATACCTTAAGTGCTGGCAAAACCATCGAAGAGGTTGAAAAAGAACTCATATACGCGACCTTACAAGAGGTTGATAATAACAAAACATTGGCTGCGGAAATGTTGGGGATCAGTACTAAGACCTTATATAATCGACTTCACGCGTATGGTGATGAACTTTGAGCAATACAGGATTAATAAAAGATGACGCCATTAGACAAATCAATTCACGACGCACGTAAGCCTTTAAACGCGATATCGATGCAGGCAGAGTTAATAAAAATGCTTGCCGAACGTTATGATGACAATCAAGCCATCATGAATGCCGCAACAAAAATTATCGAACACAGTAAAAGCTGCAGTGAATCTTTGCAGCAACTGAGTCAAGATGTCTAATATCCCAAAAGACATGGGGAGTTTTTCATTTTATTCACGAATTAATTGGTGGATAGTGTGTATTTTATTGCTTGTATTGATTAGCGCAAATACCTACCTAGGCAGAGCGACTGTGAGCGAATTAACTCAGTTGCAGACCAATATTCGCGACTCTGGCAACGTCATAAAAGTCCTTGAAGAGTTGCATGTTGAATTACTCACTGCCGAATCGGGTCAGAGAGGGTTTTTGTTAACTCGCAATGGACAATACCTTACTCATTACAATCGCGTAAACGCAAACATATTAAACTTGATGAAAGAAGCGTCAGTGATGGATTCTATGCAAAGTGAACAGAATCTTTTAGTTGCGGAATTATTAACAAAGATTGAGCAGAAGTTACTTCGATTAGAACGAGCAATCAGTCTAAACGAAGCAGACAAGGCCCAGCAAGTCGCAGATATGATAGAAGACGACGAAGGCTTAAGTTTGTATACCGAAATTCAATCTTTGTTTGCGCGTATTAAAGAAAATGAAAACGCTATACGAGAGAGTCAAATTAATCAGTTGGAGAAAGCCACAATAGAATCTAAAGCCAATATGATGTTTAGTTTTATTATTGGTTTAGTTTTGGTGGTAGGCGTGTTTTTCTTAGCGCGAATCAATTTACAAAACCAACTACAGCGACAGTATGAAATCGAACAGCAAAATGAGACATTACAAAATGCTGTAAATGAACGTACTCAAGAGTTATCTATATTTTCTGAAGAATTGAAACGTAGTAATCGAGAGTTAGAGGACTTCGCTTTTGTTGCTTCACATGATTTGCAAGAACCACTTCGAAAAATTATGACGTTCAGCGATCGTTTGAGTTCGCAAAGTGATTCTTTGAACGAAAAACAAATGGACTATCTGACTCGCATGAGCAGTGCAGCTAAAAGGATGAGTACGCTAATCAGCGATTTACTGGAATTTTCAAGGGTAAATACTCGAGGTAAATCATTTGTTGCAGTCAATCTAAATGAGCTAGTTCAATTGTGTGTAGACGATTTGAGTGTGGCTATAGAAGAAAATGGGACAACTTTGGATATTCCGCTATTCCCAGAAATCCAAGCGGATCCCTTGCAGATGCAACAGCTGTTTTATAACTTACTAGCCAATGCAATTAAATTTTCTAAAGATGAGTCTCATCCAGAAGTAAGGCTCACGGTTGAAAGTAGCGTTGCACCCGAAAATACTGATGCTTTAGACTTATCTGATTGGTATACATTTTCTGTCATAGACAATGGAATTGGCTTTGAACAACAGCATGCTGAAAAAATATTTGCGCCCTTTCAACGCCTTCATAGCCGAAATAGCTATTCGGGGACGGGTATTG
Organism: Glaciecola sp.; assembly: GCA_965658765.1. Lineage (GTDB taxonomy): Bacteria > Pseudomonadota > Gammaproteobacteria > Enterobacterales > Alteromonadaceae > Glaciecola. The sequence goes on along the minus strand of CBFHTO010000001.1, from coordinate 70,890 downwards.
GATTAGCGGTTTGCAGAAGAATAATAGAGCGCCATAATGGCAGTATTGAAGCCTCGGGTAACGAAGGCTCAGGCGCTATCTTTAAATTCACATTGCCGGCAAAAAACAAACTGATCAGTTTTGCAGGCGTAATCAATTAAATGGAAGATGCAATAATGACGAAAGTCCCTTACACAATTGTAATGGCTGATGATGATGAAGATGATTGCCTACTCGCACAAGATGCAATGCAAGCAGCGGGGAGCGAATATTCTTGTTATACGGTGGGTGATGGCCAAGAGCTGTTGAATTATTTACGCAATGAGGGAGAGTATAAAGATAGGCAAACTAGACATTTACCGTCGGTAATATTACTCGACTTGAATATGCCAATCTTGGATGGCAGAGAAACCTTAAAGCGCCTAAAGCATGATCCCATATTACGAAAAATACCCGTTGTAATTTTGTCTACTAGCGGCAACGACGCAGACGTAGAAGATGGTTATAAACTTGGCGCGTCTTCGTATATGGTTAAGCCTAACGACTTTCAAAGTATGGTCAACATTATGAAGAGCTTCAATCACTATTGGTTTGACTGTGCTACGGTGCCAATCATATCAAACAATGAAATCCTGCAATAAGCTAGAGCGTCTTTTTTGATGAATAAGGTCAAGCGTGTTCTCATTATCGACGATGACGACGATGATTGCTTGATCATCAAAGAGCGTTTGGCTGATTTTGTGCACCCAGAGTGTGAGTTCCAAACTTGTTGCGCAAAAAATGAGGCAGTTAATCGTCTTAGAGTAACGCGTTTTGATTTATGTATACTTGATCATAGCTTAGGTGCATATGATGGCCTTGAATTGCTTGATGAGGTTGCCGACTTTACTGTATCTACGCCAATAGTCATGCTAACTGGCCAGAATGACGATCTTATTGCAAGAAAAGCGATTCAAAAAGGCGCACAAGACTTTGTGATGAAAGCTGCGATAGACGAAGATATTTTCGAAAAATCGATTCGTTATGCTATTTCTAGAAAAGAACTCGAATTCTCCCGATTAAATACGCGCCGAATTGCCGCGGAAAACGAGTCAAAAGACAAGTTCATCGCACACTTAAGTCATGAGCTAAGAACTCCGCTTACCTCTATCCTTGGATATACTTCTTTATTATTAGAAAAGGATATCGCCGCACCTCTCTCGAAAGAGCTAAACATTATTGCGAACAACGGCAAACACTTATTGAATTTGCTTAATGCCGTTTTAGATTTATCTAAAATAGTCGCTGGTAAATTCGAATTAAAAGAACAAACCACGGACCTTCAAACCCTCTTGTCTGATGTAAATTCTTTACTAGGCGTGGCGGCAATTGATAAGGGTTTGAGTTTGGTGTTCTCAGCATCGACTAAGCTTCCTAGACGTATTGTTGCCGACGACACAAGGCTGCGCCAAGTGTTAGTAAATTTGATAAGTAACGCAATTAAGTTTACTGACCGCGGAGAAGTAAATATTGACGTACGCATGTCTGACAATAAACGCTCTATTATTTTTGACGTAAAAGACTCAGGACGCGGTATTGCTGATGACCAGATTAAGCAAATTTTTGCGCCCTTCAAACAGCTAGAAGATGTTAGTAAACGCCGTGCCGGTGGCGCAGGTTTAGGCTTGTCAATTTCCAAAGAAATCGTAAATCAAATGGGAGGAGAACTTCAAGTCGACTCTGTATTGGATGAGGGCAGTACCTTCTCTTTGTGTATACCAGCTAGCTATAATGGGGAAGAGCCGCTAGTTGATTACGACTTTCATGCACAATCCAGTCAAGTATTGTCCTACCAGGCCCCTCATTTAGATGGAAAAATTCTAGTAGTAGATGACATTTACGAAATTAGAAATCTAGCAGGCCACTTTATTCGACAAACTGGAGCTCACGTGGGCTTTGCTAAGAATGGCAAAGAAGCTCTGCAAATGATTACTGAGAAACAGTCTGAAAAAGATACTTTTGACTTAATCCTTTTAGATTTACATATGCCTATCATGACAGGTATTGAAACGGTAAAGGCGCTCAGAAACGCGGGTAATATGACGAAAGTTATTGCGATGACAGCCGCTACGCAAAAGGGCTTGCAGACTGAACTGCTCAGTATTGGTTTTGATTCGATTTTGACCAAGCCAATTGATAAACAAACCCTGTGGTCGCTGCTTGTGGAGAGTCTAAAAGTTAAGAGCTCGCAAAATCAAAATTTGGATACAATTCAGGACTTAAGGGAAATGGAGAAGCCCTATCAGGATGTATGTCAAGATGATCACATAGAGTCTGATGCGTTTACGAAAAGCATAAATAAAGAAAGTGGGCCTTATGTACATCTCATTGAAGATGATATTGATAGTGCGCAGATTATGAAAATTCTAATAAAACGATTAGGCTTTGAAGTAATTCATTCTGCAAATGGCCGTGAGGCAATAGCCAACGTCAATGCTCTACCAAATGCTGAGTATTATCTGATAGACCTTGGTTTGCCAGATATGTCTGGGGATCATTTGCTTAAAAAGCTTGGTTCGCTCGTTTGCTCAGGAAGAAAAGTTATTTTAAGTGGACGAGAGCCGGAGGATGAGTTCCTCCAGCGTCACGAAATTACAGATTATATTTGCAAGCCTGTTTCATTTGATGTGCTACAAAAACACTTGCTTCGATAAAGTCCTTATTTACTCTGCATTTTCATCGATAGTAAGCTCGTTGTTCACTCGCTTAACGTCGTCCGTATTTTTCGCTATGACGCCCGCAAGATCTATCTCTGCCTGCGTTTCTAGTGCGCCATTTAGTGTCACTACTCGGCCTTCGACGTCAACATCAATTTCCGTTCCACTTACTTCAGAATCAAAAATTAAGCGACTTTTGATAACGGTTGCGATTTTAGCATCAGTAAACTCCATTGCAGTTTTGCTTTTCTTATCAAGTGACGGATTAACGACACTTAACTCATTGTTTACATCGCTTACCCCATCTATTCCTTGAATTAATTCGCCTGCCAACTCTTTCTCAATTTCGTTGTCTACACTGCCCGTAAGGGTCACTAAGCCGTTAGCAACATCAGTGTTAATATCAAACGAATTAAGTTGTTGATTGAATAAGAGCGTTGCTTCGGCTTTACCGTCAATCCAAGCGTCTTTAGCTTCGTCTTCCCAGGTATTACTAATCGATGGGGTTACGTTACTTGCTCCCTCTATTTCTTTATGGCTGTTTGCAAACGTTAGGATGCTGCTAGTACTCAGTACAGCGGTAACAGAAATGGCAATTAGTGTGTATCTCATAATAATCTCCTTTTAAGAATTCACTATGAGTTTTGCAAGTGGCAAGCCATTTTTAAATTATTGATTATAAAGTGAAATAAATTTAATTTTAACTTAAGAGTGTAAATTTTACGGGATGTATTGTAGTTTTTGTGGTCTTAGATGTGCACAAATTACGTTGTTTTAGGAAAGGTCAATATATCTCTAGAGCAGCGCCTAACTTAACATGCCATCAAATGTCTACTGCGTTTATTTAGATCTATGGTTTTATGGTCGCAGAGTCATCGAGTCTTGTGATGTGCACAAACTCTCTAGTTCCGATAACGGTACCGCTTTGCTGTATAAAAACCCTTGACCATAATCACATCCCAATCTTAAAAGAGCACTTTCATGTTCAATTGTTTCGATGCCCTCACCAACGACTTTCATATTAAAGTTACTTGCAAGGTTAATGACAGACTTAACGATGCCATGTTGCACACTAGAGTCCATGTTTTGCACAAATACTCGGTCGATTTTCAAGGTGTCGATGGGAAGCTGACTTAAATAAGATAAGGATGAGAAACCTATCCCAAAATCATCAATTGCGATTTGAAAACCTAGGTTTTGCAGCTTGTATAGCAAATCTTTTGCAAATTCGATATTTTCTATCAAGGCACTTTCAACTATTTCCAGCGTGAGGTAGCTCGGCACGTGAGGTTTTGTCTTCGATAAATTAACAATCGCATCAAATAGCTCTCTATCGCTTAATTCTACTGCTGATACATTAATTGATAGGCGTAGACTGCGTTTTTGTGTGTGCCAGCGCTCCGCGATATCAAAGGCTTTTTCGACTACCCAGCGAGTAATTTGTTTAATCGCACCAGTACTCTCGGCCAATGGAATAAATTCGTTTGGTGTTAGATAGCCTTTTTCAGGATGATGCCATCGGATCAGAGCTTCTGCCCCAATTATTTTACTTGAAGATAGACACACTTGAGGTTGTAAAAGAAGTTCGAATTCATTGTACTTGACCGCTTTTTTGACCTCGGCATTGATGGTCAAGCGAGAGCTTGCTTCATCCGTGATAGCTTTAGTATAAAAGGTGTAGCTCAGGTCGACGGCTTTTTTAGCCTTATACATTGATGCATCGGAGTACTTTAATAATTCATCCGCGCATTTAGCATCTTTCGGATATTGTGCGATACCAATGGATACTCCAACGTTCGCCTCTACGCCGTCACTCAAAACAAACGGGTGATCTAACTGGCAGCTCAAATCTTTAGCGAGGTTAGCCAGTTGAGCTTCGTCTTTGTAATCGGTGATCAAGATAACGTATTCGTCCCCACCTAATCGAGCAAGGACGTCGTGATCTCTTAAGCGATTACCTAAACGTTCACCTACCATGCAAAGAAGCTCATCCCCTGCTTTATGCCCGAGACTGTCGTTAATGACTTTGAAGCGGTCTAAATCTAAAAACAACAAAGCACACTGCTTATTTTGTCGTTTAGCATGTTTTATTTCGCGTTCAAGGTGCAGTTTTAAAGTAAGACGGTTTGGTAATCCGGTTAGCTCATCGTAATGAGCAAGCCTCTCTAGTTTTTCTTCGGATTCTTTTTGTTTAGTGATATCAGAAAACACAGCAACATAATTGGTTAGTTCATTGTCTCCATTGCGAACTTGTGAGATTGACAATAACTGTGGATAGACTTCCCCGGATTTTGCTTTGTTCCATATTTCGCCTCTCCAAAATCCGTTTTTGTAGATATCGTCATACATGTGTTTGTAGAAGTCTTGATCCTGTCTACCAGAGTTTAAAAGGCTAGGGTTTTGGCCAACGACCTCTTTTGACGAGTAGCCGGTGATTCTCTCGAAGGCTGGGTTTGTCGAAATAATTTTATTTTTCGTGTCAGTTACTAAGATGCCTTCTTGACTGTGTTTATACACTTGTTCAAACAGGTGCCATTGTTGTTCGTGTTTTCTTTGTTCCGTGGTGTCAAAAATCAAGACAAATAGCTGGTTTTTGCCCATAGATTCAACGGGAGTAACATGTATTTCAACGCTTTTTTCGACATTATCGGCGGCAACATGATTAGTGTGCACTACGAGCGACATTAGCCCATGGGCATCTCGTTCATCTATAAAACCACCGTTTCCGTTGATCCCTCCACTTAATGCACCAATTTTATTATCTTTATTCCAAGCGTTCTTCACATCAGGAAGGGTTTTGCCTTTAAACTCAGATGAGCTAAACCCATAAAAGTGTTGTGCTGACGCATTACTGTCTATTACTCTCGCGTCTTCATCAAGTACAACCATGCAAACTCGGTGTAGTTTAAAAAAGTTTCGAAATCGAGACTCAGACAAAACCAATGCGGTTTGTTTTTCCTGTGCAAGCTTTTCGTTGCGCAGACGTAAATTCATACCGTAAATCACAACAAAGATGATGCCAAACGCAATGCTCCAATGGGGGACATGCAGGTGCAGGGTATGCCATCCCTCTATTGGCTCACCGGCTAGTATCCACTCACCAAATGGCAATCGCACACTTGACTCAATTGTGTCAGAGGATAAGAACAATGCGTCATCGCCATAAATAACATCACCATTCCTTCCTCGTGCATCCTTACCTTTCAGGGCGATATTAAGTCCTTTATAGTTTTGAATATTGACGCTTTGAAGTATGCTTTCAAAATCTAATACTATAGAGACAAAGCCCCAGTTTTTCTGGTCGATGAATACTGGCAAACGCGCAATTAACCCTCTACCGCCTTGCACTAGGTCTATAGGTCCAGCTAATACCGTTTTATTGTAAATAAGCGCAGTTTGTATTGCCGGAAGTTGGTCTTCACGTTCTAGGTAGTTTAAACCAATTGCTTTTTCATTTCCCTTGACAGGGTGCATGTGCGTAATGATCAAGTCTTTGGCGGCGGCAATATTTTTAATGTTATTTTTGTTTTTTAACAATTTCTCTGCAAATAAGGAGAATTCAGCTTGAGTAATATTTGGATTTAAGTTGATGTAAGTAGATAAGCCATAAATTAACTCAATGTTCCTAAGGAGTGTTCCTTCGAGATCGGCTTTAATCAGCGCTAAATCGCTTGAGACTCTCTTTTGTTGGTCGTTAAGTTCGTTTTTATGCTTTAAATAATCCGTATAACTGGCGCCAATAATTACCAATGCTATCACCATTAAGTGAGCAAAGATGATTGACCGTTTCATAGGATTCATGGGGACCTCAGTGACTTGTAGCGGTGCAGTGCTTACTTCATAAGCGCCGCGTTTTAATTAGCTCTAGTGTAAAAATATCGACCTTGGAGGAGATAACTTTATTTCATCAATAAATGCTCATCGTGCTGGTCTAGTTGTGCTTTCCCCATTCGGCCCTATCTCGGCGAGTGCAAAATACAAATATTTAGAACGTGGATGTTTAACAAGCTCTCTAATGCTCACCATTTTAAGTGCGCCGAACAAACTTCTAAAATAAATTTAAACATAATCTATCTTTCCACAGTAAAGATATCGTAACCCTTTATTCGTAAAGGTATAAAATAACAAAGTTAGGAGTAATAAACGATATGTTAAAGCGTTCTTATGGTCTAGGCCTATTACAGGCTAGCGTGGCTGTGGCAATGGCAATGACTGGAACATCGGCCACCGCAAGTGACACTTTTGAAATTGAGCATCTGCCGAAAGTACAAAATGCGGGCAACTTAACTGTTGCTCCTAACGGCAAAGCGGCCGCATACACTTTGTCTGCACCAAGAAACATAATCGCGGGAGATGAAGACGGTACCGCTGACACGCATTTATATGTCGTTAAAGATGGAAAACCGCCGGTCCAATTTACGACAGGGCCTGGCACCGTAAGTGCACTGCAGTTTACCGAAGATGGGGACACTTTATTTTTCAAAAGCAAACGCGGTTCTGATGAACATACATCTTTGTATTCAATCTCATTGGCCGGTGGAGAGGCTCAAAACGTTTTTTCTTTTGAAACCTCTATTGGTGACTACGAGGTTGCGACGAACGGAAGTACCCTTTATTTTGTCGCGCGCGAAAAGGACGATTCAGAAGATCTTAGCGATAAAGGCTTTAAGGCATATGCTTATGAAGAGGACGAGCGACTCGCTTCTCTATATCGAGTTGAACTGGGCGTGGACAATGCCGAGCCCGAAAGATTAACCCAAGCAGGACACGTATCGAGCTTTGACTTGTCACAGGATGGCTCGACTCTTGTTTATGCGGTTGCGCCAACTAATCTCATTGACGACTTTTACATGCTGCGTGATCTAGTAGTAATGAATACCGATTCTGGAGAAGTACTTTCTCAGCTTGATATTCCAGGTAAGCTAGGTAGTTTTGAGTTATCTGAAGACGGAGAGGAGCTTGCGTTTTTGGCAGGTACCGACGTCCACGATACTTCAACTGGGGTATTGATGACCGCTAAGACCAGTAGCAATAGTTTTACTCAATTAACTAAAGATGCAGAGCAACACATTGTCGACATTGACTGGCTAGATGACGATATTCTCGCTGTTGCTCACAGAGGCGTTGAAAGTGCGTTAGTGCTGTACGATACAGATGGTGACGAAAAGAAACGTTTTCGTACATCAGACGATATCGTAGTGCGTAGTGCTGATGTTGGAGATGACGAAATTCACTTAATTGCAGATAGCCCAATGCATCCAAGGGAAGTATTTGAGATTAGGCGTAATAAAGCCGTTAAGTACAGCAATCATAACAGTTGGCTTGATGAATTAGATCTTGCTCCACAAAGCACTTTTACATATGCGGCGCGAGATGGCAAAAAAGTCGAAGGTTTATTAATTACGCCTAAAGGCGAAAAGCCTGCCGATGGATGGCCCTTGATATTAACCGTGCATGGTGGGCCAGAGGCGCACTACAGTGACGGCTGGTTAACGGGTTACTCAACTGCGGGTCAATTTGCTGCTGCAGATGGATACGCAGTTTATTACCCAAATTATCGCGGTTCTACAGGGCGTGGAGTAGAATACGCTAAAGAACACCAAGATGATTACGCAGGCAAAGAGTTTAACGACCTCGTTGATGGCGTTGAGGCCCTAGCTGAAGCAGGGATCATTGATAAGGATCGAGTTGGTATTACCGGTGGCTCTTATGGTGGTTACGCATCCATGTGGGGCGCGACTGCATTAAGTGAGCATTTCGCAGCATCGGTTGCTTTTGTGGGGATTTCTAATCAAGTGTCTAAATTTGGAACGAGTGACATTCCTAACGAAATGCACTTAGTCCACTCTCTAAAGTGGCCTTGGGAAGATAACTGGATGAACCTAATTGAACGCTCTCCAATTTTTCATGCGGGCAAGAGTACTACACCAACTTTGATACTTCATGGTGAGGAAGATACGAGAGTACATCCTAGTCAGTCTATGGAACTATATCGCTCGATGAAAGTGCGTACTGATACGCCAGTGCGTCTTGTCTTTTATCCAGGTGAGGGACATGGTAATCGTAATGCCGCAGCTCAGTACGATTACGCCTTGCGCTTGATGCGATGGATGGACACTTATCTTGCTGATAAGCAGTCGCGTGATAAGGCCATGCCTGATTTTGACCTAAATATAGGTGAAAAGCTCAAAAAGGAAGATGAGAACGAATAACTTTTGCTGAAATCATAAGCCCAAGACGGTGAAAACCTCTTGGGTTTTTTTGTGCGCTCAGTCTAGGGTCTAAAAGACCCTAATGCATCTAGTGTGCTCCGCAATTATTTGTCATACTACTTAACATAATTAAAGACCTTGCCTCATTTGCATGAATCATGACATTCATAAGCTTTATCAAATAGCACAAAAGCCTACTCGCATTATCATTGGATTGATGAGCGGTACTTCGCTTGATGGTCTGGACGTAGCACTTTGCGAGGTAACAGGACATGGGCCTGATACACGTATTTCTTTATTGAATTTTGAGACGCTCGAATACGAGGCCACTTACCAGCAAAAAGTCAAAGAAGTGTTTGCCAAGCCCACAGGTAGCATTGAAAAGCTATGTATGCTCAATCCGTGGATTGCTCTCAATCATGCCCATAAAGTAAATATATGCCTGGGAAAGTGGGGCTTAACTTCTTCCGATATTGACTTGATTGCAAGTCACGGGCAAACGGTATACCACTGCCCGCAAAGTCAACATAAGCAATCAGGCATGCCTAATGCGACTCTTCAAATCGGTGATGGAGATCACTTAGCGTACTCAACCGGGATTATTACAGTAAGCGATTTTAGGCAAAAACATATCGCTGCCGGAGGAGAAGGTGCGCCTTTGGTGATGTATGGAGAGCACCTACTCTACAATAGCGCAACAGAGAATAGAGTTATGCTAAATATCGGTGGTATTGCTAATTTTACCTATCTACCAAAATCATCAGATATTGAAAGTGTAATGTGTTCAGATGTTGGCCCGGGCAATACAATGATGGATGCTTATGTGAATAAATACTTTGTTGGCCATTCATACGATAAAGACGCCAAGCTAGCCGAGCAAGGTTCAGTGTGCCAAGCTCTATTGAGCGCTTTACATGAGTCCGATTTTTTGCATCAAGCTTTCCCAAAGACCACTGGCCCAGAAGTCTTTAATCTTATGTTTTTAAATGATTGCATCCAGAGTGCAGAATTAAATTCACTAAATCATTGTGATATTTTAGCCACATTGTGTCAGTTTTCAGCAGACTGTATTTATTTGGGCTTCGAAAAGATGAATATACCAAAATCAGGCTTGTGCGTTTACGTGAGTGGAGGCGGTGCGCATAATCCATTATTAATGAAAATGCTTAGAGAAAAGTCATCTGATGTAGTATGGCGTAGCACACAGGCCTTGGGGATTGATCCTGATGCAAAAGAGGCGATGCTATTTGCGTTACTCGCAAATGAGTGCGTGGCGGGAGAAAGCAAGCTATCTGAAAAAAGACAGCTTAGCCAGTCCAATGACAGTAACAAGAAAAAGAGCAAGCGTAGGGAAAAACAAAGCTCGACGAGTGGAATAAGAATGGGAAAGATCAGTCTTCCAAATTGAGTTTTTATTGCTGACGTTTGACTATTTGTCTTAGTATGCGCTTTTAGATATTTGAATAATTAACACATTATCGATAGGAGCTTTTTTGCATCAATATCCTACTCCCCTTATTTTAGGTAGCCGCTCAAGCACTTTGAGTGCTGACGAAAAAGAGTTGTTTAAGGCATTAAAGCCACTTGGTTTGATATTATTTGCTCGAAACTGCGACTCTCCTAAACAGCTTTTACGACTGACAGAAGAGTTTAGACAGTGTGTGGATAATCCAAGCGCGCTTGTTCTAATTGACCAAGAGGGAGGGCGAGTTTCAAGATTGCCACAACAACATTGGCGCGTTCCACCAAGTCCGACGGTGTTTGCTGAGTTGTATCAGAAAGATAAATGGCTCGCGCTCGAAGCAATGTATTTAAATTACTTATTAATAGGTAGAGATTTACGCGAAGTAGGAATTAATGTTAACTGCGCACCTATGCTCGATATTGCGCAGCCAGATGCTGCGCCTGTAGTAACTGACCGAGCTTATGGTTACGATCCTGATTCTGTTACAGAACTTGCAAAAATGGTTGTAACGGGACTTCACGACGCGGGTGTTGAAGCGGTAATCAAGCATGCACCTGGGCATGGGAGGGCGACATGCGACAGTCACTTTGAGCTGCCCCATATCGATGCAAGTTTATTGTCTCTCGATAAATGGGATTTTGTTCCCTTTAAAGCATTGAATAATTGCGCAATGATGATGACAGCGCATATCGTTTATGACCAAATTTCACCGAATGTCCCCGCCACATTAAACCCAGATATAATGACAGAAATCATCCGTACTCGGCTTGGTTTTACCGGGCTTGTTATGACCGATGATATAGATATGAAGGCGCTTTGCGGGACTATAGAAGACAGAGCAAAACAAGCGTTTCTTGCTGGTTGTGACGTCGTGCTTCAATGTGACGGTGACATTACGAAAATGAGACAATTACAAGTTGCGATGCCGGAAATACTTCAAGGCTTAGACAATGAAAACAAACATCTGCGCGAAATGCGCATCAACCAAGCGATAAAGGGCGCGATGCGCATCCCTAAGAGCGTGGAGTATGATGAAAGTGAGGCGCGTTTAGAACAGATTTTAGTGAGTCAGAATATTCGATGAGCAAGCCACACGTGTTAGACCATCAACAAGAAAAAAATTAAGGGAGTCAAAATGTCAAAATCCTACAAAGAAATTACTGAGAACCTTTCAAACAACCTAAAAAATCTAAGACCTAGCATAAGCGACACAATGCGAGGGTTTTCAGCAATGGCTAAGGCTGCTACGGCTGATGGTGCTCTCGACAAGAAGACCAAAGAGTTGATCGCGCTGGCCATCGGAGTGGCAACAAGGTGCGATGGTTGCATTGGCTTTCACTCAAAAGCACTAGTGGAACTCGGCGCGACTCGCGAAGAGGTTGAAGAAACGCTAGCTATGGCAATTTATATGGGGGGAGGTCCGTCTCTAATGTATGCGGCTGATGCCTTGGCCGCCTTCGACGAGTTTGCGTCATAGCATCAAAAGATCGATGCCACACAAAAGTAGTATATATTTTTTACAAAGTATACTAGTATAGCTCAAGTTAATGAAAAGTGTATTTTATGCGAAAAGTAATTGGTTATTTTGTAAATTATTTGGCTCAGACTTGTTTTATCAGTTTTTGTTGCCCCGAATGAATGTTTTCAAAGTAAGAAACAATTCTTAAGGAGTGTACAATGGCAGACCTTTATACCCTTAGCTATGTAAGTAAGAGTTTAATATCCAGCGACACAAATAAGCTCGAGCAGCAGTTAGCTAATATCATCGCAGTTGCCCAAAGAAATAACGCTAAACGAGCGGTAACTGGTGCCCTTTTGTTCTCTGGGAACTGGTTTTGTCAAGTAATTGAGGGCACGGAACAAGCCTTGGAGCAGGTTTTTGATGCGATACAACAGGATACTCGCCATACCGACATCAACGTTCTGCGTTTCGAGCAAGCTAACGAACGAGTCTTTCGTGACTGGAATATGGTATATGTTGGCAAGCATGAAGACTTAGACATTGATATCGAAGGTGTTATGAAGTCGAAAGATCGTCTTAAGATGTATGATGCGGGTAAGGCTTTAGTGTCCAGTCTTGAATCCTTGTTGGACGATCACGAGAAAAACCTTGGGCAAAGAGCAGGTTAATCTATAACTTTACCTCTCAGCGCTTTTTTTAATCCGGTTCTCTTTTTGTTATCGACACGCTTTTTCTTGGCGCTGTAACTAGGCCTTGTTTTTTTTCTTGCTTTTTTCTCGACCGTAATACTATGTATTAATTCGGATAGACGCGCCAGCGCGGCTTCTTTATTCTTTTCTTGTGTCCTGTGTTGTTGCGCTTTTATCACCAGCTCCCCATCTTTTGTTAAACGCGAATCTTTGAGCGACAGCAACCTTTGTTTATAAATCTCAGGTAGTGAAGATTGGTGGATGTTGAACCTAAGATGAATCGCACTTGAGACCTTATTAACATTCTGACCACCACTACCCATCGCGCGTATGGCACTCAACTCAATTTCATTTAGGGCAATGCTTAGGTCTTTGTTAATTACTAACATGTCACTTCCAAAGTTTGGTTAGGCCTTCACTGAGTATTTCTCTCGTGGGTAATCATGGTAACATTGGTATGAATTGTTCGCACAAAAATCCATTGAAAATGACCAAACAACCATTTGACATAACGGCTTTCTTAACTGTGTATTGGCAAAAAAAGCCATGTGTAATACGAAACTTTTTTGAGGCTTTTGAAGATCCCCTAGACGAGCATGACTTAGCGGGCTTAGCCCAAGAGAGTGAGGTAGACAGCCGCGTTATATCCCAAAACAAGGGTACTTGGACAGTCACCTCAGGTCCAATCGACGATTTTGCGGAAGTTTGTAATGGACAATATACTTTATTGGTTCAAGGGGTTGACCGCTTTATTCAAGAGCTGAACAAACTAAGTGAAGCGTTTAGCTTTATACCAAATTGGCGTATGGATGATGTAATGGTAAGTTACTCTGTTGAAGGTGCAGGAGTCGGACCACACATAGACCAGTACGATGTATTTATTGTTCAAGGAAAAGGTTCACGACGCTGGCAGGTTGGTTTGCCTGACTCTAAGTTACGAAATATATCCCCTCATCCTAAATTAAAGCAAGTCTCTAATTTTACTTCTGTGATTGATGAAATATTACAAGCGGGAGATCTTATCTATATTCCTCCGGGCCATCCCCACAATGGCGTTGCTCTTGAGCCCGCTTTAAATTATTCGGTCGGATTTAGAGCGCCATTAAATATTGAGCTACTCAACGGCGTTTTAGATGAAAGTGAGCACTTGCTTAGTGTTGCAAAAAGGTACTCTGATAAAGCCCTAATTGATTATCGAAAGCCCGCTAAAAAACAAGAGAAGACAGAATCTTTTGACGAAATGAGCAGCGCACAAATTAGTGAAAATGAGCTGAATAGATTGATTGAGTCTATGCAATCCCTGTTATCCTCCGAGCAAGCAAAAAATAATATTATGCAATTTCTTTCGAGACAGCATCTGCCTGACTTTCGTCCAGAGACCCCATATTTAGTGGATGAAATCGGCCATATGTGTGAACAGAATATGACGATTTGTTTGTCTCCTGGTATTCGACCAGTGTATAGGGCAGTTCGTTTCTCACCCGGGCTATTTGATTTCTTCATCGACGGAGAACACTATCAAATTGAACAAAGTATTGAGCAGCACATACAAAAGCTACTGGATACGAAAACGCTTACTTGGCATGAGATAAACCTTCAATTTATAACTGAAGAACAGCGCTTTGCTCTACTTGGAATTTTCACTGAGATGACCAACAATGGACACATCGAATTTGTATAAACAGTATGATTCAACTAGGCCAGAGACGGTGAGCGGTTTTACTTTTTAGACTCTGAGTCTGAAAAAATCGATGCAGGCAACACCCATTGGTTATGCCCTGAAATCACCATTGATGCTTTTAAATTGCTAAGCGACCTGATGCTGCCGATGCAAAAGTTGCTTGAGCGGCGACTTGAAGCGGCGCGACAGGCAGATGATGTGCAGGAGATAGCAAGGTTAAGGCGCTGCTCTGACTCTGTCGTGCTAGAGAAGTCCATGAGCCAGAACTACAAAGTCGATGTTTTAAGTGGGGAAGCTTTCAATAGCGACTTACAGAGGATCGCGGATTCGCTTGGGCTTGCCAATCAGATACGCAATCTACGGGATAAAGGGGCGCTAACACGGACCTGTCCGTCTCGCGCAGACGTGATACGCCATATCTCAGAGCAGATTTACCTTCGCTCCACTGGGCTGGCATTGTGGAAAACGAGAATGTGACAGTGTTTAGAGGGAAAACTAAAAACTGAAGATCAGCCAATATCGACCAACAGTTATTTTATCGACTGACTTTGACTTATAACTATGGGCGAGAAGGCGACATTGATAAGGGCTTTCTTGACTGACAGTTGACATCCACCAGCAGCCGAATGGCGCTCTCTATAAACATATTCTATAAAGCAAATAATAGTTGAAAACTATATAGTTTAAAGCTATATTGCCAGTATGAAGGTCTCTAAAACTGCCCAAAAACAACTAAGAAAGATGCAAAAGCAAGATGCTTTGCGTCTGCTTGATGCTTTAAAGGAATATGAAGTTTCTGGAAAAGGAGATGTCAAAAATCTCCAAGGACGAAACGGGTATCGACTTCGAGTTGGCAACATGAGAGCAATCTTTGAGATAGTAGACGGAATAATCGTTTTGCAGGCGGGTTATAGAGGTAACATCTATTAGAGGTGGGGTAATATGAATATTGAACATGAAAAATTAAGTGACGGCAGAATAGCAATATCGCCTAAGGACTTCGAAGATATACTAGATGTTCTTGCTTTCGACGAGGCTAAGTCAGGCAATGAAGAAAAATTTCCAGTCGAGTTGGTTGAACGTTTGATTGAAGGTGAAAGCCCTTTGCGTGTATATCGCGAATTCAGAGGTTTTACTCAAGTACAAATTGCACAAAAAATTGGACTGACTCAAGCAACTATTGCAGAGCTTGAGAAAGGAAAACAAAAAGGCTCTATTGAAACATGGAAGGCCTTGGCATCTGTCTTAAATGTAGATATTGATGATCTAGTTTAAAGACAACTGTCATTTCAATCTCAGTCATTCAAGTGAAGATTCCTTTGTTTATTTGCATAAGCATGCCCAGATTTGAATGAAGATAAAATAGGTCAACGCACTGTCGCCAATTGACAGGCAAGTTGACCCACAGGAGCCGTTCAAATTTGGGATGTCGTGTAACTCCTAATCGCTACTATGCTAAACCTAATGTTCAGATATATGTTGTACAATTAAGATACTGCTGTAGACAATGCATCAGAAGGTGATCACTATTTATCTGAAAATCGTCTATTTTTAGTTATTCTAGAAGGTGAAAATGTGAAAATGTGACAATGTTTAGAAGAAGAAAGCAGTGAAATATAGAAAAAAGTGCAACTTAAAAAAAACGAATAAAATCAGCCACTCACTCACTTATTACATATAACATGGAGACTATTAATATGTTATTTGTTGATGAAGAAGCCGAGTAATGGTGCTAGCTAAATGGAAATTATGGAGGTAAGTGCGCTCACTCGTTTCTAAATAGGCAAGTTCTTTCCTTCACCTTGTAATAAGTATTTATATTCCTCCCATTCAATATCTTTAATTCATTGATAATCAGTTTATTACAAACTTGAACATGCTATCAATTCGATTATGGCGGGAACTTTGCATCACATCTTAAAAATTGCCACAACTCAGTTGGTTTTATGACGCATTCAGTGCTCCTGAAAGCTTGACCATTATGAGCTGCAAATCCCTGAAAAAACAGGGATTATAAATACATTGAATAAATTTTTGAGAGTGATATCAATGAATCGATTACGCGAAAAAAGCGGCGGATTTAAAATCGTAGTGCCAAAAAAAAGCGGCAAAATTAGGCCGAAATATGCGTCTAAGAACATCAATACTGCTAATTTTTCGCCGAAGGAATTGTCACATTCGGCCTTCTCTTGGCCGCGCAATTTTTTAACAAGTTCTGCATTGAGTAAAGTCGCACTCGCCATTACATCGTCTTTCGCGTTGTCTCATTCTCTTTATGCTCAAGAAGCAGACCTGAGCCCCCCTGTTTTAACCAATGCTGAGCTCTCGGTTTCAAATGTGACTTTGAGTTCAGTTGACCAAACCCTAGAGGTTTCGCTAACAGCAACTGATGAATCGGTGATTTCACCTCTTACTTTCTCATTGCGTAATCAACTAACAGGGCAAGAGTTAATCGCTATTCAAACACAAGATTGGACAGCTGATGGAGGGCTTCAAGAAGCAGTTTTCGAAGTGACTGTGCCGAACAATGCTGACACTGGATTATGGTTTATTTCTGGCATTGAATTACAAGACGAGTTGGGCAACACGACGACTGATTACGATACCCTAGAAGAACTCATTGTTAATCGCTTTATTCCAGTATTATCGATTTCTGCAAGTGGTGATAATGCGCCTTTCGATGCACGTCTAAGTGCAAACCCTCAAATTTCCGAAGTAGGTACTAGTCAGACGAGCAGCATCAGTGTGACTGTACAAGATGCGCAAGAATACGACTTATGGTTTGTGCCTAATGCTGATACAGCGTTTACGGATATTTCTTTTTCTGGTGCTATTAGCTTGGCGCAAGGCTGTTCGATATTTGATGAATTTGCCAAGTGTACGATTACTTCTTCGAACAATAACCAAGCAATAACGGCAAACGTGCAAACCCAAGCGCCTGATATCATCACTTTCGGCTATTCTGTTCTCGCCGTTCCTACTAATTTGGGCAGAGAATTTAACTGGTTAGATAATTACCTAGAATTGCCTATAGACGACTTCGATAGCGATGGCATACCTAACGAGCAAGACACAGATGACGACAACGATGGCGTGGTTGATACTCAAGATGTGTTTCCATTTGACCCTTCGGAGACTCGTGATTCTGACAATGATGGAGAGGGCGACAATGGCGACGAAGATGATGATAATGACGGCGTACCGGACGTATTAGACGCCTTTCAATTCGATCCAACTGAAAATACTGACAGCGACGGTGACGGTATAGGTAATAATGCTGACATTGACGATGACAACGATGGTGTAGCGGACGTGAATGACGCGTTTCCATTAGATGATTCTGAAACAAACGATAACGATGGAGATGGCGTTGGCGATAACGCAGATAACGACGACGACAATGACGGTGGTCTAGACGAATTCGATCAGTTCCCCTTAGATCCCAATGAGACAATTGACTCGGACGGAGACGGTATCGGTAATAACGGTGATACCGACGATGATGGCGATGGTGTGTCGGACTTAGAAGATGCTTTTCCTCGTGATCCGAGCGAGCAATTTGATACAGATGAAGATGGCAAAGGCGACAACGAAGACGACGATGATGATAACGATGGCGTGAGAGACGTTGATGACGAGTTTCCGCTTGACCCAGGTGAGTTCAGAGACAACGACCAAGACGGTATTGGTGATGAGGCAGACAATGATGACGACAACGACGGTGTGTTGGACTTCGAAGATGCGTTTCAGTTTAACCCGAATGAGTTTTTAGACACAGACGGCGATCGCATCGGCAATAATGCCGACCCTGACGACGATAACGATGGATTAGACGATGAGTTTGACCGTTTTCCGCTTGACCCAAATGAAGTTGCCGACTACGACCAAGATGGTATTGGAAATAACTTAGATGACGACGACGACAACGATGGTGTGCGAGATTTTGCTGATGCATTTCCGTTTTCGGTCCTTGAGTGGGCCGATACTGACGGAGATGGTATAGGCAATAATGCCGACCCCGACAACGATAATGACGGGGTTATTGATGAATATGATGCATTTGAAGATGATCCCACAGAAACACTAGATTTTGATGGAGATGGCGTTGGTAATAACGCCGATACCGATGACGACAATGATGGTGTTGAAGATGAGAGAGACGCGTTTCCTTTTGACCCAACTGAGACCTTAGATACTGATAACGACGGTATTGGAAACAATATTGATACCGATGATGATGGCGACAGAGTCGCTGACGTGGATGATTTATTCCCTCTTGATTCAAGTGAAACATCCGATTTTGATGGAGATGGCATAGGCAATAATGCTGATCCAGATGACGATGCTGACGGAGTGCCTGATTCAGAAGATGCTTTCCCATTTGATGCAGAGGAAAGCACCGACAACGACGCCGATGGTCTAGGTGATAATGCTGATTTAGACGACGACAATGATGGGTTTGAAGACGTAAATGACGCATTTCCGTTCGATGATAGTGAATGGAGCGATAACGACGCGGATGGCCTTGGCGACAACAGAGACAATGATGACGATAACGACGGCGTGCTCGATGGGCAAGATGCCTTTCCGTTTGACGCGACTGAAACAGGTGACAATGACAATGATGGGATCGGAAACAACGCGGATGACGACGACGACAACGATGGTGTACTAGATGATGCTGATGCGTTTCCGTTTTCTGCTGCAGAAACCACAGATACCGATGGTGACGGTATAGGTAACAACGCCGACAGTGACGACGACAACGATGGAATTGTCGATGGAGACGACAGCCAGCCATTGAATCCGACCATTGGAGATGACCAAGCTCCGACCATTGCTGAGCTTAAAGATTTGCGCTTTGAAGCAACTGGCCCTAGTACAGAGATTGAGCTTGAGGTGCCTCGCGTTAGCGACAATAACTTGAACCCGCCGACAATTGAGAACGATTACAATGAACCGCTTGCAGTAGGGGATCACATCATTACTTGGACCGCGGTCGACTTTGCTGGTAATGAAACACAAAGTGAACAAAAAGTGAGTATTGTTGATACCACAGCGCCAGAATTCCAAGTGATTGATACTGTTGTAATAAATTCATCAGGCGTGCTGACAGATATCCAAACATCAGTTGCTTTCAGCGCAAGTGACTTGGTTGACGGCGAAGTAAGTTCAGAATTGATCACAGAGCGTTATTTAAGCTCCGGTAAACAAAGTGCAGTGATAAGTGTTGAAGATGCTGCAGGCAATACGGCTGTCAAAGAGCTTAATCTAGAAATACTGCCGAGCGTCGCTAGTAAAGCAGATGGTGCTGTCGCGCCTGGCGGTCGAATAAAAATACCCGTATATTTAAGTGGGCAAGCTGCAAACTATCCCGTTGTAGTGCAATATTCTGTGAGCGGGCCAGCGGTCAGTCCGACTAGTAGTAATCTAACTATTGAGCAAGGCCAATTTGCTTTACTGGAGCTTGAAGCTGCTCTTACTGCGATCATCGGGGACGAAATCAACGTACAATTTGTGCAAGCTAATAACGCTATCTTGTCCAATTCCGATCCGATTAAGATTAGGATTGATAACCGTAACTTTGCGCCTTTACAGTCCATGAGCCTGATGCAAAACGATAGGGCGGTGAGCTTGATCTATCAAGACCAAGGTGATGTGGAGATTAGTTTAAATATTGACGATATTAATTTGTCGGACGAGCATACAGTGCTAGTGCAAATAAACGGACAAACGATCAACGAGACTGACGTTAATGATCGATTACTTAGTGTGCAATTTGACCCTCTTGACTACACGCAAGGGGTAAACACCATCAATGTTGTCGTGACAGAGAGTAATACTCAGCAAGCATTAAGCACAAGCGTAAACTATCAATTTAGAATTGAGGACAGCGAAAGAGCCTTATCTTCTGATTTAGACAGTGATTTTGATGGTATTAGTGACTTTGACGAAGGCCAGCGAGACAGTGACCAAGACGGCATTGCTGACTACTTAGACAATAGCGCGAATATTACCACAGTGCCGTCTGGTATTAGTCGCCAGGTGCTTAGAACTGAAGCTGGTTATCGACTTAGTCTTGGTGATGTTGCTTTGTTAGCAAAAGGTGTACAAGCGACTTCAGCAAATATTAGTACGGCCGACCTCGCCGAATTTGGTGGTGAGAATGGCAGCGTTACGGAATTATCAACCGATTCCCAGTTCGAACATGTAAGTACCATGTTAACTGCAAATATAAAGGGTCTGAATGAGGTTGGAGAAAGCGTTTCTTTAATTGTGCCTCTAGCCGATGGTGAAGTCATTGGTGCAAATTATGCCTATCGAAAATTTAACTCTGAAGATGGCTGGTTTACCTTCGTAGAAAATAGTGAAAATGCGCTAGCATCCGCGTCACTTGATCAAAATGGTAATTGTCCAGATCCTGATTCTAGCCTTTATGTACAGGGCTTGAATGAAGGTGATGTTTGCATCAAATTGTGGATACAAGACGGTGGGCCTAACGATTCAGACAAGCTTGCAAACGGTGTGATAAAAGATCCGGGTGTATTGGGTATTCCTCGACCTAATAGATCAGCGACAATTAGAGTCGATAAACAAACCACAGTAATTGAGGGAGATACAGTAAGGGTTGATGCGTCGGCAACTAGCGATCCCGATGGTGACGAGCTCACCTTTAAATGGACGCAAATCGGTGGACTGGCAATTGAGTTAGAAGAAAGTTCTAGTCCCTTGCTTTCCTTTTTGGCTCCGCAGGTTAACCGCAGTGAAACACTGCTGTTTACGCTTGAGGTATTTGATGGGAGAGCGACTTCATCTGAAAACGTCACTGTGACCATTCGCAATCAAAATACAGCACCAACGGTAAGCTTTGATAGTGAGAACTACAGCGTAAACGAAGGACAAAGTTTCAGTGTTCAAGCGACTATTACTGACCCTGATCCGGACGTATTGACGATTACTTGGGAACAAATTAGTGGTTCTACTGTATCTATTACAACTTCATCGAATGCGCGTATGAGCTTTACCGCACCACAAGTATCATCTCCACAAACGCTAGTATTTAGAGTGATTGTGTCAGACGGCACTAAGTCAGTTAGTGCGGATATAAGCGTTGTTGTCAATGATGTACCTGCGCCAGTCGTTGAGCAACCTGACAGTGATGGGGGCGGGACTATACAATTCTGGACGCTGCTTTGCTTATTTAGTTTTAGTTTACTGAGGAAGATCAAGCTTGAGTGCGATTAAGCGCCAGGATAAGGCTTAAGTCGCATACACCATATTTACATATATGCATTATTGTTATGTAAACGTAAATAAAGGTGTAAGCAAATGTCATATCAACAAGAGTACGATCGCTCGATAAACGAACCTGAATCGTTTTGGGCAGAAAAGGCAGAACAACTGCCGTGGTTTGAGGCACCTAAAAATGTGCTGTCAACAGATGAAAATGGGATAACAAGATGGTTTGCTGATGCGCAAATGAATACTTGTTTTATGGCTTTGGATACTCATGTTCAAAACGGACGAGGGGAACAAGCCGCAATCTTTTTTGACTCTCCCGTTACCGGTGTTAAAACGACAATTACGTACTCTGAACTTTTAGACAAAGTCTCTAAGTTTGCGGGTGTGTTGAAAGATAACGGCGTAGTGAAAGGCGATCGTGTCGTCATTTATATGCCGATGATTGCAGAAGCGGTGATTGCCATGCTTGCGGTTGCTCGACTTGGCGCTATCCATTCGGTTGTATTTGGAGGCTTCTCTGCAAACGAATTAGCGGTTCGTATCGATGATGCAACTCCAAGTCTTATTGTTACTGC
This sequence comes from Glaciecola sp., assembly GCA_965658765.1. Taxonomy (GTDB): domain Bacteria; phylum Pseudomonadota; class Gammaproteobacteria; order Enterobacterales; family Alteromonadaceae; genus Glaciecola. The sequence goes on along the minus strand of CBFHTO010000001.1, from coordinate 48,889 downwards.
TTCTTGCGGAATTGAAATAAACCGTGTTATTCAATACAAACCGATGGTTGATGAAGCCATCGTGATTGCTTCGCACAAACCAAGCAAAGTTGTTTTATTGCAACGAGAGCAATGTGTTGCCGAAATGCAAGAAGGCAGAGACATTGATTGGGCACAAGCTGTGCAAAATGCTGAGCCAGCAGACTGCGTTGCGGTGAGCGGAAGCGATCCGCTTTATATTCTTTACACCTCGGGTACCACTGGCAAACCAAAAGGTGTTGTGAGAGATAATGCTTCACATGCGGTGGCCCTAAAATATAGCATGACCGCGGTATATAACATGGCTCCGGGTGATGTCTTTTGGGCAGCATCTGATGTTGGCTGGGTAGTTGGGCATTCCTACATTGTATATGCGCCTTTACTTCACGGTTGCACGACCGTTGTGTATGAAGGCAAGCCAGTACGCACACCAGATGCAGGAGCGTTTTGGCGCGTCATAGAAGAGTATGGCGTTAAAGCGGTGTTTGCTGCTCCGACCGCTTTTAGAGCAATACGCAAAGAAGATCCGGAGGCAGAATTACTCGCGGATTACAATCTTGATTGCTTACAAACCGTGTTTATGGCCGGCGAACGTCTTGATCCTCCAACTTACGATTGGACAACTGAAAAGACTGGGAAGCCTGTTGTCGATCACTGGTGGCAAACCGAAACGGGTTGGGCGATCTCAGCCAACTTAATGGGAATAGAACAATTACCGGCTAAAGCAGGCTCATCTACTAAACCTGTTCCGGGCTTTAACGTGCAGATCTTGGACGGTTCAGGAGAGTCTCTTCCTGCTAACACCCAAGGCGCAATTGCAATCAAATTACCGCTACCGCCGAGTTGTTTTGCGAATGTATGGGGTGATTTTAAGCGCTACAAAGACAGCTATTTGTCTGAATATCCGGGTTATTATTGCTCTGGCGATGGTGGATATATTGACGAAGACGGTTACTTGTTTGTCATGGGACGCACCGATGATGTGATTAACGTAGCGGGTCATAGATTATCAACAGGGGAGATGGAAGAAGTGCTTGCATCTCATAAGGCCGTTGCAGAATGCACGGTTATTGGTATTCACGATAGTTTGAAAGGCCAAGTGCCAGTTGGTTTGGCCTTATTGAAAGACGGTGTTGAGATTAGCGAAGAAGACCTTCAAGCTGAGCTTGTTGGTATGGTTCGCAAAGAGATTGGTGCCGTTGCTTGTTTGAAGCAAACGATCATAGTACCTCGTTTACCTAAGACTCGTTCTGGTAAAATACTCAGAAAACTGCTTCGACAAATTGCTGATAATCAAGATTTTGCGATACCTTCTACGATTGATGATCCTGCCAGTATTGGCGAGATAAAAGGCATTATGCAAAAAAACGGCTTGGTCAAGGAATAAAGCTGAACTAGTAGCCACTGACTGCTTGATAAGAAACCCCCACGTGTTGTTATGACATGTGGGGTTTTATTTTTTCTGATAGAATATTTAGGCTATTAGGGAACAGACCCTAGAACGCCTTAGTATTTTCTCACAACTTTTTTCATTAAATCGCTATTGTCTATATCAAGGTCAACTTCGCGATAGAGAATGATCTGTCCATCAAGGCTTGAGTCTGCAGAAATCGACAGCTTTGGATTTTTTCCTCGATAATTATTATTGCGACTGGTTTTTTGATATACGATGTTTCCTTTAATTTGAGAACCCGCCAATATATCTATACTCGCATTAACTGTTTCAACATTTTTGCCTACCGTGACTCCATTGAGTTTTATTGAGCCATTTACCGAAGTCACATCTCCCAATATTTCTGAATTTCTAGCGACTGAGATGCCCCCGTTCACAGAAGTTAAATCACCACTTACTCTTAGTCCTTCGCTTGCGCTTAGTCTGCCATTAACCGTGCTAACATCTTCAGCACTTACATTTGAACCAATGCTGAGTGATCCGTTTACACTTGAAATGTCCTCTGCGCTAACTCTATCACCAACGCTAAGACGCCCATTTACTGAAGATAGATCACCAACTTCTTTGCCATCACTTACTTTTAACGACTTGTTTACCGAACTGTAGTCACTGCCACTATGACCGTATTCTGAAGGCGATGCACCCACATGAACAATACATCCACTTAATAGGATAAAGGAGAAAACTGTGCCAATAAAAGTAAATACCGGTCGTTTGATTCGATTGCTCATATGTGTCCCTTTTCTGTGTTGAACTAAATTTTTGATATTTTTTGAGTATAGTTGGTTAAGCGCTAAAGGCATGAAGAGTCTTTTGATTGGATACGAAAGACTCACATGAGTGGAAAACGCGTTAACAATTTCCCTTTATTCAATAAAAATGCCAAAGCTATAATATATATAAAATACATATACTTACTAAATTAATGATTTAATTTTTAACATTCGATCTGTGAAATTTACTAAGAATTAGTGAAATTTCCAAAATATCGAGGTACTTGTTCAAAACACATTTACTTACTATTTCTAGCTGTTCAATAACTCGATATCGCGTTACTTTAGCCTTACTTTCCAATTATTTTGAGGGGATGTGTATGCTTTCATTAGCGGAAGAACTCATGCTGTTGGCGCTAAAAGATGATAAAGGATCGGTTGTATTTTCAGCATCAACTGCCTTGCCGTACGGATTAGCCGGTGCCTTACTGATGGACTTGGTGTTTCAAGAGCGTATTGCGCTTAGTGAAGGCAAGGTGCAACTTGTTGATACGGTCAGTACCAACAACCCATTGCTAGATGAAACCTTAGATCTCATTCGTCAAGATACTAAAAGTCGGAAGACAGGCGAATGGGTCCGACGTATTCACGGTAAAGTCAAAGACATTGATAAGCGCATCACCGACCAACTTGTTACCAAAAAAATTCTCAAACATCAAAAAACAAAAGTACTTTGGGTATTCAACGTCGAAAGATACCCAACCTTAGATTCGGTTCCTGAATTAGCAATACGCGCACGAATAAAGGGCATTATTTTTGAAAATAAGCCTTACATTGCTAGGGACATCGCCTTAATTAGTCTGATAAAAGCGTGTGATTTAGTAGATGAGGTTTTTGGCAGCGAAGGCCGTAAAGTTGCCAAACAAAAGATTAAAGAGATATCAGAAGACGAAGCAATAGGAAAAGCCATAACGCAGGTGGTGGAAGAAATAATAATGATGATCATTATTACAACAACTGTTACTACTACAGTTGTAACTAGTTAAAGTAACAAGTTCATTGGTTCAAAAGTACGAACCGACCATAGCGTAAATCGTTATGGGGGATTAATATATATTGTAGTTCCTACTTACCACTAAGATAATTAAATAATCAACTCCAGCCCAAAATCCGATTAACAGAAATTTCTTCTTGATCACAGTCAACATTGTCGACAATATCTAATATAAAGGTCTTATTAAACCAGTTTTAAGAGCATTTTCCCCTTGATTGTCGGCAATGTATTGTTTATATTGTCGACAATGGCTAATTAGGAAAGTGGTATGTCGCTTCTCACTGAAACCCCAATAACATCTTCAGACAAGATATATATCGCACTTCGTAACGATATTGTAGAAGGGCGTATAGCGTCAGGCAGTAAGCTAAATGAGAGTGAGTTGTCGACAAAATATGGTGTGAGCCGTGCGATTATTCGTGAGGCGATTAATCGCCTTGCGCATGCCAGTCTGATTGAACGAAAGGCGAATGTGGGTGCTAAAGTGGTGACCTTAAGTTTGCAAGGTTTGATTCAGTTGTATCAAGTACGAGAATCACTTGAGGGTATGGCAGCACGTTTAGCGGCGAAGCACATGAGCAACGATGAAGTGAATAAGCTTGATAAGCTCTTAAGTCGACATTTTGAAGGGCTTCAAGGTTCTCAATCCTATTACCAAGAAGCCGGCGACGTTGATTTTCATTACCGAGTTGTACTTGGAAGTCATAACCAACAACTGATCAGCATGTTAATGAATAATATTTACCATTTAGTGCGCATGTACCGTGTACAAATGGGAATGGCAGGTCCAAGAGTCACAACAGCGTTTGCAGAACATCAACATGTAGTACAAGCCATAATGAACAGAGACGAAGAACTGGCTGAAATTCTAATGCGCAGGCATATCGCCTATTCACGCAAAAACATTGAAGATAAATTGAGGAAGGAAAAACAATGAGTGCAGGTAAAAGATTTAGACAAGCTTTACAAGACAACCAACCATTACAAATCGTGGGTACAATCAATGCTTACTCAGCCATGATGGCAAAGCAAATTGGCCACAAAGCAATTTATCTATCAGGCGGTGGCGTAGCCAATGCATCGTACGGCCTTCCCGATTTAGGTATGACTTCGCTTAATGATGTGATAGTTGATGTGCAACGGATCACGAGTGCTTGTGACCTTCCTTTGTTAGTAGATATTGATACTGGTTGGGGCGGCGCTTTTAATATTGCAAAAACCATTCGAGATATGGAGAAAGCAGGCGCTGCTGCAGTGCATTTGGAAGACCAAGTGGCGCAAAAGCGTTGTGGTCATAGACCAAATAAAGAAATTGTTAGCATAGAAGAGATGGTCGATAGGATCAAAGCAGCAGTAGATGCTCGAACCGATGACGACTTTTTCATTATGGCGCGAACTGATGCTTTTGCTCAAGAAGGCCTAGAAAAAGCTATTGAGAGAGCGAAAGCCTACGTTGCCGCTGGCGCGGATGGAATCTTTGCTGAAGCGATAAAAACACAAGAACACTATCAGGCCTTTAGCGAAGCCTTGGATGTTCCTATTTTGGCTAATATAACCGAGTTTGGTCAGACCGAATTGTGGAATAAAAAAGAGCTAGGCGAGTGGGGCGCAGCCATGGTGCTTTATCCTTTAAGTGCGTTTAGAGCAATGAACAAAGCGGCAGAAAATGTTTACCAGCATATCTTGCGCGACGGTGATCAGAAAGCGGTTGTTGACACAATGCAAACCCGTATGGATTTGTATGATTATTTGGGTTACCACGACTACGAGCAAAAGCTTGACCAGCTTTTTGCACAATCGAAAAATAAGTAGAAGGCTTGGTTCAAGGCAATCAAAACGATAATTTTATAGCGCTTCTCCGAAATTACTGAATTTCTTACATCGGAAATTAAGCGCAAATTAACAAAAAAGTATTGGAGAAAATAATGGCGAAAGTATTAAGTGGTGCAGGGTTACGAGGACAGGTTGCGGGTAAAACGGCACTATCAACGGTCGGAAAATCTGGTTCTGGACTGACCTACAGAGGCTATGACGTTAAAGAGTTGGCCGAAAAATGCGAGTTTGAGGAAGTTGCCTATTTAATTCTAAAAGGTGAGTTACCAAATGCTAGCCAATTATCAGAGTATAAAGCGCTATTAAAAACACTTCGTGAATTGCCTCAAGCGTTAAAAGATGTACTAGAGCGTATACCCGCAGATGCACATCCTATGGATGTGATGAGAACAGGTTGCTCAATGTTAGGTAACCTGGAAATGGAAACCGACTTTGGCCAACAAGATGCGATCACGGACAGAATGTTGGCGTGTTTTCCAAGCATCATTTGTTATTGGTATCGCTTCTCTCACGACGGTGTGCGTATCGACGTAAATACTGACGACGATTCTATCGGTGCACATTTCTTACACCTGTTACATGGCAAAAAGCCGAGTGAATTGCACGAAAAAGTCATGCATGTTTCGCTAATTTTGTATGCAGAGCACGAATTCAATGCTTCTACGTTTACTGCGCGAGTTTGTTCATCTACGTTATCAGATATGCATTCGTGTATTACTGGCGCAATCGGCACCCTGCGAGGTCCATTGCACGGTGGTGCTAATGAAGCTGCAATGGATATGATTGAGAACTTTAAAAACCCTGATGATGCAGAAGAGAAGATGCTTGGCATGCTTGAGCGCAAAGAAAAAATCATGGGCTTTGGGCATGCGATTTATTCAGAATCTGATCCGCGAAATGCAATTATCAAGGCTTGGTCAGAACAGCTATCTCAAGAGGTGGGCGATGCTAATTTGTATGAGGTTTCATTACGCTGCGAAGCCGTTATGAAAAGAGAGAAAGGGCTATTTTGTAATGCTGATTTCTTCCATGCCTCGGCGTATAACTACATGGGTATTCCTACCAAATTGTTTACTCCTATCTTTGTGATGTCTCGCCTTACCGGATGGGCGGCTCACGTCATGGAACAGCGGGCAGATAATCGTATTATTCGTCCGTCTGCAGAATATACTGGCGAAGAGTTGAGAAGCGTTCCAGACATGTCCGAACGTGTGTAATTAATAGGAGCGAATACAATGAATTACAAATACAGAAAGCCTTTTTCTCGTACTGATGGCGCAAGCGCATTTGATTATTATGATACAGAAGAAGCCGTTAATGAAATCCAGGCAGGTGCATACGAAAAACTGCCATATTGTTCAAAGGTTTATGCCGAAAACTTGGTTCGAAAATGTGACCCAGAACAACTTACTGATGCTTTAAAACAAATCATTTTTCGCAAGAGAGATCTCGATTTCCCGTGGTATCCAGCCCGTGTTGTATGCCATGACATACTAGGTCAAACTGCACTTGTTGATTTAGCCGGTTTACGAGACGCAATTGAAGAGCGAGGCGGAGATCCGTCTAAAGTAAATCCAGTTGTACCAACACAACTTGTTGTTGATCATTCCTTGGCTGTTGAACACGCTGGTTTCGAAGAAAACGCCTTTGAAAAGAATCGAGCGATTGAAGATCGGCGAAATGAAGACCGTTTTCACTTCATCAATTGGTGCAAGACAGCTTTTAAAAACGTTGACGTGATCCCACAGGGCAACGGTATTTTGCATCAAATTAACCTTGAACGCATGTCACCTGTCGTGCAAGTAAGAGACGGAGTTGCCTTTCCAGATACCTTGGTGGGCACCGACAGTCACACGCCTATGGTGGACGCATTAGGCGTGATATCAATTGGCGTCGGTGGCCTAGAGGCTGAGAGCGTTATGCTTGGTAGAGCATCCTACTTACGTTTGCCTGACATTGTAGGAGTCGAAGTTAGTGGTAAGCCACAACCGGGTATCACGGCGACTGATATTGTACTTGCTCTGACCGAATTCCTTCGTAAAGAAAAAGTCGTCTCGACCTATCTTGAATTTTACGGTGAGGGTACTAAGCATCTTACACTTGGTGACCGTGCAACTATTTCCAATATGACGCCAGAATATGGCGCGACTGCCGCAATGTTTTACATTGACGAGCAAACCATTGATTACTTAAAACTGACTGGACGCGAAGATAAACAAGTACAACTTGTCGAAGAGTACGCCAAGAAAACAGGCTTATGGGCGGACGCAATGGTTGATGCAGAGTATGAAAGAGTACTTCACTTTGACTTGTCTAGCGTATGTCGCAACATGGCCGGTCCATCGACCCCGCATAATCGCTTACCCACCTCCGATTTGTTAGAGCGCGGTCTTGCGGGTAACTACAGCAATGAAGATGGCTTGATGCCAGACGGTGCGGTGATCATTGCCGCGATCACTAGCTGTACAAATACCAGTAATCCAAGAAACATGATTGCAGCGGGCTTAATTGCTCGAAACGCCAACAAGCTTGGCCTAGCTCGTAAGCCTTGGGTGAAGACTTCACTTGCTCCGGGTTCAAAAGCAGTGAAATTATATCTGGAAGAATCCTCACTTTTACCTGAACTGGAGCAGTTAGGGTTTGGCGTTGTCGCATTCGCGTGTACTTCATGTAATGGTATGAGTGGTGCATTAGATCCTAAAATTGCACAAGAGATCAAAGAGCGTGAACTTTACAGCACAGCGGTGTTATCGGGTAATCGTAACTTTGATGGACGAATACATCCACATGCTGATCAAGCCTTTTTGGCTTCACCACCGCTGGTCGTGGCCTATGCAATCGCAGGAAGTATTCGATTTGATATCGAAAAAGATCCTCTTGGACTTGATGCACAAGGTAATGAGATTTACTTAAAAGATATTTGGCCAAAAGACGAAGAAATTGATGAGATTATTAAATCATCGGTTAAGCCAGAGCATTTCAGAAAAGTATATGAGCCGATGTTTGCGGTACAAGAAGTCAGTGAAGAATTATCAGAGCCTTTATACGATTGGCGAGAAATGAGTACCTATATTCGCCGCCCTCCTTACTGGGAAGGAGCTTTAGCTAGCGAGCGCTCACTTTCTAATTTAAGGCCACTAGCTGTGCTAGGCGATAATATTACGACTGACCATTTGTCGCCGTCTAACGCTATTATGGCGAGCAGTGCGGCTGGAGAATATCTCGCCAAAATGGGCTTGCCAGAAGAAGATTTTAACTCTTATGCTACACACCGCGGCGATCATCTAACTGCGCAACGAGCCACTTTTGCAAATCCTAAGCTATTAAATGAAATGGTACGAGATGAAGATGGTTCAGTTGTGCAAGGCTCTTATGCTCGAGTCGAGCCCGAGGGTAAGGTTCTGAGAATGTGGGAAGCTATAGAAACATATATGAACCGTAAACAAGGACTTATCATTGTGGCGGGTGCAGATTATGGACAGGGTTCATCTCGAGACTGGGCCGCAAAAGGTGTAAGACTAGCTGGTGTTGAAGTCATCGTAGCGGAAGGTTTTGAGCGTATACATCGAACTAACTTGATCGGTATGGGCGTATTACCATTGCAGTTCCAAGAGGGCGTGACTCGCGAGACTTTAGGCATCAATGGAACAGAAACCTTCAGTGTTAAAGGTGATAGAAAACCAGGTTCTATTTTGAGCTTGGTTATGACTAAGCCAACCGGTGAGCAACTTTCAATACCGGTTAATTGCCGACTCGATACTGAGGAAGAGTTATCCATTTACGAGGCAGGTGGGGTGCTTCAGCGCTTTGCTGATGATTTTTTAGCAAGTGCTAGCTAGATAATTTTACCCATCCGAAGTAAGACTGACGCTTTGCTGTATGCAAAGCGTCGCAAAGCTCTCATATGAGTAAGATATGCTAGCTATGCTTTCAGTAAACGCTTCTTCTTTGACTCATACCCACTGCTCATCCCTTTTAAAAAGGAATAGGTTCCATGACAAACAATACCGACCAACAATCAAATCAAGCAATTTTTGCTCCGCAAATTAAAGTAGCTGCCACTTACATGCGAGGTGGCACAAGCAAAGGGATGTTCTTTTCACTAAACGACTTGCCAGAAAAAGCTCAGGCGCCAGGTGCATTTCGTGATCAACTATTATTGCGAGTAATTGGCAGTCCTGACCCATACGCAAAACACACTGATGGCATGGGGGGAGCGACCTCAAGTACTAGTAAAGTCGTGATCTTAAGCCATAGTCAGTCAAATGAGCACCATGTGAATTATTTATTTGGTCAAGTCTCGATAGACAAGCCTTTCATCGATTGGAGTGGAAATTGCGGTAACTTAACCGCTGCTGTTGGAGCATTTGCAATCGAAAAAGGGCTTGTTGATCCAAAGTTTGTGCCCGAAAATGGAATCTGTGTGGTCAAAATTTGGCAAGAGAACATTAAAAAAACAATCATTGCACATGTACCAATCACAAATGGACAGGTCCAAGAGACCGGTGACTTTGAATTGGACGGTGTAACGTTCCCAGCGGCTGAAGTGAAAATAGAGTTCTTAGATCCGGCCGATGACAATGGTGATAGTGCTGGAGTTTTGTGTACCGGTAATCTTATAGATACCTTAGAAGTGCCCGGAGTTGGCGAGTTTGAGGCAAGCTTTATTGATGCAGGGATCCCAACCATTTTCTTAAACGCCGCGGATTTGGGGTATACAGGAACTGAGCTTCAAGAAGATATTAATAGCGACCAAACTGCGCTTGAGAAATTTGAGACTATTCGCGCTTATGGCGCATTGAAAATGGGTCTGATCAGCTCGATTGAAGAGGCGCAAGCACGCCAGCATACCCCCAAAATTGCGATGGTCGCACCTAGTCAAAGTTATGTGAGTTCTAGTGGCAAAAGCATAGATACATCAGAAATGGACTTGCATGTAAGAGCCTTGTCTATGGGCAAGCTACACCATGCAATGATGGGGACCGCCGCTGTAGCAATAGGTACTGCCGCGGCAATTCCTGGAACTTTAGTAAACCTTGCTGCTGGAGCAGGCAAACGCATGGAAGTAACATTTGCGCATCCTTCAGGCACATTACAGGTAGGTGCAGAAGCACTTGAAAGTGAAGATAACTGGCTGGTTGCGAAGGTAAGCATGAGCCGCAGTGCACGTGTTTTAATGGAGGGAAATGTCAGAGTCCCGTTATAAACAAATTTAGCTATTTTCACATTAAATCTGCACACAATTGCGGTTTACTTGGCTCTGCCTCTTAAGCCGCAGAAATAAATGCCCGCCTTTTTCTTACTAGATACGTTATTTTTAATAAGACTTTTGTATAACTAGCCGATACTCTATTACTAACACTTCCCGTTTAGCTTGTTTCTAATTTAAAAACATCGGTAAGTATCGATGACAGATATTAAATGGGGTAAACAAATGGCGCTTTAACAGGCCTATATGGCGCAATCGCAAAGGTGTACTTTATGACATTGCAACAAAAGTTTTTTTACTCAGTCGCGTCGGTGATCGCTGTCACAATATTAGTAGTGGCAGGAATGGAAGCGACAAAAACCGCAAACAGAATTGATAATGAAATCAAATTTAGTATACAGAAACAAACTAGACATGTATTAGATGTTCTGGACACAACTGACAACATTATGGCTGCGCGGGTACAAAGTAGTATGAAGTTGTTGAAAAAAATGGGTAATGAACTCGGGCAAGCATCTCAACAAGGTTCTGTCACCGTTAATGGCGTGAGTGCGAACAATGTTATTTTAGGCAACAGCGCTCAAGGAAACAATTTTGAATTAGTCGATGGGCTTACTGAGATTATGGGTGGAACGGCAACCATTTTCAGTAAGACTGGTGATGAATACATTCGTATTGCAACGAATGTGATAAAAAACGGAAATAGAGCCATTGGTACAAAGCTCAGTCAAACAGGTAAAGCGATAAAAAAAATCAATAAGGGTGAAGCATACTTTGGGCAAGTCGACATTTTAGGTTCCCCCTATCTTACTGGATACGCTCCGATGTTTGATGCAAACAATAATACCATCGGTATTTGGTATGTCGGCTACAGTGCAGATATGAAAGGTGTCACCGAAACGATCGCAGAAAGCAGAATTCTAGAAGAAGGGTTCATTGCTCTGCTTGATGGAAAAAACAATCTCCGTGCACACTCGGACAACATGAGCAGTCAAGCAGTTCAACAAGTACTTGATAGTGGAACCTCAGATATTTATGAGTTGCAATTTATCGAGTATCCGAAATGGGGATATTCGATTGCGATCGGTGTGAATAATGATGAAGTATCCGGAATAACAAGCAGCAGTGTTTTAGTGGTGGTGGTTAGTCAGGTGCTCGCGGGTATATTCATATTAGCAACCGTTTTCTTTTTAATGAAAAAAATTGTGGGTAGCCGTATTAAGGCCTATATCGATTCGATTAATAAAATTGCCTCAGGCAATAGCGATTTAGGCGTGCGCTTTGAAGAAAATCACACCGACGAGTTTGGCGAAATGGCCAAGGGTTTAAACCGTCTATTTGAGAAGGTAGAAGGGACAATTGTTGATGTCCAACTGACGTCTAACGAGCTTATCAATAAAACAAGCAGCCTGATGCAAATTGCGTCTTCTACGCAAGAGGCAGTTCAAGTCCTGAATATGGAAGTGTCAAACATCACAAGTTCAGCATCTCAATTAGAAGAGAAAGCTTCAGCGGTTGAAAACAACACTAATAAAGCTAACGACGCAGCAAAGAGCGCAGACGACGAAACAAAAATTTCTGTAGATACCTTATCGAAGACGATTCAGGACATCCAGTTGCAAGCGGCAAACACCGAAAGTTCCGTGAAGGTAATTGAAGAGTTAGCAAAATCAAGTGAAGAAATCAGTGGCGTGATGGATGTTATCCGAAACATTGCGGAGCAGACTAACTTATTAGCCTTAAACGCGGCTATTGAAGCGGCAAGAGCTGGTGAACAAGGACGCGGATTCGCAGTGGTTGCAGATGAAGTTCGATCCTTAGCAAGTCGAACACAGTCATCTACAGAAGAAATACGCACAATGATTGAAAAGCTTCAAAGTGGAAGCAAAGAAGCATCTAGTGCAATGGCTGCGAATAAGACCTCTGCACTTGAGACAGTCGAATCTACAGAAAAGACTGGGGAAGTTTTAAATCATGCTCTTAAAGCAGTTGATCAAATCAAAAGCTTGAACAGCGCAACCGCAACAATGGCCAGTCAGCAGAGGGAAGTTTCTGTAGGGATTAAAGAGGGGATCGATAAGGTCAATGCGATCAGTAATGAAAACCAAAACAGTGTTCTACAGATGAAAGAAATGTGTGAGGAGTTTTCAGTTCTAGTCAATAATATGCAAAATAAACTTGAAAGTTATTCTGTAAAAACAAGGTCTTAGATATTCACCGAATGATGGTGTATACCCTTGTATGAACATAGCTTGTCGCAAATGTCGTAATGTAGTACGCGGTTTGCTAGCCTTAATATAATGTTAGTTTGATAGGACCGTTTGATTTGGTTAAATCGTTTTCAAGTGGCGAAGTTGCCAAGATGTGTGATGTTACGCCGCGTACTATTATTCGCTGGATTGAGGCAGGGCGCTTAAAAGCGTTTAAGTTGCCTGGGCGTGGTAATAATCGAATTGCTGAACACGACTTACTCGACTTCCTAGCTAATAATGCTATTCCAGTGCCGAACAATTTACTTTCTCATGCAGAGCGCCATTGCATTATTGTTTCGAAAGATGCTTATGTAACTAGGCATGCTAACCGAATGATACGCGATGCCGATTTTTTCACGCATATATTCAATGACGAGTTTGAGGCGGGCTTACAGATATCATCAAAGCAACCTGAACTTGTTGTATTGGATCAGGATTGCTTTGATTGTGTAATTAATGACGCTGCAAAGTTAGTTGCCCTGGTTTGTCCGAGCGTAAAACAAATAGTATTGCTCGCCAACCTTCCCGTTGAGGCCACTCACGGAGACGGCGCTAACTCAATGATGTTCATAAACAACACCCAAGTACACGTTTTCAATAAACCAATCGATTTACATCAGCTGTCTGTCATTCTTGATGGAATAAATGGACAAGATGATGAATAGTACTTCAATTTTAATGCTTATGCGGACATGTGTGTTTACCTTGAGCCTCTTATCTGCTGGGTTGAGTGGAAATGTTTGGGCTGAGCTCGATCAAATACAAGTAGTATCTGATTCATCTGTATCACTCAAAAACAATGAATTGCACAAGCAAGCAATAAACTCTCATAAAGACGTAGCGATTACTAAATTAAGTCAAAACAATCGGGTATCAAGTATTTCAGATAGTCCCCTCAAGACGCTCACATTTGGGATTGTGCCTCAACAATCGGCAAAAAAATTGGCAGCGACTTGGGGTCCTGTATTGCAAAAGCTAAGCGAAAATACGGGCATAAATATTCGGTTTGCAACTGCAGCAAACATTCCCACATTCGAGAAGCGCCTCGCAGAAAAAAAGTATGATATTGCATATATGAATCCTTATCACTATACGCAGTACTCAAAGCGACCGGGTTATCGTGTTATCGCTAAGCAAAGTAATAAAAAAATTATCGGCATTATTGTAGTAGCGAAGGATTCGGAGTTTCGCAGTATCGATGATTTAGCAAATATTAAGATGGCGTTTCCTGCACCGCTCGCATTCGCCGCTACGATGATTCCACATGCGTCATTGCAACAAAGAGATCTTGCGATTACTCCACGTTATGTTCAATCGCATGATTCAGTGTATATGAATGTGGCAAGAGGGTTTTTCCCTGCTGGAGGAGGCGTTAAACGAACCTTAAATGCAGCGCCAGAGGGAGTAAGGAAGCAACTTAGAATTCTTTGGGAAAGTAAGCCTTACACGTCTCACGCAATTGCTGTGAGTCCTGAGCTACCAGATGAGATAGAGGTAAAAATTCGAGATGGCTTGGTAGCGATTAAAGAGAAGTCTTTGCTCGAAGGAATAAATTTTAAAGGCTTTAGCCGAGCGGAAGACGCTCAATGGGATCAAATAAGAGAACTAGGCATTAATGTCGCTGACGCTACGCAGTAAAACTATCTTTGGCATTGCGCTCATAGAGGGCATGTTATTACTGGCATTGATTTTTACGGCGATTCAGTACATTACTCATTCTTTGAACGAGGGTTTACAAAAAAGGGCACAAACCACTACTCAGTTGTTTGCTGCAATGTCGAAAGATGCTGTGTTGTCTTATGATTTGGCATCCTTAGAAGCGTTTACCCGAGAGGTATTGAGTAATCCTGACATAGAGTATGCGCGAGTCCTAGACGTCGATGGAAACCTATTTGCGCAAGCAGGTGATGCAAATCTGCTAACACGAGGGTTCGAGCAAGACATTTCTCTGGAAGAGGTAGACGACGGTGTTTTTGATAGTTATGCATTGGTCAGAGAAGGCAATCAGACATATGGTCGAGTAGAGATTGGCATTAATATATCTGGTGTCTTGGGCTCTCTAGGGAAAATTAGAAATTGGACAGCGGGTATAGCAATTACGGAGATGTTTTTGGTGGCTTTGTTCTCTTATTTACTGGGAACATATCTGACAAACCAACTCGGAAAACTTCAAAAAGCATCGTCACACGCGACTGAAGCATTGGAATCTGGAGAGTTTTCTGAGGCCTTGATTGATATTAACAGCAAAGACGAGCTTGGTGATGTGGCTCGAGCATTTAATCAAATGATAAACGCATTACAGGAAAAGTCAGAACAAACGCGGATATACCAATCGCGTCTAGAAGAGTTAAACCAAAGTCTAGAAGAAAAAGTGGCGTTTCGCACACAGGCTTTGGCAAATAATATTGAAAATTTAAAAGAGGTTAATGTTCAGCTAAAACTTGCACAAGATAAATTGGTACAGGCGGAAAAACTTTCGTCTATGGGGCAGCTTGCTGCTGGCTTAGCACACGAAATAAATAATCCTATTTCGTTTTTGTCGAGCAATCTTGATCCCCTTGTGCATTACATTGGCGTTTACGAACAGATATTGGCTGAAGTTAAACAGGTTTTAAATGAAGAGGACACATCGGTGAAGAAAACATTAGAAGACAACATTCAAAGCTTGATTAGCGATAACGATGTGAACTTCATCCAAGAGGATATGCAAGCTCTTCTGGGGGACATGGAAGAAGGGTTGCAAAGGGTGACTGATATCGTTCGTAATATGGCTGTGTTCTCTCGTGTTGATGGTGATAAGAAACAGACATTTAATATAAATCGCTGCGTCGAATCAACTTACAAAATGGTGAAAAAACAACTTAGCTCTAAAGCCGCAGTGAGCATAGATCTTGGAGAGGTTTCTGAGATTGAAATGAATGTGGGAAAAATAAATCAAGTGCTCACAAATTTGATGATAAATGCAGGTCAATCGATCAGTGACAAGGGTGAAATAAAAATCAGTACGCGCCAAAAAGACAACAAAATTATGATAATCGTTTCTGACACAGGTTGCGGCATCAGTAAGGAAAACTTAAATAAGATTTTTGACCCCTTTTATACGACAAAAAAAGTAGGAGAAGGGACGGGTTTAGGGCTCGCAATCTCTTATGACATTGTCAAGGAACACAATGGCGAGCTAAGCGTTGAGAGTGAAATCGACAGAGGTACTGTTTTCACTTTGAGTCTACCGCTTAATGCAACAGTCTTACATTAGAACAATATATGCAAATAGATAAACAGTACACAGTACTATTCTTAGACGATGAACCTAATATTCTGAGGTCCATGAAGCGTTTATTCATGGGACGTAAGCATAAACTGGTATTGGTTGACGACGGTCAAAAGGCTTTAGACTTCATGCAAAAAAATCCGGTTCACGTGGTAGTTTCGGATATGCGGATGCCCAACATGCAAGGTGATAGTTTCTTAGAACAAGTCGCTAAACTGCATCCTCATACCTACCGCATAGTGCTGTCGGGTTATTCTGATACCGAATCCATTTTAAAAGCCATAAACAAGGGGCGGATCCATCGATATATCCAAAAGCCATGGGTAAACGAGACGCTTATTGAGTCGATTGAAGAAGGCGTTGAGAAGTTCAAATTAAAAGCTGAAAACGAACATCTTGAAATAAAACTAAAACGGCAAAATCAACGTTTAGCAACCTTAAACAACAGCTTAGAAGAACGAGTGGAGATGAGAACACTGCAGATAAAAAACGCAGTGAGGCGCTCTGAACAGAGTAATGAATCACTTAAACTCCTACTTAGCAATCTTCTGGTTTCGGTTCCTTTCATTTCTCCTGAGTTTGGGAAAAGAGTGAGTGAAGTGGCTAGATCGATCACTCAGATACTCCAACTAGACAGTCGCCAAACGCAAGACATTTTATTTTCAGCTAAAGTTTGCGAACTCGGCTTTATTGGTGCTAACGAAACGATATATAAACAACCCCTAATGAAAATGTCACAGAAGCACCAAGAAGCTTATTTTCAGCAAATCGCGACGATTCATCATCTATTGGCGGACATAAAGCCCGCTAAGTTTATTTACGATGCTTTATACTATCAATTTATTCGGGCTGATGGTTCAGGCTATCCAGATAAAATGACCTTTGACGACATGCCTCTAAGCGCACAAGTTATATCATTAAGCCGCGACTTTGTGCGCTTACAAGAAGGAAGATATGATCAAGAGGAGCATACTAAACAGTCTGCATTTGAAATTTTAGAGAAGTCTGCTGATGTATGCTACCCGAGCAAACTGCTTGACGCACTGAGTAGTTTAATATCGAAATTGCCTCAAAAACGACATGGCGGGCTCACCACTAAAGAGCTGAGAGAGGGCATGACATTGACTCAAGCTATATATAATGACAATGACATTCTTGTTATGCCAGAAGGGAAAAAGCTCGACGATCTCGCGATTACCAAACTAAAAGACCTGGAGAGTCGCCTTAATTTAGTCTTCACGATCTTTGCGAAATAGGATAATTGTGCATGAACAACGTTCACATTGCGGGTAACGCTCACAGCCCGAGTAAAGTTGTGTGTGTCGGTCGTAATTATGCAGCACATGCCTCTGAACTAAATAACCCCATACCTAGCGAACCGCTGATTTTCGTCAAACCTAATTCTTCTATTTCCGAAACAATTCTGTTGCCGAAAAATGATCTTATTCATTATGAAGCGGAGATAAGCTTTGTCATAAAAAGTAATGAGATTCATGCAATTGCCTTTGGACTCGATATGACGAAACGCAGCGTCCAGAATGAGTTAAAGGCAAAAGGCTTGCCATGGGAGCGAGCAAAAGCGTTCGAAGCTTCAGCTGTCTTTAGCCCATTTACTTTATTCGAACAGAGTACTGAATTACTTCAAATCGAGCTGTTCATAAACGGAGTATGTTGTCAGTCAGGTAAGGCCTCTGACATGCTGTTCACTCCTCAATTCTTGATTGAGAACGTCGCTGAATTTATGCCGTGGGAAGACGGAGATATATTGATGAGCGGAACGCCAGAAGGCGTAGGGCAATTAAACAAAGGCGACCGACTTGTCGGTAAAATCTTACACGGCGACAATATACTTATTGAGCACGAGTGGAAGATACTTTAGAGGGTTGAGCATATTCACATGCTGTCCTCAGAGTATCATCAAAGTAACCCTATACGGCTAAGCGCTTGTACACCTCATTGGCCGCTTTGAGGTCGCCATTTTGTTCTAAAATTTTCGCATATAATTTGTAGTCGTATGCTTGAGGTGACAACTCAATAGATTTTGCAACCGCACGCTGAGCGAGACTAAAGTCACCACTGTTAAAGGCCAGATGCCCTAAAATAGAATACAAATTCGCTTCTGTTGGCGATTTTTTTATTTCTGACTCAACAAACTTGATTGCAGCAGATGGGTTTGGGAGTTTTATCTCTTTGAAAAGTTCCCAATGCTGTTCGCTCGCGTGCTTGCTTGCAAATGCAACCAAATTAGTCTGTGCGTCCTCATGCATCGATTGATCGATAAGCGATTGAACGAACATTACTTGATTCGCTTCATCTTGCTTAGCTTTGCGAGGTAAGTTTTGCCAATACTCCTTAAGAGCCTTGCCTCCTTCTTTACTTGCGATTTCTGCAAACTCTTGTTTGACCGCATGCTTGGCCCAGTCAACATATTTATTGCCAAGTACTTTTTTATGTTCCTTGGCAAAGACGAGTACTTGATCCCATTCACTCAATTGCGCTAGTGCGTGTAATTTGATATCAACAAAACTAAGCGTTTGGCGAAGTTTACCTTCAACCTCACTCAGAAGTGTGAGCACTTCTTTCGGCTGTTTCTGCATAAGTGCAAGCTGCGCTTGTTTAAGTATTGCATATGGCTTTGCTTGCTCGATTTCCTGCGCTTCGATTAATGCCGCTTGGGCTTTGACGAACTCCCCTTCTTGTTTCAATAGCTCTGACTTTAATAGTAAGTTGCAAGCTTGAAACCCTGGGTCACGTACTTTTTCAAAGTGGCTTTTAGCGGTACTTTTTTCTCCAATAACCATTGCATATATGGCCTGATGAAATGCTTTTCGTTGTTGCCTTTTCGAAAAATTACCGAACCAACGCTTAGAGCCAGATACACTTCCAAAGACTTTTTTTATAGACCACTCAAGAATAACAAAGAGAATCACTGCAAATACCGCGATAATTAGTGCGCTGACAAGAGACAGTTCAACCATATAATTCGGGAGAGCAATGATGATTCGACCATCAATCTCGATAAGATTATGGCCAAACAATAAGCCGATAAATAAAATAGTGAGTATGATGACTAGACGAATCATAACTGATTTTCCTGTTTTTCAGTTTGAGAGTCATCAGAAGGTGCGCTAGGCATGGTTCTGTACACGTTTTGAAGTCGTTGGTTTAAAATGTCTTTTAAGGACGCTTGTGATTCTAACTTACTTGGCAAGTTAAGGTTCAAGTCCTTGTTTTGTAATTCTTGAAGTGCTTTTAAGAACTGACCTACTGAACTTTGGTCTAGCTGATAATGCTCTATAATAATCGCAATAGCGTTTTGCATAGTGCTTGTGAATATAGCGACATTTCCGTCTAGAACAGCGCTTTGTGCCTGACTCATTGCATGTTTAAGCTCTTGATTTATTAGCCATTGCTGACGCTCAGCAAGATATGGCTCTAGGGGCGCATCTATTTGTTTTATGCTAATGAAGTCCCCTACGATCGCTTTCCAGGTCTTGCTCAGATTTTGTCTCCAATCGCTTGCTTCATTGCTTAAAGTGAGGTCTTCGCTTGGCTCTGTTTCTGGTAATTTGAGTGTATCGAGAGGCAGTGAGTCAATTTTCGATTTCATCCCATTGATCGCCATAGCTATACTTTCTTTAGAAACTGGATTTACTTGCTTCAAATTTTGCAAATCACTCGCTATAAGAGCCCTGACAGGGAACAAAGAAGGATCGTTTAGGTCTTTTAAACGCTCGTCAGCTTCTAATAAGAGTTGCATCGCAGTACGTAAATCGCGCTCCAAATAGACTTTTCTACCAGCCATATTGACCAAATAACTGGCCTCAGCTAACAACCAATCAGACGGTCTCCTGCCCGAAAGCTCGGCCAATCGCTTACTATTTGCATTTACTAAATTAGATGTCTTAACGGTTTCTGATATCGCGTTGTCGAGGTTTTGATTAAGGTTTGTTTGCGCAATTTTTATATCCTCGATATTCGAGTTGTTGGCGTTTTGTTTGCCTTGCAACTGAGTAATTTGACTTTCGAGGGCTTGGATACTCTGCTGAGCATTTGATTGTTTGTCATGGTGTTGTTCGTAGAGCCAGTAAGCCCCTACAGCTATTGTGCATAGAACAATGAAGTTAAGCGAGGTAACGAACCACAGGAAACCTGTTTTCACCGGTTTGTCGTTTTTTGATTTTGCGTGTCTATTATCGCTCGCATTATTTTGCGCTTCGACGTTATTTTTGTTTGTTTTGCTTTTGGGCTTGGCGGTTTCACTTTTTACGGCGTCATTTGTATTTGCATCTTCAGTTTTAGATTTGTTCGCCTCTACTGGATTTGTAACTAGTGCTTTGCTAGTAACAGAGTCTTTATTTTGATTCGTTTGGTCAGTACCTGAATCTGTTTTTTTAGTCATGCAAAACTCCTGATGCTTTAACTGAAATGGCTGCCGCTAGAAGGGCTGAAATGCTCGCACCTTTGCTAATCGTCACAGAATGTATTCCTTTATCCCACAAATATTGGCCGATTCTCTTGCTTGGAACGATCCAAAGTATATTACTATTACTTAACTTCTGACCATTAAACACGCGATACAGTGCCTGAACGACATCGATACTAGTCGCAATAATACACCTTATTTGGTCATGCTCAAATGCTTTAAGTACCTTGGGGAAATGGCTAGCTTGCGTCGAAGATTGTCGTTTGTACACACAAAACTCTTCTACAAAAGCCCCCTTTTTTCGCAAGCTTTCACTAATTAAGGTTCGTCCACCTAAACCTTTAATTAATGCTATCTTTCGACCCTCGACGTGTTTGAGGCTCTTTGAATGCAATAGTCCCTCCGAGTTTTCGGGCTCGGCAACGAAGATTTTCAGGTCCGGATCAACAAGCGTTAAAGCTTGTTTCGTTTTTTCGCCTACACATCCGATGCATAAAACAGACGAATCTATCAATTGACTATTAAGCCACTCACTCGCGTAAGTAGAGGTCACCAAAATGATCTCAGGCTTAAATATATCAAAATGTTTGGATAGCGCATCGTCGACTATTGTCTCTATGTTAATGACTGGGGCAGCGATAGCAGTGATCCCATGCTCTTCAAAAGCCTGACAAGTGACGAGAGCTTTATCTTCTGGTCGTGCGACTAAAAACACAGCTTGCTCCAACGGTTACTTCGCTCCTAACTAATACTTAATCAGCAAAAGCGGATCGAGTATTGCTCTGGCACCTTGTGCGAGTAAATCATCTGCTACGGAGCGGCCAAGTGCTAAAGCGCTTGGTATATCTTTCACCTCACACTTAACTGAGTTTTCAGCTCTCAATACAGTTTTACCATCAATACTAGAAACAAGGGCATTTAAGTGCAGGTTTGTACCATCGTAATTAGCGAAACTGCCAATCGGTACCTGGCAGCCACCCTGTAGAGTGGCATTCATAGCGCGCTCGGCATTCACTCGCAGTGCAGTGACAGGATCGTTTAGTGCGTCGAGAAGCTCAATTAACGCTACATCCTCATTTCTACACTCTATTCCAACGGCACCTTGACCAACCGCCGGTAACGAGTCTTCAGGACTTATTTCATGTGCAATTCTTTCTTGCATATTCAGTCTAATAAGGCCTGCAGAAGCAAGAATAATGGCGTCGTACTGACCGTCATCTAATTTTTTCAGCCGAGTATTTACGTTCCCTCGAAGATCTTTGATTTTAAGGTCGGGACGTTTTATTTTTATTTGAGCTTGTCGGCGCAAACTCGAGGTACCTACTACCGCTCCTTCTGGGAGTTCATCAATATTTGTGTAGCGATTAGATACAAAGGCGTCGAATGGGTTTTCGCGTGGACATATGCAATGTAAACCAAAACCATTGGGAAACTCGACCGGTACATCTTTCATACTGTGTACCGCCAAATCGGCAAGCCCGTCCTGTATCGCCACTTCTAATTCTTTAATGAATAGGCCCTTACCACCAATTTTTGCCAAAGGAGTATCTAATATCCGATCGCCTTGGGTAGACATAGGTACGAGTTGTATTTCAATCTCTGGGTAATGTTTTTGTAACTCTGCCTGCACGTAATGTGCTTGCCACATCGCCAAAGCACTTTTGCGGGTGGCGATTCTTATAAGCGATTTAGTACTAAACATGATTCTCCTGCGCGATATACGATTGATGCGATAGACAAGTGACCTTAGCTAGGCAAAAGACTGATTAATAAACTTAGCGATGTCATTTATTTCTGGAAGGCAAACATTGTGTTGCATTATGTACTCTTTCCAAGTGACTGAGTAACCATTGTTTTGCAAACTCGTATAAGCCATTCTACCCAAACTCATCGGAACCACTTCATCTTGCTGTCCATGACAGCACAAGATTGGCGTTGCGAGATTTTCTTCGCTCTTTTCAAGACCCAGAGAATCGGGCTCGCACATATAGGTAGATAGGGCAACAATGCCTGCTAATGGTTTTGAGTATCTTGTACCAAGGTGCAGAGCAATTACACCGCCTTGAGAAAACCCAATTAGCATTATGTTTTTAGAGTCGATGCCGTTTGCAATTTCGGTCTCTATGAGTGTTTTTATCTGTTCGGATGATTCAATCACTCCGCTTACATCGGCTCGGCTTCCCATATCTAAGGACTTGATATCGTACCAGGCACGCATTTCCATCCCGTTATTGATGGTAACCGGTCTTATTGGTGCATGTGGGAATATAAATTTTACACCTAGCGCGTCGTCTAATTTCAACTCAGGTGCAATTGGTGCGAATCCGTTACCGGAATCCCCTAGTCCATGTAGCCATATAATTGTTTTTTTGTGTTCAGCATTAGGCTCTATAACCACTGCTGGAAGTATTTCTGATGACATTTAAGTCCCTTCTATCCATTCAAATTTAGTCTTACCCGTGCATCTGCTTGCTTAGAAATAGCCTGGTCGATAAATTAGTAAAACTCACCGTCAAGTCGTTATTTATGCCCGCCCTCGGTATTTTATCTTGATGCTACCAATAATGTAGATTATGTTACCATATTACTTAATGAATCTTATACGCTTCCACAAGAACTTTATTATGTCTAACGAAAATGCCAATCTTTTTATCATTGCCGCGCCCTCGGGTGCGGGCAAGTCAAGTTTGATTAATGCACTTATTAATCGAGCCGTTGATGGGCAGATGTTTAATCCAGCTGAATTGTCCGTCTCACACACTACGCGTTTGCCAAGAGAGGGTGAGAAAGACGGCGTTCATTATCATTTTACCGATAAGACTCATTTTGAAAATTTAATTGCGCAAGACGCTTTCTACGAATACGCGCAAGTCTTTGATAATTATTATGGTACGTCAAAGGCCGCGATTGCGGATAAGCTACAGCAAGGTGTCGATGTGTTTCTTGATATAGATTGGCAAGGAGCTCGGCAAATAAAATCGCTCAAACCAGATGTGATTTCTATATTCATCCTGCCTCCTTCTAAGGAAGAATTACATGCCCGATTGGTAAGCCGGGGTAAAGACGATTCCGAGGTGATTGAGCGGCGAATGGCACAAGCCCAAAGCGAAATGAGTCATCACAATGAGTTTGATTTTACTATAATTAACGATAATTTTTCACATGCAGTTGAAGAGTTGGTCACTATTGTGAAGGCCTGTGGTCTGCAAACCAAGCAACAAGCCTTGCGTCACAAAGCACTAGTAGAATCTTTACTCTCCTAGTCCACAGTGGTTTGCTTATGATTTGACAGGCATTTGCTGCTCTATTTTGCAAAATAGAGCAGCAAATGCCTAAATGTAAGTGCTTTTCATCGATTTTGAACTAAAATAATAAAAATTCTCTATATTAATAAGCATGAGTGGCGTATAATTTGCGACCTTTTTTGACAACCACAAAAAAATTCCTTTAGACATAGGAATATTCCGGAGAGCAAAATGGCACGTGTAACAGTTGAAGATGCAGTTGACCAAATTGGCAATCGTTTCGACCTTGTTTTAGTCGCAGCGAAACGAGCTAGGCAATTGGCTACCGAAGGAAAAGATCCACATGTGGATACCGAAAACGACAAACCTACTGTGGTTGCCTTGCGTGAAATTGAAAAAGGTTTCGTCACAGCAGAAACCGTTGAACAAACTGAACTTCAAGACCAAAGAGATCAAGAGGCAGCTGAATACGCATCTGTAGCAAGCATCCTTGCAAACAACTAGAGATTTATCTTTTTGATGCTCTGAATGGGCATCAACTTGAGCAAAAAGTCTCGTTTCCCAATCAAAGTGGCAATTTTTATTTATAACGTCGATTAGTATCGGCGTTTTTGCATTTGCAATGCTGAAAAATAATCGTATTCTTATTAAGATCGACAGGCCTTAGTTAGTCTGGTCAATTCGCCCATTAACGAAAAAGAAGCATTTGTGTATTTATTTGAAGGATTGCAAGAAAAGATAAGTAAGTATCTGTCTAAGAAAAATGTGGACTACGTTCGCGCATCCTACGTTCTTGCAAGAGATGCCCACGAGGGGCAAACGCGTTCAAGTGGCGACCCCTATATAACCCATCCAGTCGCCGTTGCCGGCATCTTGGCAGACATGAAGCTTGACCACGAAACACTCATGGCGGCTTTGCTTCATGATGTGATAGAAGACACTGAGTATAGTAAAGAAGACTTGAGCTTAGCGTTTGGTGAAACGGTAGCTGAACTAGTTGAAGGCGTTTCTAAACTCGATAAATTAAAGTTTAGCTCGAAACAAGAAGCTCAGGCCGAAAATTTCCGCAAGATGCTCATGGCTATGGTCCAAGATATCCGCGTTATCCTAATAAAGTTAGCAGATCGTACTCATAACATGAGAACCCTAGGCGCGCTGCGACCAGATAAACGTAGACGAATTGCGAGAGAAACCTTAGAAATTTATTCTCCTATGGCACATCGGTTGGGCATCCACGATATTAAAAACGAGCTTGAAGATTTAGGCTTTCAAGCGATGTACCCTATGCGTCATAGAGCTTTGAAAAGTGCAGTTGCTCAGGCTCGAGGCAACCGCAAAGAAATCATTGAACGTACCCGTTTAGACTTATATAACCGAATTAAAAGTTTAGATATTAATTGTCGAGTGCTCGGCAGAGAGAAGCATTTATATTCTATTTATAGAAAAATGCGCAGCAAAGAGTTGTCGTTCACTGAGGTAATGGATATTTACGGATTTAGAATCATTGTCGATTCAGTGGATAATTGTTATCGAGTTTTAGGGGCTATCCATGGTCTGTATAAACCGATTGAGAATCGTTTCAAAGATTATATTGCGATACCCCGTTCAAATGGCTACCAGTCTCTGCACACATCACTAAAAGGCTTGCATGGGATCCCGCTTGAAGTACAAATTCGCAATGAAGAAATGGACCAGCTTGCAGATAAGGGAGTGGCGGCTCATTGGTTATACAAGGAAAGTGCTGATAGAGGTAACACTGCTCAAATGCGGGCTAATCAATGGATGCAGTCTTTGGTCGAATTGCAACAAAGGGCAAGCACCTCAGTAGAATTTATTGAAAGCGTAAAATCAGACCTCTTCCCAGATGAAATATATGTCTTTACGCCAAAAGGTAAAATCATTGAGCTACCAACCGGCGCTACAGCCGTCGATTTTGCTTATGCAGTGCATTCGGACATTGGCAATACTTGTGTCGGGGCAAGGGTTGACCGCAAGAACTTTCCATTGAGTGCGCCATTAGAAAACGGGCAAAGTATTGAAATCATAACTTCCCCAAGGGCAAAACCCAATGCCAATTGGTTGAACTTTGTGGTCAGCGCTAGAGCGCGATCAAACATTAGACATTATCTGAAACGACAGCATTCAAACGACGCCAAAAGTATGGGCAACCGTCTCTTGCGCCACGCTCTTGGTACCTTGAAGCTAGATGATATAGAGCAAAGCGACATTGACCGAGTCGTTGAGGAAACGAAGCATAAAAGTTTTGACGACCTTCTTGCTAATATCGGTATGGGCAATGAAATGAGCGCGATGATTGCTCGCCGCCTTGTGGGAGAAAACACAGAAATTCCAGAGAAAAAGAGTAACGTCGCGATAAAAGGTACAGAAGGTCTGATGGTGCACTTTTCTCGTTGTTGTCATCCGATCCCAGACGATGAGATTGTTGCGATATTGAGTCCGGGTCGAGGAGTAGTGATTCATCAAACGGGGTGTACAAATATTCGTAAGCTGACTAGAGAAGAACCCCAACGAGTACTCCCGATGCAGTGGGACGAAAACGCACAGGGCGACTTTAAGGCGGCTTTGCGCGTAGAAACAATTAATCAACAGGGGACACTTGCCGCTCTAACTAGTGCAATTGCGTCTGCTGGCTCATCGATCGTGAATTTACAAACCACAGACCGAGATGATGGTCATTTTGTGGTTGATATTGAATTAAGCACAAGCAATCGCATTCACTTTGCCGATATTATGCGTAAGATTCGTACGATCCCAGAACTGCAGCGCGTTTCTAGACATAGCCAAAACCGCCAACAGTAAAGCATCCCTTGCTTTCTTGTTTACAGTTTAGTTAGCTTTGACTCACAGACTCTATTGTGAGACAAAGAGTGTGTAAAACTTACTGCTTGCGTGTAAAAGATCTTTATTTTCCTCACAATTTCTCTACTAAAAATATCAAAAAATCAATAAAAACAGTGTTTTAAAAATTTTATGCCGTGGCATAGATATTGTAAACCTCCTAGTGGAAAGACAAAATCAGGAGGCATCATGGCTGATGCATTTGTATCGCTTATCAAACCGGAAAAGAGCAGCAGTGATAGTCAGCAAGACGATGAGGTTTTAAACAAAGTGCTGCGTGTTCTTATTGATAGTTTCGATTTCTTTAAACAAGCGGAGTTGCTTACCGACTCCAATGAGATGCGTGATGTATTTCTTTATTGCGCAATCGAGAGAAAGAAAAGTCACGATTACATTTTTAATCTTTTAACTGTCAGAAAAGTTATTCCCTCTCATTCGGGCACCTTACAAGGTGAAGTAAGAAAGTTATACATGGAGTGTATTTCATTATTGAGCGATGACTCAAGCCGCCTTGGTACGCAAATGGTTTATCACGAACGACGCAACATCAAATGCTTAGATGACCTTATTGGTGCAGCTTCTAATGCCTTTATCGGTCAACTCATTAAAACATTGATCTGCCAGATGGAGCAATCAATTGCCATCATTGAGCAGCGCACAAAGGCCCATAACTCAGACGAACTACATTAGGTCTTCAAAGGCTTGTCGGGAAAATTACCAAATAAAAATAAGGATATAAGAAAACATTATGTCGTTACAAAACGAAACTCTACATTGGTTACAAGACACATTCACCCACCAAGACGAGTTCATTCGAACCGCAAGTGATTTGTGTTGTGACGTGATTCCGATCGTAAATGCAAATAAGGAATATAAAGATGCCAATGTGCTAAGGCGCATACTTACTCCTAATCGAGTAATCGATTTTAAAGTCGAGTGGGAGCGTGATTCTGGAGCATGCGAGATAAATAGAGGGTTTAGGGTGCAGCACTCTAATTTACTCGGTCCTTATAAAGGTGGAACACGTTTTCACCCAAGCGTAAACGGTTCTATTCTTAGATTTTTGGCGCTTGAACAATCTTTTAAGAACGCGCTTACCTTACTGCCTTTAGGGGCTGGCAAGGGTGGATCGGACTTTAATCCGAAAACAAAATCAAACAATGAAATAAGACGGTTTTGCAACGCTTTTATGGAAAACCTTTACCACCATATTGGTGACCAGAAAGACGTGCCCGCGGGTGATATTAACGTATCAAGCCGCGAATTAGGTTACATGTTTGCCAAGCATGTGAAAATGAGCGGAGAGTATTCTGGAGCGCTTTCTGGAAAACCAATTGAATTAGGTGGCAGTCAATTAAGAACACAAGCAACGGGCTTCGGACTCATCTATTTTGTTGAAGCAATGCTAGGGGTAAATGGCGATACAGTTGAAGGGAAAACAATTAAAATTTCTGGAGCCGGAAACGTTGCATTGCATGCGGCAAAGAAAGCTGTGAACTTGGGCGCGAAGGTACTAACACTGTCAAACAGTAGAGGGTGTCTCATTAAAGATGACTCGAAAGGACTTACTGAAAAAATGATCGATTGCATCATCGCTGACACAGCAAGTGACAACCCTTTAGAGAAGATCGCAGAAGACCTGAATTTAGAATATTGCAAGGACAGCTCTGTTTGGTCCGTGCAAACCGATTTAGGCTTGCCGTGTGCAACACAAAACGAGATCACTGAGAAAGAAGCAAAATGTCTTTTGAATACCACATCTTTGTTGTTGGCAGAAGGGGCAAACATGCCATGTTCAAAAGACGCTGAAACGCTTATACAAGACTCGTCAATCAAATATGCACCAGGTAAAGCGGCTAATGCAGGAGGCGTTGTTTTATCTGCATTTGAAATGCAACAAAATGCGTCATTAGAATACTGGAAGGAAGAGAGACTCGATACTGCGTTGGCCCACACGATGAATAACATACATGACTTATGCCTCGATGAAAGTAAAGCGCTTGGCAATAAACGGGTCAATTATGTGCAGGGCGCAAATGTTGCAGGATTCAGAAGGTTAGCTGATGCTACCTTGGCGCAAGGTTATTAACAGGAGATAAAATGAAGATTTTTGAAGCGATAAGAAAAGATCATGATAAACAACGCGCATTACTCAAAGTTATCTTAGATACAAAGGGTGACTCAGCGCTTCGCAGTGAGTTTTATAGCCAATTAAAAGAGGAATTAGAACAGCATGCTGTTGCTGAAGAGCGCCATTTTTACGCACCATTGATGCAAGAGGATAAAACCGTAGGTATGTCGCGTCATGGCGTTGCTGAGCATCACGAGATTGACGAAATCATTGCGGAATTGGACGTAATCGATATGTCCAGTCCTAAATGGATCGCAAGGTTTAAACAACTGAATGACAAAGTAAGGCATCACTTAGAAGAAGAAGAGAAGGAGTTTTTTCAACAAGCAGGCAAAGCCTTATCAGAGAAAGAAAAAGAAGATTTGGCACACGAATATGTGCAGGAGATGGAATCTTAAGGCAAATATAATCTGCGTATTCGAGTTAATGCACACAAAAGTTATGTTTATAAGGCGATGTACCGAGATGCCTAATAGCATAATCATTAAAAACAAATCACACATAAATCAAACAGTCAGAAGTTTAATATAGCCTCTTTTGTCTGTATGTTTCCTTATCAAAAAGGCTCACTATGGAGGCAGATATGTCTAGTATTACATGTGATGTCATGGATGGCAGAATCGCTGCAAGCTATAAAAGTAAGACAAAGGTTTTATGTGTAAAAGAGTGCCTAGTAAAAAAATTAGGCATTGAAAAAAAGAAGGTCAAAATTATCGCACCTGACGATGAAAAAATGAGCCGCAAACTTGAAGGTCCAAGCAAGCCTTTAGGTAAGACTATGCTCAAGCAGCATTTTATATATGGTACGGGCGGCTTACTCGTGGGAATGATATTTGCCTACGTTCTTGTTAACCATGGACCAGAGTTCACTCAAGCCAGTCCGATGTTTACCTATCTTGCATTGATAAGCCCTGGTTTGTTTGTTGGGTTATTTGTAGGTGGATTGATGTCACTTCAACCAAGCCATGATCCGCTTAACCAAGACGTTGTAGAGAATATTCAAGAGGATAAGAATTGGACTTTGTTAATTGATACTGAAGAAGTCAGTGTTTCTAAACAGGCAATTATCCAAGAAATCAAAAATTCCGAAAACACTGCCATTAAGAGTTAGTAATAATAAAATTAAATACACAAGAGTCTCATCTAGTTGTTTTTCGATTAATCGACAGCTAGAACCCAAGCGTTTTCTTTAGCTTGGCGTCTTGAGTACTTAAACATGAATTTGGCTCTGAAAGAACCCATCAATTTAATAGTTGATGGGTTCTTTGATTCAATAAAGGGAATATTGGCAAAAAAACATACTCTTGGTGAGGGATCTTTATAGCCATTCACGCTATAACATTATAAGGACTCCATTACTCTATAGGTAAGCAAGATATGAATCTCAAATTAATACAAATATTTACCCTCGTTTTTTTACTCAATTGCGTTTTCCGGTCAGAAGCTCAACAGATGCAAATCCCTGAGGTTGGAGCATTTCTGCCATCTATTACAGAAGTACGACCTAAAGAGGTGATGGCAATTGATGGTTTATGGACTATATCAGCGGTCGACAAAATTGTAAGAATAGATCGAGGACGCATATACGTCATCGAAGGTTGGAATCATTTGATTGTGTTTAAGATAAAGCCCGGCATGGTGATCATAAACCCTTTTACCGAGAAGTTCCCAGGGGTATATGAAGGGGATGACTTGCCGCTTCAAGGGCCTCTCGAAGCGTGGTTAACAGGCGATAGGATCCTTGATGTAACCGTTCAAGGTGCGCTTGGAGAAGTAAAATACCAGATGATACCGCACCAACTTGACGACCCTGCAGCGTTCAACGAACTGGTACGAGAGATACGTGCAGAAGGTCGTTAGGTCTTGAGGTCAAAAAATATAAGCTCTTTACTTACTTATAGAGCATGTCTGAACGCATAGGGGCCAGCCGAGCGAGTAATTTATTTTGCGTTGTATGTGGAATCTTTGCTTTATTCATAGCATTTATTAGTAAATCGACCGTGTGATTAAAATGACTTTCGGTGATGTTCATACCTGAATGAACCTTTTCCATATTGTCACCCGAGTATACGCATGGACCATTTGAGACAGCGCATATCTGTTCAGATAGTTTTTCAATGAAACGGTCGATATCTGAACCTTCAAAATAGGGTAATATTTGAGGATCATACTCAATCTCCCGTACAAAATTTGAGACTATCTCTTGTACTTTTGCTTGCCCACCCAGCTCTTCATATAGGCTTTGTGATGATGTAAGGTTTGCGCAGCCACTGATCAGAATTGCCACTACTAGCATGATTTTTTTCATAACTGACCTCCAAGAGACAAATATAGACCGTTTTGTTCGATGGCTCCCGCGATGCTCCCAAGCTCTGCCCATGCAAGCGTAACATTGATATTCTTGCTGGGTATGTAGCTCACAAAAAAGTCCTTCCAGTCTTGTTCACCTAGGCCGAGTTGATCTGGTTTTTGCCTGTATTCAAAACCTATTGCGAGGTGTCGAGATAGTAGTAGACCGAAGCTACCTTCTAACATGAGATCATAGTCGCTATTGTCAGCTTGCCCGAAACCTAAGAGTCCTAGTTGATTTGCTTTTGTATAGCGAGCATTCAGACTCCACACTAGATTATAGCCAGCAAGGGCACCTAGGTGTACTTTTGTTGCCGCGAGATAAAAATCAGTACCGCTGTCATCCTTTGCGCCGAGTGCATACGCGATATCAGAATCCAGTAGTTGTTTATGTTGAATTCCAGCACTTATCTGAGGCCATGAAGAATAAACCACATCACCGTAAAGTTTTGTTTTGATCCCAAAAACGTTTTGACTAATCTCGCTCCCTAGTCGTTTTAGGGTAAAGTCTTGTCTTGCTGCCGACAATTCGACGCGATCAAACAAGGAAAGGCTTCCTCCTACAACTTGTAAGCGGTAATCATCAACATTAACCATGGTAGAAAATGCGTTTACTGAGTACTCATCTTGGCTATCGTAGCCAGATAGTGTTGCCCATGGGACTATTCCGCCACCGCCTGTGCCTTCGATTTGGTTTAAGCCTGCTGTAGCGATTAACTTGCCATCGCCTGCCGTTGCGGGAGATGCAATCGTCAATACTAATAACAATAATAAAAATTTACAGGCATCTTCTATTCCTTCAGACACTCCGATCTTTGATGTAATACGTCTTTGAATTAAATTTATGTTTTTAGAACATGAAAAAAATGTAGATATCATCAATTGATGCCTTTAAGTTGTCTCTCCTTTACAAAAGAAAGGAATGTGTCTTTTTCCAAGGGTTTCGCAATGTGGTATCCCTGAGCAAAATCGCAACCCCACTTTTTCAATAACTGCAAAGTAGCTTCGTCTTCAATCCCTTCTGCAACTACCGATAAATTAAACGAGCGCGCTAAACTAAGTACTGTTTTTACCATGGTTTGGTCTTCTTTGTTGGAAGCCAGTTCCATAACGAAACACCGATCAATTTTTATCGTGTCAATCGGCAGGTTTTTTAGGTAAGCAAGTGAGCTGTAACCAGTACCAAAATCATCTATGGCAATCGTGAAGCCGGCTTCTTGGAGGTGGTTTAGATTTTGTACGGCAGTATTTGCATCTTCCACTAAGTCACTTTCAGTGACTTCTAACTGAAAATGACTAGGTGAGATCTTGTGTGTGATCAACAGGGCGCTAAAGTGATCGAGTAACGCTCGACTTTCGATATCCTGAGTGGAGAGGTTAAGCGCAATATTAAGCGTTAAGCCTGCATTGAAGAACATCTGAGTATCTTCTATGGCTCGTTGCATAACAAAGCGAGTGACGTCTTCTATCATACCGGCTTGCTCTGCTATGCCAATAAACTCATCTGGTGGGACAAAACCAAGCTTTGGATTAATCCACCGGATCAAAGCCTCCGCTCCTGCTATATCTCCAGAGGCTAGGTTGAGTTTCGGCTGATAAACCAAAAAAAGCTCATCTTGATGTGTGCTAAGCGCTTTTTTCAGTTCTGTAATGATATCTAATCGGCGAAGATAGAGTTTTTCTTGTTCAGAATCATAAAACACTAAGGAGTCATTTGTTTTCTTTGCGTCATCTAAGACGATGTTGAGCTTTCTAAATACCCCTTCAATGTCATCATTTTCGCTTTCTACATTGATCATTGCGAGCACAAATTTTATTTGGATGGTAAAGCCGTCGAATTTCATTGGGTTTTCTAGGAGCGCTTGAAATACTTCTAAATCATGCCGATGCATTACTTTTTCGGGTAGCAAACACATCGTACCCCCCGAAAGTCGACTTTTCATACCAGCGAAGGATTCTAAGCGTTGAGCGATCAGCTTTAAACATGCGTCGCCGTTTGAAAAACCATATAAGTCATTAATGTTTCTGAAGCCTTTTAAGAACAAGCCAAGTACTTGGAAATCTTGTTTTTTACCAAAGTTACTTTGAAGGGCTTTTTCTAGGTAAAAGCGATTTCTAAGGCCAGTCAACATATCATGTTCAGCATTGAATTTAATTTCGCTTTCGCGGCTTTCTATCCGCTCTCGCATTCTAAACAAGGCCCTAGCTAATTCATCTATTTCTTGCAATCGAGTTTTAAACCCTTTGCCATACCGATAATCTCCTAAGGCAATTTTATCAGCTAGCTTTACCAAGGATGAAACAGGTCTGCTGATACGTTTTGAAAATAACATCGAAATCGACAGTGTGACTAACATAACTAAGCCGGAAATTCCGAGTAATATCAGTTGTAAAAATATCATTTGTCGATAATCAGGCGTGATATTTTGTGCGAGTTTTACCGATACTTGCGTATTTTGCATCTGTGGCAGGGTCATTGAGCGACTAAAATAGCTCGGTACATTTTCAAACAATATTTTTGACCACATATTGAAAGACGACAAAGCTTCTTGGGCGCTTATACCGTCAGTATTAATGGTCGACGCTAATATTTTTTCATCCCCAAATAGAGTAGTGCTGACGATGATGTCTCCACTAATGATTTGTTTTAGCTCGGCTAAGGTTTCGTCGTCATATTCAAATGCGATTCCTGCAATACCAACTACGCTTGGGGCACGGACAGGCATCAGTATAATTTGAAATAGTCTACCCTCTATTATTTGAAACTCATCCAATCCTCCTTTCTCTAATATAATAGAAATGAGCTCTGGATTCGGATATTTCTCACTTGCCATATTTACTTCTGGGTAATGTGTAAGAATGTTGCCTTCTAAATCAATCATCAGCATTAGGTCGGCATTGATTCTTCCACCGTGATTGTCAAACACGCTTTCAATAGTGGGGATATCACCTGTTGCAATCGCGCGTTTGAATCCGAAGTCTGAGGTCAGCACCGAGGCGCTGTTTAGCAACTGTTCACGCCTCTCGTTACTCACTTTTTTAAACACAGCCTGAGCAACTGATAAGTCTTTATCGAGCTGACGGTTTACCTGATTAGAGTTGATGTTCCATATCACGATTAATATGAGCACCGTCGTCAGTAATATACTGAAAACTAAGATCCGTAATATACTATTTTTGAGAGATATAAGCATGCCTTAACGAGTCCCCAGAGCACGGCTACCAAAGGTGTTAGATGATTTTTTTGGGGATAGTACGTCAGACACTAACACTACGCTTATCGTATGGCTCTGCTTATCCTGATGGTCAATCGCAAGCACTTCTCTCGCTTGATTATCGATGCTCATATCGGGATGCCAGAATGTGATTTCTTCGACCGAACTTTCGACACTAATTTTTCCGTCTACACCCGTCATAATTGCATTAGGCATATCATTCACGTATATGAATCCCAACATACGATCGTGGATGTTACAACCGAGGGTGACGATCCCCGATTGCTCAAACATGACTGGTTCGGTGTTTTCACCGCTATAAAGTTTAAGTTCGAAAGCTTTAGCGTCTGAAAAGCTGTAAACGTGGTGTCGAATGTTATCACTGTTTGGAAAAGCAACAAGTTGACCTCGCTGAGCCACGAGTATTCTTGGCGAAAACTGACGCTTCTTTTGGTCCATAATTAGAGGCTTTTCACTGATATTCTGCTGAATAAATTGTGGTGAGCTCACTACCACATTTTCAATAGGCTTACCTGACTGATCAATAAAGAGCAATGTAGTACTACTCGAAAAGCAGGGGCTTGTAGTAAGGGCGAGCAAATACAGAAAAAATAGCTTACTGGCGTTCATAATTTTCACTATCCTAAGCTCCATCCATTCGTTTCATTTGATTGAAAGATTCTACTGCACTCTTACTTAAGTCTGTATATATCGACCAAAGCCGCAAGGTTTTTAGCTTGAGGGCTTACAACAAACACCTGTTTATCTAGAACGAGTAAAAACACTTACTGCTTTAGGCAATACTTCTATCTTTATTTCATTTGCACTGCGACTTTCACCATCAACAACGTATTTTAAATTCATTGCTTCGCGTTTTTCTTCTGCAGTAGGTTTGCCATGCAGTGTTTTCTTAATTCGAATACGTTTAATTCGCTTGTGATGCAAGGAGTCGTCGTTGTCATGTTTTTTGTTCGGAGTAAACAATGCCCTTGCACTTAATGTCGCGAATGGCATCACGCTGTTCTCTTCATTATTAACTATGGTGAGGTCTAGATAAGCATCAAATGGGTCTGGCTCCCCTTTGCCTTGGGCTAGAATGGTCGTAAACGGCGCTGCATTAGCGATGACGATGCTGTTAGCTTGAATTATTTGTTCATCGTCGTCATCGATAAACACCGAAAACGTTTGAGAATTATTCCGCTTTATTGATTCGTATAGTGCGCTTAAATACGCAAGCTCACCAAGCTCGTCTTTTTTGTCTCGGTCAGCGTTTTCGATCATTTCTTGTTCATAGCCAAGACCAGCAACTAACAAAAAATGTTCGTCATTGCATTTTGCTATGTCGATTTTTGCACGATTATTGTTCAATATGCATTGGCAAGCGGTTTCGATAGGTCTTATCTTTGCGAGACTACCATACAACACATGACTCAAGGCATTGGTGGTACCAATTGGGATAATACCCACGACCGTATTTGACTGGAATTGTGCTTCTGTACTAGCGTTTCTCCTGTTTTCATACTCTTTGTCTGAAAGCTCACTTTTCTTTGAGGTGTGAGTTGTTGATGTAAGAGTCGACGAGGTGTGAGTTTTTGAGTTGTAATTTACTTTATCTAACTGCACGCTTTGCATTACGGCTTCTATCACTTCATTGACCGTGCCATCGCCTCCACACGCGATAACCGCAGAATGTTTGCTTGATAGGTTTTCTTTCACGATCGTTGTGGCGTCTTTTTCTTCGCTTGTACAGACAATGTGCAAGGTATATTGGTGAGATAAAATATTTACGATGGTCTCATGATGAAGCTCCCATTTACCGCCACCCGAAACCGGGTTTACAACCAAAAGCAGGTCTTGTTTTTGCTGTAGTAGCCCCTCATTAAACAGCTGTTTGAGCTTTTTATATTGAAAGTGATTAAGTTTAGCGGTGCTTCTGATTTTGTTGATTTTATTAAGGGCATCATCTACTGAAGATGCCTGTTTGCTAAACAACAGATAAGCCGCCATGATTAAGACTGAACGCCCTCGACCTAGTGCGCAATGAATAACAATCGATTTATCTTGTCTTATCTGATTGTGAATCCAATTAACAGCTTCTAATAAGTCTTTTTTGTGAGGTACCTTGTGATCAAGGACCGCTACGTTAAAATATGAAAACTCTTCGAGCTGCGCGGATAAATTAAAGCCACT
This sequence comes from Glaciecola sp., assembly GCA_965658765.1. Lineage (GTDB taxonomy): Bacteria > Pseudomonadota > Gammaproteobacteria > Enterobacterales > Alteromonadaceae > Glaciecola. The sequence goes on along the minus strand of CBFHTO010000001.1, from coordinate 12,671 downwards.
AAATTCGGCGGTTGCATCAAGCACGGCAGTTATATTTTCTTGTTTTAAAAACTCGGAATCCGATGGAAATAGACGGCACGCGAGATATAAATTATCTTCAATTTTTTGAACGGCGGGTACCGAATCGTTTTTCCTTGCCCAACTATTGTATATTTGCGCGCCAGTTAAAAACGGCACGAAAAGCCATTGGATATACCACGGAATATGACCGTCCGATTTTTTTCTAAATATTTTTGGTGAATCCGAAATATAGGCAAAAGACACCGCGGCTAAGGACATTGAAAGCCAAATGAGCGAGGCTTTAAAATACCACTGTGGGGTGTATATCGCAGCAATCAGGGTCAAAGCGGTAAATAAAAGGTAATACTTCAAAATAAACAATTAGTTTTCCTTCTAAAATTTGATGTGCATTGATTTGCTTTACTTATACCGTTATGTCACTTACTTTTAATTTTTTAATGAATACTGCTTTTTTTAGGTGTAGTGCAATGTACTCACTATTGTTTGATAAATGCACTCGCGCTTATAAACATAGCGTATATTTTCCATGTACCCCAAACCCTGAGCGAAAAAGCTGCTAAAAAGAATTGCTTGTTTATTAAGAATAGTGGTCTAAATCGTAACGCTTGTTATACAATGAAATATTGCAAAAATTAAGGAAAACAAATGTCAAAGTCAGTGATTCAAACCAATAATGCACCTGCTGCGATTGGCACATATAGCCAAGCGGTAAAGGCAGGAAATACCGTTTATTTATCGGGACAGATACCTTTAGACCCAACCACTATGACCATGATATCGGATGACTTTGAGGCTCAAGCTGAACAAGTATTTAAAAATGTAAAGGCTGTTGTAGAGGCTGCAGGTGGTAGCATGTCAAATTTGGTCAAGGTAAATATTTTTCTCACTGATTTGGGGCAATTTGCCAAGGTGAATGAAATAATGGCGAAATATTTTGAGCAACCATACCCTGCGAGAGCCGCCGTGCAGGTCAGTGCACTGCCAAAAGAGGCGCAAATTGAAATTGATGGTGTTTTGGTTTTACCGGAATAGAGTCGACAATGAAGCATGTTCAAAAGATGACTGCCTCAAGGTATCAAAAGATCAGGGCTTTATTGGCGCGCCGTCAGACTGACCTTACTTTATTACTTGAAGAGGTGCATAAACCGCACAATGTATCGGCCGTTTATCGAACGGCTGATGCGGTTGGCGTACATGCCATCCATGCTGTTTGGGAAGAAAATTCGGGCTTGAGAAAAGGCACAGCGCTTGGTAGTCAAATATGGACGGAAACATTTCACCATGCCGATACTGAGAGCGCCATTCTGTCTCTAAAAAGTCAAGGAATGCAGGTTATTGTGACTCATCTTGATGAACAAGCGGTTGATTTTCGTTCAGTCGATTACACTAAACCCACTGCTATTCTCCTCGGTCAAGAAAAAACAGGCGCGACAGCCGAAGCAATCAGCCTGGCGGATCAGTCAGTGATGATCCCTATGTTAGGTATGGTGCAATCTTTAAATGTGTCAGTTGCCGCAGCTATTATTCTTTACGAAGCACAAAGGCAAAGGTCCCTTGCGGGCATGTATGATAAAAATACTCTGCCAGAAGAATCTGCGCAAAAAGTTCTTTTTGAAGGGGGATTTCCAACGCTTTCTAAGATATGTAAGGAAAGAGGTTTGCCTTATCCGAAAATAAATGAAAACGGCGAAATAGAAGCCGATGAAGCATGGTGGTCGTCCTTACAATATTCTGTCAGTTAAGATTAGGGGATTTTGAGCCTACATGAGCAAGCTCTTTTTATTGCTCAAAAAATATGACGATAACCTTACATATTTATATGGGTTAAGTATTAGCATAGACCTTGCTCGAACCCAGTCTTGCGACATATTGTGCTATCACAAGTCTAAAATTTGTTTATGAATAAGCGCATATTGTGTACCAAAAAATGTATTTTTTTCTATACCTAAAATATTTAAGGTATACGCACAGACAGGGTTTTTGCGTTATTCTTTTTTATCATTCGATTCGCGTCAAATGAGTGTAAATTTTGAAAGGACTCAAAGCTTGTCGTAGGCGAAGAACCGAGATTCTATTTCTGCCCCTTTTTGAAATTTCGGTTCTTCGTTTAAGTTTAAAATGTTGAAATACCTTTCTATGGATCCCCGCTTTCTTCCGATTACGCAAAACAGTATTACTAGTGTCACAATTTACTAGGGGTAAGAAGTCACCGCCTTCGCGGTGATGACGTGAGCTGTGCTTCAAATTACGTGAGAGATAATAAACAAAGTCATAGCTTCTGATGCTTGTGTGCTAGTAGTGCAGTGTCGAGCCCCATTTTATATAAACGCTTCTAAATTAGGTAAAATTGCAAAGTAAATTCGCAAGCGAAGGTGCGGTGTTCATATTATACTTAGCGGTTCTAGTATTAGTTCTTGGATGCGTTTAATCGCAGTCTTTTCATCGGAGGTTTATGTTACAAGAAGTCTTAACACACCCAGTCATCATTTCTATTTTTATTGTAGTAATTGCTTTTCTTTTAAAGTTAATGACTCGGCGGGTAGCAAAACACAAGGCCTCAAAAAAAGCGCTTGATACGCGCCATGTTTCTCACAGTATTTCCCATTTTGTAAATCTAGTTGCGGTAATTGCGCTTTTGGTTTTGTGGTCATCCGATTTGCAAAATATTGCATTTTCCATCGCCGCTTTTGCTGTCGCCATCGTGCTGGCACTAAGAGATTTTATTCAATCAATCATCGGTTTCTTTTACATACTTACGACGAGACCGTTTAAAGTGGGAGATTGGATTGAAGTCGAGGGAATTATTGGTGAGGTGGGCAGTATTGATTGGGTTAAAACGACTGTCTTAGAACTCGATATTCACACCTATCAATTTACTCGAAAGACTGTGGCCTTGCCGAATAGCAAATTACTGGTAAGCCCAATCAAAAATTTTAATTTTAGCAAGCGCTATGTAACTCACAAATTTAGTATTGTGAGAAAAGAGAATTACGACGGTTTCGCGCTTTACGAGCAAATCCTCAATCAAGCAAAAGGCTATTGCGCGGAGTTTTATGACGTAGCAGAACGCTATAACTCGATTATTGAACGAACGCTCGACGCCACTATATCGGGACCCGATCCAGAAATTCACTTTTCTACAACAGAACTAGGAGATTTCCAAGCGACCTTTACCTTATTTTGTCCGACTGAGATGGCGCTGGAGTTAGAGCACAAGTTAACTAAAGACTTTCTGTCAATGTGGAAAAAATTAGATTTTTACGAGCAAAGTTTGAGCAATGGCTAAGGCTTTGCGATTCAGGCCTATTTGTCCCCTTTTATCGCTCAGCATAGGATTTTGTAAAATTTCGGTGAGCAAAAAAGTACAAAATCCAAAGTGTTTTGCTGGTCAGACTAGCGTGTTGAAGAGCTCTTAATTAGACTAAAAATTGTAGGCTAAACACTGAAAAAACTTGATCTCTAGCCTATTTCGCTATATCTTGGAGTTTATAATTTTAAATCGGGAAAGCAACATGAAGAAATCGCTATTAGCAATATCTGCCGTGCTAGCCATGTCGACTGGGGCTGTCGCTCAAGAAAACGCAGGAGCAAACGAAGCATCTGATGACGCGTTTGGTGCTGCATGGACGAACAGTGAGAAGCACCTAGCAGGTTTAGCAACGGTAGCAGCTTTGGGTATTATTGCGACCAATAGTACTGGGTCATCTGTAGTGGTACAGCCACCAGAGCCACCAGAGCCACCAGTAGAACCGCCGGTAGAGCCACCAACACCAGAGTGTGAAGGTGATGATCCATTGGTGGATGGTGTATGTGTTGGTACAACTAACACTGTAACGGTGAGTAGTACCGCGACAGGAACTGGGACAGCTACAAATACATTTACCGTGACAGTACCAGTAACCTTTACTTATTTGCCTACAGTACCGTAAGCACTAAGAATTTTGTTATAAAAACTGCCACTCTTCGGCAGTTTTTTTATGCATGGAATTTATGAAAAATACCCTTATTTGTGTAATCTGCGTTTTGCTGTTGAGTGCATGCTCTGGTACTTATCTAACCTATATAGACAGTATCAGGCTCGCAACTATGGACCTCAGCATTAAGCTTCCATCGCTTGAGCGCGTACGCGCGTCTAAAAGCGACTTGATGTATTTACAACAAGATGACACGCCTTCTGCTGTGCTTGCGCTTGCATACATTGAGCAAGATGGATACAAATGGGTTTCGGCTGATAAAGTAATATTGGTTATTCAAAATGGGGTAATTACTCGTACGGTAGGGAGATTAAACGATCTTTTGTACAGTAATGGACAACCTAAGTTAAATAAAAATGCTGATGACAATATAGTTCATACAGGGATAAACGATTTTTATCTTGGTGAATATGGTATTGAGATGACATATTCTAAGGCCAAAATGACATCGTCTACTTTAGATATTTATGGCCAAAACATCCCTGTATTTCATTTTACACAAGCGGTCACGATGTCAGGCGATGAGTATTTTATTGCTTCTGACGCCACTTGGGTAAATGAATACTGGTTCAGTCAAGATGACTTTACCTTACTGAAATCGAAACAACAATTGCACCCTAACGAAGCACAACTCACAATGACATACCTTTCTCGGATCGCGAGGATGGTGCCATGAAACGCATATTCTTAATGCTTTTGATACTTACCATAAGCGCTTTTGTCTCGGCAAAGATCACAGTTAGCACACCTAATAAGGTGTATCACGTAAAAGAGCAGATAAACCTCAGCAATGTTTTACAGGTTATCGGGAATTCTGAAAATTGGTATTGGCCAGCGTCAAAGCTTTATGACTTAGATGATAAGACCCCTGATAAATTAAAAGAGCGATTACTTACTTTCACCAAGGACAATGAATTTAAAGAGCTGAATGAATATATATCTTCTTGGAATGTTGCCGGTAGAGTTGCTAGAAAAATTGATTATGACTTGGCTAGACTAAGCCCGAAGAGTGATTTAACTTTTTATTCAACTCAGAATTATCACCTTGTTCTAAGCCCCAGACCAAGCACTATTAAAGTGTTTGGCGCAGTTTCTAAGGCACTCACGCTTCAATTTGTCAACGGATCTACAGTGAATGATTATGTACAACAAGTACAGCGAGATACTAGAGCAAATTACGGAATGGTTTGGGTAATTCAGAGCGACGGGCGAGTGTTCAAGACTGGGGTAGATTTGTTTAATGACGATAAACGAACGCTTATGCCTGGTAGTATGATTTACATACCGTTTAAACAAAACTTGCTAAATATCAGCAACAAATCGTTTAACGTCGACGTTGTTGAGCTCGCCAAGCATAAAATACCTGAGTGGGCGGTACAATAATATGAGCATGTATCGTTTTCTAATTGCTTACTTGTTGCTCATTGGGTCGTTCACTTTGCTTGCACAAGAACATCAAGATCCTATAGAGAAACCAAAAAGCTTGTTGAGTAAGGTATTTTTTGAAGGTCCTGAGACTTTGTATTCTGAAGATCCGTATTTGAGAGGTATCGAAAAATCCATTGTATATAACCCTTGGCTACAGAGTGCTTTAAGACCGTCACAAATGGCACAAGGTGGCGTGGGCTTGATTCAAATCCCTACCTCCCGAATGATGCCCGAAGGTACATTAAGTGCTTCATATTCAGATAACGAAGAGTATCGCTTTTGGTCAGTAAATTTACAGTTGTTTGATTGGATGCAGGCAACGGTGAGGTATTCTGACGTTAGAACGCGGCTTTATAGTCAATTTGATAATTTTTCAAACGACCAGACCCTAAAAGATAAAGGGATAGATGCCAAATTTAGATTGTTCAAAGAAAGTAAATATACGCCCGAAGTGTCGCTCGGAATACGCGATTTTGGGGGGACAGGTTTTTTTAATTCAGAGTTTATTGGATTAAGTAAGCGCTTTGGCCCCTTAGATACGCACATCAATTTTAACTGGGGCTACTTGGGTAGTCATGATGACTTAACGAATCCTTTTTGCTCGATTCGAGAGTCTTATTGTTCGAGGGATAACGCTTTTACTGGTTCAGGCGGTACCATCGATGCACAGCGTTTCTTTAAAGGACCGATGGCCGTCTCGTTTGGTCTGAGTTATCAAACTCCCTGGGAACCCTTAATTTTAAATTTGGAATATGAGGGAAATAATTACCAAGACGACCGAGCTGGCGCATTATTGCAAGACTCTCGATGGAACGCGGAAGCCGTTTATCGATACAAGGGCTTTGATTTGAGTTTGAATTATCAGCGTGGAAACACACTTGGTTTTGGACTTACCTACAACATTGACCTTAATACCGTATCATCCCCTAAAATTAACGCACAACCTCGTGATATTGAATTTGAATCAAAGGTTGCTGACCGAACGTCGATTAATAGCGATCGACTTACACAAGATTTATTATTTAAAGCAGGATTCTTTTTTAGAACCTCTTATTTTGATGGCAACGTGATGACGATTTATGGGACACAGACTAGCTACAGAGACCCATTTGAATCGACAGAGAGAATCGCTCGTATCCTAGCGTCTGAATTACCAGATAATATCACCGAATATCGGATTGTCGAGCTAGCCGGTGGAATTCCGATGCTTGAAACAGTAGTTGATGCGGTTTTATTGAAGAAAGTAGCAACGGGCAGAGCTCTGCGCTTGGAAATTAAAGACGCCTTTTCACGTCAGCCAGTGAGTGATAAAAGCATCGCCAATATGACTATTAAAAAGACCAGCGGTTGGATTCGAAACATTGAGACTTTCTGGATCCAAACTTTTGGTTCACCCGAGCGATTCTTCATGTTTCAAGGTGGGGTTGCATTGACGGGTGGTTATGCGTTTAACGAACATCACAGGATTAGCGGCACAGCGAAAGTGACATTAGTTGAAAACTTTGATGAATTTAATTTCTTGAGCGACAGTCAAGACACACCCTTACCACGAGTGCGAACTGAAGTGCGACGCTACGTCAATCGCGCTGATGTAACCTTAGATACATTGTTTTATCAATATGTGGATAGGCCAAAACAAGATTTATTTGTACAGGCTTATGCTGGGTATCTCGAAACAATGTTCGGTGGCGTTGGTGGCGAAATTCTCTATCGACCAGTAGACAGTAATTGGAGCATTGGTGCAGACTTAAATTACGTGCGTCAACGTGGCTTTGATGATGATGTTAGTTTTTTAGATTACTCGACTTTTACTGGTCATATAAATGTTTATTACCGACCAGAGTTTTTACCTAATACGCGAATTGGCTTAAATATTGGGCAATTTTTAGCGAAGGACAAGGGCGTCAAAATCGACTTTTCGAAACGCTTTGACTCTGGCATGGTGGTTGGAGCGTTTGCGGCGTTTACTAACGTTTCTGCCGAAGAATATGGAGAGGGCAGCTTTACAAAGGGCTTTTATCTGACTATCCCACTTGACTTGTTTACTCTCCAGCCTTCAAAGGGTGCTGGTAAAATCCCGTGGATTCCGATTGGCCGAGACGGTGGGCAAACATTGAATCGACCAATGATCATGCAAGAGTTCACAGGCCTAAGAGATAGTATGTTTTAAACCTAGTTTTTAACTCTGGTGGTTGCCATGTACTATTGTCAGTCAATTAAACAATGATAGTATGCGGTATAGAAACAAATAAAAATAATCACATAACGTTTATGAAATCACTTGCAGATACTCCTGTTACTAGCTTAAAAGGCGTGGGCGACCGTGTTGCAGAAAAGCTTGCTAGGCTAGGGATCCGCAATCTGCAAGACATGATTTTTCACTTACCTCTTCGCTACGAGGACCGCACTCGTGTTTATGCGATTCGAGAAATCTATAACGGCTTACATGGTACCGTGGTGGGTGAAGTTCAAAGTGCCGATATAAAATATGGTCGCAAGCGCATGCTCATCGTGAAGCTAAGTGATTCTAGCGATTTCATTAATTTACGTTTTTTTCATTTCTCTGCTGCGCAACTAAAGGGTTTAAGCCCAGGCACACAAATACGAGCATTTGGTGAAGTAAAAAGTGGTCCATCGGGTTGGGAAATGATGCACCCAGAATATAAAGTGCTGAGCCAATCGAGTTCGCTTGGCCTTGAGACAACTCTTACGCCTGTATATCCAACTACCGAGGGCGTCAATCAGCTTACTTTACGGAAACTTAGCCAACAAGCTCTCGCCCAATTAAAAAAAGGCGCATTGCTCGACTTATTGCCAAAGGGACTTTATGCAGAGCAATTATCACTAGAAGACGCCTTGTACTTAGTTCATCGACCACCGGCTGATGTGAATTTAAACATGCTTTTAGAAGGGCAACATCCAGCACAGACGAGACTTGTTTTAGAGGAACTTTTGGCGCACCACCTAAGTCTGTTAAAAGTAAAAGCAAATGCGTCACACTCTCCAGGTATAAGCATTGAGAGTGACAGCAAGCTTAAACAAGCTTTATTGGCGTCCTTACCCTTTACGCCAACCAATGCACAAGCAAGAGTAGTGCAGGAAATCGAGCATGATCTTATGCAAAATAAGCCAATGATGCGGCTTGTTCAAGGAGATGTTGGCTCCGGTAAAACACTTGTTGCTTGCTTGAGCGCATTAAACGTAATTGAGAGTGGTTATCAGGTCGCATTAATGGCGCCAACTGAGATCCTTGCCGAACAGCATGCTAATAACTTCCGTCAGTGGCTTGAACCTTTAGGAGTAAAGGTTGGTTGGTTAGCTGGTAAGACAAAAGTAAAAGAAAGAGGGGCAACCTTAAAGGCCCTGATAGATGGCGATATTTCTTTTTTAGTAGGAACACACGCAATCTTTCAAGACGCCGTAGAGTACAAAAAGTTGGCACTCGTTATTGTGGACGAACAACATCGCTTTGGTGTGCACCAGCGCCTTGCCTTGCGTAAAAAAGGTGAAAAACAGGGCAAACATCCCCATCAACTTATTATGACGGCAACTCCCATACCACGTACCCTAGCAATGACTGCATATGCTGATTTAAATACTTCCATCATTGATGAACTGCCCCCTGGACGTACTCCCGTTAAAACCGTCGTTATTGCTGATACGAGGCGAGCTGAAGTAATAGAACGAGTCCGCTTAGCTGTGTTAAACGACGCTCGCCAAGTTTATTGGGTATGCACACTGATAGAAGAATCGGATGTCTTACAGTGCCAAGCAGCTGAAGACACAGCTATTGCCTTGCGCACTGCACTGCCAGATCTAAGCATTTCGCTTGTACATGGGCGATTAAAACCTGAAGAAAAACAAGCTGTGATGGATGAATTCAAGCGTGGAGATTCGCAATTATTAGTCGCCACAACAGTGATCGAAGTGGGTGTGGATGTACCAAATGCCAGTTTAATGATCATTGAAAATCCAGAGCGTTTAGGTCTAGCTCAATTGCATCAACTGAGAGGGCGAGTTGGACGAGGTAAAATCGAGAGTCACTGCGTATTGATGTATCAACAACCCCTTAGCAAAACGGCTACGCTAAAGTTAAGTGTACTTAGAGAGTCAAACGATGGATTTTATGTAGCAGAGAAAGATCTGGAAATTAGGGGTCCCGGTGAGCTGCTCGGTACGAAGCAAACCGGTATTGCCGATCTGAAAATTGCAGATTTAGTGAGAGATGCTCGGCTGATGCCGCAAGTCCAAGAAATTGCCGAGAATATGTGGGCGCATCATAATCAGGCCTCGCTTGCGCTCATTCAGCGTTGGCTTGCATATAAGGACGAGTACTCAAATGCTTAAGTCATGCGAATTAGCAGTATTACTCGAAGATGTTAATAACTTAGAGTCCGAAACAAAAGCAAAGCAATTAGCACAAGACCTAGGTCTCAAATTACACAAAGTCCCCTTGGCTGGTTCCGTAAAGAAATTTTCTAGCGCGAAATGGCAGTTGGTAATATCAGAAGAGGGCCTCAGCTTACGTCTATCCTCGGAGCCAAAATGGTCCGATATTTTTATTGATTTCAAATCAGCGGCACTACAATATCGCAAGCAGCATGGTGGGGGTAAAAATGAGGCTATCGCAAGAGCTATAGGCATTAAAACTAATAAGCATCCTAGAGTGATAGATTGCACTGCGGGTATGGGTACCGATAGTTTCATAATGGCAAGTGTTGGAGCTCGAGTATTAATGCTCGAAAGAAGTGCCATTATTTCTAAATTATTGATAGACGCACTACAGCGGGCTCATAACGCTCAAGTGGAATGTGAGAAGCATATGCATGTTGTTAACTTTGACAGTGGTGATTTTTTATCTATTTTCGCCCATAAAACTTGGCGAGACGTTTTATCAATACAAGAAGCGCAAAAGCTCGATGATTTTTTACTAGCGAGTAATTGGTATGAAAGTGAAGGCTCACTCACTACAAAAGCCAAAGAAAATAAGTTCCAAGCCGATGTGCTTTATCTTGATCCGATGTTTCCCCATAAGAAAAAATCTGCTCTAGTGAAAAAAGAAATGCAGGCTTTTCAACAACTATTAGGGCCAGATCTGGACAGTGAACGCCTAATGGATGCCGCCTTGGAATTTCCAGCAAAACGCGTAGTTGTAAAACGACCAGCAAATGCGCCAGAATTATCGAATGCACTGGGGGTAAAGCCGATTGGAAACATACCTTCAAAAAAACATCGTTTCGACATCTACCAAAAACCTTAGAACAATTATATTGCCTTATGATCCTCATCTTTCATACAGGCTTATTCATTTAACACATTACTAAAAAAGTACTAAGGAACCAATATGATCAATCTTAATGAGCGCCTTCCCGAAGCAGAATTTAGCTTAATGACAGAGGATGGCATGAAAAACCCAAGCACAGAGGAGCTTTTCTCCGGTAAAAAAGTCGTATTATTTGCAGTACCAGGTGCGTTTACTCCTACGTGCTCCGAGTCACATTTACCTGGATATGTAGCTTTAGCTGATAAATTTAAAGAGAAAGGAATTGATGACATCGTTTGTGTTTCTGTTAACGATGCCTTTGTCATGCATTCTTGGGGTAAAGCGCTTAACGCTGAACATATAACAATGCTAGCTGATGGGGACGGAAGTTTTGCTAAAGCTCTTGGCGTAGAAATGGATACCTCAGGATTTGGTGGGATTCGTTCTAGGCGTTACAGCATGTTAGTAGAAGATGGCATAGTGAGTAAGTTAAACCTCGAGGAAGGAGGTCAATTCGAAGTGTCAGATGCTGAGACCTTACTCAACTCATTATAAATTCAAGTACTTATCACTTCTTTTGGCAACTTTAATTGTGGTAAAGAGATGAATATCAGTAGACTAGAATTGAAAGTTCCCCCAGTGGCGGTTTTCCTAATCGCTGCTGCACTAATTTATTTTATTCATCCCAAGGCCTTGCTAGAAAATATACCGATTCTTTCAGAAGTTGCCAATATAGCAAAAAGTGCAGGGGATGAAACGACCTTCAATTTCGTTGTGAAGTTTATAAGCGCGGTAAGTTTTACATTAGGAACTGGTGTTGGCATAGCCGCGGTTGTAACTTTTAGAAGGGCGAAAACGAGTGTTGACCCCATTCACCTCGATAAAGCTAGCCAAGTGGTTAGACATGGTGTATTCGCATATTCGCGTAATCCAATGTATTTAGGTCTGGCGCTCATACTGCTTGCCCTTTGTCTGTATTTGCACAATTTATTAGGTATTATTTTTATCCTATTGTTTATCTGCTATCTCAACCGGTTTCAAATTCGGCCTGAAGAGACGATGCTTAAGTCTCTATTTGGGAAGGAGTACGAGAGTTACCTTGACGAGGTAAGACGGTGGATTTGATAACCATTAATTTGATGAACGAAAGGTGCGCCATACAAAAGCAAGGGCAGGTTTTATATCAAAGAATGTTTAAGCTAACACGCCAGAAAATCGACTGACTAAGGTCTTGGCTTTAGAGACATTAATAATTTGAGCTAAACTGCCTGACTTACTTTGTAATGGAAAGATAAAATCTTTTGCGGCTCTCAGGTCTGGATCAAGCTCCTCGGCGTCAAGATTAACAAAGCCCATACTCCATGTTTGAAAGTCCCTTTGTGTGATTACTCTGTTGTACATCACATTTAAGTCTTGATGGCGATTGTCTAATCCAATAGAGACCATTAAATCGGTCACTGTGTTGTTATCACCCTCTAAAACTTGAAAGAAAGACCGGTCCTTGTAAAGTAATATACCGCTTAGGTTGTGTTGATAATTAAATAACCTAGCTTGTTGCAGCAGTTTCATAAGCGCTGCTTTATCCATCGCTCGCCTAGCAATAGTTGTGTATGCAAGTTGTATCATTTTATTTTGTTCATGTTTTAAGATCATATAATAAAGGTTTAGTAGTAAATCCTTGATTCATCAAGGTGACTAAGACTAAAGAATAAAAATACTTTTCTGTAAGCCTGTTTTCAGAATGAGCACGCTATTACATATAATTTAAGGAGTATTAGGGTCTGTTGCGTCAAAATATGTCTTGTGTGTGGTGATAAACTTCAGCGTGAATCTTTGGAAACGACATAAAGCTATGAGCCATTGAAAGCGCTGTTTATTAATGTAAACAGGTGCGATTTATTCATCTAAAAAGATAAACGCCGTGAGCCACTCGCTTTAAATATTATTTTGATATAATCGCAAAAAAGGTTTCTTAGGTGTAAACA